>CALSSN010000019.1 GCA_943789025.1 uncultured Verrucomicrobiales bacterium
CGGCTCCTCTACCACGGATGTCTCCTCGACCGGTTCTTCCTCAGCAGGAGCGCCCTCAAAGGACCAGATTTCGACGATTCTGTTTTTGCTGAGGTTTTGGCTGTCGAACTTCTCGGTGGAACCGAGGTAGGTGGCCTGAAGAGAAAGCGTCCCCGGGTAGGAATCGGTCATGGCGCGCACCACACTGGAGGCGCGTTTTTCTGAGATGGCTCGGTTTTGTTCAGAAGTTCCGGTGGTGTCTGCGTAGCCGACGACAAGGAAGCCGTCGACGCGTTTGCCGAGGCTTTTGGCGAGTTGTGCGAGTTGGCTGGCGGTGATGTCATCGACTCCAGTGGCGCCGTGTCCGAAACCGACGCGTCTGCGCAAGGTGGCGCGGTTTTGTATGGCGACTTTCTCCTGGCGTTCGCCAAAGCTGATGCCCGCGTTGGGGGGTGGCATGGATTTTGAGGAGCGATCGGAACAGCGCTGCAGCCTTTGGCTGGAGTTGCGCGGCGGAGCGCAGGAACAGCTGCTCTTTCTGGGTTTCGGCTTCGGCAGGTTTTTCGGCGGGTGCCACTACCACCACCGGCTCCTCGACGACAGGTTCCTCTTCTACCACGGGTTCCTCCACCACGGGTTCCTCCACCATCGGGCTCCTCCACCACGGGTTCCTCCACCACGACGGGCTCCTCTATCACGGGTTCCTCTACCACGGGTTCCTCCACCACGGGTGTTTCCACCACGACGGGCTCCTCTATCACGGGTTCCTCGACGACAGGCTCCTCTACCACGGACTCTACCACCACGGGTTCCGCCACCACGGGTGTTTCCACCACGACGGGTTCCACCACCACGGGTTCCACCACCACGGGCTCCTCTACCACGGGCTCCTCTACCACGGGTTCCACCACCACGGGTTCCACCACCACGGGTGTTTCCGCCACCACGGGCTCTACCACCACGGGCTCTACCACCACGGGCTCTACCACCACGGGCTCTACCACCACGGGCTCCTCTACCACCGGCTCCTCTACCACGGGTTCCGCCACCACGGGTTCCACCACCACGGGTGTTTCCGCCATCACGGGTTCCACCACCACGGGTGTTTCCACCACCACGGGTTCCTCTACCACGGGTTCCACCACCACGGGTTCCACCACCACGGGTGTTTCCACCACGGGTTCTTCGACGACAGGCTCCTCTACCACGGGCTCTACCACCACGGGTTCCGCCACCACGGGTGTTTCCACCACGACGGGTTCCACCACCACGGGTTCCACCACCACGGGTTCCACCACCACGGGTGTTTCCACCACTACGGGCTCCTCTATCACGGGTTCCTCGACGACAGGCTCCTCTACCACGGATGTCTCCTCGATGGGCGCTTCCTCAGCAGGAGCGCCCTCAAAGGACCAGATTTCAACGATTCTGTTTTTGCTGAGGTTTTTGCTGTCGAACTTGTCGGTGGAACCGAGGTAGGTGGCTTGAAGGGAGAGCGGCCCTGGGTAGGAATCGGTCATGGCGTGCGCGACACTGAGGGCACGTTTTTCTGAGATCGCTCGGTTCTGTTCAGCGGTTCCGGTGGTGTCCGCATAGCCGACGACAAGGAAGCCTCCAACACGCTTGCCGAGGCTTTTGGCCAGTCTGGCGAGTTGGCCGACTGTAGCCTCATCGACTCTGGTGGCACCGTGTCCGAAACCGACGCGCCTGCGCAAGGTAGCCCGGTTTTCCATGGCGGCGTCTTCCTGGCGCGCTCCAAAAATCGACTGATTGTCAGACGTGGCGTGGATTTCCACAAGCGATCGGAACAGGGCGGCAGCCTTCGGATGGAGTTGATCAACGGAGCGCAGGAACAGCGGTTCCTTCTGGGCTATGGATTCGACAGGTGCTTTCTCGACGGGGGTCTTTTTAACAGGCGTCTCCTCAATAGGAGCCATCTTAACAGGCGCCTCCACCATGGGTTGCTGTGTAACGAGAGGCTTTTCAGATGGGGGTTCCTCGATCAGAGCTCTTTCAACAGATGGCTTCTCAACAGGCGCCTCCCGAGATGATAACTTTTCTTCAGGTGGCCCTCCAGGAGAGCTCTTTGTGTGTTCCTGGGTTGGAGTGACCGGGGTATCCGATCGGGCTATTTTTTCTTTTTTAAATCGATTTGTTATGGAGTCCCAGGTCGGAGTGAACACGAAGAGACCAACCAGCACGAGGAGACCCGTGAGGACGGAGAGGAAGGTGGAGATAATCTCGTCCCTCAATGTGGGCTCTTCTTCGGGTACCATAGAAATCTTTGTTGGTCCTTCTATCCTTGATGATTCTGCAAGAGACCGATCAGAATGCCGTCTTGAGGATCTATTGGAGGCCTTTTAGGATAGGGGAGAATCTTGTGAGGTTCGAGATCGCAGCGCTCGGAATTTTGACTAGAGCTCTTCCAGATTAAATGGTTCTGACATGCTCGACCAGGAGCTTGCGTCAACTTCTCGGATAGCATCTTTCCATTAGATAAGTCCCTCATAAAGCTGTTTGATCACTTCTTCAGGCGAGAAAGGACCGCATTCTTTTTTTCTGCGAATAAGTAGACGTAAAATCTTAAGAAGTGCACTTCTCAGTGCGGGAATGAGAAGCTTCTTGGGAACTGAAGTAAGTTAACTGTTCAGGGGTGCTTGTGAAGCTGGAATTGTCAGGTGGCTTTGGCTTTTTCGGAGGGAGGCTGAGTTGCCGCTCGGCGTAAGCGGTCGTTCATGGCTTTCCCCAGCCCTCGGTCGGGTATTGGTTCGACAATGATTTCATCGACTGAGCAGGTGTCAGCCTGGCGAAGTGCAAAGTAGAAGCGAACGGCGGCCTCCGGAAGTTTGCCTGATCCTGGGCTCAGGACAATAACATTTTGCCATTCATGAAGTGGGAGAAAACCGTCAGTTTCCTGCCCGCGATAACTTATCAAAGCATAGGTTTTGTCGTCGCTGGGATGAAAGTCTTCGGGCTTATCAAGGACTCGGAGCGGGGTGGCGGGTGCGTAGTGGCTTTCGAGCGTGCCCGGGCTTTCAGCTGCTTCATTCGATTTTGTTTTTTGGAAGCCGTGATCAAAATAAACCCGGCCAAATGGGCGAAGGTCTTCCTTGGTGAGAGCTCCCGGTCGGAGCACGCGGAGCTCGGGCTTGCCGGTTTTTCTCTCGTTTGTGACGCGAACGATCGTCGACTCCATCCCGAAGTGACTCCCGCCATCGTCGAGGATAAGGGGGATGTATCCCGCGAGTTCTTCCATCACAGCGGTAGCGGAAGTGGTGCTGACACGCCCGAAGCGATTCGCGCTCGGTGCGGCCAGTGGTTTGCCGAAGGTTTTGATCACTTGCCTAAAGACTCGATTCGAGCTCATTCGGACGGCGACGTTGGGTGAGCCCGCAGTGGCGAGATCAGGAATTGCGGATCGTTTAGGGAGAATGAGAGTGAGGGGCCCAGGCCAAAGCCTACGGGTGAGGAGGTCAATAGTTTCAGAAATCTCCTCGGGCACATCGACATAGTCAGACAAGCTCTCCCGAGTGGGGAGATGGATGATGAGCGGGTCGGTGACGGGTCGTGCTTTTGCTTCAAAAATCCGCTTGAGTGCCTTCTCGGAGGTGGCGTTCGCAGCCAGGCCGTAGACGGTTTCAGTTGGCAGGGCGACAACATCATCAGCGGCAAGCGTCGCAAGCGCTCGCTCTACTGCATGGCGCAGGTTTTCTGGGGTATCTGTGGAAAGTATCTCCGTCATCTTAGAACCTTGAAGTCTTGCATGGCGTCACGGTGCTTCAACCTCTAGAGTTTTCTTCTATGGGAGAGGTCGTGAAGGGTAACAATGTGCTGATGATCGGATTTATGGGCAGCGGCAAAACCTCCGTAGGGAGGGAACTGGCGAGAATGCTCGGGTTTCGTTTTGTCGATACCGATGAGGAAGTGATTCGAGCAGCCGGAGGGCGAGAGGTTTCTCAAATTTTTGAGGAAGAGGGAGAAGCTGCTTTTCGCGAACGGGAGGCCAGAATACTTCAAATGTTGGCAGGTGAGAAGAATCTGGTGATTTCCACAGGCGGTGGGCTGCCGGTAAGAGATGAAAACCGCAGGTTGATGGAGACGATGGGACTCGTTGTTTGGCTCGATGCTACGCGCGAGGCGATTCTCCATCGCGTTGCTGGGAATCAAAATCGGCCACTGCTTCGCGGAGACAACGTGGAAGAGGAAGTCAGCCGAATGTTGACGGAACGCCGACCTATTTATGAAGCTCTGGCAGAGCTTCGAATCGAGACAGACGGGCTGTCCGTTGGAGATGTTGCTTATGGGGTTGCTGAGAGCGTCAGGGTCCACCGTGCTGGTAATCCTGAGGGTTAAAAGGATGGAACTACCGCGGCCAGAATCGCCAGAAGGCTTGCGGGAAAACATTCGTTTTCTTGCCCGCGAAGTTGGATTTGATGCGTGTCGAATCGCGCGTGCAGAGGAGGCTCCCCACGCCGATGCATTTCGCGGGTGGTTGGCTGATGGGAAGCATGGTGAGATGGCGTGGATGGCGCGGGATCCCGACCGGCGTTGTGATCCGGAGGAGGTCGTTCCGGGTGCCCGATCGGTGATTGTAGTCGCTCTGAACTACCTGCCGAAAGAGGTGCCGGCAGTGGAGGGAATAAAGTCCGGCAGGATAGCTCGCTACGCATACAACAACGACTACCATGATGTGATTGAGCCAAGGCTCCGGGACATGGGAGACTACATCGATGCGATTGGTGGGCGTCAACGTTGTTACGTGGATACCGGGCCGGTGCTTGAGAGGGATTTTGCGAACGAGGCGGGTTTGGGCTGGAGCGGAAAAAGTACTGTGCAGATCCACCAGAAGCTGGGCACCTGGTTTTTTCTGGGAACCATTCTGACCGACCTGGAGATTGCTCCTGATGCCAGGCAGCCCGATCGCTGTGGAAGCTGCACTAGATGTATCGACGCCTGTCCGACCCGGGCGATCACGGCTCCACATGTCTTAGACGCGCGTCGGTGTATCTCTTACCTGACGATCGAACACCCGGGAGCGATACCGGAGGAGTTTCGGGTGGCGATGGGAGACAGAATTTACGGATGCGATGACTGTCTGGAAGTGTGTCCGTGGAATCGATTTGCCAAGGATTCGCAGGAACTCGCATTTCAGGCGAGAGATCGCGTCTTTTCTATGGGGCTGCGTGAATATCTTGCTCTCGATGACGAGGCGTTTCGTCGTCTCTTTAAAAAGTCGCCGATCAAGAGAATTAAACGTGAGCGCATGCTTCGGAACGTTTGTGTGGCTCTTGGCAATGTCGGTGATTACGAAGATCTCCCAGCACTAAAGGCGGCCGCAGAGCGGGAGGGTGAGCTGGTGGCTGAGCACGCGCGATGGGCCATTGAAAGGATTGAACTGCGGCTGGGACCGGAGGAGAGCTCGGCGGCCCGATCAGGGTGAAGCCGACGAGGCCTCATGCAGGGTGCGCTGATGATCCGTGGGTGACGTGGTTACAAAGTTGGTGAAGGGTCTCTCGACTTTCTGAACCGTTTTGCGGTGCCTATGGTTTTTTCATCTAACCGAAAATCTCTTTCTGGCCCCCCGCGCGTCGCTGTGGTGGGGGGTGGGATCGGAGGCCTTTCTTCGGCTGCTCTCCTTGCCTCAGCAGGGTGTCGGGTTGTCGTTTTTGAAAAGAACGCGAGAGCGGGGGGAAAGCTCGGATGGGAAAAGCATGCCGGCTACGCCTGGGACACAGGGCCGTCCTTGCTCACTATGCCGTATGTTCTCGAAGAAGTCTGGCAGGCATGTGGGGGCCGATTGGAGGACGACCTCGAGCTGGTAAAGTTACCGATTACCTGTCGCTATCGTTGGCGGGATGGAACCGTCGTCGACGAGGATGAAGGTTTCTGGCAAACTGCCGAATTGGCAGATTTTCTGCGCTATGCGAAGGGGCTTTACGATCTTTCGGCTGAAGCCTTCCTGCACAATCGTCTTGAGGATTCGTGGCGGCTTCTTCTGCAGCCGAGGTCTTTGGCTCGCCTCCGGCATTTTCCGAAAATTGCTTCAATGAAGACTTTGGCGCAGAAGGTAGATTCCCTCATCGCTGACCCCCATCTCCGGCAGATTTTTTATCGCTTTGCGACCTACAACGGTTCCTCGCCATACCAGGCGCCTTCCGCATTTAACATCATTCCCTATGTGCAGTATCGATTTGGCGGCTGGTATGTGAAAGGTGGTTTGATAGAAATTCCCCGGGCGGTGGAGGAACTGGCAGTCCGTGCGGGCGCGGAGATTCAGACTGAGAGAGAAGTGGTAGAGATTTGTCGAGACGGGAAAAAGTATCTTCTCGCGATAAAAGAGACTGAGAGTTCCGCGGATCTCGCAGAGGAGGCCTTTGATGTGGTGGTTTGTAACCAGGATGTGCTCACAGCCTCTCGGGGGTGGTTCGGACGGCTCCTTGCCAGCGAGGGTGAGACGGCAGGCCATCCCCGTGCGAATTCAGATATATCACTCTCTGGCTTTGTGCTGCTCCTTGGAATGAGGCGCAGTTTTCCTGAGCTGGAGCACCACAACATTCTCTTTTCTGATGATTATGCCCATGAATTCAGCCAGCTTTTCAAGGCAGGGGAACCGGCGGCCGATCCCACCATTTATATCTCTATCACAAGTCGCGAAGACCCCTCCCACGCCCCGTCCGGCGGAGAGAACTGGTTCGTCCTGGTTAATGTCCCGTCGGTGGATCCTGAGGGACTGAAAGAATCCTGGAGTGGTGGCAGGGCGACTGCTTACAGAGAGAAGATTATCAAGAGAATCAGCGAGCATCTTGGCTGTGATATCTCCAAGGAGATTGCAGTGAGCCGAACGATCACGCCGGATGATTTCGAGAGTCGGCATTTGAGCTTCGGGGGGTCTTTGTATGGTTATGCATCGCACGGGGTGACCTCATCTTTTCGGCGTCCTCCCATGGAGCATCGTGCGCTGCCCGGAATTTATTTTGTCGGCGGGACAACCCATCCAGGCGGTGGCATTCCACTTGCCATGTTGGGTGCGCGCATCGCCAGTCGCCGAATTCTTGAATGCTACCATGGCCAAAGTTGATCCCATAAGTGGTTCCAATCTGTCCCCGGTGGCGCGCCGACTCTGGCTGATTTTTGTCGTCTGGAGTGGGATTGGTGGGCTGGTGATGTTTCTGGGGGTGTCGGCTACCGATATCGTGGATGCTGAAGCGAAACCGCAGATCTTCTTTTTTCTTGATATTTTTGACCGCCATGCAGATGCGGTCTGGATGTTCCTGGCCGCCGCCGCCTTGTTTGCTTTCCTTGTTCCAGCCTGGGGAGAATCGGTGACCTGGTGGCAGCTGCTTTTCATCGGCGGAGTGACAGGTATGATTGAAACCGTCGGTGTGCTTACAGGTTTTCCCTTTGGCGATTACAGCTATACGGATCGATACGGGTTGCGCCTTTTCGGCACCCTTCCGCTTGCCATTCCCTTTGCCTGGTTTGTGGTGGTGGCGAGTGGCGGTGCTGCGGTTCGGAGCCTGGCTCCGCGAGCAGGGCGCGGGGTTCGTGCTTTGGCAGTTGCCACGATAGCTCTGGTCACTGATCTCAACCTTGAACCGATTGCCTGGAAGCTTCGAGGTTACTGGGTCTGGTATCCTGACCTGGAGTTGCCGCCGCGCTACCCGCCGCTCTCGAACTTTCTTGCGTGGTTTGTCATCGCCTTCCTCCTCGCTCTTGCCCTTCCCGCCCGGCAGAGTCCCGCTGCCGGCAGGCGTCCGCTTTATCTTCTTCTGGTCCTTCATGGAGTGCTCCTCCTAGGCCATCTCGGTGTCCTCTTGCGGGAGTAAAATAAAAAAGAAAGAAAACTCCTGCTAAACTCGTTTTTTCATCTATGACGAGGCATCACGTTACACGCCGTTCCTTTCTTCGTAATGCTGTATTAGCCACATCTGCGCTCTCCGCTTCGAAGATTCTTGGTGCCAACGATCGGATTCGCGTCGGTATTATCGGTCTGGGCGCGCGCGGGATGGGATCTGCGCGGTGGTTTTCCAATGTGCCCGGGGTGGAGATTGCGTATCTCTGTGATTGCGATTCGGCAAAGATCAGGAAAGGCAAGGCAGCATTTCCTAACGTGAAATCGAGTCAGGATATGCGCGATGTTCTGGATGACCCCGAGATCGACGCCGTGGTTATCTCAACCGCTAACCAGTGGCATGCTTTGGCGGGGATCTGGGCCTGTCAGGCAGGAAAAGATGTCTACGTAGAGAAGCCGGTATCGCATAACATCTGGGAAGGGCGCAAGCTGGTGGAGGCTGCGCATAAGTATGATCGCATGGTTCAAGGAGGAACCCAGCAGCGCTCCAACGGGCACTGGGAAGAGTTGCGGGAAGCGATTCACGGAGGTGAGTTCGGTGCAATTCGGTATGCCCGATGCAACCGCTACGGGAGGCGCAAGAGCATCGGAAAGCGCGATACTCCGCTCGTTGCTCCTGAGACAGTCGATTACAATCTTTGGCTCGGCCCAGCTCAGGATCTTCCGATCATGCGGAATAAATTTCATTATGATTGGCATTGGGATTGGAACCTCGGGAATGGAGAGCTTGGAAACTGGGGGCCGCACATTCTCGATGACTTGCGCAATCTGGTCTTTCAAGATCAGACGGCTTACCCGAAAAAGGTAGTGTCTGGTGGAGGGCGGCTGGTGTGGGACGATGCGGGCAACACCCCGAACACACACTTTGTGTATATGGAGACTGATTCCGTCCCGGTTATCATGGACGTTCACAACCTCCCTCGGCAGAAAGATCTGGCAGCTGATGACATTTACTGGCGCCGCCGGACTCCGGCCTTCCTGGTGGTTGAGATGGAGGGTGGATACTATGCTGGCGGACGCAATGGGGGCGGAATCTACGATCAGGAGGGCAAAAAAGTGCGCTCCTTCTCAGCCGACGGTGGAGGTGGACATGCAGCAAACTTCATTGCCGCAGTGCGTACACGGAAGCGTGAAGATCTCACAGCAGAAATCGAGCAGATCCATTACTCCAGCGCCTGGTGTCACCTCGGGAACATCGCCTATCGTTTGGGAGAAGAATCAGGTTACGATCGCTCGGTTGCAGAAGCTAAAGTCGACTCACAACCATGGAGGGAGGTAATCAGCGACTTCCATGAACACTTGGATCGTAATGAAATTGATCCTGCCAGAGAAAAAATTTCTGTCGGTCCTGTGCTTGATTTCGACGGTGAGAAGGAAACTTTCATCGGAGATGCGGCCACTCCTGAGGCGCTTGCTCTCATTGCTCGTGAGTATCGCGAGGGCTTTGCAGTTCCTGCCGAAGTTTGAAGCAGTGCTTCGGTTTTCTTCGGTGGTTTATGGGACAGCGGGGATGCCGGGGTCGGAGACCTCGATCCCGTGGGCCTCACCGACCTCCGGGCAGGTCAACCTGCCATCGATACAGTTGATACCGCCGACCAGCTCGGGATGGCGGGCGCAGGCGTTCTCAAGGCTGTGGCTGGCCAGCAGCTGCAGGTAGGGGAGGGTCACGTTGGTCAGCGCTTGAGTTGAGGTGCGTGCATAGGCGCCGGGCATGTTGGCGACGCAGTAATGGATGACCCCTTCCTCGGTAAAAATAGGATTCTCATGGGTGGTCGGCCGCGTTGTCTCGAGGCAGCCTCCCTGGTCGACAGCGATGTCCACCGCGACCGTGCCTGGCCGCATGAGCTGGAGCATGTCGCGGGTGACGAGCTTTGGTGCCCTGGCTCCGGGGACGAGGACCGCTCCGACGAGCAGGTCGGTGCTGGGTAGCAGGTCGAGCAGGGCAGCCTCGCTCGAGTAAACGGTGCGCGCCGCGGGCATAGCGGTGTCAAGCCAGGTCATCCTTTCGGAGCTGAGCTCGAGGATGGTGGTTTCGGCTCCGACCCCGGTGGCCACTTTCGCTGCGTTGACCCCACAGGTGCCGCCGCCGATAATGGTGACACGGCCGGGGAGAACGCCGGGAACCCCCCCGAGCAGAGTGCCGCGTCCTCCCTCGTGTTTCGCGAGGTAATAGGCGCCGACGAGAACGCTCATACGGCCAGCGACTTCGCTCATAGGCTCAAGAAGGGGGAGGCGTGGTCCGACCTCGATGGTTTCGTAGGCAATCGCTGTGACTCCGGTGGCGACGAGAGTCTCTGTCAGGTCCTTGTTGGCAGCGAGATGGAGGTAGGTGAAAAGAGTCTGCCCTTTGCCAAGCATGGCGATCTCGCTTGGCTGTGGTTCTTTGACCTTGATCACCACATCGGCGCGCTCAAAAACAGTTCTGGCATCGGGCGCGATTTCGGCTCCCGCACGTTCGTATTCCGCGTCTTCGTAATCGGCTCCGGACCCAGCTCCTTTTTCGATGAGAACCCGGACCCCATTTCGCGTGAGTTGGCGGGATCCGGATGGTGTCAGGGCGACGCGATTTTCTTGTTTTTTGATTTCACGGGGACAGCCAACAATTTGCATGGCTTAATCATGCCGTGATCCTTGTCCCCGGCCAATGGAATTCCACTCGAGTTAGTGATGGCGCAAAAAAAGCTGGCGGTTGAGCGATAGGCGCAGGATGAAAGGGTGTGCTTTTTCTCTGTGATTCTACATTCCGAAAAGCGATTCCCATCTGGGTGATCGTCGTGCTCTCTGTTTGTTTGTGGGGAGGTGAATATCTTCGACGAGACCTGTGGGCGCCCGACGAGGCGCGCTACGCCTACATTGCTCGGGAGATGCTTGAGACGGGCGAGTTTCTTGTTCCGCACCGCCACGGAGAATACTACGCGCACAAGCCTCCTCTGATGTTCTGGCTGATTGCTGCTGGATCGAAGCTGACCGGTGGGATCGGTCCGATCGCCACACGCCTGCCGAGTTTTTTCGGTGCCCTGCTCAGTCTTTGGGCGATCTCCAGGCTGGCCCTGCGATGGGGAGGGGCAGCAGCATCGTGGCGGGCTCCGCTTATTTTGATGACCTGTGCTCTCTTCTGGGCAAAAGGAGGCATGGGGCAGATTGATTCGCTCCTTGGTGGGCTGGAGATGGTGGCCTTGCTCCTGCTTTTTACCATTCCACTGCGCGGCGAGGACGGTAGAGGTGCGGAAATTCCGCAAGCTGCAGTGGCCTGGCGGATGGGGGTTGCTTGCTTCTGCATGGGACTGGCGATTCTGGCTAAGGGCCCTGTCGGTCTTTTAGTTCCAGTCGTGGCCTTTATCGCGGGTAGTTTGGCCGCAGGAGAAGGCCGACGTCTAGCCACCTGGCACTGGCTCTGGGCCATTCCTCTGGCCCTCGCTCTCCCTGGTCTCTGGCTTTTGCTGGTGGTGAAGAATGGACCGCCTGAGGGCTATCTCGATGAACTTCTCTTTAAGCAGAATGTGGGACGTGCCGCCGGAGATTTCGGGCATAAAAACCCGTTCTATTTCTTTTTTCTCAGCTATCCCGGTGAACTCCTCCCGTGGTCACTGTTTTTACCTGCAGCTTTCCTGAGCCTGAAGAAAACGGGTGGTGAGGTGTGGCGCACCGGGCGACGCCTGATCGGTTGGGTGCTGGGCGTGATTGTATTTTTCAGCCTTTCTCCCAGCAAGCGTGATCTCTATATCCTCGTCGCGTTCCCTGCAGGGGCACTCTTTCTCGCGATGGCCTGGGAGCATCTTGTGCAAACAACGCGACGCTGGGAAATCCGAGCGACCGTCCTGCTTTTGGGTCTGGTTGGGATCGGTTGCTCCGGTGTCGCGGTCTATGGCTGGCTCCGGCCTGGTGCTATCCCGATGCAGGTGGCCTGGTTACTGCCGAGTGCTCTGATTACTTTGACCTCGGCAGGTTGGCTGTTGCGGTGCGCTGGTGGATGGAGTCGTGGCAATGTATCAGGAGCATGGTTCAGAGGACTTTGGGTGGGCCTCTTTCTCCTCTTTATTTCTGTGGGGGCAGCGGTTTTTCCTGCCTTGAACTCGGTAAAAGCGCCTGGTTTTCTTCGCGAAGTCGCCGAGGAAAATATCCCTGAGGACGGACAACTCTTCATTTTTCAGATAAAGGGGGAAATTTTTGCGCTTTATGCGGAACGTCCCGGTCGCTATTTTTCCGGCCCGAAAAAACTGACCCGTGCCATGGACGCGCAAGGTCGGGGAGTCGTGATTCTTCGTGAGTCGTATTGGGACAGATTACCTCCAAATCTCCAGCAAAGAATGCATGGACGTCATCGGTTCCGAGTCGGGAGTAAGGAAATGCTCTGGTGCCCATTCGGCCCGTAACGTCGACCTTTTCTGCTTGGCGCTTTGAGGAGATCAAAGCGGTCGTGAGGAGGTGAAGTGACATCGCAAAAAAAAGTCACTGACGATCTGGCTGGCAAACAAGGAAACGACAATCAAAGAAGGCTTCAGATTGCGTAAGAGGCAACCTTTTCAGTCTTCGCTCCATCCATAACGTTGGATGCTCAGGATGCGAATAAACGGCTGGTTATTTGAGCCACGAGCCCACTGTAATTGGACGACAGGATGTCCTCGATAGCCCCATGGGATCTCATTTTCGAGTTCTCTGGCAATGTCTGATTCTCTGTCTACAAAGGCAAAAGTTTGACTGTTGGGAACCGGAGCTTCGATAAAAAAGCTAATGCGGGAGTCGAGATCCGGCATGTCATTAGCCAGATAGTGTTTCCGGCGCATGTAGACATGGAAACTTTCTGGTTCCTCTTTCCAGCCAGAAATAAATTTGGCGAGAAGAGCATCGTGAAACTCCGCAAAAATTCTCCAGTCGACTTTAAATTCCCCATTTTCTTCGGCGACGATCACCGGGAATCCACGAGGTATTTTGCTTGTCCTCACTGAGAAAATAGCGAACTGAAGGTTGGAGTCGAGCTTTGTTTCCACGGTGGCCAGGTGAATGCTTTGAGGGCTAATGCGTTCGGTTTCTCGATTCGCGTAGTAGTTACGGATGCGAGCCTTTTCCATCGAGCCTTTTAATGTCAGAGGAATTCGGTCTAGCCATGACTCTGCAGCAAGATATCTCTGGAGGACGGCCAGAGCCGAAAGAGCCTTACTTCGATCGTTGGCAGACATTCCATCCATTGCCTTGAGGTCAATTCTCACGGCAATAGCTTGGGGTTTTTGCGCTTCCTCCGGGGTGGCCGGTTGCTTCGGCGAGAGCGGCGCTTTTTCCTCGTTATATCTGATAGCACGCATGACGGTTTCTGGGGCAGGTAATGGCGGAACAAAGGTTGCCTCGTCAGACTTGCCGGGTGCCATGTCTGAGATGAAATTTGGAGATTCGAAGCCGATAAGCTGGTCATCATCCGGGACAGTTTTTGCAGGGGAGGCTTCTTTAGAAGAAATCTTTGGGCGGGGAGATGGCGAAGCAGGTTTTTTGGTGGCGCTGGGTGGCTCCGATAGAAATGGCGCGGGAACCTTCTCGAGATCAGGATTTCCCTCTGTTTTTCCTGGTCGTGAGGCGGATTTTCTGGACAAAAGAGGTTGATCAGAAGTGGCTTTTTGCGGTGGGGATCCGCTTCGTTGGGTGGGGAATGGACTTGCCTTCTTCAACACCGATCCGATGGCAGCAGGGTCGCCTCGGCGGTCCGCTTCCTGCTTAGAAAGCGATGGTAATGGCGTCCTTTCCAGTGTCTCAAGAAGATGGCTCGGGGGCTTCTCGTCACTCTTCCAGAAAATGAAAGTTGCCACGGTGGCCGTGATCAGGCAGGCGTTAAGAAAGAGGCTGATGATGAGAGCCTTGGATCTGGGTTGCTTGGAAAGATTACGGGAAGAATAGCTCTCGGGATACTGCCCACTCCAGGCTGGGAAGATCGTTTGGTCGATGGCCTCTTCTTTCGAGGCAGGGTCGGAAACCCTCTGTCCAGAGCTTGGTGTTTTCGGAAGACCTCCCGGGAGGGTTACTGAGTTGCCGGCTGCCTGCGTCCCGATGAGAGAGGCAGGTGTTGCTCGGGGATGAAAAGAGGGCTGGCCAAGCAAAGTGTTGGCCTCTCCTGGTTGGGGCGATGCTGCGGCGGCGGCTTGTTCAGCGGGCGCTTGGAAGGGTTTCGGGGCAGGAGATGGGAACCCATGGGCAGGGAAGTCATCAGGCAGTGGTGGTGCGGCGGCGGCTTTAGGAGGGTTGGGCGCGGATTGGAGTGTGTCTCCGCCTCCTTGAGATGGGGGCTGTGAACCCATCGGATGCGCAGGGGCCGGGAGAGGGGTTGCAGGTAAGCCCGCCTGCTCTGGTTTCGGAGAAGGCGCAGGCTTTAATCTGGGTGGCAGCCCGGAGCGGCTTTTCCCGTATACTTGCTTTTGGGTCGAGACAGGTGTGCCAGAGGCGTGAGGTGGCAGCGATGCGCCGGGTGGTAGTTGGGGCGCGGAAAAGAAATCTTCTTCGAGGTTTTGATCAATGGGTGTCGGGAGCGTTTGGTTGGCAGAGATGGTCCTGCCGCAATAAGGACACGGTCCGCTTACCTCAGCCATGTGAGCAGGGACGCTGAGATTTCCTCTGCAGTGGGGGCAAGTAAAGTGAATCGGCTTCAAGGTCATTCCGGTCGAAGGGTAGGAACAGGACGATGGTGACTGGCGGGTGCCGGGGAACCAAAAAACAGTTGGAATTATTCGAGGGCGATCAAGAAGTAAAAAATGGTGGGTTCCTTTGACAGGCTGCAATCGCGTGATTCGGGTGTGAAATATCTTGCCTGAATCACGAGTGAGGGGCACGCTCTGCGCCTGGGGCGCATTCCGGGACAGTTCGGCATGCGATTAGGATTCATGTTTGAGGATTGATGTCAGCGGAGAAAGAAATATTCAGGGTTGTTGCCATTGATCCAGATGAGGATTTACTCGATTGGATCGCGAAGCATCTGGCGGCGCCAGATGTGGAAGTGAGGACTTTCTCTGATGCGAAGAAAGCATTGTCTTTTTGCCTCAAGCAAGAACCGGATCTCACCGTCGCTGAGATGGGCGCGGATGCTCTGGGAGGTCTTGAGATGCTCCGTCAGCTTCGTCAGCAGCAGCCCCATGCCCTGGTCATCCTGATGGCTGCCTTCCCTCCGCCAAATGCCGTCATTGAGGCAATGAAGTGGGGAGCTCATGAGTTTCTTAAGAAAGAGAAGCTCCATTTTGAGTTGAAACGAACGGTAGAGGGGGCTCTGCGGGTGCGTGAGGAAATTCGTCGGGGACCTGCCTCTTTGCCTTCTTCCGGGTTGGTTTTGGCGGAAGGCTCCATCATTGGCAGCTCGCCTTCCATGCAGGAGGTCTTCAAGCTGGTAGGGAGAGTCTCTCGAGGGGATGCGCCAGTTCTTATCACTGGGGAAAGTGGATCAGGTAAAGAGGTGGTGGCTCGAACTATTCACCAGTTTTCGCTGCGCGGGAAGCGTGAGTTTGTCGCCATGAACTGCGCCGCGATACCGGATAACCTGTTAGAGTCAGAACTTTTTGGCCATGAGAAAGGAGCTTTTACGGGAGCCAGTTCAAAGCGGGTGGGCCGCTTTGAACAGTGTGACGGAGGGACGCTGTTCCTCGACGAGATCGGCGATATGCCAATCCAGACGCAAAGTAAGATACTGAGGGTCTTGCAGGAGGGCGAATTTTCAAGGGTAGGAGGCAACGAAACGCTGCGCGGCGATGTGCGAGTGCTTGCGGCGACCAACAAAGATCTGGAAGATGAGGTAGCGACCGGGCGCTTTCGAGAGGATCTTTTTTATCGCTTGAATGTGGTGCGGATTCACATTCCGCCGCTCCGCGAACGGGTTGAGGATATTCCGGCGCTGGCAGACTTTTTCCTGCGCCGGGCCGCTGTAGAAAAGCGAGTGCCTCTTCTCAGATTGACCGATGCGTCCAGAGAGGTGCTTTGTTCATACGACTGGCCCGGGAATGTGCGCGAACTGGAAAACACTCTTTATCGTGCTTGTGCGCTGGCAAATACGAGCGTCCTTCTTCCTCAGGACATCCCGTTACAAACCACGGGAACAGGGAAAAGCGAGGAAGCGCTGACTGTGCTGGCACTTCAAGCGGAGAGGGAGGGAACTGGGTTGCTTGATTTCCTGGAAACAGAAGCAGTTCGGTATGTCCGAGCTGTTTCCGTCGATGACTCCGCGGCTGCTGCAACCCTTGGCATTTCGTTGGCAGCTCTGAAGAAGCGGTCGGAATCCTGATCGTGGCTTGCTACAGCCGGATGTGATTGGCGGCGCCCACCTACCTATTGCGGGTCGAGGGTCTCGATCCTGAACAGGGCTGGCTTGTCGAGAATGCAGGAAAGTTGGGCGATTGCGTCGCGTGCAGCGACGGCATCCCCGTAGCGCGCTTCATGCAGCGTAAGAATGAGTTGCGCAGTCTGTGGGTCCTGACCCTGACCTTCGTCGGGCTGGAGGACTGAGATGATGCCAATCTGGTGATCAGCCAGAAGTCCCGCGATTTGGGCGAGAACCCCGGGTCGGGCTTCAGCTTCCAGGCGCAGGTAGTAACGGGAGGTGGTATCTTCAATGGCGACCGGCTTGCCATAGATCCCGTGAGGAACAAACGAGCTTCTTGGTTTGCTTCCCGCGATTGCCATGGCGGCATCTGCCAGGTCGCTGATGACCGAGCTTGAGGTGGGGTTCTGTCCTGCACCACTGCCGTAGAAAAGGGTCTCTCCGACGATATCTCCGTGAACTGCAATCGCGTTAAATACACCATGAACCGAGGCGAGAATGTGATCGAGGGGAATCAAGGATGGTTGAGTGCGCACTTCGATCGACCCGTCATCGTGACCCTTGATCACCGAGAGGAGTTTGATCGAGTATCCCAGTTTGCTGGCAAATTGCATGTCGATGAGCTCGACGGCTTCAATCCCCTCGACATGCATGGAGTCGCTCGGGAGCCAGCTCCCGTAGGCGAGAGAAGCGATGATAACGGCTTTGTGCGCCGCATCCATGCCATTGATGTCGAGGGTCGGGTCGGCCTCGGCATAGCCTTTGTCCATCGCCTCTTTGAGTGCTTCTCCGTAGCTGAGGTCTGCGGTGGCCATCCTGGTAAGAATGTAGTTGCAGGTGCCATTAATGATTCCGTAGGCGCTGACGATGTGATTGCCAACCAGTGACTCGAGTAGGGTTTTGATGATGGGGATCCCCCCTGCGACCGCAGCCTCGTAGTGAATGGCCTGACCGGTCTCCTCAACCACTTTGAAGATTTCTGCCCCATGCTCGGCGAGCAATGCCTTGTTGCCGGTGACAACGGACTTTCCAGAACGAAGAGCAGCAAGTACGAGGTCTTTCGCTTCCGTGGTTCCTCCGATAAGTTCGATGATGATATCGATCTCCGGGTCGGCGACGAGATCTTTCCAGTCGTTGACAAAGAGTTGGCGGTCGACCGGGAAGCCGCGATCGCGATCAGGGTTGCGGACGGCGATGGCGGTGACGTCAAGAGTGATGCCCAGTCTCCCATGGAGAAGCTCTTTGTTCTGGATGAGGTTTTGAAAAACACCGCCGCCGACGGTGCCAAGACCGGCGAGGCCGATGCGGACGGTTTTTGCTTGTTCAGACATCCTTTTCTATTGGCGGAAATCTAGTGTTCTCCCAGCCCGCGTGCAAGCTGGCCTCCTGTTTTCAGGGAAGTGCTTGCAGGAGAACCCACCCGCAGATGCTGCTACGAATTGTCCAGAGCAGCGTTCTGATCCAGTTGAATCGGACGAGTTCTCTCACAATCTGTCCGTTATAGCGTGTCTGGATGAGGATCTGGTGGCGCGGAATCTGATAGTGGAAAGTGATGAACCAGCTTCCAGCGAGAAGAAGCATGCCGACCCCAGCGACCCCCATCGGAAGGTAGTCTGGTCGGACGTCACGCAGGATCAGTAAAAACCCTGTGGTAAACTCAAGGAGCATCAGGGGCATCACGATCCGTCTCGTGCGCCGGCTATTGTGAATGAAATAGGTGTCCTCCTGATCGACGTGATGCATCAGGGGGTAGTGCACGATCTGCACGAACCAGACGATCCCGCACATGGCGAGAGTAGCCAGGCAGTGGGTGATGAAGATGAGGTCGGAAGGGATCACGAGGGTGACGGGTTTCGGGAGGGGAGACTCCCGCTTTCTTGAGGTCTGGTCAATGTAAATGCTGACAATTCCGGGTTGGATATGTCGAAAAGATACCTAAAGGGCCCTTGCCAGCGCAGTTCAGCTGATTTTTGAGGAAAAAGCTCGTGAGTTTGTGAAAGGGAGGCTTGTCAGCAGGATGCTTAAGTTCTAGATTCACCGCCGCGCGGTGCTAATGGGCAGTCGTCTGGCCAACCGTCGCCTGAAATTTTTTAAATATGAAAGCTATTCTTGCCCTCGAAGACGGATTTCACTTTGAAGGCCAGGCCTTTGGTGCCGAAGCCTCTTCCTCCGGAGAGATTTGTTTCAACACATCCATGACCGGATATCAGGAAGTGCTGACCGATCCCTCCTACTGTGGGCAGATTGTCAGCATGACTTATCCCTTGATTGGAAATTACGGAGTGAACCCACTCGACAGTGAAAGCAGCCTCCCCCATGTGCGGGGTTTTGTGGTCGAGGAACTCTGCCGCACACCATCAAGCTGGAGAAGTTCCGAGTCGCTGGACGCGTATCTGAAACGCCATGGAATTCCAGGTATTGAAGGAATCGATACCCGTGCCTTGACGCGTCACCTTCGCGAGAAAGGAGCTATGCGGTCCCACCTCGCTCATGGGGATGCTCTGGAGCCCGCGGCAGTGATCCAGTCTGCCCGCGAGAGCAAGGGCATGGTAGGGATGGATTTCGTGCAGGAGGTAAGCACGGAAGAAAATTACGAATGGGATGCAACCGGCGAGGAGAGTGGAGAGTGGACGATCCCGAATCCATCGGATTCAGAAAGTAAAATTCGTGTCGATGGCTTGAACAATTATCGGGATATCCCCGAGCCACGCTATGAGATTGTGGCATATGATTTTGGGATTAAGCGCAACATGCTGCGCCGACTTCGTCAAAACGGCTTTCGTGTCCACGTGGTGAACAGTCGAACCCCTGCGGCCGAGGTTTTAAAGCTTGCTCCTGATGGAGTCTTTCTCTCGAATGGTCCTGGCGATCCTGCCGCGCTGGATTACATCCACGCGGAAGTTGCCCAACTTTTTGGGCAGGTGCCTGTCTTCGCAATTTGCCTCGGCCATCAGATACTCGGTCACGCCTTCGGCGGGAAGACATTCAAGCTGAAGTTTGGCCATCGCGGGGGAAATCAGCCGGTGAAGGACCTTCGCTCAGGGAGAGTGGCGATCACATCCCAGAACCACGGCTTTGCCATCGATCCTGATTCACTCCCGGATTCGGTCGAGGTGACGCATCTGAACTTGAATGACGGCACGGTCGAGGGAATGGCGCATAAGGAATTCCCTGTCTTCAGTGTCCAATACCATCCCGAGGCGGCACCGGGTCCAAACGACGCATCTTACTTTTTTCAAGAATTTGCTAATCTCATTGATCGTGAGCGCGGAACCCGTAAAGTAATTTAGGATCATGGCGAAAATAACCATCAGCATGCCCGACGGCGAGGAACTGAAGTTCGGGCTTGATCTTGAAAAAATTTCTGTCGGTCGGGCTGACGGCAACGATATCGTCATTGATGACATCTCGGTTTCCAGCAGTCACGCCGAGCTTATCAGGCAGAACAGCGGAAACTTTCTGCTTACCGATCTGGATTCGACCAATGGCACGCGGGTGAACGACGAGGTGGTCTCGGAAGCCTATCTCGAAGACGGTGATATGGCGCGTTTCGGAAATATCGTTTCCAGGTATGAATCGCAAGTTCCCCGCGGTGAGCGAGTTGAACTCCCCGAAGAAGAAAGAGAGGAGGCAGCCGTGGGTGAGTCCTCAGGGCGTCCGAGCACCTTTTCGAATGAGCAGCCTTTTCGGTCAAAACAAAAAGCCAAAGATCCGATAGGCATTCTGCTGATAACATTGGCGGTTTTTTTCGATTCTAGCATGCCTGGTTGCCATTTTTTTTACCACGAAAATGACTGGGGCTTGAGAAGAGAGGAATGTAAACTTGCTGCTGGCTACCATCAGCCAAAAAAAGCACTGAATCAGCAATAACTGGCGATTTTTTTTCAGACCAGTTTTTTACCGAGGAAGCTAGAATCATGTCCTGCACAATCATCGTTGGCACCCAATGGGGTGACGAAGGCAAAGGAAAAATTGTCGATTACCTTACCGAGGACGCCGACGTGGTGGTGCGTGCTCAGGGCGGGCACAACGCAGGTCACACCGTCATCGCAGATGGGGAAAAGCATGTTCTGCATCTGATGCCTTCAGGTATTCTCTGGCAGGGCAAGACGTGTGTGATCGGAAATGGAGTGGTCCTCGACCCGGCCAGTCTCCTCAAGGAAATAGATGGCCTCGCTGAAAAGGGGCTGGAAGTAAAGCCCAGCCAACTTCTGATCAGCGACGCGGCTCACCTGAACCTTCCATACCATAGAATGCTGGATGCCGCGCGTGAGGCAGGACTTGGTGAGCGAGCGATCGGAACAACGAGAAGAGGAATCGGCCCGTCTTATGGTGACAAAATCGATCGCTCTGGAATTCGGGCGGGAGACCTGGCATACCCGGACCTGCTGGCCGAGCGTTTTGCCGCCAAAGTGAGAGAAAATAATGCGATCCTCATGGCGGCAGGGCTTGAGACGATTGATTTCGATACCGAAGTAGCCGTCCTCCTTGACTGCGCGCTTCGGCTGCAACCGTTTCTGGCCAATACGCCAAACTTTCTGCACAAGGCACTGGCAGCGGGGAAAGATTTGCTTTTCGAAGGCGCTCAGGGCACCTACCTCGATATCGACCACGGGACCTACCCGTTCGTTACCTCCTCGAACACGACTGCGGGAGGCGCCTGTACGGGGTCTGGCGTTTCACCCAGAGCCATCACCCGGAGTATCGGGGTGGCTAAAGCATATACGACCCGAGTGGGTTCGGGGCCGTTTGTCACCGAAAACGAGGACTTTGGCGAGAGGCTTCACGGGATGGGTAGGGAGTTTGGCGCCACCACCGGCCGAGCCCGCCGCTGTGGATGGTTTGATGCTGTCCTCGTTGGTTACGCAACCCGAGTGAATGGGTTTGATGAGATTGCTTTGACAAATCTCGACGGGCTGGATGGACTCGAAAGAATCAAACTTTGCAGCCATTACGAACTTGATGGAGGGCGGTTGGATTACCCTCCCAGCCGCATCGAAGACTACACACGGTGTCAGCCGATTTACGAGGAAATGGATGGCTGGGGAGTGGATACGACGCAGGCTCGCAACTTTGAAGACCTCCCGGAGAAGGCACGGGCTTATCTGGATCGAATTGCATCGCTTTCCGGAGCGCCGGTGACCATTGTAGGTGTTGGTCCAGACCGATCGCAAACCTTGGTGCAATGAGCCCTCAATGGAAAGAAGTTGTCACAGGCGATAACCTCCTCTGGAATTTTGATGTTCAAGTCTGCAGAAGAAAAACCCGTTGATTTTCTGCCCCGCCACGTCGCCATCATTATGGATGGTAATGGCCGATGGGCGAAGGAGCGTGGGTTGCCTCGCACGGAAGGGCACCGTGTTGGAGCCGAGTCCGTGCAGGAGGTGATCGAGGGGGCCGTTGAACTCGGGATCGAATACATGACGCTCTACGCTTTTTCCTCGGAGAACTGGAAGCGCCCAGAAAGGGAGATCAACGCGCTGATGAAGCTTCTCATCCGCTTTCTCAAGGATAAGGAAAAAGAGCTTCTCGATCAGAATATCAAGCTGCAGGCGATAGGGCGGTTGCACCGGCTCTCCGAGAAGTGCCTGAAGCAGTTGCATCGGACGATCGAGGCGACTTCTCATTGCACGGGAACCACGTTGATTCTCGCCCTTTCCTACGGTGCACGGGAAGAAATCGTGGACGGAATTAAGAGCATTGTGCATCACGTACAGGAAGGGCATATCGATCCCGCAATGATCGACGAAGACATCGTCAGTAAGCACCTCTACACACGTTATTACCCTGATCC
Organism: uncultured Verrucomicrobiales bacterium; assembly: GCA_943789025.1. GTDB lineage: Bacteria > Verrucomicrobiota > Verrucomicrobiia > Verrucomicrobiales > DEV007 > CALSSN01. The sequence continues at coordinate 21,907 of CALSSN010000019.1, forward strand.
GGATATTCTGGTGCGCACATCGGGAGAGATGAGAATCTCGAATTTTCTACTTTGGCAGATCAGCTACTCGGAACTGATTGTTGTCGATAAGAACTGGCCGGATTTTCGCAAGGAAGATTTGCTTCTTGCGGTCAAGGAGTTTGGAAGACGCAATCGGCGCTACGGTGGCATCTAGCTAGCTAGCTAGCTACCCGTCTCGAAGAGAATTAGTTCTGGACGAGCGGGGGCAGCGGCACTCCAATCGTGTCGGCGATGGCTCGTAAAAGCTCGGCCTCCTCGTTGGTCATGGTGCCATCAATGATGGCAATCTTGACACATGCCATGAGGAGGCCTCGTTTAATTTTCGGGCTGGCTAGGTTGAAGTGATCGAGTGCGGTGTCGATCTGATCGAGTCCGCAGGATGATGCGGGTAAAAAGGTTGCTTCGATTCCGGGGTTGTTTCGCAGAGCTTCTGCGCCGTGGGCGAAGGCTTCAGTGGCTTGGTTTGGGCTGGGGGAACCAACTCCTGCCATGGAACTAAGCAGGATGGAGGCGTCGTCGGAATATTGGCGGGTGGTGGTGGGTTGCCGTAGCCGAGGAACTGGTGACCCCGAGAAGGTGGGGTCGAGGTGGCGGGTAAGCACTTTCTGAAGGGCAAATTCATAAAGATCTACCTGTCCGTCGCAGCGGATAAGTGTCTCGGTGAGCTTCCTGAAGCGTTCGTATTCGCTGGGGTTGATCCGGCGCAGTGTGGGAATGGCGATATCGATGAGTGCCAGCTTTCTTCCCGAGTGGAGGTTTTTGAACTCGCCAGCGAGTCGCTTTACTTCTTCGCCTGTGGTGGTGTCGACGCCAAGCTTAAGTGCGCGGAGTTCGTCCGTTTTGGTGCTTTTGTCTGAGGCAATGAGAAGAGCGAGAACCACTGCCTGCGCCCCTCCCGGGTGCTGCAGGTTCTCCAGCCACTCCTCAGGGAATGTTTGGTGCAGCAGGTGTGCTTCCTCGACCTCCTTGTGCACCGGGCCTTCGAAGCCTCGCAGGATGGCAGCTTCTCCATGCAGTCCACTCGTCAGAGCGGCAGGTGCAATGTTCGCAGGGAGAGGCGGAGGCGAGCCCTTGGTGCTTGGTTTCCATCCTTGTGAGATCTGATGGATCGGCACCGTGGGGAAGACCCCATCCCAATTGGGATCGATTTTGCGGATTCGGACATCAAGGGGTGGGTGGCTGGCCAGAATGCTGGAGAACCCTGAAGCAAGGCCATTGGCAAAAAACATGTGACTGGCCTCTTCAGCTTTCGGGCTGGTAAGGAGGGATCCCTCGGCGACACCGCCAATTTTTTTGAGGGCACCTCCGATCCCTTTCGGATTGCGAGTAAACTGGACGGCGGAGGCGTCGGCGAGAAACTCCCGTTGTCTGGAAAGTGCTGCTTTGATGATGCGGGCAAAGATGACCCCGATATAGCCGATGACGTAGAGCGAGATGCCGATGATAGCCAGAGCGGAGCCGGCGCCAATTCCCTCGCGTCCACTGCTCCTGCCGGTAAACCAGCCGACGCGCAGGAGAATCTGCCCGAGCAGAGCGAGAAGAAGAATGCCAAAGAGCAGGCTTGTGATGCGCAGGTTGAGTCGCATATCGCCATTCAGAATATGACTGAATTCATGAGCTATCACCCCTTGGAGCTCATCGCGATTGAGCGTGCGGATACACCCGCGGGTTACTCCGATGACGGCATCTCCCGGCGTCTTCCCAGCGGCAAAGGCATTGATCGATTCGTCTTCAAGAACGAAGACCTCCGGCACAGGACAGCCTGAAGCGATCGCCATCTCGGTGACAATATTGAGGAGTTGGCGCTCATCGAAGTCCGAGGTGGCAGGATCGACGGGACGGCCACCCAAGTCTCGGGCGATCGCCCCACCCCCGCGCATGAGTTGCAGGGTTTTGAATCCGCTGCCACAGAGGACGATGGCCAGGGTAAAAAATGAAACAACTCCGAATCGCCCCGCATTCCAGATTTCGACGCTGCCCGATGAGGCCCCTGGTCCACGCCCGTGAGAGCGTGGATCCTCGGGAGTCGCCCCTGCGATGAAGGTTGTTGCCGCATAAAGCACCAGGATGATACCAACGATCGCCAGCGAAAAATAGAGGAGGAGCAACCGGCTTCTGCGCCGGGCATCCTCCTGGCTCTGGAAGAAGTCCATTCTGGAGCTTGGGTCAGCAGTCGAGGGAAGATCAGTCGAATTTGACTTCCACGTTTTCCCGAACGGCTTCATCCTCGACCTCAAAGAGTGTCGCGGGAGCGAAATTCATGATATTCGCGATGACACTGCTCGGGAACATTTCACGCTTGTTGTTGTAAGTAGTCACAGCGTCGTTGTAGGCCTGCCGGGAGAAGCTGATTTTGTTTTCTGTTGAGCTGAGCTCCTCGCTGAGTTGCATCATGTTCGCGTTCGACTTGAGATCAGGGTATCCCTCCTGGAGAGCGAAGAGTCGTCCCAGTGTTGCGCCGAGCCCTGATTCAGCGCTGGCCAGCGCCTGGACTGAGGCGGCATCGGAGAGGTCAGCTGCCGAGCGTGCGCTGGTGGCTGCGCTCCTGGCGGTGACGACTGCCTCTAGGGTGTCGCGCTCATGCTTCATGAAGGATTTCGCAGTCTCAACCAGATTGGGAATCAGGTCGTGGCGTCGTTTCAGTTGTACGTCGATCTGAGCGAAGGCGTTTTTAAAGCGGTTTCGCAGAGTGATCAGTGAGTTGTAGATCCCGATTCCCCAGAGAACGGCAAAGACGAGAATGACGACTGGGATTGCGATAAGGCCAATGATGGTTTCCAGTAAGGCAAGGGTCATGGTTTGTTATTGGTTGGGTGGATGTTTGGAACGGTTATGCTAGATCGAAACGAGGCCTGCTCCCACTACAAAGAGCTCTTTCTTTTGTAGTAACTCCGTCTGTTTTTTGAAATTGCCTGGCATGCAAAATGACTTTGACTGCGCCCTTGAGGTAGCTGCGACTCCCCTCAGGCGAACGCAGACAGAGATTCTTCAGTTGAATGTCGGGAAGCTCTGTAATCTTACCTGCCTTCACTGTCATGTAAATGCAGGTCCGGGGAAAAAGGAAATTGTCGGGAGTGAAACGGTTGATAAAATCCTGCGATGGATGGAGAGGACAAAAATCTCCACCCTGGATCTTACCGGAGGTACGCCTGAGATGGCGCCTGATTTCCGGCGCCTAATTACGACGGTTCGGGGTTTCGCCCATCCTCGAAAAATTATCGATCGCCTCAATGCTACGATCATCAACGAGCCCGGATACGAATGGGTGGTAGAGTTTCTCGCCGAGCATGAAGTGGAGGTCGTTGCCTCCATGCCATGTTATCGGCCGGATAACGTGAATGCGCAGCGTGGAGAGGGAGTTTTTGACTCCAGTATCTCCGGATTCCAAAAGCTCAATGAAGTTGGATACGGCAGAAATTCCAAGCTCAGGCTGAACTTTGTTTACAATCCGAACGGCGCTTTTCTACCAGGTTCACAGGAGGAACTGCGAGAGGACTATCGGCGCGAGATGAAACTGCATTTTGGCATCGACTTTCATGACCTTTATTGCATCACGAATATGCCAATAGCGCGTTTTGCTGCCTACCTGAAGCGGAACAATCAGCTCCACAGCTACATGCAGCTTCTCAAAGATTCGTTTAACCCTGCCACGGTGAGTGGCCTGATGTGTCGGAATACGATCAATGTAAGCTGGACAGGGGAGGTCTACGACTGTGACTTCAACCAGATGATGGAATTGAGACCGGGAAGAGCAGGGGAAGGCAAGCTGCACATCTGGGATGTTGATCCAGAGGCTTTCCTGGAGATGCCGATACGCACGGGAGAGCACTGTTTTGGCTGCACCGCAGGTCACGGAAGCTCGTGCGGAGGTGCTCTTGAGTGAAGGCAGGGGCTTGAAGTGGTTGGCTGCTCCTGACGATTACTGATCTCTGCTCAGGAGAGACCATGACTGCAGCAGGAGAGACCATGACTGCCGGATCGTAAGAGATGGCGGAGAGGGCGGGATTCGAACCCGCGGAACCCGTAAAGGCTCACTTCTTTAGCAAAGAAGCGCTTTCGACCACTCAGCCACCTCTCCTGAAATCTTTATCTGATGAATCAGCAGGCTATAAAAGCAGAGGCGCGGATCATCGTCAACACCAAGCACGCCAGAAAGAGAAGAAGGGTTGTGGTTCGGGCTAAGGTTTCTTGATCGGTTTGCCCGGGCTGTCTGTTTCTTCAGGTGATTTGGGGTTTCGATTGGAATTGCCTTGATCCGTGTTCAAAGCACGCGTTTCGGGTGCGTGCTGTTCAGGGATTCGGAAGATCTTGCGGGTGTAGGGGCAACGGACTGCGATACCGGGAGCCAGTCCCTCCACACTGACGAGTTGGTGTTTTTGCGCGAAGGGGCTGTAAACGAAACCCGGTTTGTTGGGAATGTTTTTCCCATAGGGAGGTAGACTCTCCGGAGTTTTTGTGGCGAAAGGCTTGTCGGGGATCTTTGCAGAAGGAGTCTCGGAGGGTGCCTTGATTTCGGTTCTTTTCGCAAGAGAGCTGCTTTCCGCTTTTTTGGAAAGAGCAGGATGGGCTCGAGAGGAGGGGATGGCAGGAAGGAGCTGCAATTTTTTTGTCGCAGGCTTCTTAGGCTCGGGCTTCTTAGGCAGTCCGCTGACTCTAGCGCCCGAAGCCGTAGTTTTTTCCCGGATCGTTGGGCGCTGGGTTTTGGGCCGAACGCCGGTGGCTTCTGGTGAACTTTTTAAAGACGAAGCAAGCTTCTTGCTTACTTTCGGTAGTCTCATGCGGGTCTGGTTCTGCGAAGAATTCTGTGCGACCGCTTCTGCTGGGATGACGAAGATTTTTTTGCTGTAAGGGCAGCGTATCTGGCTATGCATAGGAAAGCCTCTGACATCAATGATTCGCGGCGGAGTGGTGAAAGGGCTGAAGGCATACCCTCGTCTATGCTTGCCCGGCACCAAGAGTCCTGTGGGATGTCTCCCGATATTTTTCGGAGGAATCGAGATCGGATCCTTTTGCGCCTCAAGCGATCGTTTGCCGTGATAAGACAGTTGTCTGCTCGGAGATTTTCCTCCGGCAGCGCTCTTTTCGCTAAGATGCTGATGATGTGTAGCGCGGATGACGGGAATGAGCCCACATTCCCGGATTGGTTGCCAGGGTTCTCGGGGTGGGGTGCTGCAACAAGTCAGCTGCAGGAGAAGCAGAAAGCTGCCAGAACGAATGCAAAAACAACGAAGAGCAGAGTAGTTGAACAGTGTCATGACGGCATCAAGGTGATTGGTTCGACATCTTTTCAGAGAAGAAAATATCCCGATTCACTTTGAATGACGAGAAAAGATTTCATATGGTGACTTTTGTCGCTCAGGTTCTGCTTTGAGAAGGAAGTCAGAGATCATTACTGTCCTGGGGGTGACAGATAAGCGGGAGTTTTTTCTGGAAATTATAAAGGGAGTCACTAGATTGATTTCGGATGATTGATTTAAAGGTTGATCACTACCCGTCGAAATAATGAACGGAAATGTTATCGGACGCCTGTGCCTGGTCGTGATAGGGTTGTATTTATCGTCGTTTTTGACCTTCCAAGTTCTGACAGATTACCGAAACAATCTTTCCAGCCTTTTTAAGCACCTTGCAGTTGGTGGTTTGATCCTTGGCTTTATTACGCCGCGGATGGGAATTTATGTGCTGCTTATCGTCTGTGGCTATCAGGATCTTCTTAAACGATGCCTGCTTTTTTTCGGGCAGGCTTATTTCGTGGATGTCATCACAGTTTTGAGTATAGCCCCCCTTCTTTTCGCCGGAATTTGTGGCGGGATTGTTTTTGCGCGAACACGATCTGGCCAGTTTTTCGATAAGAAAGAATCAAAACTTTTATGCTTGGCTATAGTCATGATCTCGGTTGGAGTGCTTATGAGTGCTGTTAGCTCTGGTTCACTGAAATCTGCTGTTGTGGCGGGGTCTAGCTTCTTTGCATACATCCCGATGATAGTGTTTTCTGGGATCCTTTTTCCCACGTTGCGAGACCAGCGCGCCTACATCCGAGCCGCTCTTCTCATCTTCATTCCCGTGGCACTCTATGTTTTCAAGCAGGCATTTTTCGGGTTCAGCAACTTTGAGATTGCGTATATGAAATCGGGTCTCACGGTGATCTCCGAGGGGCTGCTAGGAGGCCCCGTTCGACCCTTTTCAACAATGAGTTCGCCTCATTCGTTGGGAATTGTTCTCGCTATGCTTTTCAGTTTCAGCATTTACATGGCTCTCTCAAGTAACAGATTGCGCGTATTGTATTGGGCTCTTGCCTTCCTTTATGCAGGTGCTTTGATTCCCGGATTCGGGCGTACGCATTGGGCGATGGCTTTGATGATGCCACTGTGCTTTTTTGCTTTTCGGAGCCGTGGTCTTACCCGCGGTCTCTACGCGATGGCGGTGTCTGGTCTGGTCCTCCTGATTGCCGCATCGGGCTGGTTAAGGGAGGATGACAATCTCTTTAAATTTTCGGTCGGCCAGGAATCGAACAATGAATGGGTGAGAGCTGTAGGAACTTCTGGAACCATGGGGGATCGTGTCAATGGGTTCTATGATTGGTCACGGAACCCGGAAAAGTGGACGCTTTTTGGAGAAAAGAAAAATGACGCGGCCGGCATTCAGACTCATGATATGCTTGGATCGTTTCTTAAAAAGTATGGGGTAACAGGCTTTTTGGGAATTTTAAGTTTTACCGCTTATGGCCTTTTCTTGACGCATCGCGGGGTCCTGCGTCTTCGCGATCCTGGCAAGCGACTTTTATGTATCTGTTATCTGAGTATTATTTTTAGCACGTTATTCACTGGTGCAGGCTCGGGTATGCACATTCATATGTTTCCAGTCAGCTATCTTTTCTGGTTTGCCGTAGGCGGGCTGGTAGCGGTTTTGAGTAAGAGCAGGGTAACGAAAAAGGGCGAGGCGACGGTGGCGGGGCAGCAAGAAAACTCAGTTTTTGCTCGAGCAGGAGGCGCGTTGGTAAGGGGTCGAGGAGACGGGCGTTCGTCTCTGCTTGGGCATGCAGATTTTTGCAAGCCTGATCAAGAGCGAGGCGTGCCCTTTCGGGGAGTTCGGGGAATTCCGTTTCGAGCATCAGGAAAGATGTTTGCGGTCGGGGAGGAAGGGGCAGATAGGCCCTCGTCTCGATTAACCTCCTCATTTGGTAACGGGAAAAGCACACTTTCTTCACCTTCTCCAATGGGCCACGAGTGAGTGCGACAGTTTGAGAATATCTGGTGGCAGAAAAGTTTTGATGAGAGGGAGAATAAGAGCAGTCGGCGGCTTGCAGGGAAGAGTTATTATCCCATTGGTTCTCGGAGTCACGGGTCTTGGGCTGTTCGCGTTTTTTCCGTATACGACCGGTTACGGTGAGGTTCGTCGATCAGTTCTGGAAATGGTCTCCCGTTTCTGGCGCGGAGAACCTGACTGGCAGCATGGTATGCTTGTCCCCCCCGATTGTCTTTTTTCTCATCTGGCGTCTTCGTGACCGCTGGGCCTCGCTGCCTGTGAAGGGCTCGTGGGTGGGGCTGCTTTGCGTGCTACTTTCCCTCTTTTTCTATTGGGTCGGATACAAGGCGAACGTCCTTTATTTCGCGATGATTTCCTGTCACGCTCTTTTTGCCAGTTGTATTCTCTGGATTTTCGGCTGGGAATATTTACGGGCTCTTATTTTTCCGATTCTTTTTCTGACTTTTGCCTGGCCCCTGTTTTTCCTGACCGATACTCTGGCGTTTCAGCTTAGGCTGATCATGTGTGAGTTTTCTTCGCTCTTTTTCAACCTGATCGGTCTGGAAAACCTAAGAGTGGGAACCGCACTCGTTTCCGCGTCAGACCCGGTTGCCGGACTGGCGCAGGGTGAGCGGTTCGCGCTGGATATTGAGAGTCCTTGCAGCGGCTTGCGCTCACTTTTTGCCTTGATGATGGTTTCTGCTCTTTTTGGGTTTTTTACTCTCGGGCAGCCATGGAAACGCTGGATGCTTTTTGCATCTTCACTCCCCCTGGCGGTGCTAGGAAACTTTGTGAGACTTCTTCTGCTTGTTTTTGGAACATTGTTTCTAGGATCTGATGTTGCGGTAGGGAAGGACGGTGGAACCTCGGCCTATCATTTCCTCGCGGGAATTGCTGTGTTTATTGTGGCTCTGGGCGGTATGGTTGTGCTCGCTGCCGTCTTGCGTGGTCAGCGTGTGCAGTCAAGGACTGTGCGCATTTCGACCGGCTCGAATGTGAACTCCAAAAGTAGTGAGCAGGAGGCCTCGGAGGAAGGTTTGTGACGTGAATCAGAGGGGCTTTTTTGCCGCCATGTTGTAGGAATCAATTTATGACGAATACTCCAATTTTTCGAGCTGTTGTGGTCGGTTTGCTTTCCGCTGTTACCCTGATCATCTGCGTGGCAGGTCCAGAGACTTTGCAAGGAGCTTCAGCTGGAGTGACCATGAATCTTCCCGCGACGATTCTTGGGATGAGAGGGAAGGTCGAGGAGGTAAGTGAGGCAGAGCATTTAGTTCTCCCTGCGGACACTCAGTTTGAGAAAATGTCTTACGCGTCCAAGAATGGAATAAGCGCCATGCATTATTCGATCGTTTTGAGTGGAGAGACGCGTAACAGTATTCACCGTCCTGAGATATGCCTGCCGGGGCAAGGATGGGCGATGCCAATGAGTGAGTTGCGCAGGATCACTTTACCGAGTGGCAAGACGCTCAATGTGAAGAATATCCACCTTGAGCGTGAAATTGAAGGTTATGGAGGCAAGCGGAGCAAGCTGCGCGCTCATTATTATTACTGGTTCGTGGGACGCGATATCACCACCCCTTCTCATCTTTCTCGGATTCTCAGGACGAGTTACGACAACATTTTCAGAAACGTGAACCACCGGTGGGCGTACGTGTCTTTGATGGCGCTTGTGGATGAGTCACGGGAGGAGGGTGGGCGCAATTCGGAACAAACCATGGCGGCAATGGAGAGGTTTATTGCGGCCTCGGTCGAGGAGTTTCAGACTGCCTTTTAGGGCGAGGGCAAACTTCGTCATGGGATGCGAAGACATTGTCACTCATTGAGCCAGATATCGATGCGACCATCGCTGATTTTGAAGTCTCGAATGCCATCGGCGAAGCGTGACATTCCGTCATCCCCGGTGGTTGGAGAAACCGGATTGTCGACGAGATTTTTGTTTTTGATCTCTCCGATCCATGCGTTGGGAATCGGGATGCCGGCTACGGTTACGTCGGAAATGTAGATGGCGAGTCGCCCGGTATCTTCTTCAAGCAGGGCACGGATTGCGAGCTTACAGCGGAGGGTTTTTCCTCCCACCAAGGGGGCGTCCGCTTCAAAGGGAATCAAGGCACCCGCACGGATCGTGTCCTCTTTCAGTTCTATTCTGACACGGTCTGCGAGGTCGGTATTGGTGTGCAGAATGCCGTTGAGTTCGCGCTCGGTGAGAACCAGATGCCGGCGGTCCTCGTCGCTGCCGAGCTCGTCCCCGAGCGGATCGATTTTTGGCTTCGCCAAAGCGGCACCTTGGGAAGCTTCTCGGTCGAGCCTCGCTCTTTCGGCATCAAGTTCTGCTCTGCTCCGGCCGGGAACCTCTACGGAGCTTATTATGGTAGGGGAGGTCGTATGCAGACCATTCGAAGGATGCGCATCCAGAGCTTCAAGTTTCCCCTCGAGGATTGTTTCCTCGGGTTGGCTCAGCTCGGTGGGTTGGTAGGGGTTTGCGTAGAAAGTATGCCGGATCCACCAGGTGGTGAGAATGGCGGTAAGCAGCATGCAGCCGAGCAGCACTGCGGCGGCGATTGCTGTGTAGAAGCGCCAGGTGCGGGGTTTGCGAGATTGAGAGGGTAGATCTTGATCTTGGGGATCAGAGGGGAGGAAGACCGCTCTCAGGGGCAGGTGACTCAGTCATAGGTCATCTTCCGGCAGATCCCAAGCCAGGCAAAGTATAAAGATAGCTGGGTTTTGTAAGCATCCTCTCTTTTTTCTCAGACTGGCGTGACCTGAACAGTGGCACCCTCTCTGAGATCTGTTCCGGGGCACGTTCGGAGCAGAGCGTTGCAGGCTGCCAATCCTGAAATGGCGTGGCTTTCCTGGATTCCGATGGGCCGAAAAATCCCCTGCCTGTCGAGAGTGCCTCGCAGGTGGTGCGGACGATCAGTCGTCGGAGCTTTGATTGCTCCGTGGAGAACTGCCGAAACGTGGGGAGGAGGCAGGAGATCCGGGGCTGCTCCCATACGTTTGCGGAGGGCAGGTCCGACCAGGCGATGAAAACAGACGAAGGCCGATGCGGGATTTCCGGCAGGCCGAAAAACCATTTTCCCTCGGGATGCCTGGCGAAGAGAAACGGCTTTCCCGGGCGCATGCGAAGACCCCAGAAGAGCGATTCAAAGCCGAGTTCCTCGACCATCCACCGGACGTGGTCGTGTTCTCCAAACCGAAACTCCAGCCGCAGGAGATGAGAATTGCGCAGCCGCTATCGAGGAGTTGCTGGCCTTTTTGCAGCAGGGGTTTTGCGCTTGTCTCCAGCATGCGTGGATTGCAGGACGTTGCCACCGGATTGGCCAACGAGCGAGGTAAGAAGTGGAAGGTTGCTGTTATAGATGCTTCCTGAAGGCAGTGCGGAGCCTGGGGGAATGAGTTCATCGCCGGTGCTAAGGATGCCAACCTGAGAGCGGGGGAGGACAGGGAACAACGGTCAAACCCTGCGAGGCTGCCGCCGAAATTCTTTGCGGAGTGAGCAGACTTCCGTCAGGAATCAAAAGCTGACCCGCGCAGAGGTCGGCTCCGGCATGGCGGATGAATTCACCCTCCACAGAGGTTTCTTTGAGCTCGAGGGTGGTCGGTGGGTCATCGCTTGAGATGGCAACATCCTCCTGCATGACGACGGCGCCCGTTCCTTCGGGGATGGCAGCCCCGGTAAAAATTCGCAGTGCCTGTCCAGGTTCAACCCTGGGAGCACAGGCGCCGGCGGAAGCGCTTCCGGTGGCAATTTTAAATCTGGCTCCGGCGGGATATCCTTGCGGGCTGGCGGCCAGAGCGTAGCCGTCCATCGCCGAGCAGTCGAATGGCGGGGAGGGAATCTGCGCGATGAGGTTTCCAGCGAGGGTAGCGGCCGAGTGCGTCCGCGAGTGGAGTTTCCTCGGGAGAAGCAGCGCCAACCTCAGAGAGGATGCATTCGAGAGCAGATTCTTCTTCAAGAAGTTCGGTAAGTGGAGTAGCCATCGGTTGGGGGGCGAGAGTGCTGGGGAATTTCTTGAGAAAAACTCCTACTGACTGAACTCTTTCCTTTGGCAGCAAACAACAGGAAGTGCCAACAAACAGCCAGGGTGGCTTGGTTGAGAGTCAAGCTTTGGGAGTGGTTCTCTTTCACTTCTAGCTCCCCGCAGCGAACCTGTGTCGCCTGCGCCACCTACAAGCTACTTGCCTCAGGCGATGAGGTCCTTGATCACGTGGGCGTGCTCGACGCCAGTCAGTTTCTGGTCGAGCCCCTGGTAGCTGAAGGTCAGGCGTTCGTGGTTGATGCCGAGGCTCTGCAGGATGGTGGCGTTGAGGTCGCGGATGTGCACCGGGTTCTTCGAGGATGTTGTAGCAGTAGTCGTCGGTCTCTGCCGTACTCGATGCCGCCCTTGATTCCGCCGCCGGCCAGCCAGGATGCTGAAACAGCGGCCGTGGTGGTCGCGGCCCGCTGTCTGGGATCGGTGCCTTGCTGGTAGACGGTGCGGCCGAACTCGCCGCCCCAGATGACGAGGGTGTCGTCGAGCAGGCCACGCTGCTTGAGATCGGTGACCAGCGCGCGGAGGCCTGGTCGATGTGCCTTACACTGACTCGGGAGGTCACCTTGAGGTTGTCCGTGCTGGTCCCAGCCGCGGTGGAAGAGCTGGATGAAACGGACGCCCGGACTCGGCGAGGCGCCGGGCGCGCAGGCAGTTGGCGGCGAAGGTGCCCGGGGTCCGGGAGTCTTCGCCGTAGAGCTCGTAGGTGTGCTCCGGTTCGCTCGGAGGTGTCGCAGAGCTCGGGCGCGGCGGCCTGCATGCGGAAGGCCATCTCATACTGGGCGATGCGCGCCTGGATCTCCGGGTCGCCGAAGCGGTCGTGGCTCGCCGCGTTGAGGGCTAGCCAGCCCATCGAGGGTCTTCCTGCGGTCGGAGCCGCGGTGATGCCATCTGGGTTGGCGAGGTAGAGGATCGGGTCGCCTGGAGCCGCGCAGCTTGACCCCCTGGTGCTCGGCAGGGCAGGAAGCCGCTGCCCCAGAGGCGCGAGTAGAGCGCCTGCAGGTTGCCCTTGCCGCGCGAGATCATGACGACGTAGGCGGGCATGTTCTCGTTGGCCGAGCCCAGTCCGTAGGAGAGCCAGGCACCGGCGATTGCCGGCTTACCCGGCTGCTGTGAGCCGGTGTTGATGAAGGTAATGCCGGGGTCGTGGTTGACCGCCTCCGTGTGCATCGACTTCACCACCGCGATGTCATCGACGATCCCGGCGGTGTGGGGGAGCAGTGAGGAGACCCAGCGACCGCAATCGCCGTGCTGGGAGAAGGCGAAGTGACTCTTGACCACCGGGAACGACTTCTGGCCGGAGGTCATCCCGGTGAGGCGCTGGCCGCCGCGGACCGAGTCAGGCAGTTCCTGGCCGTGGAGTTGCTCGAGAGCCGGCTTGTGGTCCCAGGTGTCGATGTGCGACGGGCCGCCGGCCATGAACATGTAAATGACACGCTTGGCCTTGGGCGCGAAGTGGGGCAGGCCGGGCAGTCCGAGGCCGGCGCTGGCACTGGCGATCGGGCTCTGGGCGGCCCGCAGCAGCCCTGGGTCGAGCAGGGTGGAGAGTGCGGCGGCTCCGGCTCCATAGCCGGTGCGCAGCAGCAGGTTGCGGCGGGTGATGCGTGAGAATGGTGTTCGATGGGATGCATTGCTTGCCTCTGGTTTCGTTGACGGTGGGGGGGGAATGCGTGCCGGGTCTTCGGCGGGATGCCTCAACCGCGGGTCAGGGTCTCGTCGAGGTTGAGAATCAGGTTGGCCAGCACGGTGAGGGCGGCGTGTTCCAGCTCGGGCAGCTGCGACTTCCGCGGCGAGTCGCCCTGTGCCAGGTAGGCGGTGGCGCGGGCGGGCTCCTCGTGGAATGAGGCGAGCTGGGCCTGGTAGACATCTGCGCAGATGCTGAGCTCCTGCGCGGTCGGCTCGCGCGACAAGCACAGCAGATAGGCGCGCTTGATACGTGCTTCCAGTGTTTCTCCGCCCTCTTCCGCCATGCGGCGGGCCAGATGGCGCGAGGCCTCGACGAACTGGATGTCGTTGAGGGTCACCAGCGCCTGCAATGGCGTGTTGGTGCGTGGGCGCTGAACCACGCACTTTTCCCGCGTCGGCGCATCGAAGATTACCATCCCGGGGTGCGGGGCGGAGCGCTTCCAGTAGATGTACATGCTCTTGCGGAAGAGGTTCTCGCCCTTGTCCTGTACGAAGTGGATGGACGGGTTCAGGGACACCTCGTTCCACAGCCCGGCAGGCTGGTAGGGTTTGGCCCCCGGGCCACCGACTTCGTGCACGAGCAGGCCGGCGGTGGACAGGGCGAAGTCACGGATGAAGTCACCCTGCAGGCGGAAGCGCGGGGAACGCGCCAGCAGCAGGTTTTCCGGGTCCGCGTAGTCGGGCCCGCGGGCGTGTTCGCCGGCCACCGAGGAGCGGCGGTAGGTCTGGGAGCTCACGATCTGCCTGAGCATCCGCTTGATGTCCCAGCCCGAGTCGATGAAGTCGCGGGCCAGCCAGTCGAGCAGCTCAGGGTGGGTCGGCGAGGTTCCCTGGTTGCCGAAGTCGGTCGGGGTGGGCGACAGGCCACGCCCGAAGAGCATCGTCCAGTAGCGGTTCACCGCTACCCGGGCAGTCAGCGGATGGTCCTCGCGCAGCATCCAGTCGGCGAGTCCGAGCCGGTTGGCGGGGGCACTCTCGGGCAGTGGTGGCAGGAAGGCGGGAACCCCGGGCTCGATGACCTCGTCTTCCTTCGGGCTGTCGTAGGCGCCGCGGTCGAGGATGTAGGTCTTGCGCATCTGGGCCGGCGGCTTGTCTGCCATGATCATGGAGCTGTAGTCCTTGGCGCCCTTCATGGCCTCGGCACGCTCTGCGAGCAGGCGGCCCTTCTCCTGTGCCTGCTCCTGGTGGGGCGGGTGGTAGTGGACGAGGAAGTGGTCGAGCAGGAGCTTCTGCTGCTCGGGTGTGCGCGTGGCCGCGTCGGCAGCAAGGGCATTTCGCAGCGGCAGGGTGTGCAGGCTGGTGATCTCGTTGGACACCAGAACACGGCGGAAGATGCGCAGATCGTCGAGGTCGCCGATTAACGGCACCGACCGGTTCGGGCGCGCGGCGAGATGGAAGGGATGGCTCGCTTTGGGCAGGTTGTTGGTGGCTTTGGGCTTCAGCGTATCGGTGGCGATGATAGTCGGCACCGGCTTGCCTTCGACGTAGATCTTTACCCCCTTCGCTTTTCTTGATCCGTCATAGGTGATCACAACATGCTGCCACTGATCCTGCTTGATCGGTTTCTTGGTGATGACCTTGAGCGCGTTGTCGGGCCAGTGGTCGACAAGGTGGATGCCGGGTTGCTTGCCTTTCTCGAGCCACAGGTCCCAGCCACGGTGATCCTTGCCCATCCGCGAAGCCACCGCTGAGTGCGCGGTATCGGGCCTGGTGCGGATGCTGTAGGCGGCGGTGAAGGGCGCCGAGAGATCGAGGTCCGGGGTATCCTCGCCCGGCACTGCGACGGTCTTGGTGTTGGAGGTGTCGATGTGCAGGTAGTGGAAGCCATCCTCTTCGGAGGCGATGCGCAGGAACGGGTAGTCTTGTGGCAGGGGCAGGGTGGTGTCCGGATCGAAGGGGAGGTGCAGGATGGCGTCGCGTGGCTGCGGAGGGACTACGCTCTGGGCTGTCGCGGTGGCGAGCCATTGTGGGTAGGGGCTGTCATGGGCGGCCTTCCAGATCGCGCTGAGTCTGGCGTCGACCTGGGCGACCTGCTTGTCGATCCCGGCAGCCTTTTCCTGGTCGCCGCCGACGGTGAATTTGACCAGCGGTGCCTGGTTGCCCCTGCGCGACTGCATGCCGGGATCGGCGTGGTTGTTGAAGTAGGCGTAGAACTGGAAATACTCGCGCTGCGAGATCGGGTCGTATTTGTGGTCGTGGCACTGCGCGCACTCCATGCTCAAGCCGAGGAAGACATTGGCGGTGGTCTGGACGCGGTCGACAGTGTAGTCGACACGCAGCTCCTCGGCAAAAGCACCGCCCTCGTCGGAAGTGGCGTTGTTGCGGTTGAAGCCAGTGGCGACTTTCTGGTCGAAGCTGGCACCCGGCAACAGGTCGCCGGCGAGCTGCTCGCGGAGGAACTCAGAGAACGGCTTGTTGGCGTTGTAGGCCTTGATGATCCAGTCACGCCACGGCCACATGTCGCGCGGGCCGTCGGCGTGCATGACACTGCTGTCGCCGTAGCGGGCGGCATCCATCCAGGCCAGCGCCATGCGTTCACCGAAGTGCTCGGAAGCCAGCAGGTGATCGATCAGGGCCATCCAGGCCGCCTCGGTGTCGGCCGCGTGGGCAACGACGAAGGCGGTGACCTCCTCCGGTGTCGGCGGCAGCCCGGTCAGGTCGAGGGTGACGCGGCGGATCAGTTCGTGCGGCTCGGCCGCGGGAGCGGCTGGAATTCCGGCGTCCTCGAGGCGGGTATCGATAAAAAGGTCGACTGGGTTGGTGGCGCCTTGCGGAAGGGCCGATTTTTGTTCCGGAATCGCGGCGAAGGACCAGTGCTCCTCGTAGTGGGCCCCGGACTTGGATCCAGCGGGTCAGCAGGTCGATCTCCTCTGAGCTCAGCTTCTTGTGCGACTTCGGCGTCGGCATAATCTCGTCCGGGTCGGTCGAGGTGATACGGTGGATGAACTCCGAGTCGGCAAGGTTTTCCGGATCGATGGCGCGCATGCCGTCGCGGTCTTCGGTGGCACCCTCGTAGCTGTCGAGGCGCAGGTCGGCCTTGCGTTCGTGAGCGTCCGGACCATGGCAGAAATAGCAGTTCTTCGAAAGGATCGGCCGGATCTGGTTGGTGAAGTCGATCTCGTCTGCCAGAGCAGAAGTCCCGAGCAGGCTGAACAAGAGAACTACTGAAATTCCGCGCTCCATCCGGGTGGCACCTGTGAGGGTGGCGAAAGGTCTGTTCCTGTTAATGGATTGGATTGCTGACATGGCGTCGCGCATCTGCTTGCTGGTGTTTCATCTCGGCTTCGCAGCTGGCTGGCTGGCTGGCTGGCTGGAAGGCTGGAAGGCTGGAAGGCTGGAAAAGATTGGGTAGGAGTGCTTAATTTAACAACGAAGGAGAGGTGCGGTTCTTTCATAAAAAGAGGAGAGGTGGATTCCGATCGCAGACCCTTCTTAAAATGTTTACGAGTGCTCTGACCGCTCGGGTTGTCTTGTCTTGCGAATTTTCATCAGTTCTGGAGATAGACGATGTGGGTCTGAAGGTTTTCGTAAAGGCCGTGTTTGCCGTCGGCACCGCCGATTCCTGACTTTCGACAGCCGGCATGGTATCCCTGGATGGCCTCGAAGTTTTCCCGGTTGATGTAGGTTTCGCCGAAGCGGATTTCGTGGCATGCCCGCATCGCGGTCCTCAGGTCCCGGGTGTAGATCGACGATGTCAGGCCGTAATCTGAGTCATTGGCGCAGGCAATCGCTTCGTCGAGGTCAGCCACAGTGACCACTGGAGCCACTGGTCCAAAGATCTCCTTCCGGATGATCTCCATCTCGTGCTTGCACTGCGAGAGCACGGTTGGCTGGAAGAAATACCCGTCACCTTCGACGTTTTCGCGACTGCCTCCGGTGCAGGCCTGCGCGCCTTCGGAGAGAGCGGTTTTCACCATGGCATCGACTTTCTCGAAGCCCTGGCGGTTGATCATCGGGCCGTAGTCGACCGTGGTATCCTTGAGGGGATCTCCGCAGCGCGCTTCGGCCATCGCCTTGCTCAGTTTCTCGGTGAACTCGTCGGCAACTTTTTCATGCACGTAGATGCGTTCTACGCAGTTGCAGACCTGGCCGCTGTTGATGATGCGCGAGCTCTTGATGGCGGTGACAGCGAGATCGATGTCCGCATCGTGCAGTACGATGGCGGGAGCCTTGCCCCCCAGTTCAAGGTTCACCTTGGTGATATTCTTTGCCGCGGAGGCCATAATTTTCGACCCTGTTTCGACGCTCCCAGTGAAGCTGATCATGCCGATCCGATCACTTTCTGCCAGTGCCTTGCCGACCCCTGCACCGCTTCCGGAAAGAACGTTAACAAGGCCAGCAGGCAAGCCCGCCTCCTGGATCAGCTTGCAGAATTCGAAGGCGTTGTTCGGGGTCTCCTCGCTCGGCTTGAGAACGATGGCATTCCCGCAGACGAGCGCCGGAGCCATCTTCCGGGCCACAAGGAAGAACGGGAAGTTCCACGGCAGGATGCCACCGACCACTCCGATCGGCTGGCGAAACAGAAAGATCGACTCTCCCTGCCGATCGCTCGGGATGATTTCGCCCTCAATGCGTCGGGCCCATTCGGCCATGTAGTCGATGTAGTCGGCGGTGAAGGTCACTTCGACCTCAGCCAGGCCGAGAACCTTGCCCTGCTCCTCGACAATGACTCGTGCCAGGTGATCGACGTTTTCCCGCAGCAGTTTCGAGACTTCACGCAGGGCGTTGGCGCGTTCGATCGGTGGCCTCTTTGCCCATTCTACCTGTGCGGTCTCAGCGGCCTCAAGGGCGCGAGCGAGGTCCTCTTCGGTTGATTCGGGAACTCTCGAGACGATTTCTCCGGTCGAGGGGTTGGTGACCTCGAGGCCGCCGTCTCCCTCCGAGCGAGCGAAGTCGCCATTGATAAAGTTCTGGTAGGTTTTCATGGCTTGGAGCGGCTGGCATGAACGGATTAGTAGACAAATTCCTCGAAGGATAGGCTTCCGCTTTTATCTCTATCGCGGAAGCCGAAGTGCGGGATCCGAACTGCGTGGTCTTCTTCTGGTGAGATTTTTCCATCTTGATTCGTATCGAAGCTGGCAAAGAGAGAAGCATTGTTCTGTTCGCTCCGATCGTGCCCCCCGTCTTTGTTCCTGTCCATGGCACGGAATCCTTTTTTCCAGAGGGCAAAAAATTCCTCCCGGCTGCGAGATTTGTCGGAGTTGGTATCGATGATATGAAAGCACTCTTCTCGCTGGGAAATTCTTTCTTCCGAGCTTACGGCGAAGGCAGAACTACATGCGGCAATCAGGATCAGGATCAGGATAGGGAGCATGGTCGATTTTTTCATGATTAGCTTTTGTTTGAATGCTCGTTATGGATTCTTTTTTGAAAAGGAAGCAACTCCTGAAATGGTTCAAAAGAGATTTTACCTCTGAAATCGGGACTCCTCAAGTCGCAGTCATTCAGGTTCCCGCGCATCGATGCGAAGCCGGTAGAGGTGGTAGCTGAAGAGCTCCTCGACTCCTTTCAAGAGAGCGACGTGCTCGAAGCGGGCACCGTTGTGTAAGGCTTCCATGATGCCCGGGCGGCGGGCAGCACTGATTTTTTCGCCACAGTAGTAAATGTAAAGAGGTTGGCTCTTGCTGTGTGCCGTCGCGATGCAGGAAGCGAGGTCATCCGGTGTTTCGAGGACCCGTGCTCGCGGGTCGTAGCTACGAACCTGCCGGTCACTGACGCCGAAGACGGCTGTCATCGCGTCGGGTGCTGCTTTTCGAATCATTGCTACAGTCTGGCGGATCGGCTGGCGGTCGTGGAAGGCGATGGCATTGCGGGAGGACCAGGTGAGGGCTCCGTAAGTGAAGACGAGAACCGTGGCGACAACCGTGGCAAGGGCCGAGCGGGTGAGGAATATGCCGTCAGGGAGGGCAGCCATGCTGAGCGCGAGGAGCGGTGCAGTGTAGAGGAGATACCATGACATCAGGGCACCCTCAGTGACCACAGCCTGGAGGCAGGTCAATGCCGCCCCGCCGAGCAGGGCGACGATAAAAAAACGCGCCCGCTTCTCCTGCCGGAACCACATGAGGATCAGACCAGCTCCCCCGAGAGCCGGTACGCCCAGAAGAATCAGGGCGCGGAAAAATGGAATGCGATCGGCGAGCAGTGCCACGCTCGGGCCGTGCTGGAGATCCGGGTCCACCCGGAAGGTAGGCATACCGGCAACCAGGTGGCTGGTGAAGTCGCGAAACCAGCTGGCATCAAGCGGGTGCCAGTCGCCGCTCTCGCGTGCGAGAAAGGCGAGGATCTGCGGCACCGAGGGCGCCATCAACTGCAGGGTGATCATGGCACCGAGGCAGCTTGCGACCAGGTAGCGCCCGGTTCCCGTGCCGTCACGAGCGAGGGCCAGGGCAACGATCACAGCGAGGTTGAGCATCACCGCGACGTGGAGCGAGCCGGGAAAGGCCAACAGGAAGCCCCCCTGGCTGAGCCCGAAGATTGTCCACCACCGCCACTTGCTGGTGCGCAGCGCGGCACTGGCAGCAAGGATGGCTGCGAGCATGAGCAGCAGCATGACCGAGTAGCCTCGGGCCTCCACCGAGTAGCGGATATGCCAGGGGGAGAGCGCGAGCAGGAAAGCTGCCGTGATTCCCGTGCGCGTTCCGCTGCAGAGCAATCCGGCGAGCCCCACCGCGGCGATGGTAAGCAGGCCGGCGACAAAGGGAACGGCGCGGGGAATCGCCTCGCGGAAGGCGTCGTGCGGGAGCCCTCCGACAGAGCGACAGGCGCGGATCGACATGCGGGCGAGCAGGGTGTGCAGGACGTGGTTGTTGCCGTCCCGGTTGGTGAACAGGGCCTCTGTCCAGGTCGGTTCGTCGTAGCGCAGGCCGTCGCCATCCTTTGCCGGTTTCATCTCGCCCCAGGTAAAGCGGCGGAAGGCGTATTCCTCGTCGTTCCAGAAACTGTGTGCGAGGCGCGGCACACGAAAGACCGCGGCGACAACGAGAGCCATGCAGAGTCCGACGACAAAGGTTTGGATGCCGCTGCGGGTCGGACTGGCCGGGGAAACGTAACCGGGAGCCGGCTTCAGCGCCTTGCCCCAGAAACCGACGCTGGCGAGAAGGCCGGCGCAGAGGATCAAATTCGCGGCTGCGGCGACCCACCCCCATTTTGTCGCGTAGTCGGAAGCTCGCAGCTTGTTTCCCGACATGAAGCGTTCCTGCACAGCGGGATCCCAGGGCGGTGCGGCGCTGGCGAGATGCCATGCTAGTCCTGCGGCAGTGAGCAGCAGGAACAGCACGAGAATGCGAGCGCCAAGGTCAAGCGTGAGAAAGCGTTGGTGTAATCTGTCGAATCGAGGCGACACGGGAAAGGAGCCAGCTTAGACGGAGCGCAGGCGCTTTGCAAAATCCGCAGACCGTCGTGATTTCTGAGAACTACTTCTTTTTGGAGCCGATTGGAAAGTCGGGAGGCACGGTTCCGCTTACGAAAGCTCCTTGGTCGAAGTGTGCATCGACAAGCACGCTGCCGTCTTCCGCAAAATCACGCACATGCCCGTGCCACCGCATGTTCTCGATAAAACCCCCATCGAACCGCAGTTGTCCATTCGGGTACCATCGGAGATGTCTTCCGTGAGCGATGCCATCGCGCATCATGGCATCAATTTTAGGACTGCCAGATTCGAACCATTCGCGGTGGCGTGATTTTGCTCCGTGATCGTAATCATGAATGCGTTTGATGTTGCCGTTAGCATGCCAGCGGATCTCCGGTCCGTGGAGTTTTCCACCCTGGTAATGGGCCAGGAAGGAGGTGCCCCCGGATTTGTTCGTTTTCTTGATGACCAGACCAGAGATTGGTGCAGGTGATTTAAGCAGGTAGGCGAGGCCGTCTTGCCGAATTTCGACCTGGTCGGGAGTTGGGAACGCCCGCAAATCCGAACCCTGTGCCTTCTGAGGCTTGTTTTTCTCGCTGCAGGAAGCAACTACCACCAAAAGACTGATCAAGGCGGATCCAAGACCGATGGTTCGAAGATGTTTTTGGTGTTGTTTGAGCATTTATTTGCGTGGCAGTGAGGTGCAGAGTTCCATCGTTTCGAGCAGCGTCGCGAAGTCTACCTCGATGTCTTCCAGCATAGCAAAGTAGTGGCCGTCTGAGAGTGAGAGGTCGCTGTTGCGGCAATCGACCGCGTAGGCGTAGCGTAACTTTTGCTGTGCTGCAATCGCCCAGTAGCAAGCTTGAACATAGCGTGGCGAGAAGAGTTCGATGAAAGCTGTGCCTGGCCTGCAAAAGACGATATTGGTGCAGCCAGCACCGTGCGGTGAAACAACAACATCGGCAGAGGCAAAAAGGCGCGCTTGTTCTCGGATGGTTAAGGTCTCCAGTTGGACGATTTTGAATCCCTCTGCAACCAGACCACGGGTGATCTCCTCTTCATTCAGAACCCGGCGAAACCGAGCGCCTGCACGGCTGATATAGATTTTTTGGCCCCGGTCAGTTGCTGAAGCATCAGCTGCGGAATCGAGAAATTTTTCGCGAAGGAAATCGCAAGCCCAGGCCGGAGGGTGTCCTGCCAGACCTGTGAACGAGGGAACAAGGAGGTCATGGCACCGGAAATGTGAAGAAGGCGAGCACGGCACGCAGCGATCCGCGGGAATTCCAAGGGCATTCATGCTTTCCTCCTGAAACGGCAGACCGAATTCGCCGGTGAGAAAATAGCCAATGTCAGGTAATGAAATTTTCGCTTTTTCGAGCAGGTGCAACCGGGGCAGCACGTCGAACATCCAGTGATAATAATTCGCCCGCCCCGGGCAAGCGATCACTGCACTCAAGTGGTCAAGAGATTGGGGGCGAGGCAGGCGGAAACGGCTGAATACTGAATGGTGGAAGCCGCTTCTGGCAATTTCGTGCGAGACATCTTCGATCAAGCGATCGTCTGGCGTGATCACTGCCCCGCAGTCGCCATAGACGCGTGCTCCAGGAATGCGGGCCACAGAGGTGGCTGACCACGCAATGCTTTGGGCATCTAAGAACTTCGGATGCACCTTCCCGCCGAGAACTGCTGGGAGGCTGGAGTGGAAGCTTTCGTGCGGCGGGTGGAGAGAAAAGTAGCTGTCAGAGTCGTGGCAGCATTCTTTCGTGGTTGGAGAAAGCCCCTTGGGAGGGCCGATCAGCGCCGATGAAACGGGAAGCTTGCGCAGAAGAAAGAAGGGGATCAACCGTGCGGCAGGTCGCCAGACCTTGAAGATGAAAAACGCGGCGGCATCGTGGAGGCTCCGTTGGGCGCGGGAGGGGAAGTAGCCGCATAATTGAGCCAGAAACAATTGGATGCGTCGAAGCATAGCATGTGAGAAGAGACGCAGCCTGCGGCGGCAGGATGGTGCGCTGAAAGACGAAGGGAACAGTGTCCCGTGCAAGTGCGAACAGAATACCGCCTGCCTTCAGCGTCAAGCTCTCTGACGGCTCGGGGATGATAGGCGTGGTGACAGTGAAGTTCTTTTTCCCTCCCTCCAGACACGCCATTTTCGTTTTCAGGGTTATTGCGAAGACCTCATTCGCTCGAAAAGCGAAGGGCAATGGGTCTTTGGTGCAAGGCGGGACTTCGGCGGCAGGAGCCGAAGCTGCCAGAGTGATGAGAAGGGCGGCGAATGCCGAGGCAGCGCGGAATTTGTTCCCTGACGCAGTGAAGGAAACCGCCCGGATGTCTGCTCTCTTTTAAACTTTTATGCGGTCAAACCACCGAGTGAGGGGCCAGTGAGTGGATGGCAGGCATGTTCTGCGCAGCCATAGCCATGAGTTCTGTGCAGTCATCACGCACCGTGCACATCGTGCAGCTGACGCGGGCGACGATGTCAGGCGCCGGGACCAAGACGCTGAGGTGTCGTCAACCTGCTCACTCAGCCAGATGTTGCAGAAGTCTTCCCAGTTCTTCGTCCTGGTCGGGAAAGACCGTGCGCAGGTCAAGCCGGAGCGCATCCTCATCGACGTAACCAACGACTGGGGGCACTCCTGACCTGAGCCGCTCTGCGAGCTCCTCAGCCTTGAGGCTCGGGTGCCTGAGAACAAGCCCGGCCGAGGGAATCTCCGAGCGCGGCATGGTTCCGCCTCCGGTCCGCGCAACCGTAGCGATGAGCTCAGCCTGCAATGCTGAGGAGGAAAGCGCGGCGAGGATGTTCTGGGCGCGCTCTTTGAGTTCTTCGACCGGTGTGGCCAGCGCCCTGACCACCGGGATGTGAGGCAGGGACGGGTCGTCGCTGTGACGTGTCGCCAGGTATTCGGCCACCGTTTCTTGGAGCACGGTGAGGATCAATTTGTCGCACCGGACCGCACGGAAAAACGGCTCGTTTTTGATGGCGGCGACCAGTTCCGCTCGCCCGGCGATGATCCCGCTCTGCGGCCCTCCTAAAAGTTTGTCTCCGCTGAAACAGACCAGCCCCACACCTTTGCGGAGAATTTCCATTGGAGTCGGTTCATGCTCGATCGGAGCGAGTTGATCAGTCTGCATCATCGCTCCACTCCCGAGATCCTCGACCAGCGGGATCCCGCTGCGATCTGCCAGTTCTGCGAGTTCCTCGGTCATCGGCTCACCGGTGAACCCGCCGAGCCAGAAGTTGCTGCGATGCACTTTCAGGATAGCGGCGGATCTCTCGGTGATCGCATTCTGGTAATCTTCAAGATTCGTTTTGTTGGTGGCGCCCACCTCGATGAGTACCGCCCCGGAAGCCTCCATGATCTCCGGGATCCGAAACCCACCGCCGATCTCAACCAGCTCACCGCGGGACACGATCACCTCGCGCTTTTCCGGAGCAATGAGCGACTTCAGAATCAGGACTAGGGCGGAGGCACAGTTGTTGACGGCGACGGCAGCTGGCGCTTCGGTCAGGGTGGCGAGAAGCTGCTCGAGGTAGCCGGCTCTTTTTCCGCGTTGGCCACTGGGGAGGTCGAACTCAAGGTTGCTGTAGTTCGTGGCGATGGCGCGCAGGGCATCGGCTGCGCGCTGGCCTACCGGCGAGCGTCCGAGATTGGTGTGAATGAGGACACCGGTCGCATTGATCACCGGTTGCAGGCGCGCAGCGCGCAGACCTAACACGGCGGCGGTGACAGCGGCCAGCGCCTCGCCGTCGCCGAGCGGGGTGCCCGAAGCCACCACGCGCTCACGAAGCGTGGCCACCTCGCGACGCACCACGTCAGCCACTACCGGACGCGGGACCGGATCAAAGGCGCCGGTGTCGAGCTCCTGGAGGAGTTTTTCGACCGACGGGAGGCTGCGCATCGCGTCTTGATTAGGCATGATGGGACTTTAAAGCTGGACGAGGAGCGTTTACAAGGAAGCATGCCCACAAGAAATCGTGTGTCTGATTCGACCGCAAGCCAGCGTGATTACGATGCGGTGGTGATCGGCTCAGGTCCGAATGGTCTGGCTGCCGCGATCCGGATCGCTCAGGCGGGGAAGTCGGTGCTTGTTCTCGAGCGTCACCACGAGCCGGGCGGTGGCACGCGTACGGCTGAGCTGACACTCCCCGGATTCCGTCACGACGTCTGCTCGACGGCGCACCCGATGGGACTGGCGGCGCCTTTTCTCAAATCGCTGCCCCTCGACCGGTTCGGACTGGAATGGAGCCACCCGGAACTCCCCCACGCGCAGACTCTCGACCCAAAGTATTTTCCCGCGGCCGGGGTCGGCCTCTTCCGCTCGGTGGAGGAGACGGCGGACCAATTCTGTGCCGCGGACGCCCGCGCCTACCGAGATATTTTTACCCCCTTGGTCAGAGACGCGCCCAAGCTCTTTGGTGACCTTCTCGGGCCACCCGGGATTCCCAGTCACCCGATCGCAGCGGCTCGTTTCGGGCTTCGGGCCATGACCTCAGCGGCGGGGTTCTGGAAGCGTAACTTTCGCGAGGACCCAGCTCGGGCACTTTTTGCCGGCAATGCAGCCCATGCCATCGTCGATCTTGCCAAACCTTTCACCTCCGCGATCGGGATGATGCTTCAGGTTGCTGGGCACAGCGTCGGGTGGCCGAATGCCAAGGGCGGGTCGGAAGCGATCTGGAAAGCGATGGTCGCCTTCCTCGAGTCGCTGGGAGGTGAAATTCGCTGTGGCGTGGAGGTCGGTTCGCTCGAGGACCTGCCGCCGGCGGGAGCCTACCTTTTCGACACCCGCCCGGCTGCCATGGTGGACATCACCAGTGACCGACTCCCGCCTGGCTATAAGCGCCGCCTGCTCTCCTACCGCCACGGTCCAGGAGTTTTCAAGCTCGACCTTGCTCTCTGTGAGCCGATTCCGTGGACGTCGGAAGTCTGTCGTCGTGCCGGCACCGTGCAGGTAGCGGGAGGAGCGGACGAGATTTTCCAATCCGAGCGCGCAGTGGCCCGAGGCAGGGTTCCCGAACACCCCTTCCTCCTCGTCTCGCAACCAACCCTCTCCGATCCTTCCCGGGCACCCGAAGGCAAGCACACCGCCTGGATCTACGGCCATGTTCCCAATGGTTGGGAAGGTGATGCCAGCGAGGGGATCCTCACCCAGGTCGAACGCTTCGCTCCGGGCTTCCGCGATACTATCCTCGGGAGCCACGCGATGGGCTGTGCCGACTTCGAGCGCTACAATCCGAACTACCCGGGCGGAGACATCGCCTGTGGCGCCTCCGACTTCACTCAGCTTCTCACCCGCCCGGTTGCCAGGTGGAATCCATATGCCACTCCGAACCCGGGAATCTTCCTCTGCAGCGCCGCCACTCCGCCGGGCGCAGGCGTGCACGGAATGTGTGGCTACCACGCTGCCGGCCATGCCTTGAAAAAGCTTTAGTGGGGAAAGTCTGATCCATTGCTCCACCCGCCACTTGGAATGGAACAGGATGAAAAAAGTCAGCACCGCTGCGCTCTGGGCTTGCTAAAGAAGCCCTTGAGGGTTGCTGCCCGCATCGAGGGTAGCTATGTTGCTCGTTGGTCGTGGATGTTTATCCACTTCCGCCTCGCGCCGTGCCACACAGAATCCGAACAACAATGACGGGCACCGCCATGAATCAGACCCTCCCTAGCAATCTCCTGTGCCCCGCCCCATCTTTTTTGTTTGCCTCCAGTTTATGACACCCATTTCCATACTTTTGCTCGATGTCTGATTCACCAACCATCCACCACCACGCATGCATCGTCATCGGCGGCGGCAGCGGTGGCTACGCCGCTGCCCGCACCGCCCGGGATCACACCGATGATGTCGCGATTATCGACGGGGCAGATGAGCTCGGCGGTCTTTGTATTCTCCGCGGGTGCATGCCTTCGAAGACGCTCATTTACTCGGCTGAGGTCCTTCACCTCGCGCGGATGGCAGACCGTTTTGGGTTAGACATTCCTCACGCCCAGGTCGACATGGCAAAACTCCACCAGAGAAAGCGCGACACCATCGGCGAATTCGCTGACTACCGGAACACGCAACTCCACGCAGATCGTTTCACTCTTTACCGCTCGACTGCCCGCTTCGTCGGTCCACGTCGGATCCAGCTTGCAGACGGTCGCTTGCTCGAGGGATCGAAGATCATTCTGGCCACCGGATCGCGGGTGAACCATCCGCCGGTTCCAGGTCTCGATCAGGTTCCTGTGTGGACGAGTCGTGACATTCTTGACCTCGACGAGGTCCCCGCCTCGGTCATTGTACTCGGTGGCGGTGTGGTCGCCTGCGAGCTCACGCAGTTTCTCGCCCGCATCGGAACCGAGGTTACCCAGATCCAAAGGAGCCCGCATATTCTTAAAGAAGCCTCACCCGAGGCAGCTACGGTGGTGGAAGCGGCTTTTCGTAAGGAAGGGGTGCGGCTCTTCACTGACACCCGGCTGGAATCAATCAGTCAGGTCGATCAGGAAATTCATGCCACCTTCGAGCACGCGGGAGAATCCATCACGGTGACCGCTGCGCACCTCTTCAATGCACTCGGTCGCAGTCCGAACACGGAGGGACTTAATCTCGAGGCGGCCGGGGTAGCATTGCGCCCCACCGGTCACATCGAAACCGACCCGGAGCAGCGCAGTTCCAATCCGGACATTTACGCTGCCGGGGACGTCGCCGGACCGCACGAGATCGTCCACATCGCGATCCTCCAGGGAGAGATCGCAGGGCACCACGCCTGCGGGAAGCATGGCGATCCGATCAACTACGATCACCTGACCAGCATCATCTTTACCGACCCGCAGGTCGCCTGCACCGGGATCCCTGAGGCCGAGCTTCGCGCCCGCGGCATCAAGTATTTGAGCGAGGACTACCCATTCGACGACCATGGAAAATCCATTCTCATGGAGGCAAAATCCGGATATGTCAAAGTCCATGCTGCGCGCTCGACCGGCCTGATCCTCGGCGCGGAATGTGTCGGCAAGGACGCTTCTGAATTGATTCACGCCCTCTCAGTGGCGGTCACTCTCGGCGCTACCGTGCAGGACCTCCTCAAGGTCCACTGGTATCACCCAACCCTCTCGGAGATCTGGACCTATCCGCTCGAGGACATCGCGGCAAGGCTCGCCGAATCCTGATTTTAGAAACCAGCACCCCCTGACCCAGTCATTTTCCTACCCGGGTGCGATGTCTTGAGCGGCGCCTCTCGATTGTCCATCCTCACTCACTGCAACATCTCCACACCGTGCCAGCTTCCCAAGAACGAGAAAAAATCCCTGCAAAGCCACCCGGCTCGTTTCGGCTCCTCCATACCGCGGATTGGCATCTGGGAAAGCTGCTCAATGACCGCTCGCGCGACGAAGAGCACGCGCAGTTTCTCGAGTGGCTGCTGGTGGTGGTGCAGGACCACGAGGTGGATGCCATTGTTCTGGCTGGCGATGTCTTTGACACGGCCAACCCGCCGCAGTCGGCCCTGGCGCGTTACTTCAACTTCGTTTCCGAACTCTTCCGGCAAGGTGACTGCGCTCTTTTAGCGATCGCCGGAAACCACGACTCCGCCGCGCAACTCGAAGCGCCCAAGCAGGCACTGCATGCTCTCAACACCTACGTGGTGGGCGCGTTGGCAGAGGATCCGCAGGACCGGATCCTCTGCCTCCCCGATGCGGCAAGCCCGAGGGTGGCCATCGCGATGGTTCCATTTCTCCGTGATCGGGACCTGCGGGTGGGAAAGCCGGGAGAAACCGCCGAGGAGATCCGGGCTTCGATCATCGAGGGGATCGAGAAGCGCTACCGGGAGACAGCAGCGGCGGCGGCAAGCCTCGACTGCCCCGTGCTGGCCACCGGTCACTTGACCGTCTCGGGGGCGACGATTTCTGACAGCGAGCGCGAGATCCATATCGGCGGGCTCGGAGCAGTCACCCCTGGGAGCTTTCCGGCCGCCTTTCCCTATCTGGCACTCGGTCACCTGCACCGTCCGCAGGCGGTTGGCGACAACCCGGGGATACGTTACGCCGGATCACCGATCCCATTGAGCTTCAGTGAAGCCAGCGACAGGAAGCAAGTGCGCGTCCTCGACGTCGTCGGCGATACGAT
Organism: uncultured Verrucomicrobiales bacterium; assembly: GCA_943789025.1. Classification (GTDB taxonomy): domain Bacteria; phylum Verrucomicrobiota; class Verrucomicrobiia; order Verrucomicrobiales; family DEV007; genus CALSSN01. The sequence continues at coordinate 50,329 of CALSSN010000019.1, forward strand.
CACCCAGCACGGCCTGGCGATCCCGGTTTCCCGCCGCCTCGTGCAGCTTCGAACCCGCTACGCAGAGCTGGAAAAAAGTCTCAAGGAACTCCAGCCGGAAACCGGCTCGCTGACCACCTGGATGGAGGTTGTTGTCGAGGACGCCACCTTGCAGGACGATCTCGTCGAGCGGGTCCGCCAACTCACCCAGGGCCGGGACTTCGAGGTCTTGAAAGTCCTGCGCGGGAGCCCCTCGGCTTTCACCGGAATGAACGTCGACGAGGCGACCGACGACGAGGCAATCGAGTCCCTGCTCGGGGATCCCCGAGCAGTCTTCAAACGCCTTCTGGAAGAGCACGAAGAGCCCCTCGAGGCGCAAGAGATCGTAGAACTCGAGATGACCTTTGCCAGGCTGGTGGAGCTGGAAGAGCAATCCGAACCGCACCCAGTCGTATGAGAATCCTGCGCATCCGGCTCACCAATCTAAATTCGCTCAAGGGATCGCATCTGCTCGACCTCACCGCCGAGCCGCTTGCCAGCGCCGGTCTGTTTGCCATCACCGGGCCAACCGGAGCGGGAAAAACCACCCTGCTCGATGCCGTCACGCTTGCCTTGTATGGCAAAGCAGCACGCTACGGAAACGAGTCGAATCCCGAGCACGTGATGACCCGTCACTGCGGCGAATGCAGTGCCGAGGTGGAATTTGAGGTTGCCTCGGGCATCTTCCGTGCGGTTTGGGAAAGGCACCGTGCAGGGAAAAAGCCGGAGGGCAAACTCCAACCGCCGAAGCGATATATTTATGATCGGGACGGGCAACCCCTCGCCGAGCAGATCCGTGAAGCAGAAGAGAAAATCGAGGCGCTCATCGGACTCAATTACGAGCGCTTCCTGCGCAGCGTGCTGCTCGCCCAGGGGGACTTTGCAAAGTTCCTTAAGGCAAAACCCGATCAGCGTGCGGAGCTGCTCGAGAGCCTCACCGGGACAGCTGTCTACTCGCGGCTCGGGAAGCTCGCCCATACGGAATATGGAAAACGCGAAGCCGACCTGCAGGCGAAACTCGCGGGATTAGAGCAGATTCACACCCTCGAGGAAACCGAGCGCAAAGAACTGAATGCGCTCGTCAAGCGAGAGGAAAAGCAGCGCGCAAAACTGACCGCCACGCTCGCGGCAGGATCCGCAATGTCAGAGAAAATCACGACTCTGGAACTGGCAAGAAACAAAGAGCAGGAGGCGTCCGAGGCACACAAAGAAATAGCGATCGAGCGCAAGGCCGGCCGGGACGCACTCGAACGCCTGCGCCTCCACCGCCTGACTTCCCCGTTCGCTGAAGACCTGGTGCAGCTTGAAACCTTCCGTTCCGCTCTCCAGTCCAGCGTGAAGAATCGGGCTGCCGCAGAGACAGCAGATGCCGAAGCGAAGCAGGCACTCACGGCGGCCAATTTCCTCGTGCGCTCGGCGACAGAGAAGGCGCTCGCGCACCACCAGGCCCTGGCAGAAGAGGCAACCGTGGCAGCCAGGCGCGAGGGGCAAGCCGAGGCGGAAGCTCGAGCCTGGCTCAAGGCACACCACAACGATGCCGGGTTGGCGGATCAGATCGGTGACCTCGCCATCGCGATCGGGGCACTCAAAAATGCCCGGTTAGGACTCGCACGAGGATGGGCCGAGTGGAAATGCCTGGCCGGAGAAATCCTTGCTGATGAGGCCAAGCGCCTTCCAGCGACCCTCGCAGTGTCTGACGAGAAAGATCTCGAAGCAGCATCCCTTGCGGACTTTCTCGATGCCGCCGGCAAAGAGCTCAAGGCGCTCAGGAAGGCGGAGAAGGAGGCGGTGAACCAGTGCAATCTGCGCTCCGACCACCTGGAAAAAGCCAAGCAGTTAGCCAAATACGAAAACGATCGCCACACCTTGAAACCCGGCGAGGCATGCTCGCTCTGCGGAGCACTCGAGCACCCATTCGCGGAGGGAGCGGCTCCAGAATTCGAGCTCGCCGAGCTGGAGAAAGCATACCGCCTGGCAGATGCGCAGCTTAAAGATTGCAGCGAGGCCTCCCGCAGCTTCGACCACTTCCTGCAGCGGCTGAGTGCAGACCGGGAGGGGCTGCTTGCAGGGATGCACGCCTCCGAAACCAGCCGTGCTCAACTCGCGCTCCTGCTCGAGCCGCTCGAGGTCGAGACTCCTGATCACGGCAGCGAAGATGCCCTGCTCGTGCCACTCCAGAAACGCGTCCAAGCTTACCGGAAGCATCAGGAAAATGAACGGGCAGCGAAGGCTGGCAGAGACGCGGCAGCCAGAACCGAGGCAGCGGAGCAAAAAGAAGTGACCGTGCTGGAAAAGAAAGTCACTGGCTTACCGCCATTGCCGAAAACCCTTCCGCCCGGTTTGTCCGAGCCTCAGAACCGCCCATCCGTGGCATCTGCAGAGCAGGGCTACACTGAGGCAGTGAGCCAAGAAAGAACCACCTCCACCCAGCTGCAGGACCGCAGGGAGGACGCAATCAAGGCGCAGAAAAAACTCAATGCCATCGCCGAGCCACTGGAGAAGGCAGTCGCTCGAAGTGAATTCAAGACCCTCGACACGCTTCGCAAAGCGCGCCTCGACTCCGCGGCAGCGGAACAAGTCGAAGCGCTCGATAGCCAGCTCCAGGACCGCACGGTAGCGGCCACGGCACTCCTCAAACAGGCCGAAAAAGACATTGCGGGCCTGCTCGGCGAGAAGGTTCTCGAGGGTGCGGCTGCCGCAGCCTTCAAGGCCTCGCAGCGCGCACTTAAAACCGAGAGCGACAGCCTCCTCGAGGAACTGGCAACCCACCGGCAGGAGATCGCGACCGACGATACCAACCGCAAGCGCAGGAATGAGAAAGAAAGAGAACTCGCTGATGATCGCAAAGCGCTGGAGGTGTGGCGCCTGCTTCGGAGCCTCATCGGATCCCACGACGGCAGCCGGTTCCGTAAATATGCGCAGTCGCTCTCGCTCCTCACCCTCACCCGGCACGCGAACCGCCACCTCGTCAGGCTCAGCGATCGCTACCTGATCTGTTGGGACGAGGCGGAAGCCTTGAACCTTCAGATCGAAGACCTCCACCAAGCTGGAGTTATGCGCCCGATGGCCAGTCTCTCAGGTGGCGAGAGTTTCCTCGTCAGCCTCGCGCTTGCCCTCGGTCTCTCCGACTTGGCCGGAAGGACTGTGCGTATCAATTCTCTCTTTATCGACGAGGGCTTCGGCAGTCTTGATTCCGAAACCCTGGAAGTCGCTATCGCCGCTCTCGAAAGCCTCCGGCAGGATCACAAGACAGTCGGCGTCATCTCACACGTCGCCCTGCTCAAGGAGCGTATCGGAACACAGATCGTGGTAGAAAAACAGAGTGCCGGGGTGAGTCGAATCCGCGTTATTCCGGAACCCATCCTTCCTGCTTCCCCGTCGTGACGCTGCGTGTTCCTGCTACCGACTGGGCGCCGGCTGGGCGAGGTCAATGCGCTCCTGGATTTGCCATGAGGTTCCCTCCTGAACCAATTTGTAGCGGATCTTTTTCTCTCCTTCGATGGAAAACCCACCCTTCCCCGTCGTGTATCGAATCTCAAAAGCAGAGGTCTCATTCTCGGAGGCTACGCGTGCCATCAACCAAGCAGATGGTTTCATGTTTCGGAACACTGAAACGCTCTCGAGCATCGATTGGTTTTGCAAAGAGTTGCGTTCGCTGACCCAGTAGCTTTCCAGAGTGTAATTGTCGGATTTATTCTCGGGCGTCAAGCGATTGGGCTTTTTGGCAAGCTCACTCAGAAATAGCAGATAGTTCTCGAGCTGTGCCTTTGCCGCTACCTTGGGTGCGGCTTTGCTTACAGGGGGAGGGTCGGATCCTGCCGGGTCACTAGTGTCTGCAATTTTCCGAAACGAGACCAACTTCCACTTATTTCTGAAGTTATAGAGACCGTATTCCACGGCATCGGGGATGGATACGTGCTCTAAAAGTGTCAAGTTCCCCTGGGACTCGAAGCGGACCCGGAGCAGCGCGGTGTCGCCATCCACAGAGGTTGACAGGATCGTGTAGGAATCTGGCCTGTGCCGTTGATAAAAATTGGCCGACTCCACCGCTGCGTTCTTCGCGTGCTGATCTCTTGGATACCAGAGGCGGTTTCCGGCTGACCAGAGCGTCATGGCACTGCCTCTTGATGTTTCCTTTGGGTTTTTGTAGAGGCGGGAGACGGCGACGAAGTAGCTCTCGAAACACGCGTGCGCAGCACCCTCCTCAGGCGAGGCGCCGGCGAACGAGAAAGAACCACTGGCTCCGAAGACACCGAGGCAAATGATGAGAAAACGTGGCATGGTCAGGAAGGGGGAGGGTATCGGCTATGACGGATGCACGAGGTGGGTCGAGACCGGGTTTGTGTTTTGAATCGAAAAATCGGGGTCCTCAAACGAGGAAGGAACAAGACTCCGCATTCTAAGAGACGCTCGGGTGCAAGAACGGTCAACCGTTTCTCTCTCCCTTGATGTTGGACGAAGAAGACACCGCGAAACAAGGATTTTTTTCAAGCAATCCCATTTTCAGGGCACTTTTCTGCACGGAATGAGCGCACCCGTCACACCCGCAAAAGTGACTTCTTGGTGTCCTCTTGGCAGACGGCATTTTGTGACAGATAGTGATTGCCACTGCGGCCCGATATGTTCAAGATGCTCGCAAGCCCGGTTCTTGAAAAAAGTCGCTGCTGATCGTGCCTCGCATAGTTAAGCGACAACCCAGAGCCCTCAGCCAATCAAATCAGTCATGAAAAAATCCAGCTTTCTTCCCGTGTGTTTTACAGTCGCCGTCGTGGCGTTCCAGGCCACCCCCTCTGTCGCCGCAGCTTCTCCGGAAGCTGGAGAGGCTCGTTCTTCTCACCTCAGTTCGGTGCTCAACACCATTCCCGACATCATCTTTTACAAGGATCTCGATGGCGTCTACCAGGGAGGCAACGAGGCATGGGCCGACTTGGTGGGAGAACCTCGCGATGCGATGATCGGGAAGACCGATTTCGACCTGTTTCCGAAACAGTTGGCCGAATTTTTCCGCAGCAAAGACCAGGAGATGCTGGCAAGTGGGAAAACCGGTCGCAACGAAGAGTGGGTCGACTACCCTGATGGCCGGCGCGTCCTGCTCGATACCGTCAAAACCCCATGGCTTGACAGCGAGGGAGAGGTCCTCGGTGTCCTCGGTATCTGCCGCGATATCACCGACCTTCGTGCCGCGCATGCCGACTCCCTGCAGGCATTGGAAGACGCCAATGCCAGTTTTTACAGCGCCTTGGCTGCACTCTTTACTGGCGACACGGCGCCTATGGATGCGGTCTGGTCGCACAGTGAGGAGGTCAGCCTCCAGGGACCGTTTGGCGCGCGCATGGACGGCTGGGAAGCGGTGCAGGCCCACTTCAAAGAGGAATCAACCATGAAGATGGCTGGCACAGTTCTTTGTGAGAACAAAGTCATGCGTGCCGTTGCAGGGATGGGGTACATCGTCTGTGTGGAGGAAGGTCAGGATATGACGGTAGACGGCAACCCAATCACCGTGCATCACCGGGCCACCAACATCTTCCAACTCGAAGAAGACGGGAAGTGGAAGATGGTACATCACCACACGGACCTCGCTCCGGTGCTCGACGCAGCCGTCGACGCAGGCTGGGGACGACGGCTGATCAGGCTTGCTGTTGAAGAAGCGCGAGCAGTGCCTCTGCCACCCCCTTCGGAGGAGGCAGGGTTCTGTCCGGTGATCAGTGTGCCATCCACGACCACATGCGAGTGCCAGTCCTCGGCACGGGAGTAGTCACCGCCAAGTCCTTGCAGTGCATCCTCGACGAGCAGTGGCACCACCTCTGTCAGTTGCACGGCTTCTTCTTCGCTGTTGCTGAAGCCGGTGACCCTCTTTCCTTGCACGAGGGGACTGCCATCCGGGGCTTTGGCTTGCAGGAGCACCGCCGGCGCGTGGCAGACCGCAGCCACAGGTTTTCCAGCGGCCACCATTTGCTCGATGATGGCCAGCGAGGCGGCATCGTTCGCGAGATCCCAGAGCGGGCCATGCCCGCCGGGATACAGCACCGCGTCGAAGTCACTGGCATCGAGCTCTGAGAGCTTCCGGGTGGTGGCGAGGGCGTGCTGGGCTTGCGGATCGTTGCGGAAGCGCGCGGTCGCCGCGGTCTGGAAATCCGGCGTGTCACTCTTCGGGTCGAGCGGCGCTTGGCCGCCCAGTGGGGAGGCGAGGGTCACCTGAATGCCGGCATCGATCATGGTGTAGTAGGGAGAAGCAAATTCTTCCAGCCAGAATCCCGTCTTCTGGCCGGTGTCGCCGAGCGTGTCGTGAGAGGTGAGAACGATGAGTACAGTCATGAGTTAGTTTTTGGAGCTGGGATGGAAATAGATGGGGGTAGGGGAAACAGCCGAGGAGCCGGCAGCGGATCCGGCAGGGCGGATCACCGGGTTTCAATCCACCAGTTCTGAATCCAGATCAAAGCATGATTCCGCAAAAAGAAAACTCGCCGCCGCCGCCGTCGCCGTCGTCGGCCGTCGCCGTCGCCGTCGGTGCCTCGAACTCCGGGCCTGCTGGCCATGTTGCCCCGCGCCGGAAAAATGCGGGCGGGCATTCAAGCCAGCCGGATTACCCGGTGGAAATCGCCCGGCACCGTGCCGACCTTCTCGGCTTGGGAAAACCCGGCCTCCCGACCGATCTCCTGCACGGTCTCCATGCTCTCGGGAAAGTCGTATTCCCGGATGTGTGCGGCGATGTGCTCATACTCGTCAGCAGTCAGTGCGGTCCACGCGCGGCGTACTTCTTCCAGGTAGCATTCGAAGTAGGTCGCTCGGTCGCAGCCCGCCGGAAGGAAAATGTCGTAGACGAGGACTTCTCCGCCCGGTGCCAGAGATTCCCGGATAGCGGCCAGCAAGGCGGCTTTTTCGGCGTGGCGATTGTGATGCAAGGCAAAGCCCAGAACGACCACGTGGAAGTTCAACCCTCCCGTCGCACGCTGGAATGCGTTCTGGTCGGCGTGGTGGAAATGTTGGTCCAGCGGGAGCATCGCGAGCTTTTCCCGGGCAAAGTCGAGTGGTCTGCGCGCGCGATCCACCCCGTGATACGCATCGAGGCGCAGGCCGGGAAGGTAGCGTGACGGGAGCTCAGCATCTCCACAGCCGAGGTCGAGCAGCCGCCCGGTGGTCTCGCCGGATCCGAGCAGCTGACGGATGATAGCAAGAATGGCGTCATGCTCCATGTAGTTGTGATCGATGATTTTACGATAAATCGTCCACTGCTCGTCGAAGATCGAGGCGGAATCACCGTCGCGGAGCGTGTTTGCATCAGGGTCGCCAGACATGCTCCTACTTAACGGGGATTTTCCCGGGCATTCAAGGCCACGTCGAGCTCGGGGAGCGTGGCATTTTTTTATTTGCAGGCAGCCGTAGGCTTCTCCACGGCCGATGATTTTTTCGGCTGGATGCCGACACATCAGCTAGAGTGGGGGAGGAGATGCGCGCGTTGGCTACATGGCTGGAGGAGTATGCTGGGTTCTGGAGGTTTCCTCCGTTCGCGCAGCAGGACTACCCGTGGCGGGAGCAGAACCCCGAGCTGGTGGCTTTTCTCGACAACCTGGGAGATGATGAGGTGGCTCAGTTAGGGCAGAGAGACCGCCAGGAGCGCATGCAGATTCTCGCCCCGCTGGTCGGTATTGCGGGCGACGCGGGGGGGCTGTTGCGCGGGCCGATGGGGCGAGCGGATTCCGCCGCGCCGAACAAATCCGGGACCGGGCAGGCTCTCAAGCAGAGTCACTTTGTCGGCGTTCCGGGGAGGAAAGCCGCACAGATCGAGGCATTCTGTAGCCAGGTGCCTTTTCTGGGGCTGCCATACGTCGACTGGTGCGCCGGAAAAGGGCATCTGGCCCGCGCGCTGGTGGCCAGTCACGGTGGCGCTGCAGAGTGCCTGGAAAAAGACAAAAATCTCTGTCGGGCCGGCGTGCGCCTCGCTGGCGAGGCCAAGGGAAAAATCACTTTCCGGGAGGTGGATGTGCTCCGGGATCTCCCCGAGGGGGTGCTCTCCGGCGCGCAACACGGGGTGGCCTTGCACGCGTGTGGGGACCTGCACAGAAGCCTGATTGAAAACGGGATCGCTGGGAACTTGCGCGCCCTGACGCTGGCACCCTGCTGTTACCACCGGACGGCTCAGCTGTATGCTTACACACCGTTTTCCGAGGCGGGGCGGCGCTGCCGACTGCCACTGGATCGGAGCGACCTCCGGATGGTGGCGCAGGAGACCGTGGTCGCTGGGCGCGGAGTGCGTAACAAACGCCGCCAGGAAGTCAGTTTCCGCCTGGGCTTCGATGCACTGCAACGATCTCTGAGCGGGCGCGACGCCTACCTCAATGTGCCGAACCTCCCCAAGACGATCCTGCGACGGGGCTTCGAAGGTTTTTGCCGCTGGGCGGCAGAGAAAAAAGCCTTCAGAGTCCCAGAGGGTGTCGACTTTGAGCACTGGGAGGCAGTGGGAGCACTGCGCTTCCGCACCATCGATCGCCTGGAACTCGTGCGTGGCCTGTTTCGGCGCCCGCTGGAGGTCTGGCTGATCCTGGATCAGGCGGCAGCGCTCGCGGAGGCAGGGTATCACGTCAAGGTGCACGAGTTCTGTGACAGGCTGGTGACCCCAAGAAACCTTATCATCCATGCCGAGAAAAACTGAAGGAAACCGCGAGCACTCGCCGTGGCAGCAGAGCGACGTCCGTGGCGGGCAGGAGGGGGAGGAATGGCGGGGTCTCGCGATCGCTCATGGCAAGCGGATTCGTGGGAGACTTACAAGTCAAGCGAGAGGCGGATGCGGGCAGAAATTTCTCGGTTGTTCATCCCGCTCGGAGCCACCATCGTTTGCATCGCCCACCATGAACCGCCGCCGCTTTGTCACTTCCTCTGCCGGACTTCTGGCCACCTCTTCGGTTGCTGGCCCGACCGTTGCGGATACGGCGGATTTCCCCCCTGCTGCCAGTCTTCCTCAGCCAGCGAGTCAGTCCTCCCCGCTCACTTTGCATCACAGCGATGTGGTTCTCTTCCAGGGGGATTCGATTACAGATGCCAAGCGCAATCGGAGGGCCCAGGCGATCGCAAATGATCCACGGGCCCTGGGGCAAGGCTACGCCCGCATCATCGCCGGGGACTTGCTCGCGGAGCATGCGAAACTTGACCTGCAGGTTTTTAACCGCGGGATCTCAGGCAATAAAATTCCGGATCTGGATCTGCGCTGGCAGGCGGATACCCTGGCCTTAGAGCCGAAAGTTCTGAGTATCCTGATCGGGGTCAACGATCTCTGGCATAAGCTCAGCGGGCGCTACCACGGGACCGCCACGGACTACCGAACCGGATTCGCCGCACTGCTCGCAAAAACCCGGCAAGCCCTTCCCGACGTCCAGCTCGTCATCTGCGAGCCATTCGTGCTCCGCTGTGGAGCGGTCGATGCCAGGTGGTTTCCGGAGTTCGACGAGCGGAAGGCTTTTGCCAGAGAGGTAGCCGAGGTAGCCGCCGCCACCTGGGTGCCATTTCAAGAGGCATTCGATCACGCGGTCGAGGCAGGCAGTGCGCTCGAATCTCTGGCAGAGGACGGGGTCCACCCCACCCCTGCCGGGCACGCATTGATGGCGCGGACCTGGCGGGAAGCGACCGGGCTCTGATCACCGGATTTTGAGGGGCGGAGCCTGGTTTTGAGAGGCCGCCATGGGCGTGGCAGCGAGCGGGTTTCTCGCAACTCACGGGCAGTGGCAGTATGCCTATTTCCCTCCCGACGGGCAGATTCAGATCACAAGCGCCGGGTAAATAAAACATTTGCACGGCCCGATGTTTACGTGATTTGTGATTTTCCCTCCTTCCCTCCTTCCCTCCTTAAAATCCGATAACAACAAAACTACCGTGGCTTCAGAAAACAAAAATAGTTCCTCCGCTGGTCTGATCATCGCCATCCTCGTCGCTCTCCCGCTGGCGGGAGGGCTCGCCTTGTTCTGGAAGGCAAACCAGGACCTCAAGGTCACCATCGAAGAGCGTGCCACCGAGTTGAGCAGTCTTAAAACTGCCCACGCCGATACCGTCGCAAAGCTCAAGACCGAGGCGGTCACCCAGGCGGAGAACTTCCGGCAGGAAATCGAGCAGATTAACGAGGAATGGAACCGCCAGGCCGAGGCCGAGCGCGAAAAACAGCAGGCCAAACTGACCCGCATCTACGAAGAAGTCAGCAAGATCGTCTATAACAGTGAGGAGACACTCACTTACATCGACACAGTCGAGGCCAAGCTCAAGGAAGGGCAAGCCCTCAGTGACAGCGATGTCGAGCAACTTGAAATGCTCAGCGCCGGCCTGACCTACGTGAAAAAACAGTATTCCAAGCCGATTCACGAGTTCAAAGAACTCGACGCATTCCTCGCCTCCCAACTCGGGGCAACCGCAGTGCCACCTAAGGAGCGCTACGGACTGTTCCGGCGCATTTTCGGCCGGAAGTATAAGGAGGCAGTCCGCGATTACTACAAGGACGAGGGCCGACGTGAAGCCTACACGGTAGCCCGGGAAAAAGTCAGCGAGGCCTACGCCAGTGCCCAGGGCGCGATGGCTGGGCTGGCGGCGGAGACCGACAAATATATCAAGGGAATCGATGCCTTGGTGGCCGGCAACAAAGCGCAGAGCGAGGACCTTGCGAATTTCTTTAAGAGCTCGCGCAAGATCATCGACATCCACCAGAGCATCATGCGCCTGCAGGAGGAGCAGAAAAGCGATCCCGGCGCCGCTCTCGAAGAGCCGCCAAAGTCCTGACAGGCCTGCCCCGCCTCGCTCCCGGACTATTTTTTTTAGGACTGAGCTTACGAGGGATTCCCTGCCTTCCTCCTCACCCATTGATACTAAAGAAAGTCTGCTTCATTACTCCACCCGCCCCGCCATTTGGAATGGGTTTGGATTGCAGTGAGCATCGCTACGCTCTGAGCTCGCTGAAAAAGCCCTTCGGGTTGCTGCCCGCATCGCTGCGTGGCTAGGTTGCTCGGTGCTCGTTGGTCGTTGCTCGTTGGTCGCGGATGCTCATCCAGTTGCGCCTCGCGCCGTGCCACACAGAATCCGCACAACAATGACGGGCACCGCTATGACTCCCCCCTCTCGCCCCTCTCCCCCCCCCTCCCCCCTCTCCCAACGAAGAGGGCATCAAAGATCAGGCGCTTTTTATTTCCACCTCGGTCCGTTAACAGGGGCCGACCGGGCGCGCTTTCTTATACCGGCACGCTGGATGCGTCGCTCCGCCTTGTACGCTGCGGGGTAGAGTTGCAGGCGTCGCGGAAGCAGCGGGTAGACGCATGGGATGACTCTTCGGAACACCCTCATCCTGAGCCGCGTCCACCACGTGCTGCGGAGGCCGAGCCGATCGCGGACACGCGGCGGGAGGGTTTCGATCGGGAGGAAGTCGCTGAGGAGTCCGAGCGGGCGGATCCACCACGGTGCCCGCGGGTAGACGACAGCCTGCGCTACCTCGGCACAAACGGCGTGCTCGCCGAGCATCGGGTCGGCCAGCATCTGCTCATAGTAGGCTGCGAAGGATGGGAAATCCTGCGGCCCGAAGTTGCGGTCGAGTCCAAAAAAAACCCCGAAGTCTCTGAAGTCGCGGTAGAAGTGCTCCCGGCGCGCGTCATCGAGACGGTCCATGACCAGTTCGTAGCCGTCGAGCGCAGCGACTACCAGGGTGGCCAGAACCCACATCTGCAATTCCGGCTCGAAGGCAGAATACTGGCGTTCTCCGGGCATGCCCTCGGCGATTTCACCTCGCACCCGGGCATGAATCTTCTCCAGCATCTCCGCCATCGCGGCTGCCTCCTGGCGGGTTCCGAAGGCGATGTGAGTCACCGAGAAAAGCGTGCGCCGGAGGCGGGCAAGGCTGTCTTTCTGAAAGTCACTGTGCTGCGCGACTCCTTGCGCCACCCGTGGATGCGCGGTCTGAAGAATCGCCGCCGCAGGACCGAAAAGGATGCCCAGCCAGACCCGGTTCAGCTTCCACATCTCCGAGTCCTCAAAGAAGACGAAATCCAGGTCTGCCTCCGAGTCGCTCGTGGAGGATTGGTGGGAGGACATACCCTGGCGGGGAAAGGCGCTTGTTTCAGCGCACGGGAGTCAGGCTTCAGGCCCCGCGCCGCCGCCGGATCCCTTCCTGCTCAAAGTGGGCTCGAAGGCTCGTCAACAAGGCGGTGTAAATGGGCGTGCAGAATGCGAAGACGGCATCCGGATCCGGAGACTCGTAGACCGAGAGCCATTCAATAAAAGCTCCCGTTTCGGCTCCCAGGGTGACCGGTGCAACCCGGATCGTACCCATGTAATTCGCGACCGCGTCGGCAGCCACCACATCCGGCCCGTCGTCGATGCTGTAGGTCAGCGTTCGAGTGCTGGCATCACGACTCAGGAGCGTCTCGTGGAACACTCCGTTGAGGACACGTCGGGCGCCGACTTCGTGCCCGTCGGTCTCTCCGACTGCTTCCAGCGAGGTCACCACGTCGGGGGCCCAGCTCATATCATGGAAATCAGACACCGCGTTCCAGACCACCTCAGCGCTGGCAGGGACAAGAATTGAATTGTAACAGCTCATGGGAAGAACCTATAGCCCATGCTCGCCGCAGCCTCAATCGCCCTTTCCGATCGCTCGCGCCACCCAGCCTGGCTCCCTCTGCCTTTTTGTAGGACTGAGCCCGCGAGGGATTCCCCGCGCCTGCCTTCTCCTCGCAGCGCTTCCTGCACTTCACTCTTCCCCCACTTTAGCCCTCGAAAGACTCATCGTCTTCGAGTTCCTCCTGCTCCTCGAGTTCGACCAGCTCGATCACCCCCTCGCCGCTGCAGATCGGGCAGGTGCGCTGGCGCAGGAAGATCACGTAGACCAGCCCGAAGGCCACAAATCCGCTGAACCACCCCCAGTAAGGGAGACTGCCCACGCCGAAAAAATTTGGTGACCGCCACGCCGATCGCCAGGAAAAACAGCGACCCGCTCCAGAGTGAGAAGCGCAGCAGACAACCGTCCTGGGGACAGCGCCCCTCGCCGTCGCAGGTGGGACAAAGGTAGGAAGACATGGTGTGAAATGATTGCGAGAGCTGGCGGCCGATGCCTTTTTGTCAAAGCCGAAGCCCCGAACGGTGACTCGGAGAACTGGTGCTCAAGGCACCTTGCGGAGTGCGACGGGGTCTGACAAGCACAAAGTTCCGGCCCCTACCGCGGACGATGAAAGCCGGGCACCCCGCCCGGCAGCCGGGCGGCATAAAAGCGCAGCGCACCCACCGGATTGATGGTATCATTTTGTTTGCAGCGAGACATCCGGTCCCTGCGCATCCGCAACAACAACATCACGATCAAAAAAAAGCGTCACCATGAAAGATTCCTCCAGAACCCTCGCCCCTTTAGCTGTGCTCCTAGTTCTCATCGCATTGCCCGCACACGCCGAGATCGTCGGCGGCGCTGTCACCGGCGGGTATCTCGAAGGAACGGGACGGCGTCTTCAAGAAGCTCGCGCCGCCCATCGGGAAGGTCGGGTAGCGACAACCACCAGAGCCCGAACCTGTTCGGGTTCGACGAACAGCAGGACGTCACGCTCGAGCAGGCCTCTGCAGGTAGATATCCTGGTCGCGAAGGGCACCGTCGTGCGGAAGAAGGGCCCGAAAAGCCTCAAAGCCGGCCGGCCGGTGGCCAGCCACTATGTCTTCTACGACCCGGTCAACGGCGACATCGCGGGGAAAGTCCGCTTCGATGCCGACATCATCGCCATCATCACCGGCACGAAGACGCTCAAAGCGAGCGACTTCCTGGCCACGAAAACGGCTGCTTACCTGAACCCGACCGCCCGTGGTATCGAGAGCAACGATCGCATCCGCGTCACCGGCCCGCGGGAGATCACCATCGACTTCACCGCCGTCAGCCCGGGCGATTACATCCGCGTCCTGACTCGCCCTTCCGGGGAAAGAGTGAGTGAGTGAGTGAGTGAGCGAGCGTGCGAGCGAGCAAGCCAGTGCAGGAAGGCGGGGAGGCACAAAAACCTCCGGCTTTGTATGCGGCAGCCCGCTTCACAATTCTCACCTCTCACCTCTCACACTTGTCACCGCAGCGAAGCTGCTCCCTGTCACCTGTCACCGCAGCGAAGCTGCTCCCACTTGTCACCGCGCTCCGCCGCTCCCTCCACCTGTCACCGCAGCGCTGCTCCCTCGTCACCCCCTCCTGTCACCGGCGGCTCCGCCGCCCCACCTGTACCTGTCACCGCAGCGAAGCTGCTCCCTGTCACCTGTCGCACCTGTCACCTGTCACCGCAGCGAAGCTGCTCCGCCCCTGCCTCCCTGTCACCGCAGCGAAGCTGCAGAGTCATTTTTTGCGGTACCTGTTGACTCAAAATTAGAGGACACCGTAAGTTTTTTCAAGTGAGGGGTGGTTGACTCATAATTGGGGACACCGTGATGTCTTGGTATTGGGTGATCTTTTGGGGGTGGATGCCGGGGGAGGGGTTGGCCGACGACGAAGCGTAGCGAAGTCGGCGGCCAACCCCTCCCCCGGGCGGGCGTCCTCCCACTCGTCTTCATCGTCGAGTTCGCGAGCAAGGCTCCAGAGTGCTGAGAGGGCTGCCTCAATGCGCTCCTTGAGCTCGAAGGGATCGTGCTTAGCGAGTTGCTTCTCTAGTTCGCGCTTGGCCTCCCTCCCGAGCTTGTCGGCCTCCAGGAGCCTGCGTGCAGGAGTCTTGGCGTGCTTCTCATGGACCCTCTTATAGCTGCCTCCTTCCCGCCTCCGGTAGACCTGCCGCATCGTCGGACGAAAGAGGTTGCCCCAGAGGCTCCACAATGCCAGAAGCTCGTTGCAGGGTGCCACGAGAGCGTCGTGCCCGAGCCGGTCATAGCCGAGCAGGCCCCGTGCATGAGTCGAGTTCTTTTGCTCCACATGAGCCTGGTCGTTCTTGCGATAGGGGCGCGATCGAGTCACCTCAACCGCCGGTTCGCGCCCCTTGAGATGCGAGACGAGCGCCCAGTTGAGGAACTCCCCCCCATTGTCGGTATCCCAACCCTTCAGCCCAAAGGGCATCGCTCTCTCGATCTCCTCAAGACGCTCGATGACACCATATTGCCCGCGGTTCCACGTCGCTCGCAACTCCGTCCATCCGCTCCAGATATCAGTGACCGTCAACGTCCAGATGAAGCTCTCGGACATCGAACCCCCGCAATGCGCTACGGTATCGGCCTCTACCCATCCGGGCTCCTCAACCGACCATGCCTCCGCCCGCACAGGCACCTCCGCCCTGATCGCTGCGTCACTCCGACAGCCTCGCGCCCGTGCCCTCCCGTCCTCCACACGGTAGGGCGCGAGCAGGCGATCGATCTGCGCCGGACTTACCGCGAGCACCTTCTGCCGCAACTCTTCGCCAAGATCACCCTCCCTGCGCTCGTAGTGTCCGAGCCATTCCGGAACCAACGCCTTCAGACGCTTGCCGCACGGCATCTCGCTGACCTTCCACAGATCCTTGAGCACCCTCACAACTTCTTCGCAGTAACTGCGTGGCCGACCCGCCCGCTTCTTCCTGCCCCGATGACCCGCCGGGCCCGCACGCCTCCCGTTGAGAAGCTTCGTCGCATACTTCCGCTCGTAGCCGGAAATCGCCACAAAGTCATCGAGCACACGACTGCGCGCCCTCTTCGTCTTCATCGCTTGATAGCGTCTCTTCATCCTTACGAGGTATTCCTCTCCTGCTTTGTCGCTCATTTTGGTGCTCACGCACCACGGTGTCCTCAATTATGAGTCATTCGAATCTCCAAACGCCGACCAAAGTCGGCGCTTCGGTGTCCTCAATGATGAGTCAACGCGATGAAAAACGCCCCCCCTTTTTGTTCTTGTCTCCTTCGAGATTTCACATTATGATCACTTATTAAGTAATGGTGTTCGGTTTTTTCTCTTTTATGCAAGCACTGCTTGACTTCTGTTTTCCTAAGCCTGCGGCATCGCTGTTGCGGGGTCGCAAAACTCGTGTCCGTTGCCAGCCGGCTCCTGCCCGCATCCTGCCGGCACTTGCCTTGCTTGCGCTCGCCGCCCCGCCGTCAGCCAGCGCCGCATTAACGGTCTTCAGTCCTGCCAGCGGCGATTTCAACGATAGCGCGGACTGGGGCAATTTGCTTCCGGGGCAAGATGGTCCTGC
>CALSSN010000020.1 GCA_943789025.1 uncultured Verrucomicrobiales bacterium
AATCCGACGGGGCGGAGGACCCGGAGGCATTGCTGGCGAGAATCTGGTATGCGAAGGTGGTATCGGCAGGCAGGCCGGTGTCGGCGTAGCTGGCGACATTCGCTCCGGTCGATCCAATTTCGGAGAATGTGACCCCGTCGGAAGAGCGGCGAATACGGAAGGTCGTTTCATCGGACGAGTTGTCACTCCAAGCGAGGTTGATCTGCGAATCAGAGGCAGCGCTCGCCGTCAAGTTCGACGGGGCAACGGGTGGTTGTCCTGCGCCGACGACTTCGAAGTCGAAGGTCATGGTCGAGCCAGCGCTGCTGATATTGAAGATGCGGTTGTTGGTGACGATAATATTTCCCGACTGGTAGCCGTCGGTGTTCGGGACGGTATTCGGACCGATCTGGGAGACGGCGGCGGCGCGGTATGGGTCGTAGCGATCGCCCCGGTCCCGGCCCCGCTCGAGGTCGTAGGCACCATCGGCCTGAAGAAGCGCGACCCGGTAGTGGTTGCCGTTGCTGGGCCAGCCGGCCTGGCCGGGGTAACCCTCGGTGGTATCTCCGGCTGCTTCGTCGATGTGGAAGATACAGAGGCCCCCCTGCGGCATTGCGGCATCGAAACCAACCGGTTGGCGGTTCTCGATCAGCAGGTATTCGCCACTGGCATAGCCAAGGTCGATGCGGAAAGCCTCCGCCGCTGTTTCTGCCTGGTTTGCCGTGTAGGTGCCCGCAGTGCTGATGACGGTGGGAGAGATCCACCCGAGGGCCGCCTTGCTCCAGGCAGATAAATGAGGCGGGTATTTCTGGGAGCCATCGAAACCCCAGCTATTCGCCATCAGCCCGTACGAGCCGATTCCCTCGCCTCCCGAGCCGTCGTAGAGGTCCGGCAGGCCAAGGAAGTGCCCGGTTTCGTGGCAGATGACTCCGATTCGACCGATGGTGCTTCCCGAGGTGCCCCAGATGCCGGGACTGATGTGGTATTCGTAGACACGCACGCCATCACTGGAAAACCAGGCCCCACCGCCTCCAAAAATCGCCCACTTGTGCGACCAGATGCGGTCGACGTAGGAGGCACCGTCAGCGGAGGTACCACCCCATTCCGCTCCGTAGCCGGAATGGAGGAAAGTGATGGCGTCGATGTTGCCGTCATTGTCTTGATCAAAATCTGCAAATTGAATGGCAGGGTCGGCGTCGAGGACATCGAGGGCGTATTTGAGCGCCTCGTGGGTTTTCGAGGTTAGGCCCGAGTCGCCGTTGGCATAGTAGGCCTCAGTATTCGGCAGGGTCACCCAGTAGAAGACGGTCGAGTCGAGCGAAAGCTGGTTGTATGAGTTCTCGAGGTAGCAATCCCGCACGCTGCCGGTAGGTGCCAGCGAGGTGTGACCGCCGACTGCATTCATGAGAACGTCGATGTCTCCGGTGCTTGGCAGGCTACGCGAGGCGTGGTTTGAAAAGCGTAGCAGCACGACGAGGTTTTTGAGTGATCCGCTGATCGGATTGGCTGCAGAAGGAACTTCCGCTCCATCACCACCGGCTTGCTGTAGGTCTGCCATGGCGTTTCGGCGCGCATTGCGGACCGCGGGATCTGGCAGGGTGTTCTTCGAGAGCCCGGCCTTGGCCGGGTTGGACTGGCCGACGCGCAGACCAGACGGGACGAGGCGTCCCTCGGCGTCTTTCTTGGCGTAGACGAACCATTTCCGGTCTTTCACCACCGTGAAGCCCGCGGGGTCGCGGAGGTAGTGAAAGAACTCGTCACCTTCGATGTGGAGGTCAATTTTTGAGCCATCGGGTTGGGTTTCGGTGAAGGCGAAGGGCGCTGCGGAGGTGGCGTGAAGGAGAGATGGCAAGCCCGTTATTAGAAACAAAGCGAGGAGAGGAAAAAGCCAGGTGAAGAGAAAGTGATGTTTCATAAGATTTTTTTAAAACTGATTTGTAAAGTCGCCTGAAGGAAACAGCAAAGGGCTTCTCAAAGAGGTTTCCAATGCACTAAAGTTATAAAAAAAATTAGTTTTTTGGCAAGGTTTTTTATTTTTTATGGTCTACGACACAATACAACACGTGACGATGCGCGATGACGCAAATTACTTTGATGCTTTCGGGGGCTCAGTTCCGGTGCCTGCGCCCTGCCTTCCGGGCCCGGAAGCTATAGCTGATAGACTCAGCGGTAGTAGCCTCTGCCAGGCCGGCCGTGCACGGGCAAAATCGGGCACTCTCCCATGCGAACCTTTCAAGAGCTGCCAGCCCCTTGAAGCAGCCGATGCCGTTTGTTTTTACCGCGACCAGCCATCGATCTTCCAGTTGGATTCGATGAGCTTGCGGTCGTCTTTGCCGTTTTCTGGTGCGAACCAGACCTCGAAGCGGGCACCATAGTATTGATTCAATTCACCTTCGTAGATGGTGAATTGAAAGCTGGACCGAAACAACTCCTTCGGATCCTCCGACCAGCCGATGAGCTCGGTGCTGCGCTTTTTCAGCCGGTCTTCGGACAGGCGGGTGTTTCCGGTGATCTCGTAGGCCTTCAGGTAGACGCACCCGGGTTCGCCCGGGTTGCATCGGATGATGGCTGTATAGATCCCGCCACTGCCGGTCAGGGAGAAGGAAGCGTGCTCGCCCCTGAGGATTGCGCCCTCAGGAAGCAACGTCTTTGCGTGGTCCCAGGTCGGGTTTTCGAGGAGTGCCTGGAATTCGCTCTGCAGTTCCTTGATGGCGGCCTTCGTCATCCGTCGCTCTTCTGTTTCCGCCTGCTCAAACATCTCGACGACGATGCCGCTCTCGTCCCAGGTGATGGAGCTTTCCTGTCGCCCGTGCGTGTCTGTGACAGGAAGCTGGATCTCCTCACCGGCTGGGATTTTCTTCGCCCATCTTTTCCAGGATTTTCCCGACATTCCCAGACAGGTTCGCACCTGGTATTTCTGTGATTCAGGCGGGAAAAAAGACGAGAAATGGCCGTGCAGATTTGTCTCCCAGCGGCCGTCGATTCTCCATCTTCTGGTGGCAAACTCATTCCCCTTAGTGACGTGAAACCACCAGGCCGGAGACACCGTCAGGTAACGCCTCAGAAGGGCAGGGTGATCACTGTGCAAGCTTCCGAGGGCTGGGATTGACGGGACAACCGAAGAATCGGAGGTGCCGGGTGTCTCGAGACTTGCCTGCAGAGCGGCTTGGAAGGAATCCGGTTCCGACAACTCTGGCTCGGCAGGGTGTGCGGTATACTTGCCAGGCTCGAGTAACTGGACGTTCTCGGGCAAGCTCAGGGCGTTGGCGAAGTCGTCCATGTCTTCCGCCAGCATTCCGTTGAACATCACTAGGAACAGGGCTGGAATGATGGCCACAAGACTGAGCAGCAAGCAGGCGATGGCGAGAAACCCACGTTTCTTATTCTTCTTCGTAAACCAGACGATTGCGCTGACGAGAAAAAAGATCAGGCCGAAGAGAAAGACGCCCATGAAGACGACGCACAGCCATCCGGGAAGGAAGGCGAGGCAACACCCGAGGAACAGCGCGGCTAGAGTCAGTAGCTGGGGAAGCACAAAGAAGCGCCAGGAGGGGGAATGAAAAAAGCGTGTCATGAGGAATAGATCGGTGGGGGATCCTTTCTTACTGCAACCATTATGTGAAAGCTCAATGAAGATGCCATGAATTTACGGTGAACTCGAACCACAACGTGCCCAGAGGCTGAGTCAGGAGAATGCCCCCCGACTCGAGCTCAGGAGAAAACCCGCACCGCGAACGGGGAGTCGCATTCTTCTCCGTTGAACGGCGCGATGATCTGCCCGGGCAGGAACTGATTCGTCGCATGCGGCAATGCGGCATTTTATTGTAGCGCCCGGTGAGGGGCGGAGCCACAAGGCACAACAGGAAGGTAGTCGAGCGAGCCTCAGGAAACCCGAGAGAGGGCGGGGAGTACGTGGACTGGGATTCGAACCCAGGACCAATTGGTTAAAAGCCAACTGCTCTACCAGCTGAGCTACCCACGCGTTTATGTTTATGATCTCCCCGCCCCTCAGGATCGGGGCGAGATATTGCGGTAAGGCAATCGACAATTCAAGTCAGAAATTATCGGGGAGGTTTTCATCGAAATTTCCTGTTCTGTAAAACCTCTCGCCAGCGCCTGGGGAAAGGTGGCGTGGGCACGCGACAGGCACTTTCAGGCGAGCCTGCTTTCCAGAGCAGCCAGAAGATTTTCCAGAGAAAGCAATGGCCGTCTGAGCTCAAAAACCTGCAGTCCGGCAGCTTTGCCACCCTCCCAGTCCGCCCGTGGGTCATCTCCCACATGCAGACATTCAGTTGGCAGGAATTGCGCTCGGCTCACCGCTTCGGCAAAAATTGCTGGTGCCGGTTTTGCCACACCGACCTGGGAGGAAAAAATGGCACCCTCAAAAAATTCTGAGAGTTCGAGGTCCTCGAGAATCGCCGGTAGCCTCTCGTCGAAATTCGAAACCACCCACAGCGGGAGACCCTGCGACCGGAGGGCGGTCAGCACCGGGATCACGTCGCTAAAAACCGACCACGCCTCCGCCGTCGCATACCAGTTGAAAAGTTCTTCGAAACACGCAGCGAAATGGCGATGGCCGGCACCCTGCGTGCCCGCCGCAACAAAACTGGTGCTCACGATCTGCTTCCACCACTCTCGATCGTCACCCGGCGGGGGAGGGCTCGCCTCTCGGAAAGCCTGACGAAAGCCCGCCTCGAGGTGCTCCGCTCGAGCCGACAGCCCATGGCGCGCCCCGAACCGGGCGTAGGTCTCTCCCACGAGTTCGCGTGGCTGGATGAGGGTTCCGACTGCATCAAAAAAAACGCACTCCACCGGCGCACCCCCTATTTTCACTCTCCTGTTATCCTTTTGCATTTCTACTTGCTGGCCACCCTTGATGCTCTATCCTATGCGCCTTGAGCTTCACCCTAAGGGCTTGGAAACAGGCCTGAAGGTGACCAGTTTAAGAGTGGGCATGCTCCCACTCTTTTTTGTCTACAGATAGATCGCCGCAATGACTAACGAGCTTCTAGCAGTTTTCGAATACTTCGAAAAGGAAAAAGGTATCGACCGTGCCACCATGATCGATGCGCTTCAGACCGCCCTCCTCACGGCCTCCCGCAAAAGCGTGGGACCCGCCCGCGACCTCCGTATCGATATTGATCCGGACAAAGGAATCATCAAAGCGATCTGCTCTCTGATGGTCGTGGAAACCGTGCAAGCCCCTTACGAGGAGCTTGACCTTAACACAGCGCGCAAAATCAAGGCTGAAGCTGAGGTCGATGATGAGATCGAAGTGGATGTGACTCCAGCCAACTTCGGGCGAATCGCCGCACAGACCGCCCGTCAGGCGATCATGCAACGCCTGCGCCAGGCGGAGAAAGAAATGATCTATGATGAGTTCAAAGATCGTGCAGGGGACATTGTCAGTGGTACTGTCCGCCGTTTCGAGCGCTCCGACGTGATCATCGACCTCGGCAAATTCGAGGGGATCATGGGTGGTCGCGATCGTGTCAGCACCGAGGACTACAATATCGGCGACCGGATTCGAGCCTACGTCGTAGCAGTCGAGAACGGGGTTCGCGGGCCGGAAATTATCCTTTCCCGAAGTCACATCAATTTCGTCAAGCGTCTCTTCGAGGCTGAGGTCAGCGAGGTGGCTGATCGTACTGTCGAGCTGCGCGGCATTGCTCGCGAGGCTGGCTACCGCACGAAAGTAGCGGTGCACAGCGAAGATGAGAAAATCGATCCGGTAGGCGCCTGTGTAGGACTGCGCGGTGCCCGGGTGAAAAATATTGTTCGCGAGCTGAATAACGAAAAAGTCGACATCATCCGTTACAGCTCGAAGATCGAAGAATTTGTCACCGATGCGCTTAAGCCGGCAAACCTCCGCTCGATTCGTACCGACGAAGAACAGAAGTCTGTCTGGGTCACGGTTGACGAAGCCGAGCTTTCCAAGGCCATTGGCCGCCGCGGGCAAAATGCTAGGCTCACCTCCCAGCTGGTCGGATGGAATGTTCAGATCGAGAAAGACGAATCCGCCCAGGAGCAGTTTGAAGCGAAAGTTCAGGAAGCCATCGATGCCATGATCGAGCGCACCGGCCTCAGTCATGACATCGCAGTGGCTCTCGTCACCGAAGGAATCATTGCCCCGGAGATGTTGATTGGCCTCGAGGGGAAAGACCTTATCGAAGTCATCGAAGTCGATGAAGGACAGGCGCAGGCGATCATTAACCAAGTCACCGTCAAGCTAGCCGAGGCCGAGCAGAATCCTCCCGCCCCTGAGACAGAGGATGCTCCTGCCCAGGCGGCGGAGGAAAAAGTTGAAGAAGCTGAACAAGCTCCTCCCAACGACGAGGAAAAACCACCGGCTGCCGATGAAGTTGATGAGCAGGAAGAGCAGGATGAAGCCTCCGAAAAAACCTCGGCAGAGTAGATTCGGTGACTTTCTTGGAACGATCACGCGAACGCATTGATTACGAAATTCAGGAAAGAAACCGCGACTCGATTTCTAAGAGACAGAAAGTAAGGAAAGCATGGCAGGCGATAAGAAAGATAAGAGCGGTGACAAAACCCTCGCGAAAAAAACTGACCTTCCCGAGCCGGAGGAAGCGGATCTTTCGAAGTCGGAAACCGCAGAGACTGTAGATAACCCAACGAAGGAGGTGCTCGATCTCCTCGATGAGTCGGTCTCTGGTAAGCCTCAGAAAAAAAAGGCGCGGAAGAAAGCTGCAAGCAAGGAGGGAGTGCTCCCACCTATCTCGCTCTTCAAGGAAGAAGCCAAGACAATCGATCCAGTCGAGGCTGCCAAGAGTGCCGCCCTCGGCAGCCCTGCTGCAGAGGGCGAAACTTCTGCCGCTACGTCTGCCGGCGACGAAGGAGAGGACGAGCCCCTTCCCGAAGACGTCATCCATTTGAAGCCCCCGATCATGATCGAGGAGCTTGCCGAGAAAATGGACCTTAAGGCTTTTCGGCTGATCAAAGACCTTATGGAGCTCGGGGTCTTCGCGAATGTTAAAGGCTCGATCGAGCCAGACATTGCCTCCCAGATCTGCGAAAAACACGGCTTTGTTTTTGAGCGTGAAAAACGCGAAAAAGGGGGTGGCGTTCACAAGACTGAGGAGGTGATTGAAGAACCACCACCGCCGGAGATTGATGAGGAAGCGGTCGATGAATTACCGTTACGCGCCCCGATTATCACCTTGATGGGACACGTCGACCATGGCAAAACATCCCTCCTTGACCGTATCCGTACTTCCAAGCTCGCCTCAGGAGAGGCTGGTGGCATCACTCAGCACGTGGCCGCTTACTCGCTGGAAAAAAACGGTAAGCAGATTACTTTCATCGACACTCCAGGCCATGCCGCCTTTGCGCAGATGCGGGCTCGCGGCGCATCCATTACCGATATCGTTATCCTCGTTGTTGCTGCGGACGATGGAATCATGCCTCAAACGAAAGAGGCCATTCATCATGCCAAAGAGGCAGGGGTAACCATCGTCGTAGCCATCAATAAGAGTGACGCCAAGGGAGCCGACCCGCTCAAGGTGAAAACTCAACTTCAGGCGATCGACCTCGCCCCTACCGACCTCGGTGGTGAGATCGAGTGCGTGGAAGTGTCGGCGCTCACCGGTGATGGGATTGAAAGTCTTCTCGAAACCATTCTCCTTCAGGCTGAAATGCTCGAGTTGCACGCCAGCCCGCAAGGTCCTGGACGCGCCACTGTCATCGAGGCCACAATCCAGCCGGGACGAGGCCCGACAGCCTCGGTGATCGTCAAGTCAGGGACCCTTCGGGTTGGAAAACCGTTCATCTGTGGCCCCCACGCAGGGAAAATCAAATCCCTCATCGATGATTCTGGGACGTCAGTGAAAGAGGCCGCACCAAGCATTCCGGTCGAAGTGATCGGCTTTGACAATGTTCCCAACGTTGGGGATGAACTCGTCGAAATGAAGAGCGATCGGGAGGCCCGCAAGCTCAGTGAAGAGCGTCACGAAGAACTCCGTAAAACGAAACTCGAGCGTCCGAAGCGAGCCACCTTGGATACTTTCATTGAGACGATTGATGAGGGAGCCAAAAAGACCCTGAAAATCATCCTCAAGACCGATGTCCAAGGGACGGCCGAAGCGATCACGACTTCCCTCAAAGAGATCGAATCAGCCAAGATCGATCTCAATATCATTCATGCAGGTGCCGGAGCGATCACCGAATCCGATGTCCTTCTCGCCAGTGCCTCCGATGCGATTGTCATTGGTTTTAATACGAAACTCGAAAACAAGGCAGTATCGATTGCGCGGCGCGAAGGGGTTGAAGTAAAGCTTTATTCGATCATCTACGAATTACTCGATCAAATTAAGGAAGCCATGCTCGGGCTGCTCGATCTAGAGACCCGGGAACACGTCCTCGGCCACGCCGAGATTCTCCAGGTGTTTAAGCTCTCGAAAGGGCGGGTCGGTGGCAGTGTCGTGAAAGATGGAAAAATGCTGCGATCCGCGCGTGCGCGCGTGCTGCGAGGAAAACAGCCGGTTTATGATGGCGCTTTCGATACGCTTCGTCGCTTCCAGGATGACGTGAAGGAAGTGAAAAACGGCCTCGAGTGCGGGATCAAATTAGGGAATTACAACGACTACAAGCCCGGCGACATCATCGAATGCTACGAACTCGAAGCCCTCGAAGCCAAGCTCTAGCCTGAGCGGTTCTCCAGATTTACGCATCTACTTATCTATAAGGCCCGGCCTCCGCAAGGGGGAGAGGAAGACCGCGCCACCAGTCGCCACCAGTCGCCACCAGAGCCGCCGCCCGATCTCATTATGAGCCAGCGCCTCCAGAAGGTTAACGAACTCCTCAGAAGGGAAATCAGCGGTGCTATCGCCAAGGACCTCGAGTTCTCCGGCGCGCTCGTGACGGTCAATTCTGTGGAAGTCACACCTGATCTCCGTCAGGGCACCGTTCACATTGGCCTGATTGGAGATCCTAGGGCCTGTCGTGAAGCCCTCGAGCAGATCCAGAGGAAACGCGGCTACATCCAGAACAAAGTTGCGGCACGCGTTGTCCTTCGTTACTTCCCTAAACTGACGTTCACGGAAGACGATTCGGTCGAGCGCGGGGTTGAAATCCTCAACCTGCTTGACGAAGTCGACCAGTTACCGACTGCTCCTCCGCTCGATCCCGAGCAGGATGAGGCTTCTGAAGCCAATCCCGAAGAGCCACCTCTTTCGGATCCCAGCGCGTAATCGAAGCCGGCAGAAACCATGGAAAGCCCACCGTCCCCGAGAGTTGAACCCTCAGAAATTGGCCGTCTCATCAATGCGCACGAGCGTTTCATTGTCATCGCCCATCATCGCCCGGATGGCGATGCCATTGGCTCACAGCTTGCTCTGGGAGACTCGCTTCGCGTTGCAGGAAAGACCGTCGCAATCGTCAACGAAGACGGTCTGCCCGAGTCTCTCGCCTTCCTCGACCCGGACGGCCTTGTCCAACGCCCGTCCGAGGTGGATGCAGCGAGTCTCAGCGAAGCGGAGGTGGTTTTTGCGCTCGACACCGCGACGCGAGTAAGGCTTGGGAAAACGGTCCTTTCCCTGCTTCCCGAAAAAGCGACCTGGGTGGTGATCGATCATCATGTCAGCAACCGGGGTTACGGTGACCTCAACCTGATCGACTCCACAGCACCAGCCACCGGAGAAATCCTGTTCCGACTGATTCAGGAACTTGAGCTCCCTCTGACGCCGACCGGGCGGAATGCGCTCTATGCAGCGATTTCCACAGATACAGGGTCTTTCAGGTATCCGGCCACGACCAGCAGAACCCTCGGCATAGCATCCCAACTTGTAGCTGGCGGGATTGACGTCGGGGAAATCTCGAATGCCCTCTACGCCTCCTACCCACTCAGGCGCCTCCACCTGCTGCGTGAGCTGCTGACGACTCTTCGTCTCGACGGTGAGGGAAAGATCGCCAGCTGGGTGCTGACGCCAGAAGTAAGCGCGCGCCTCGGCACTCATCCCTCCGATGCCGAAGGCCTCATCGACCAGCTGCGCTCGATCACTACCGTCGAGCTGGCCCTCTTCTTCGAGGGGGCACACGATGGCCACGTGAGCCTGAGCGCACGTTCCAAAAAATCCGGGCCCGACGTATCGGAACTCTGCTCGCACTTCGGAGGCGGAGGCCATGCTCGTGCCGCTGGCGCCCGTGTCAAAGGAAGCGTCGAGACAGTGCGGGAAAAAGTCATCAACCACGCAATTTCTACAATCCATGCAAGCACCTGAGGGCGTTCTTCTCGTCGATAAAGATCCTGACATGACCTCGCACGACGTGGTGGCTGTCGCACGTCGATGCCTCGGAATCAAAAAGATCGGGCACTGCGGGACCCTTGACCCGATGGCTACAGGTCTCCTCATTCTGGTGATTGGAAGAGCCACTAAAATCCAAGATCTTCTTATGGCCGAGGAGAAAGAATACGTTGGCACTCTGGCGCTTGGCAGAACAACCAGCACCCAGGACAGGGAGGGAGAAACTCTCGAGGAAAAGCCGGTTCCCGCCGATCTGAGTGAGGCCGAGGTGCGCGCTGCCTTCGCAAAATTCACCGGCGACTTTTATCAGATTCCGCCCATGGTGTCTGCGATCAAAAAAGACGGCGTGCCTCTTTACAAGCTGGCCCGCAAAGGCAAAGAGGTGAAACGCGACCCCCGTCCCGTTCACATTTACCAGCATGAGATCACCCGCATTGAGCTGCCACAGGTCGATTTCCGAGTGAATTGCAGCAAAGGCTTTTACGTGCGAACCTACGCCCACGATATCGGCCAAGAGCTCGGATGTGGCGCTCACCTGCATGCTCTTCGACGCACGCGATCGGGGAAATTCGACCTCACGCGATCTGTGAGCTTCGCAGACTTAAAGGAGAGAAGACGCGACCTCGTCATCGAGAAGATGCTTTCTCTTTCCGAAGTTTCTACTTTGCGTGGTGCCTGAACGCATCGCGACGCCATCGCACAGGAACTATCATGAAGGTCCTCCGGAGTATTCCCGAACTTGCCTGCTTCAGTGAACCCCTCTCGCTGGCGGTGGGAGTCTTCGACGGTCTTCACCTCGGGCACCAGGCGGTCCTGCATTCCGCCCAGCAAGAGGCACGCTCCGGCGATGGAAGAGCTGTCGTCGTGACCTTCGAACCGCACCCGGTCCGAGTGCTCCGCCCAGAGAAGGCCCCGCGCCTGCTCGCTTCCCTGCCCCATAAATCCATCCTTCTCGATCGCTTTGAGCTCGACGCCCTTCTTGTCGTCGCCTTCGACCAGGTCTTCGCACAGCTCTCTGCCGAGGAGTTTATCGGCAAGATTGTTGAGGCTTGCCGTCAGCTTCGCAGTATCTCGGTGGGTTCAGGCTGGCGCTTCGGGGCAGGTCGGGGAGGCAACCTCGACTCTCTTACCAGTCTCGGCAAAGCACACGATTTCTGTGTGCACCCTGTTGAGCCGATCACTTTCGAGGGCCAAGCTATCAGCAGCACGCGAATTCGTGCGGCCATCTCGGAAGGCGATCTTCGCGCAGCACAGGCCATGCTTGGTCGCGACTACACGGTGCTCGGAACGGTTGTGGCAGGACGGCAGCTCGGGCGTAGCATCGGCTTTCCCACGGCCAATCTCCGAGTCCTCGATGAGCAACTCCCTCCCGACGGAGTCTATGCCGTTCGCGCGCTGCATGCAGGCGCCGCATATGATGGCATCGCCAATGTCGGTCTGCGTCCAACGGTCGTCGGCGACGGCCTCACGCGGCACTTCGAGGTTCATGTTTTTGACTTCGATAAACAAATCTACGGCGAGGAAGTAGAAGTGACCTTTGCGGGATTTCTCCGGGCTGAGGAAAAATTCGCTGACATCGAGCTGCTTCGAAAACAAATTACCCGCGATTGTGAAAATGCTTGCAAGGCGCTCAGCGAAAGTCCCATCTCAGAGGGAAGCCCGCTTTCCGACTCTTCGAGTGCTCGGAACCGCCCATGAAACCGGTCAGTGACCGATGCAGGGCATGAGTTCCTACTTTGCAACAAGCGGCACCAGCCAGAGACCAGCCCCAGCATGACGAAACCTCAATTGTGAAATCCCCACTCATTCTCCTGATCCTCTGGCTCCCTGCGCTGACCGGTGCTTTTTTCGGCCCGGTCGTGGAGCTTGGTCACCACCTCTACCGCACTGGAAAAATCAACGTCCAGGGCGCCGGCGGCATAGAATTTCTCTACCTCGCCTTCGCCGCCCTTACCTTTCTCGCCTCGGCGAAGACAGGGGTTGAGCTGCTCAGAGAGCGTAAAGCCTGGGGCATCGCTTGCGCCGCCGCCAGTATCGTCCTCGGCATCATCCTCCTTGGAGTCGGATTCCAGCGCGGTGCCGCCCTCCTCTATGCAACCTGAGCCAGCTTCACCAGCGAAGAAGGGTTGGCGACACCTCTCAGCGCGATTAGGAAGATTTCTGTCCCCTTCGGTGTGGCAGGCTTGTCATCCAGCGGAAAGGGATGGCGAGGGAAATTCCCCGGATTCATCTTGGGAAGGTTTGATTAATCGCGGCAATCCGAAGATTGCCTCTTTTTCTGCGCCAGAGCTTAGCGCTGCAAGCTTCCATCCCACTTCATTTCCTGTGGCGGGTGGAGGAATTGATCAGACCTTCCCTTGAATTAAGCAGTGGGGTCATCATGATAGCTTTAAAGCATGGAGCACCGGAAGCGCCGCCAGCACTCCCTTCATAGAGATGAATCGAAGTAAAAGCCCTGCGCCCCGTCGCGGAACTGAACCAGACGCCGAGCAGGACGGTGAAGGGTGGCTGCTCTGGCTGCTCAGCATTTTACTCGTCATCCTGGTGGTGGCAGTATTCGGGCAGACAGCGCGTTTTGGCTTTATCAACTTCGATGATGACCAGTATGTGACAGGAAGCGCACTGACCCAGTTGGGGTTAAGCGCCGAAGGGGTCCGCAGCGCATGGACCAGCAGTCAGGTGGGTAACTGGCACCCGCTGACAACCTGGTCGTTCATGCTGGATTGGCAACTTTTCGGCATGAAAGCCAGTGGCTATCACCTGCATAATGTTCTTCTGCATGCGGGGGCTACGGTGCTGCTTTTTCTCGCTCTCTGCCGGATGACTCGAGCGCTTTGGTTGAGTGCTCTGGTGGCTGTCATTTTTGCGATTCACCCTCTGCGTGCCGAATCCGTGGCCTGGGTGTCTGAGCGGAAAGACGTGTTGAGCGGATTCTACTTCATGCTCACCCTCTGGGCCTACGCCGTCTATGTCAGCCAACCGTCAATGCTGCGATATCTGGCGGTGCTCGTGTTTTTCGTGCTGGGACTGATGTGCAAGGCCATGTTGGTGACATTGCCGGTCGTGCTTCTGCTTCTGGATTACTGGCCCTTGCGGCGCTTTGAGACGGGAGAAGAGGCGCATGCTGAGCAACCCGGTGGCGCACTAGAAACACCACGTGTGGTGATCCAGCGGATGCTGGGTCTTGTGCGGGAAAAATGGCTTCTCTTTGTACTGGCTGGGGTGTTTTCGGTAGTAACTGCTCGCTTATCGCTTGATGCTGACCGGTCAGAGAAAGTTCTGGATCTCTCGGTACGCCTGGCCATGGCTCCGGTCACCTACGTCACGTATCTCGGGAAAATGCTGTATCCGGTGCACTTGGTCGGTGCATTACCCCTACGCGGTGACAGGCCCGCCTGGGTGGCAGGTGCTGGGGGCCGGCGCACTGCTGGGGGCCATTTCTCTGGGTGCCTGGTTGCTGCGTTCCAGCTCTCCCTGGATTCTGGTAGGCTGGTTGTGGTTTCTCATCATGGCGTTGCCGATCATTGGTCTGATCCCCGGCGGGAATCAGCTCGTGGCGGATCGCTACACTTACCTCACCCAGATCGGCTTGTCGGTCGCTCTCGTCTGGGTGGCAGGAAGCCTCTACGCCGGTTGGTCAAAGTCTGCAAAGTCAGTCGCCCGGGTCGGAGTGATGGCTCTGATTCTCCTGCTGTTCTTGCTGTGCTGGCGCCAGACATCTTTCTGGCGGGACAGCGAGACGCTGTGGCGGCATGCACTGGCAGCGACATCTGATAACGCGGTGGCGCATGAAAAACTGGGCAGCGTTTTTGGTGATCAGGCGAAAGATGCCACGGTTGCTCGGGACTTTGCCTTGGCCCGAGCGAAAAATACCGAGGCGAAAAATGAATACCTCAAGGCCTTGGCTCTGGCGCCGGAGCGATTACCGTCCCTCTGCAATCTGGGGGGGATTCTCAGTGAAGAAGGGAAAAGCGAGCAAGCCATCGCCCTCTATGAAAGAGCCGCCAAGGTCAACCCGAGGGTGGTCGATGTGCACTACAATGTGGCAAATGCCCTGTTGAAAACCGGAGCTGTTGAGGCGGCCATAGCGAGTTATCGGAGCGCGCTGGAAGTAGCTCCAGATCATGCTCTGTCCCATAACAACCTGGCTAATACCCTGGACGAGAAAGGGCGGCATGATGAGGCGGTGATGCATTATCGTTTGGCGATTCGTTCTCAGCCACAGCACGTGCAAGCGTATAACAATCTGAGCAATACCCTGATCAAGCAGGGGAAACTTGAGGAGGCTGCAGCAACGCTTCTTCGGGCTTTGGAAATAAGCCCGGTGTCGCCATCGACTCTGAGGAATCTCGGGAGTCTTTCCAGCAGCATGGATGATTTTCAAAAAGCGCAGTATTATTATAGAAGGGCACTCCAACAGGATGCCGATGATTTTATTTCCTTGAACAACCTAGGAGATCTCCTCAACCAGCAGGGTGATGTCGAAGGAGCTGTTGCCGCTTATCAGCAGGGCGTAACCATTGCTCCAGAGCACCCGATTCTCCGTTACAACCTCGGCTATTGCCTTGCCCGAAG
This sequence comes from uncultured Verrucomicrobiales bacterium, assembly GCA_943789025.1. Taxonomy (GTDB): domain Bacteria; phylum Verrucomicrobiota; class Verrucomicrobiia; order Verrucomicrobiales; family DEV007; genus CALSSN01. Next base: position 14,817 of record CALSSN010000020.1, read on the forward strand.
CGGCAGAGAAAAAGAAGCTCTGGAGACGTATCAGAAAGCTCTGGCCTTGGCGGAAGCGCAAAAAAACGCTGCGGCTGCTGCTATGATTGGCACTGCCATACAACGGCTGAAAAAGTCACCCCAGTGAGTGGAGAAGCTTCGCATTTATCTTTTTTCCTCGAAGCGGAAATGACAATGGTCCCATCTTTGGTGCACATTTAAAAACAGTGGGTCATGAAGAATACTTCCTTTCAATCATGAGGTGAATGCGTCACTGGGAAGAAAATCGACCCTTGTGATCTTGAGCCGAGCTCTGAGCGAGTGTGAAAATGGGAGCGTAGACAAGTGTAGGCAAGCGCAGATGGGCGGATAGAGGCGAAGCCAAATCTTTGGGTTGGCCAGTGGGGCAGGAGGTTCCGAAAGCCTTCCGTAGGCCCGGGAGCCATCGTCGCAAATTCCTCTGGATGATACGTTGCAACATCCCGATTCTCGCTCTTTAGGGTCCTTTCAGCGGACCGGGCGGAAGAGGACGAAGGGGGTGACGACGAGGGCTTCGAAGCGGGGAGAGACCGCCTCGTCGGACGGACTTTCCCACTGAGCGGCGTGGAGGGCCTCGATCTTGACGAGGTCGCCGTTTTGCAGCCAGGTTTCGACAGCCGGAGCGTTGTCGGCCTGGAAGGCGGCGCCTACCGTCTGGAGGGTGATCTCCGGGTCGACGAAGTAGAGGACCCCAGCCTGGTAGTGTGGGCGCAGGTAGTCCCACGCGATTTCACCGCTGTACTTGGCGAGCTTCTCCTCATCGGAGGAATCGTCCTCGCCGACCATGCCGTAGCGCATGGGAACTTAGCGTTGGGTGTAGCGCAACTCCCCGGCGGTAGCAGAAACTGCGTCTTCGCCGGCCAGAAGCTCGGAGATTGGATCCCAGGCACCTTTGACGAGCGCCCCTTGAGCGGACTCCGGAAGGTGGACAGGGAAGTTTTTGTCGCCGTGGAACACTCGGAGGCTCTCGATATCGATGCGAATCTCAGTGGCTGGGTCGGCTTCGATAGCGGCCGCCAGCGCGGCGATGTCCTCAGCGGTGGCTGCGAGGCACGGGATCCCGAGGGTGGTCGAGTTGCCGAAGAAGATCTCGGCGAAACTCTCGGCAATGATCGCGCGGAATCCGAAGCGGTAGAGCGCCTGCGGCGCGTGCTCGCGCGACGACCCGCATCCGAAGTTCGGTCCGGAAAGCAGAATACTGGCTCCCTGGAAGCGTTCGTCATTGAGCGGGTGCTTTTTCGGGTTGCCATCGAGGTCGAAGCGTACGTCGTAGAAAGCATATTCGCCGAGCCCGTCGAAAGTGACGCATTTCATGAAACGGGCTGGGATGATGCGGTCGGTGTCGATGTCCTGACCGGGGACGTGGACGCCGGTTCCGCTGACGGTGGTGATTTTTTCGAGTGCCATGGTGGTGGTGGTGATTTTTTTGGCCGCTGACTTTTACACCGCTGCCTCGACATGGAAGACTTCGCGGGCGTCGCAGACTCTCGCCCGTGATGGCGGCGGCGGCGACCATGACCGGGCTCATCAGGATGGTGCGGCCGGTCGGTGCTGCCTTGGCGGCCTTTGAAGTTGCGGTTCGACGAGCTGGCGCTGAGCTGGTTGCACCGTCGAGCTTGTCCGGGTTCATGGCCAGGCACATCGAGCAGCCCGCGCCGCGCCATTCGAAGCCGGCATCCGAGAAGATCTTATCGAGCCCTTCTTTCCGGCACATGGCATCGACAATCTGCGAGCCGGGGACGCGATGGCCTTGACCCCGTCGGCGACTTTGCGCCCTTCAAGAAACCGGGCGACTTCCCGGAAGTCGGAGAGACGGCCATTGGTGCACGAGCCGAAGGAAGGCGACGTCGATTTTCGTCCCGCTTGATCGGGCTGCCGGGAGCGAGCTTCATGTAGTCGAGCGCCTCCTCGATGCTGGCTTTTCGGCTGGGTCGGTGGTGAGCTGCCGGGTCGGGAATGTGTCCGTCGATGGAGAACCCCTGGTCGGGTGAAATCCCCCAGGTGACAGAAGGAGCGACGTCCGCGGCGTCGATAGTGACGACATCGTCGTATTCTGCGTCCGTGTCGGAGGCCCAGGAAAGCCACTCCGCGCACTGCGCATCCCAATCACGATCGGCGTCGACAGTAGGGACGGCCCTTGAGGTAGTCGCAAGTCTTCTGGTCCGGGTTGACGTAGCCGCAGCGCGCGCCCCCCTCGATCGACATGTTGCAGACGGTCATCCGCTCCTCCATGGAAAAGCTGTCGAAGACGCTGCCGCCGTATTCGTAGGCGTAGCCTTTGCCGCCGCCGGCCCCGAGCAGAGCGATGATATGAAGGATGACGTCCTTGGCGTAGACTCCGGGTGGCAGCTCGCCGTCGACATTGATCCGCCGGACTTTGAGTTGCTCATAGCCATCGTCTGGGTGGCGAGAAGGTCGCGGACCTGGCTGGTGCCGATGCCGAACGCGATTGCTCCGAATGCACCGTGGGTGGCGGTGTGGGAGTCGCCGCAGGCGATGGTGGTCCCGGGCTGGGTAATCCCCTGCTCCGGCCCGACGACGTGAACGATCCCTTGTTTCCCAGAAGCGAGATTGAAGTAGGTGATACCGAATTCGTCGGCGTTCTTCTGAAGCTCCTTGATCATGGCGTCGGCCAAAGGATCGTTCGAAGGGTCTCCTGCTCGTTGGTCGGTGGGGACGATGTGGTCGACAGTGGCGAAGGTGCGGTGCGGGTATTTTACCTTGAGCCCGAGATCCCGGAGCATACCGAAGGCCTGCGGGCTGGTGACCTCGTGGATGAGGTGGGTTCCGATGAGGAATTGGGTTTGGCCATTGGCCAATGTGCGGACGCAGTGCGCGTCCCAAACTTTTTCGAACAGGCTTTTTCCCATAGATCTGGTTGGTGAAAGGAAGTGGGCGTGGATTCTAGCGCAGAAGCGGAGAGTGCTCAAATACTAGTCTCACCGATGCATGCCAGGGTATGCGGGCGGGAGGGGAGAGGAAGTCGGTCGGTTTACTCGGCGAGGTAGAAAGCTGGGGAGGTGAAGTCGAGAACATCGTCCTCGGCTCTATCACCTTCAAGCTGAGGTTGATCCTCGAGAGGCTCGAGTATGAGATCGTGAGTATCGCCGACCTTGGCAGGCATGCCGGGAACGAGATTCTTGTCCATCAGCCCCCAGCGCTGCACGGTGATCCGTGGGGCATCGATGGGTGGGCCATCATCGAGAATTTCGATATCCTCGTAGGCGTAGGTAACCAAGGCGCGGGTGTAGGGGTCGATGCTTGCAAAAGAGGGAATGGGAGTGGTGGCGGTGAGTCGCGCGCGAAGGTGTCTGCGCGGGGGGGAGGTGCGGGATCTTGCCTCGGCGAGGGTGGCCTCGGAAGAGGACCGGACGTCGCTGTTCGACCAGGTGGCCTTGGTTGCAGTGGCGGCAGAGATGGCGAGGTGATCGATCGCGATGTCGGAGCCGCCACCCAGGCGGATGGTGTCGTTGGGGTCTTTGGTCTGGGGTGCCTCGGTCCACTGGAATGACTGGTGTGGGGTGCCATTGATCCATGCAAGTGGTGGGTCTTTCTCGGGCAGATGGAGAGCCAGATGCATCGGGGTTCCCGAAGTGACGTCGGAAAGTGGAGAGCTCCAGTTCTGCGACAGGTCGGTGAGAAAAAGTTGCTGCTCTTTTTCCAGAATCAACCAGCGACCGAGCTGGAGCACCGGCTGGTTCTCTCGGCGCTCGAGCCCGGGTGTGAGAAGAACTTCGAGGTTGACCCCGCTGGAGGCGATGGCGGATCGGATCGCAGCGAGTGAGGTAGGGTCAGGCAGGGCGTGGCCGCCATCGAGGTCGACTCCAAAAGCACGGTTAAAGCGAGCAAGCCCGTGTGGAGTGAGCCCGCACTGGCGGGCTTGCTGACCCTCAGCCTCCGGCGTGAGGATTTCATTTTTCGCGGCGCGGTGTTTCCACAGAAAGAGTTTTGTTGTTGCGGCGATCGGCCAATTTTCCGATCCTTTGCTCCCCGTGTTGCCTTTTTTTGAAGCCCCGAGTTGCGGGTGGTCAGTGAGATCGACCTCGTTCCCGTCTGCGATCCAGACGTCCGGGTAGAAGTCCCCCTGCGAGTCATCGGTCAGCTGAACCCACGCCTCGATGGAATCGAGTGCGGGAGAAAATCGGCCGATATAGATCTCGGCGTGTTGGCCACCCTTAGTGATCTGGATCTCGCGTCCTTTGACCCCCTGGTACGGGCCGGTGAGAGCGAGCATCCTCGGGTGGTTCGTCCAGCGTGGGTGGTAGAGTTCCTTGCCTTCGGTTCCCGGAGCGCTGGTGAGTTTGACCTTCCATTTTTTCTCTGTGCGGGTCGAGAAGAGACTGAGATTGCGGTGGGCGCCGTCGAAGACCCAGGCGACGTGGCTGTTATCGGGTGCATAGGAGGTCCAGCATCCGTGGACGAGTTTTTCCCACTCACCGTTTTCGAGATCCATGTATCCGCCGGTTGGCCACGGGAACTGGCCGCTGGCGCGGGTTCCATCGCGGGAAAGCTGGATGTTGTCCGGGTTTAACGGTGTCCTTTTCCAGACAGTTTCCTCAACCGCTGGGTCATGAAGCTGGAAGCGCACGAGGATTTTCCCCTCAATCGCACCAGCAGAGCTGGGAGTGAAGTCACGAACCGCATAGACCCAGTCGACTTTGGTCTCCGCGTCACGCCAGATATCGGAGGCGTATCCTGCCGCAAGTTCTCTAGCTGGCTTGGTCGAGTCGAAAGGTAGTGTCCAGACGATTGGCGCGTAGTGTTTACGGTTTTTTTTGTCGCGCTCGATATTTTTGTTGGTGAAGACGACGTAGTCCCCGTCCGGACTGAGGAGCGGTCGCGCGTAGTTGCTTTTTTCACCGAGAAGAATACGGACTCCACCTCCGTCCCGCGAGTCAAAGCCCATAAGGACGTGACTGTTGCCATTGACATAGGTGTCGGTACCACCCTCTTTTGTGGTTTTTGCCCAGACCGCTCGGGAGTGGTTGCCAGTGAGTTTCTCGACAGCATCAGAAAGGCTTTTGGCTGCCGAGATTTCAGCAGGGGTCATTTCCGGGGCCGGGGAAGCATCTAAAGCAGAAGGATCTGATTCAGAGGTGGCCTCCGAGCAGGCGAACAGGAACAGTGGCAGAAAGAAAACTGTCAGATGGCGGGCCCAGAGAGTCGGGTGGAGGAGGATGTTTTGTAAGATCATGTCAGGTAGCGATTGCGAAGGTGACTCAGGTGGTAGGCGTGATTGGTGGGCTCGCCAGTGGCGGCAAGGATTAGGTCAGGAGGTAAGAGGCTGCTACCGGGTTGGTGGATTTTTTCCCTGAGCCAGGCGAGAAGAGTGGCGTAGTTTCCGGTGGCGAGATCGCCAGAGATGGCAGGATTCTGGTTCTGGGCAGCGTGAAAAAGTTGGGCGGCATTGAGATTCCCGAGGGTATAGGTAGGGAAGTAGCCGAGCAGGCCAAAGCTCCAATGGACGTCCTGGAGGCAACCGTGGGCGTGGTCAGGGACTGAGATGCCGAAGAGCTTCTCGAAGCGTGTATTCCATTCTCTCGGGAGGTCTTGGACGCCGATTTCTTTCGTTAGGAGAGCACGCTCGAGTTGGAAGCGGAGGAGAATATGGAGATCATAAGTGACTTCGTCGGCCTCTACTCGGATGTGACTGCGTTTTGCGGTGTTCACAATTTGCACGATCTCGTCGAGTGAGAGATCCCGCAGTGGCGGAAAAAGCTCTTGAGCACGGGGAAGCCACGTGGCCCAGAAAGCCTGGCTGCGTCCGACGTGGTTCTCCCAGAGCCGGGATTGGGATTCGTGAATCCCCAGAGAGACAGCGGTGCCGGCGGGGTGCCCCCACTCTTCAGGGAGAAGCCCTTGTTCATACATGCCGTGACCGGCTTCGTGAAGCACGCCAAAGAGGCTGCTGGTCGGGTCGCTGGTGAGATAGCGTGTGGTCAGGCGGGTGTCTCCGGGGGTCAGGCCGGTGCAGAACGGATGGGTAGCGGTGTCGATCCGGCCCGCCTGAAAGTCGAATCCGAGGGCCTCGGCGACTTCGCGGTTGAAAGTCTGCTGGGCGGGAATCGGATAGTCTCCGACGGGAAGAGTGCTGGTGACAGGGCGGTCGCAGGCCTGGTTGACGATCCCGACAAGTTCTGGTTCGAGCTGGTCGAAAAGGCAGCCAATCTGTTTTGCAGTAGTGCCGCGCTCGTAGTCTTCGAGGAGCGCGTTGTATGGCTCGGAGTCGTAGCCCCAGGCGTCGGCTTTCTGCCGGGTAAGGTCGATAATTTCCTCGAGGACAGGGGCGAAAATTTTGAAGTCGGAGTTCTTGCGCGCGTCCTGCCAGATGCCGACAGCTTTGCTCGTGGTGGCCGCGAAATTCTCGACCAGCTCGATTGGAAGTTTGACTTCACGGTCGTAACGGTAGCGCCAGCCGCGGATGTTGGCTGCCTCGTGCGACCCCTCGGGCATCTCAGCGGCTTCACAATCCGAAATCCAGCCGCCGATTTCATCAGCGGTGGCGAGTGCATGCGCGCGGCCCTTCAAGTAGGCAAGCTGGCGGGCACGCGTCCCGCTGGCGGCCGGGGGCATAAAAGTCTCCTGGTCCCCACCCGAGGTGCCCGGCTGCGCTGGTCAGGAGAGCGATTTCATCGAAACGTTCCGTGAGTTTACGGTAAGCCTCTTGGCCGTTCGGCGTCCACATGGATAAAGAAAAAGATCTCGACTGACAACAAACAACCCAGGTATTGACCTAAAAATGGCCACTCTCTGACGCCGCCAGTGCACTGAGATAGTTTCCATACTCGGTCTTGGCCAGCTTCTGTGCCATGGCGAGAAGCTCCTGCTTATTGATCCACCCTTTGTTGTAGGCGATTTCTTCGAGGCAGGCGATTTTGAGTCCCTGGCGGTGTTGGATGAGCTGAACGAAAGTGTTTGCCTCAGAGAGCGAGTCGGGCGACCCGGTATCGAGCCAGGCGGTGCCACGTCCGAGTGTCTGGACCTTGAGCGTTCCTTCTTCGAGGTAGCGCATGTTTAGGTCAGTGATTTCGAGCTCTCCCCGGGGCGAAGGTTCGAGGGATTTGGCGATTTCCACCACGCGCCCGTCGTAGAAGTAGATGCCGGGAACTGCGTAGTTTGATTTCGGTTTTTCGGGCTTTTCCTCTAGAGAAATGACTTTTCCGTCCGGGTCAAACTCGACGACGCCATAGATTTCAGGCGTTGCCGTGTAGTAGCCGAACACGGTAGCACCCGATTTCTGTTTGCTGGCGGCCTCGAGACAAAGGCGGAATTCGTGACCGTAGAAGAGGTTATCGCCAAGAACGAGGCAAGCCGGAGCACCATCGAGGAACTCCTCACCGATCAAGAAAGCCTGGGCGAGACCTTCGGGCTCGGGTTGTTCAGCGTATTTGAATGTGAGCCCCCATTGGGAGCCATCCCCGAGGAGTTTCTCGAAGTTGGGAAGGTCGTGGGGGGTTGAGATGATGAGGATCTCCTGGATGTCCGCCAGCATGAGGGCAGAGATCGGATAGTAGATCATTGGCTTGTCGTAGACCGGCATGAGCTGTTTGCTCACGGCAATGGTCAAGGGGTAGAGCCGGGTGCCGGATCCACCGGCAAGGACGATTCCTTTTCGGTTCATGGGAAGTAAAGTTGCGCGCTGGGTAAAAATGCGCCTTGGAGGGAGATTTGCAGGAAGGCAACGCTAGCCCTTCTGACCGAGACGCTCAAGCTGGTAGGACTTGTCCTCGATGGCTGCGATCCACTCAGGGTTGTCGAGATACCATTGTACAGTGCGGCGAATTCCGGATTCGAATGTCTCATCTGGCTCCCAGCCGAGCTCAGAACAGATCTTGGTGCAGTCGATGGCGTAGCGCTTGTCGTGACCCGGGCGGTCCGTGACGAAGGTGATGATTTCGTCGGCAGGCCTGATCTCGACGTCCTCAACGAGTTCCCGAATGACCTCGATAAGAGTGCGAACGAGGTCGATGTTACGCATTTCGCGTTTTCCGCCAATGCAGTAAGTTTCACCGGGCTGGCCTTTGACGAGCGAGCGAAACAGACCGGAGCAGTGGTCCTCGACGTAGAGCCAGTCACGGATGTTGGAACCATCTCCGTAGACTGGAAGGTTCTCTCCGCGGATCACCTTCTGGATCATCAGGGGAATCAACTTCTCTGGAAACTGGTAAGGGCCGTAGTTGTTCGAGCAGTTCGTCGTGATTACCGGGAGGCCGTAAGTGTGAAAGTAAGCGCGTGCGAGGTGGTCGGAGGCGGCTTTGGAAGCGGAATAGGGGGAATTGGGAAGGTAGGAGTTGCTTTCGCTGAAGGCGGGGTCATTGAGCTCGAGTGAGCCGTAGACTTCGTCGGTAGAGACGTGAAGGAAACGAATAGCCTCTCCCTTTCCTTGCTCCTCCCAGTGTTTTCGGCAGGCATCGAGGAGCTGAAAACTACCGACGACGTTGGTTTCGACAAAGGGAAATGGGGAATCGATTGAGCGATCGACATGGGACTCCGCAGCGAGGTGCATCACGTGGGTGATGGCATGCTCGGCGAGGAGCCGTGTCATGAGATCGGCATCGATAATATCGCCCTCGACGAAGACGTGCCGGGGGTCGGAGGCGATCGGCTGGAGGTTCGAGAGGTTGCCGGCGTAGGTCAGTTTATCGAGGTTAACCACTTTGGTCACTTCCTGCCCAAGTGCTTTGGGGGCCTTCCCGAGGAGATACTGGACGAGGTTTGAGCCGATGAATCCGGCTCCTCCGGTGACGAGAATGTTCATATGCTTGGGTGGGGGTAAGTGGCAGACGAGAGGACAGATAGGCGAGGTGACAAACGTGGACTTGCCGGGCTTCTCAGATTTTTTTTCACTCGGTGGCCTGTGGGGCTGGGTGGGTGAAGCGATTGGTGGAGCATAGCGGATTCGAACCGCTGACCTCTTCAATGCCATTGAAGCGCTCTACCAACTGAGCTAATGCCCCTATCACTCGCGGTCTCGTATCGAGCGCGAAGGGCAGGAATGTAGGGATCGTCACCGGAGCCGCAAGGATTTTTTCTCGAGGTAACCCTGCGCAGTGGCTCAAGGCTTGACGAAAACCATCAGATGTTGCCAGGGCAGAAAGCTGTGAGTGACCTGCCATTGCAGGCCAACTGTTTCCATTTCCTTGCGGGCCTGAGCCTCGGTCATTTTGTGCAGTGGCTTGATGGGAACCGTGGGGTCTTCGGCACGGTATTCCAAGAGAATGATCCGCCCGCCGGGTTTCAAAGCACGGAACAGAGACTGCATCATCTCACGAGGGTGAGAAAATTCGTGATAGGCGTCGACCATGAGGGCAGCGTCGATTGATTCCGGTGCGAGTCGGGTATCGTCGATGTCCCCGAGGTGCGCTTCCACGTTGTCGAGGCCGAGACGTTTTTCTTTGGTTTCGAGAAAGGCGATCATCTCGGGTTGGATGTCGACCGCCATCACCTTCCCTCGGGGTACGAGCGGAGCGATGCGGAAGGTGTAGTAGCCCGAGCCTGCTCCGATGTCGGCGATCACGTCAGTTGGCTCGAGATCAAGAGCTGCGATCGCCCGGCTCGGTGCCTCTTCGTCCTCGCGATTGTCTCGCTCGAGCCAGTTGATGGCCTGGTGCCCCATTACTTGGGCGATTTCGCGGCCCATGTAATACTTTCCGGTGCCGTCTCTGGTTTTTGTGCCCTCGGTGTAGAACACCTCTGCCGGCGCGCCAAGAGCCTGTTGCGTCAGGCCAGGTTGATTCGCTGAAACTGATTTGGACTCCGGCTCAGGATCCGGGCTGGGATCTTCTGGCAGCTTGGTTTTTTCGACTTGGACCTCCTTAGGCTGGGGTTGCTCCGGTACGCTTTTTTCCGCAGCTGCCGAGATATTGACTGCGTTGGAATCTGTCGGCTGGCCCACAGGGGTGAGAGGCTCACCGAGGCGGGCCCGCCACCATGCAGAAGCGAGGACCAGCAATAAGAGCAGAGGCAAAAGAATGCGGAGCTTTGCCATGGGGGCAGTTTCTAGACCCAACGAACTCTCAGGTTACCAGCAGTCGAGAGCAGAGTCGGGATTTCCCGGATTAGAAGCCTTGTTGCTTAAGAACCTGCTGGAGTTCTTTCTGGAAGGCTACGAGGTCTGCCTCGCTCGGCTTGTATTCCGGATCTTTTGGATTCATGCCGAGGCGCCCCATCTGGTCAAGATACCACTCAGAAGACTTCCCGTCGCTGAAGGTGACCTGCCCCGCTACGATCATTCCCGGAGGAGTGACTTTGGAGATGCTGACAGACGCTTTACCGCCGGTGGGAAGACCTGAAAGGTCATCAGGATTGTTCTCGGGCGGCCCGGTTTGAGTATCGAGGTCGTCCTGGACTTCTTTTTTGGCTTTTTCTGCCTCAGCTTCTTTTGCCCTGGCGGTCTCGCGATCCTGTTCTTTTTCGCTTTTACCAGCAGTTGTCCCGAGGTCAGCAAGCAGCATCCGAGTATCCAGGTATGTGAGTTTGATTTCAAACTCTGAGATGAGCTTGTCTTGAATTGAGGCAAGATCTGCCCCCTCTGCGCACCATTGGCGCACCTGTTCCATCTGCTCGTCAGTCAATTGTGCCATCGTTTTCTCGGGAATACTTGGAGCAGGGAGGCTAGAGAGCAATGCCTGCTCGTCAATGGTGGTTAGTAGTCGCCAGTGGGGAGCCGCTTTTTTTGAGCCCGAGGGCTGTGCTTGAGCCCCCTCGACTGGAATAGGCGTAAAGAAAAACGTTACCCCCGCCTTGCTGAACCTCTTGGGTTCTTTCCTGGAAGAAGGCGAAGTCTTTTGCGCTCAAGGCAGGGCACCCCCGACTCTGGCCAAGGCGTGGACAGCCTTCATCGCTGACGTTGGTGAGAATGCAGTCGTAAGAGACATACCAGGCAGGGTGCATGACAATCTTGCGCGGCCGCGCAAGGTGGTTGAGCCCTGGTTGCAGGCCGTCAAGTTCGATGGAAGTGCCAAATTTACTGGATGGGCGGGCCCACCCAACTTGGAAGAGCCCAAGAGATGTCTGGTTGCTTCCTGGTTGGTTGGAAAAACCGTCTGCGAAAAGTTTGGATGGGTTGCCGCTGCCGATTCCGTGCGAAACGAGACAATATCGAATCGGACAGGCTCCTCTTTCGTAGATCGCGAGGCGCCGCTCATAGGAAGGGCGATCGAAGTCTATGACCACAAGGAGGTCCACCTCGGTGTAGGGATTCACTCCTGCCATCTGCAGTGCCTGATACGCTTCTTCCCGGGCTTCGTGATCCGGGGGCTCAAAGAGCGGCTCCACGACTGGCTGTGCCGATTGGATCCCCGCCGCAATCAGAGGTTGAAGCGCTTGAATGGCCAGTCCGGAAAACATTACCTGAAAGAAAGCACCGAACTGGGCTCACAGCAAATGCTCAGCTTGGGAGCTGATAGCTGCTGGAGACGTCATGGTTTTATGCCAATCATGCGACGTGAAATTTCAATTTCTAACAAGCTGGAGTTTTGTGATTACAGAAGCTTTTAAAGAACAAGCTTGGCTGAAAGCGAACTGCAAAGAAAGGATCTCCTCGATGCGCCTGAAGGCGTGAACTGCCGTAACAGCGACAACACAAGAATTCGAGAAGCTCTTGGGTGGGTTCTAAGTGCGAGACTGCACGACGGAATGGAAAAAACCTATGCCTGGATCCGTGACCAGATGGTATTAGGTGAGCGGAGATAAACCCTGCAGATTACGCTTGCCTTACCAAGGCTACCATGACTCCCTGCGCCACCAACTCCATGACAGGAATGAGGTCAGGGTAAAGGTCATTCTCTGCTTTGAGGAAGGGCCTGCCATTTTCGATGATGAAACGCTTCAGCGTCGTCTCTCCATCAATGAGCGCTGCGACCACGTCACCTTGTTTTGGCTCTTTCACTTCGAGAATGACAGTATCGCCGTCGCAGATGTGAGCGTTGACCATCGAGTCCCCCCGTACTTTCAGCGCGAAGGTGCGGGCATTTCTTGGAATACCGATGGTGGCGACATCCACCGTGATACACCCCTCGGATTCGCTTTGCGCAATATCTGCAGCAGCCATTCCGGCCGGGATTTGACCGTAGACAGGAATATCCACCAACCGCTCCCGATCCAGTTCTTCAGGAAAAATAATCGCCCGAGCCTTGCCTTCCAGTCTGCGGATTACTCCCTTTTTTTCTAAAGCCTTGAGATGACTGACGGCCGCTGTCTGGCTTGAGAACCCGAAATGAGTCTGAATATCTCTTGTCGACGGGGTGACCCCCGTTGTTCGCTGAGCTTCCTTGATGTAATGAAAAACCTGCTTTTGGCGTTCAGTGAGCTGCATGCGACAAACGAACAGTGTTCCAAAGAACATGCAAGAGATTTTTTCTTTCGGTGGGTAGAATTCTTGCGATGCTTCCGGCATGCTTCTCCCGCGAAATGGATTCTCTGGTTTCTCTTCCGGGCTGAGGATTTTTCTGACACTTGTCTGTGGCCTCTCTTTTCACCCGTGCATTGCAGCGGAAAAAGAGGTTGCTCCGCCAACGAAGAATTCCGCAGAGCCTTTCCTCCTCGGGGCAGCAGATGCAGAAAAAGTCGGCAAGCTCCCGGAATTCACGCAAGGACTTTCTTATCAGGCCGCCGTAGCATTCGGCAAGGCAGATTGGACAACGGCCAAAGAGGCCTACCTCAAGATGCTTGAGGAACATCCCGACAATGCACTTGCTCTGACCAATCTCGCTACTGTCGAACACAGGTCTGGCGATTTAGAATCTGCCCTTGAGCACTTGAATAAAGCCGTTTCGCTCACCCCAGGATTATCTCAAGCGTGGATCCTCAAAGGACTCATCCACTTCGAGGGAGGTGACAGTAATCTCGCCATTTCAGCTTTGACCAGAGCTCTTCATGAGGATCCGCTCGACCCAAGGCCCCATAATTACCTCGGTGTCGTGATCAAAGATCTCGGCTGGCTTCATGGTGCTGAGCAGGAATTGCAGCGTGCCATTGAGCTGGACACTTCCTACGCCGACGCGCATTTCAATCTCGCTTTGCTTTATCTCGATCATCGCCCGCCGGCACGGGAGCTGGCGCGGCGGCACTATGAGCGCGCGCTCAAGCTGGGCTCCCAGCCAGACGAAATTGCAGAGCGTAGAATCAAAGGGGACGATGGTGGTTAGTACTGGAGCCTGCGAGTAATTCCGAAAACCAACTAAGCGGATGAGAGCGATTACCAGAGAACTTGCCGAGATCGCCTCTGCAGGATTGTTGCGGGATCTTCGCTATCTGGAAACCGGCCAGGGATCGAGGATCGAGATCGACGGGCGTTCCTTGCTCAATTTTTCTTCCAACGACTATCTTGGGCTCGCCGGTGACGCGAGGATTTGTCAGGCGGCATCCCGTGCTGCGATAGAATTCGGAGCAGGCTCGGGAGCATCACGTCTTATCTCAGGCGGCTTGCCTCCGCATCGGGAATTCGAGACAACTGCCGCACGCTTTTTCGGAACCGAGGCCGCCCTCTGTTTCGCTAATGGCTATGCCGCAGCACTCGGAACTCTGGGTGCATTTCTCAGAAAAGGAGATGTCGCCATCGTCGACAAGCTTTGTCACGCCTGTCTGATCGATGGTGTCCGGCTCAGTGGCGCGACCCTCCGCGTGTTTCCTCACAATCGAGTGGACAAGTTGCGTCAGCTCCTTGCCTGGGCGTTTTCGAAGGTCGATCCGTATGATGGCAGGGTCCTTGTGATCACCGAATCAATTTTCAGCATGGACGGAGACCAAGCACGGCTCTCTGAGATCGTGCAAGCAACGAAAGAAACAGGTGCGCTTCTCATGCTCGACGAAGCGCACGCAATCGGATTGCTGGGAGAGGGAGGCCGCGGACTTGCAGAAGCGGAAGGAGTTGCCCGAAGCATCGATCTTCGCATGGGAACTATGGGGAAAGCGGTTGGAGCGGCAGGAGGGATTGTCGCGGGAAGTGAAGAAGCAATCGCACTTCTCTGGAATCGGGCCCGGAGCTTTATTTTCTCCACCGCGCCACCTCCAGCGCAGGCGGCGGCGGCGACCGAAGGGCTCAATTTGATCGCCTCCTCAGAAGGAGATCAACTTCGCAGCCGTTTGCGGGCACGCATCGATCAGTTCCACGCTGCCCTGGGAGGAGCAATTCCTCGCGCTGTCACCAGCGACCACGAGAAGGGCAACCCGCCCTCGCTGCTCTCGCCGATTCTTCCCGTCTTTATCGGAGATGAAAAACTGGCCGTCGGAATCTCGCAGGAACTGCGCAAGGAAGGGGTCCTGTGCCCGGCCTTGCGGTATCCTACGGTGGCCCGCGGATCGGCGCGCTTACGCATCACCCTGAGCGCCGCGCATGAACCTGACCAGATCGAAACTCTTGTCACTTGCTTGCGCAGGGCGCTCCCGCAACAGATGATGAAATAAGCCAAGGTTCTTTCGAAATAAATGTGCCAATCTTCCAGCTGTAGCCTCGAGTTTGAACAACTCATCAGCGCGCGCTCGGCCCGCAGCGCCCAGCTTTGAGGAGAGCAGAGGATTGCAAACAAGTTGCTCCAGAGCGTGGGCGGTACCTTCCACATCTCCAGGCTCTACCAGATACCCGGTCTCGCCCTCTTTAACCATCTCGGGAACTCCCGCGAGCCTTGTTGAGACGCAGGGAACTCCGGCGGCCATAGCTTCCATAATCACGGTAGGGAGATTATCCATCCCCCCGTCTTGTTCCACCACACAGGGGAGGGCGAAGACGTGAGTGTCTTGCAGCAGAAGAGTATGAATTTCTGAAGAAGGCAGACTCCCCGCCAACACGACCCTCTCTTTCAGGTCCTTGGAGGAGATCGCTTCACGAAGCGCTTCCTCGAGGGGCCCCTCACCGATAATTTTGCAGGTAAAAGCGATTTTACGGTCACGAAGAATGGCGCAGGCGTCGATAAGGTCTGCAAAACCTTTTTTCTCGATCAGGCGGCCGATACTGACGATTTGGCGGGAGCCGATGCCTTGAGCGGAAGCGCCCGGAGAAAGTGGAAAACCGTCTAGATCAATCCCGTTGAAGACGCGATGAATCTTACCCGCATCTTTGGGGAATCGCTTCCGCATCCAATCGCCGCTGTGATCGCTCACCGTGGCAACGAATCGGGCGTCTCGGACGAGGCCAGCCAGCAGGGGGGTTACTTCACTCTCGAGCTGACAAAAAAGATCATTGGCATGCCCGGTGAACGAATAGCCCACGCCGTGAATCCTTCGCAACCACCAGAGCACCCGCGCGCCGATCCCCGCAAAGTGAGAGTGCGCATGACGCACCCGGATGCGGCCGCCACCCAACTCACGCAGGTGATGTCCGATATATGCGGCCTCGTAAATTCTGAGCTTGTCCGGACGATCGCCCCAATGCCGCAAGAGCAGAACAACCGTCTGCGGCAGCTCTCCCGCTTGCTTAAGCCTTTTTACCTTATCGACCAATTCTTTTTCCGGAGGCAAAGCGTGGACGCGCTCCCGAAGTTCAGCTGGATAGTTCGTTACCGCCTCTTCTGAAGTGTCTCGAATTGAAAAAAGAACCGGCGTCAGGCCCTGACGCTCCATCTCAAGGACTTCACGAATACAGAAAGTCTGGGTGAAAGTAGGAAACCGTTCGAAAACGTATGCAAGATAACTGCCAGACATGATTTGCAGACCCTTCCGTTCTTATTTCCCAGACGGAAGCGGCAACCACAATACATGCAAGTGAACCTGAGGCGTGTCAGGATATCAAGGATCGCGGTTGCCTTGTGGGTGAGGAAGAAAATTCTGCGCGCCTTTTTATGCTTCTTGCACCGCTGTGTTTTCAAGACCGTTCCGAGACAAAGAGGGCAGAGGATATGTCTTCGATAAATCTTGCTGCCAATGAAAACGACCAGCCAGACAGCGAAAAGCTTCAGAAAGATCATCCCGTAATGCCTCTCTCCCTCACTGGAAATCAGCATTGCCAGCGTCCAGCCACACCCGACCAGTAACAGAAACTGTACGAGATCGATGCCAATCGCGACGAAGATTTTTTTAGGACGGCGAAAGGTTTGCGGCCTGCTCTGCATGGTCGTCTGCTGTGTCGATTTTTTCGGAACCAAAAAGGGTGAGAACGAGCGCCTCACGATGCTCCTAGGATACGCTCCGCCATGCGGCTGTAAACAGGCTCTTCAACATCGAATTCTCACTCTCATTCCATTGCCTCAAGCCCGGGATCCAAAGGAACGTTCTGGAAGTTTCATCACGCTCAGGCTCATGAAACCGCGCGGTCCTCTTTGCTGCTGACAGTCTGACTGGAAACAGCTAAGGTTTACAGGAACGCCGATGGAATGTCTTCATTAAGAATCCTCATGAGCCCTCTCAAGGCCGCCTTCCTTGCAGTTTGTCTTATCGCGTCGGCGCTTTTTTTTCTGACAGGAAATTCCATCGCAGGAAGTTTCACCACCGTGGTGATTGATCCCGGACATGGCGGCAAGGACAAGGGAGCGTTCTGGTATGGAGTAAAAGAAAAAACTCTCACCCTTGATGTCGCACTCAGGGTGGAAAAACTCCTGAAAGCCCGGGGCTTAAGAACAGCGTTGACTCGTCGCAGTGATGTTTACACCTCTCTGGATCAACGTGCGGCGATCGCGAATCGTTATTCCCGGTCGATCTTTGTCAGCATTCACTTCAACGCGCACACCAACCGCTCGATCAAAGGACTGGAAACCTTCTACAGCAGCAGTGCGGGAAGGAACATCGCGAGGGCAGTGCAACGTCGCATCGTTTACAAGATCAAAGGCAAAAACAGAGGAATCAAAAAAAGTGTATTCGCTGTCCTGATGAGAACCCGTGCGCCCGCCATCCTGATTGAAGCAGGTTTTCTCAGTAATCTCTCAGAGGGCCGGCGATGTCAGACAGAGTGGTACCGACAAACTCTGGCACAGGCCATCGTAGACGGAATTCTTTCGACACGTTAGTTCCTCCCCGTGCAAAGTGGGGCCATCAAGACTACCAGAAAAGGCCAATGGAAAGCAAAGAAGAGCATCGAATCGAGTTAAAAAAGAAGGCCTTTTACCCTGTGACCAGAGATCTCACCGAGTATCTCAAGATGTATGGCCATACAGCGGACATTCCAAACCTCTACCACGACCTCATGGGGTTTCGGGACAGCTGTCCCCTTTTCGATCGCGAGGGGGAGGATACGCTCTGGCTCACGGTTGTCTACGAACCCTCCTTTATGGGACCGCTTAACGAGAGACTTACCCGGATTTATGCAAAACTGAAAACGGGAGAAACAAGAATCTCTGAGCACCTCTTTGTCGAGCGAATCGATTTCTGCGAATTTGGCAACTCCCGACCATTTCGCATTCGGGTGGTCAATCAGTTCAACGACAACTATGACCATTTTTACGTCAAAGTGGCCGACGCTAACCGAATTTACGGCCTTGAGTTCGAGGACATTCTTTCACCGAATCGGATTAACTACCTCGTCCGGGACGACACCCTGATCGAAGAACATATCGCTGGAATTCCCGGAGACATCTTTATCGAACGTTATTTCGATCGCCCGGATACCAACCGAGTCCGGTTAGCAAAGGAATTTGTTAAATTCAGCCAGCGTTCTTTCATCCGTCTTCTGGGTGACATGCGCTCTTACAACTTTGTCGTCGACATGACGCCGGACTTTGAAGCGGTGCAGTACCGTGTCCGGGCGATTGATTTTGACCAGCAGGCCTACGAAGGACACCTCAGGATGTATCTTCCGCAGTTTTTTTCAGAGAACTCGCAGGTCGTGGAACTTTGCACCAAATTGCTGAACTACGAAGCGATGCGCCAATACCAGGACGAAGAGCGGTCCTTACTTAAGCGGCGCTACAACCTTGCTCTTCCTCGTCTCGCTATGCTCTTCAATCTCCTCGACAAAGAACCATGCTCATCCCCGGACAAGATCACTCAGCTCGCAGAGGAACTCGGCGAATTTCATAATTCGGATCAGTTCAAGGAGATCACCACGACGGGTGAGCTGATCCGAACGAATATTGAAGTCGAGCTGGCCAAAGTTGCCGGCTGATAACAACGACAACAACAAGGAACACGCTGTGTTGTATCGCGGGGTTCCCGAAGTTACGCGGTCGCCTCAGCCAAACTGAACCGGCACGGCCACTCAGGGGATTTCACCAGCTGCGTTCTCGCCCGGCGGAGAACCCTGATCTGAGAGTGGACATCCGCACATTTTGCAGAAGCGGGCTTGCTGGTCGTGTCCGCGACGTCCACACTCGCCACACTCGCGGACATCCATGGGCACCTCATCACGTTCGCGCTGTAACTCGGAAGTTACAATTCCAGTGGGCACCGCAATGATAGCAAAGCCAGTAAGCATCATCACGGAAGCCAGCATTTTTCCGGCCACAGTGACGGGTGCAATGTCGCCGTAGCCTACCGTGGTGATTGTGACGATGCCCCAGTAAATCGACTGAGGAATACTGGTGAAGCTGGAGTCTTCTGCTCCGCTTTCCAGCAAATACATCAAGGTGCCCTCGATACTGACGATGGCGAGGACGCTAAAGATAAAGACCGCGATCTTGGAACGGCTGGCCAGCAGTGCGTTGATGAGCAGGTTCGCCTGCCCCATATGATGCGCCATCTTGAGGACACGAAACATCCGGAGCAATCGAAGAATCCGGATGACGATGAGATGGCCTGACCCGGTGAAGAAAATCTCTAGGTAAGTTGGAATGATCGACAGGAGATCCACGATTCCAAAGAAACTGAAAATATAACGGCGCTTCTGACGAACCACCCAGATGCGGACCACATACTCGGCCGTGAACAGCAGGGTGAATATCCACTCGAAGAGATAAAGCAGTGCCCCATGCTTTTCCTTCAGCGGCTCGACGCTCTCGATCATTACCACGGTCACACTGCCTCCGATGGCCCATAAAAGAATTACATCGAACCACTTGGCTGCCGGCGTGTCAGAAAGAAAAATGATACGCCAGAGGCGCTCCCGCAGGGAACTTCCCCGGTGCTCGTCGGCTCGTTTGAAAGGCTGGTCGATCATGGTCGCGGAGGCATACCGATATCTGTCTGCACCCGTTTAAGCACGAATCGTAGAAACCGTCAAAGGCGCATTGGCGAATCTGTCTTATCCGCGCCTTTCTTTTCCCTCAATACTCGGCTACCAACCGCGAAAAAGTTGCCATTAGCAAAGCAAATTCATGCGAGGTGGCTGTGACAGCTTCGCGAAGAGGGCGGGTGCCACTCCCCGAAAATGGTAAAGACCGTGAGGCTCGGACGCCGGAGTGACGGCGGCCGAGACAGATGTGGAATGATGGCGCCATCAAGTGGAACCGTAGTGCTAGCAACCCTTCTCGATCGGGTTGCCAACCATGTTGCCCCACTCCGTCCACGAACCATCGTAGTTGCGCACTTTTTCGTAACCGAGCAGGTATTTGAGGACAAACCAGGTGTGACTCGAGCGCTCGCCGATCCGGCAGTAGGCAATGATGTCGTCGTCTTTGGCGAAGCCAAGTTCTTCCTCGTAAATGGCGCGCAGTTCTGCGGCGGTCTTGAAGGTCGCATCCTCGTTGGCAGCGCGGGCCCACGGACAGGATGCTGCGCCCGGAATATGTCCGCCTCGGAGGACTCCCTCCTGGGGGTATTCCGGCATGTGCGTGATTTCACCCTTGAACTCGCCCGGGGACCGCACGTCGACCATCGGGAGTCCTGCCCGCTGGTGCGTGAGAGCCTCACCCTGGAAGGCGCGGATTTCTGAGTCGCGACGGCGAGGCGGTTCTGGATAATCGGTAGCTGGATGATTCGCGAGCTCACGAGTCACCTCGCGACCATCAGCGATCCACTTGTTACGGCCGCCATCGAGTAGTTTCGCATTGGTATGCCCGAAGAGCTGAAAGACCCAGAAAGCGTAGCATGCCCACCAGTTCGACTTGTCTCCGTAAAAGACCACCGTGGTATCTGGCGTGATCCCGTTGCGGCGGCAGATTTCCTGAAACCCCTTGGTATCGACGTAGTCACGGATCGTCTGATCATTCAGGTCTGCTCGCCAGTCGATGTGGACAGCACCCGGAATATGGCCGGTCTCGAAGAGCAGGACATCTTCATTGGACTCGACGATCCGAATCTCGGGATCCTCGAGATGATCAGCAAGCCAATCAGCGGAAACCAAGGCATCGGGGTGGGCGTAATCTGCAAATTTATCAAACATGAATCGAGCGGCGTAGCGGAATTATTTCCAGCTTTATGTGCCATGCTACGAGACCACAGGGTCGGCGAGGGTTCAACCTCTCAGCCAGACGATTTGCTATCGCGCCCCTGCGAGTTCCTGCCATGGCCGATGGCACAAGCTGGGAGCACGTGCATCGCCGTAGAGCCTGCGTTGGTTTACAACTCCGAGGTCTCTTTTTGAGATAAAAGCCTGCTAGCCGAGACCGGCGGAAGTCCAGCTGCGAGGATCTCTTTTGCGGCCTTGATAGCCGGATATTTCGTTCGTCGAAACTCAATCACTCTCTCGTCGGGATCCCAGAGCACCCAACTGGCACGATGATCATCAACTTCTCTCGGCTGGCCAACTGACCCACAGGTGATGGCGCAGGCAAGATTGGCGGGAACAAAAAATCGGTCAGTTCCCAGGCCAGTGACTTTCGCATGTGCTTTGGGGTCAGCAAAGATAGCAAGCCGATGGGTGTGTCCGAAAAACCCGATGTTTCTCTTTTTCCCTCGGAGAATCTCGATCGTAGCGAGAGTAGAGGCAACGTCGGTAAGATAATGCCATTTCTCGGGCTCGTGAAGACTGGCATGGACGAGGACGCTTCCTTCCAGTTGATTGATCCAGGGAAGACTGTCCAGCCACTCAAGGGCGTCTTTGTCGAGCTGCTGCTCAGCCAGAGCGATGCCAGCCCACACCGGGTTCAACTTCCATCTTTCGGGAAGAATTCCTCTTCCCTGAGTGGCCAGAAGACCCAGATAGTAGTCGTGATTCCCCAGCACACAGAGAGTCGAGCGTTCCCGGATGAGCGCTACACACGCAGCTGACTGCGATCCGTAGCCGACGGTGTCGCCGCCACAGACAATCTCCTCGATACCCATGGCATCGATTTCAGCAAGCACCGCACGCAGGGCGTGGAGGTTCCCGTGAATGTCAGAGAGAATCGCTGTCTTCGGCATGAAAAGTGTCTCTCAGCTTCCGTCTTTTCTCCTCCGGAGAGAATCGGGCGGAGGAAGAGGGACGTCCGGTAACAGGCTGCCCGAAGCCAATGTGCCTGCTACAGCCTTGTTCCTGTCAGTGAGATTGGCAGAAGTCTTCGAAGCGATTGAGCCCCTCGTTGAGAACGTCCAGTCCCACGGAATGGCTGATGCGCACGGTGTCATCACGACCAAAAGCCGCTCCCGGAATAACGGCTACCTGGTAACGACTGAGAAGTTTCTCTGCCAGGTTGACCGAGTTGAGGCCAGTTTTCCCGACATTGACAAGAAAGTAGAACGCGCCAAACGGCTGGATCGTCGAAATGTTGTTGATCTGAGAAAGTCGACCGTAAACAAAATTTCGCCGCACCTCATATTCCTCGCGCATGTCGCTGATATGGCTTTGGTCACCTGTCAGTGCGGCAATCCCACCATACTGGGCAAAGGTCGTGGCGTTTGAGGTCATATGGCTCTGGATCGTTGCCATGGCTTGAGCCACCGACTCGGGAGCAGCGGTGTAGCCGAGGCGCCATCCGGTCATGGCATATGCCTTGGAGAAGCCGTTGACGGTAATGGTGAGGTTGTAGAGATCATCACTTAACGAAGCGATGCTGATGTGCTTCGCTCCGTCGTAAATGAGCTTCTCGTAAATTTCGTCTGAGAGAATCATAATCTCCTCCGAGGTTGCGACCTCTCCGATGGCTCGGAGTTCGTCTTCGGAGTAGACAGCGCCTGTGGGATTGGATGGGCTGTTGAGAATGACCATTTTGGTCTTCGGAGACATCGCATCTTCGAACTCATCTGCAGTGAGCTTCCAGTTGTTTTCCTGCCTGGTCTCAACGATCACGGGGACACCCCCGGCGATCCGAACCATCTCCGGGTAACTCACCCAGTAGGGAGACGGGATGATGACCTCGTCACCAGGTTCGCAGACTGCGAGGATGGCATTCATGCACGAGTGCTTGGCCCCGCAGTTTACGCTGATCTGCGAAACGTCATACCTGAGCCCGTTGTCGTCACGCAGCTTCTCGGAGATAGCTTCCCGCAAGGCGGGCAATCCGGAACTCGCGGTGTAGCGGGTCTCTCCATCGACCAGAGCCTTGATGGCTGCGTCTTTGATGTGCTGGGGAGTATCACGATCTGGCTCGCCGCCGGCGAGACCACAAATGTCGACGCCTTCGCCAGCCAGACGCTTGGCCTCCGCTGTGATTGAAAGAGTCAGAGAAGGGGTGAGTTCTGCGATGTGTGAAGCAACTAGATCCATGGTATTTGAGTGAATATAAGGTATTTTAGATGGAAGAAAGGGAGTGGTGGATTCAAGAAAATCCGTTGACGCGAGATCGGATTCGAGTGGCGAAAAGCAAAGCTTGAGAGACCCGACAACAGCGGTGGGACCGCCACTTCGCTTCCGAGTGCGGAGAGATGATTGCCCTTTCGAAATCATCAGCCATCGCTTCAAAATCCTTCCCGGCCCGATTGTCGGCAGGAAAGGGTCAGCTTGTTAGGCGGTTATGGCGATGCTTTCAAGCAAAATGCGCCGTGAAGGGGTGGGTTTTTCTGCTTCTCCCTCCTTGCTTGTTAAAAGAAGAGGACAAGAGAAGAGGAGTGGAGCGGGTGACGAGATTTGAACTCGCGACATCTTCCTTGGCAAGGAAGTGCTCTACCACTGAGCTACACCCGCGTCTCTACGGTTTGGAGAGAGACTGTGAATCTGGCGATGGACGGAACGGAATCAAGTGGAAAAGCTAGAGAGGGGCGGATTCATGGCGGTGCCCGTCATTGTTGTCCGAATTCTGTGTGGTACGGCGCGAGGCGCAACTGGATGAACATCCACGACCAACCAGCAACAAAGCCACGCTGGATGTGGGCAGCAACTCGAAGGGCTTCTTCAGCGAGCCCAGAGCCTAGCAATGCTGACTTTCATCTTATTCCATTCCAAGTGGCGGGTGGAGCAATGGATCAGACCTTACCTACCTAGAATACTTGATCTTCGACGTCCCCCCGTCTACCAGACTGCCTGTTCCTGCATAAAACATTCACTGGCTCACAGACCGATGCCCGACAAAGACGAAACCTTAGCCCTCTTGAAACGGGGGACCTCACAGATTCTCAGCGAAGAGGAACTGAAATCAAAGCTCGGCCTCGGCAGGCCGCTGCGCATCAAGCTCGGGGTGGACCCGACTTCCCCGGATCTTCATCTGGGACACGCTGTCCAGTTGCTTAAGCTGCGACAGTTTCAGGAACTCGGTCACCAGGTCGTTCTCATCATCGGTGACTTCACCGCGCAGATAGGAGATCCATCAGGAAGGAACTCTACCCGCCCTCCGCTCAGCCATGAAGAAGTGCTCAAGAATGCTCGCACTTATATGGAGCAGGCATTTGTCATCCTTGATAAAACCCAAACCGAAGTGGTGCACAATGGAGACTGGTTCAATCAGATGACTTTTTCCGAAGTTATCCAGCTTAACGGGCGGGTCACGCTCCAGCAAATGCTGCAGCGGGAAGATTTCAAGAACCGCATCGATGAGGGACAGGAGGTTCGACTGCACGAGATCCAGTATCCGATCGTTCAGGGTTGGGATTCTGTGAAGGTGCGTGCGGACGTGGAAATCGGCGGGAGCGACCAGCTTTTCAATATCCTCGTCGGTCGTGACCTGCAGAAATCCGAGGGCATGGACCAGCAGGTTGTCATGACGCTGCCTCTCCTCGAGGGCCTCGACGGGGTCAAAAAGATGTCGAAGAGTTACGGCAATTACGTAGGTCTCACCGACACCCCGCGGGAAATGTTTGGCAAGCTCATGAGCATAGCGGATGACCTGATGCCTCAGTATTACAATCTCTGCCTGCAGGAGGAAATGCCCGCTTCTCTGCATCCGCTTGAAGCAAAAAAACAGCTGGCGGCGAAGGTGGTGAAAACCTACCACGATGAGCAGGCGGCTGATGCCACCCTTGGATGGTGGGACGATCGCAGCAAGGACATCGCGTCTGTCGATCACCCCACCCATGAGATTGGAGCACGCAGGGATCTTGTCGGAGTCTGCCAGGCAGCGTACGAATCGCTCGGAGAAAAACGGTCCGGGGGCGAAATCCGACGACTTATTCAGCAGGGGAGCGTCCAGATCGACGGAATGAAAGTGACCGACCTAAAGGCAGTGCCGGATTGGTCGGATGGACAGATCCTCAAGCTGGATAAAAAGCGAGCAGTCGAGATCACCCTGAATGTTCGGGAGTCGTGAATTTAGAAGTCGGCGTGGATCTGCTTGGGCCAATCTTTGTCGCAGGCCACCGTGGGATGGTGGGGAAGGCGCTGGTCCGTAAGTTGAGCGCCTCATGCGACGCCCACCTTCTCACTGCCTCTCGCGAGGAGTGTAATCTTCTCGACCAGGTTGCCGTGCACCGATGGGTTGCAGAACATCGCCCTGCGAGCATCCTCATTGCCGCGGCCAAAGTAGGTGGCATCCAAGCGAATAGAAGCTATCCGGCTGACTTTCTCTACGAGAACCTGGTCATCGCGACGAACCTGATCCACGCTGCCTACGAATGTGGCGTCGGACGTGTTCTTTTTTTGGGCAGCTCATGCATCTACCCGCGGTCAGCTCCCCAGCCGATGCCCGAGTCCTGCCTTTTGGAGGCGCCTCTGGAAAAGACAAATGAAGCCTACGCGGTCGCAAAAATAGCCGGCTTGAAGCTCTGCGAATATTTCCGAAACCAGCACGGTGTAGTCTACCATTCGGCCATGCCGACAAACCTTTATGGCCCCGGAGACAACTTCCATCCGGAGAACTCTCACGTGATCCCGGGTCTGATCAGACGCTTCCATGAGGCCAAGACCTCTGGGGCGGAGTCACTCTCAATTTGGGGTACGGGGAATCCACGCAGGGAGTTTCTTCATGTGGACGATCTTGCCGAAGCCTGTCTTTTTCTTCTCCAGCAAGAGAATCCTCCCGACCTCGTGAATATCGGAAGTGGCGAAGACATCAGGATCCGCGACCTCGCGAATCTGGTAGCTGAAGTGGTGGGTTTCGCAGGGAAAATTCTGCCCGACCCGTCCAAACCGGATGGGTCACCGAGAAAGCTGATGGATACCAGTTTGATCAATCGGCTGGGGTGGAAACCGGCGATTGGACTCCGCGAGGGTCTTGACAGCGCTTATAGCGCGTTTCTGTCCCAACTGGAAGACGGCTCGTTACGGGCTTGATCGGCTGCCTCCTCTCCGGCAAGGTCCCAAAGAAAATTCCTGCCGACTTGAAAGCGGGCTTCCCCTGCGCGACACTATCAGGCAAGCAAGTAATTCGATGTCCGATTCTTCCGACAACCTTTGGCATGGGCTCCGTCCGGAGACCGCAGCGATTCTTGAAACGCGCGACTACAGCGTCTCTGATCTGGCGGGACGCCTCGCTACGACAGGTATTCCCGCGGGGAACCTTATCAACCAGGAAGAAAAACTCTCAGATGTCTGGATCCCGGGGGTGAAGTTCCTCTCTCGTCAAGTCTATCAACAACCCCATCGTGGATTCTTTGGCGAATTTTCCAGGGAAGGTGAGGGAGTACTCGGAGAAATGGGAATGTGGCCGAAGCAATGGGCGAGCGCCACCATGACAGGTGGTTCTGCCAAGGGTTTTCATATCCATCCACCTTTTATCCCCGACGGAGAAGAACCCGCTGCCTGGTTGCGCAGGCTGTTTCTTGAGGAGCCTACCAATTTCAGCCTGCGGCAGTATGATAAAGAGCAGTGGGACGCCATGTTTTTTGTCCAGGGACGGTTGGAGATGCTGCTTGTTGATGAGCGGGCTGGGATGGAGAGACGAACCATGCGATTCCTGATTGATGGCGACAATATTCCAGGCCCGAACAATGTCGGGATCGTCATTCCTGCGGGAGTAGCTCATGCCCTCAGGAGCGCCGACTCTAGCGACCTCATCATGGTTTACGGCACGTCCACCCGCTTTAATCCGGATTTCGAAGGCAGGATCGAGAGTCGGGTCGAAGCCGCTCCTCTGCCAAGTGACTGGCAAGGTTATTTTGGAAGTGAGTAGCGCCCCATCCGCGGGCTTCTCTTTACCTATCGCGGGATGTGGCCTCTCTGGTCTTCGTTGACTTCTGATCTCCAGAGCGGTCTCTCTCGCATCATTCGGTGCTGGGAGGAGCGGTGGACTTGTTGAGCGCAAACTCCTCGACTCGGGAGACGAGTTGTCGTGGAACAATCGCCACGAGATCGATCCCTTCCGCAGCATATTCCTCGCTGACGACTTTCGCGTCCCGGTGGAGGAGAGCGACGAGGTCCATCCGACCGATAGGAAGACGTAATTCCATTCGTCTCACGCGATCAAGCAACATCGTATTCATACAGTGGATGAGATTGTCGAGGCCGGTGCGTTCATGAACCGAAAGAAAAATCGCCGCTGGGCCGAAGTATTCCCGCAGTCTGTGCTCGTCATCCACAGCATCGATCAGATCGTGTTTGTTCAAGGCGACAATGGTTTTCTTCTCGTCTGCCCCGAGCTCAGCCAACACCTCCCGCGTCGTCTCAAAATGGCCGAAGACGTCGGGGGAGCTCGCATCCAGTACGTGGACGAGAAAATCCGATAGAATCGCTTCCTCGAGGGTGGCCTTGAAGGCATCGATCAAGCCATGCGGTAAGCGCCTGACGAATCCCACGGTATCTGTGAGAAGGAGAGGCTGACCGTCGGGAAGGTGAATCCGGCGAGTCGTCGGGTCCAGGGTGGCGAAGAGTTTGTCTTCAGCGAGCACCTCGCTGCCTGAAAGCGCATTGAGAAGGGAGGATTTCCCCGCGTTGGTGTAGCCGACGATAGCGGCATGTGGGAGCGGTGTCTGTTGCCGTTCCTTGCGCTGAGTCTGTCTTTGCTTGCGCACCACAGCCAGCTCGGCACGCATTTTATCCATCCGTTTTCGAGCCAGCCGGCGGTCGGTCTCAATCTGTTTTTCACCCTCTCCCCGGGTCGCTCCGCCGCCGCCGCCCGTGCGGCCCCCTCCACCTCCGCCCTGCCGGTCGAGGTGCCCCCACATGCGGGCGAGTCTTGGCAGAGAATATTCCATCCGAGCGAGCTGAACCTGAAGCCGCGCTTCTTTCGTCTGCGCCCGCATGTTGAAAATATCCAGAATTACCTCCTGCCGGTCGATCACCAGAATGCCGGTTTCTTCCTCCCACGCGCGCTGTTGGAGAGGAAGGAGTTCGTTGTCAAAGACGATGCAATCGCAATTCAAGTCCTTCGCATGGGCCATCATCTCTTCGGCTTTTCCGCGCCCGGTCAGATAGCGCTTATTGGAATCTCGGACGAAAATCAGCGCGCTATCGACGACCCCGATCTCCAATGTTTCAACCAACTCGAAGAGCTCCTCGAGAAGGCTGGCTGCTTCCGCCTCTTCTCTCCGGTCAAAATAAACGCCGATGAGAAGCGCTCGCTCAACGAGCTGCGGTCTCTCTTTTACTTCAAACATCGACTCACTCATGGGAAGAAGGAGCGCCCTCCTTGGAGAAGGCGTCAGGGAACTGCGCGCGCCAGTTCACCGGGGGACGGAGCGGCCGGTTTTCGGGAATCTTCATGTTGGCCATCCGTTGGCGGCACGTGACGAGTAACGAAGTGTCGCCGGGACGAAGAATGCGAAACCCCAACCAGAAACGCAGTCTCTCGACCTTTTCGAGCCAGCTTTCCACCACCAGGTGATCGCCGAGGCGGGCCGGCTGCCGGTAGTCGACTTCTGTTCGTAAGACCACTGAGAATTCTCCTCGCTCAGCCATCTCTTTGACGGGGAGTCCGAGCTCTGCTCCCAGGCGTGTTCTGGCAACCTCGATGATTCGGAGGTAGGCGAGGTTGTGCACGACCCCGCCCGCGTCGGTGTCAAAAAACATCACCTCGTAATTTGTTCTGATGAGCGGTTCCGGCATCACATTACCTTAAACAGGCGGCGCACCGTGGCACGGGCTGGAGCTTTTCTCAATGCGCGAGCACCTTCGGTATCGACTATCGGCAGGGAACCAGCTAGCGTTTGCTGTGATCTTGAAAAACTGGATGCCCAGAACGGGAACTCTGATGGTCCTCTGTGCTTTGTCGGTGACTCGTCTTTGCGCCTATGAGGCACCGAAGACGGCCAATCTCACTTTCGACCCCGCTGGCATCGTGCTGGACCCGGCCACCGCCGACCGTCTTCCGGTTCTCCTGATCGGTCTGGCCACCGACTTTCCGCATTCCTCGGACCGCCAGCGGGCTGCCGCGCTCGCTGTGGTGATCAAACTCCACCCCGACAGCGTGGCTGCCTGGGCCGCCAACCATGCCCTGGTCACCGCAAGCAACCCTGACGGAATGGGACTGGAAATCACGCGCCACGAGGCGATCGCCGAGCTCTGGAAAACAGGCAAAAAAATTTACAAACAAGCACTCACCGAGGATGAAAGATTGATCGGGCTCTACTGCATGGCTGTCGTTCTCGAAATTGCTGATAAAAAAGACCCTCGCTTTGCGCGTGGGCGTGGCCTCATCGAAAACCAGAGAGCAGCGCTCTGGAGAGGGGTCCTCTCACCAGCCTGACGAGTACTGTTTCTTCTTTTACTTTTCTCCAGTGGATTTTCGCCCTATCTACCCAGCCGTCCAGGTCATTCCATGACAGCGCCGACTCCATCGAAGGAAAGCACCGGGCAACCCGGTGTCGCTTATCTCTTTTCCCGCTACCCTGTAGCTTCGCAGACATTCTGTGACCGGGAAATGCTTGCCCACGAGGCTGCGGGATTTCCCCTGTTAGTGGTTTCCCTCAACCCACCGGCAACTCTTTTTCGGCATGATCATTTCTCTCGTCTCGCCGCAGAAATTGTCTATCCACCTGCTGCCGGAATCAGCGCTGACTCTCATGTTCCCAGTGAAATAGCAGCCGCAGCAGAGGAGTTGGAGCGGCGCTTCGGCACGCGTTTTAATCTGCCACAACGGGCCAGAAATGCGGCCCATTTCGCCGGGGTCCTGAAGGGCCGGGGGATCCGTCACTGCCACGTTCATTTTGCCAACCAAGCTACCATTACAGCCCTTCTTATGCGGCCCGTAGGCATTTCCTTTAGCTTTACCGCACACGGGCAGGATTTTACCACTGATCTCGGAGAGGATGGCATGTTGCAGGCGTTAGCCAAGGAAGCTGAGTTTGTTGTCGGGGTGAGTGAGTCAGCATGTCAGCTCCTGCGCGAAAAATGCCCCGGGAATGAGGCAAAAATTCACCGGATCTACAATGGGATTGACCTCGATGGTTTCCCCATGGCTGATCCCGGGTCTCCGGGCCTGCTACAGATTCTCAGTATCGGCCGACTCGTCGAGTTCAAGGGCTTTGCTCCCCTCGTCAAGGCGTGCGGCCAACTCCGCGACCGTGGAAGAGACTTTCATCTCACCATCGTCGGCGAAGGTCCGCTTCGCGACGAGTTGGAAAAACAAATACTCGCCCTGGGGCTCGCCAGTCAGATCACACTCGCCGGTCTCCTTCCGATCGAGAAGATTCGGGGGCTGCTCGCTGGTTCGCATGTGTTCGCTCTGGGCTCAATCGTCGACTCTCAAGGCACTTCGGACACTCTTCCCACAGTGATCGCTGAAGCCATGGCCTGTGGTCTTCCTGTTGTTTCCACCCGCCTCGCCGGTATACCCGAGATGGTGGACGAGGAGAAAACAGGCCTCTTGGTCGAGCCCGGAGATGCGGCAGCTCTCGCTGATGCTCTCGGCCGGCTGGCAAGCGATCCCGCGGCACGTCAGGCCATGGGCCTTGCCGGCAGGGAGAAGGCCGCACAGAGCTTCGATGTCGCAAGCTGCACCATTCAGTTGCGCGAGCACCTTGCGCCTTTTGCCGCTGGAAAGGCCGGGCACGATATTCTCTGCCTGACAACCGAGGACGCGCCGGAAGAGATCGCTTTGCTTGCTGGTAGTACACGGGTGGTGCATCTTGGTCGTGACCTTCCCGAGGCCTCTGTGCTGGAGGCAGAATGGCTGGCACAAACCGACCATCGCGATCGCATCGAACAAATTCGCACCACCCTTCCTAGAAAATTTCAAGGCCACGACTTCTACCTGGCGGCGCGCCAGGCCATCCATCTCGCCCGCCTCGTCGAAGCCCGAAGGATCCGATGCCTCCACGCGGTGCGGGGAGATTCCGCCCTCGTCGTCTACCTTCTCTCTCATCTCACCGGCGTTCCGGCCACCGCCACCATCGAGCCCGATCCGGCGCCTCCCCGCCCGCTCCTCCGAGCCATCCTCCCGTCTTTTGCGGCCACGAATCTCGCCGACCCGACCCTTGCGGGAGAATCTCTCTTCGCAGACCAGGAAAAGCACCGCGACTTCCTCCAGCTTTCTCCTCGAGAAAAGAAGCGGATGCGTATCGGCCCGTTCAAATTCACTGTCTCTGCTTCCGCCGCTCCGGTGGAAGATCCCCGCGGGAAAGCCTTGCTCCGAAAACTCAGAGAAATCGCTGATGCCTGAACCAGATACAGATGGGACAGTGGCTACTTCTGATTCCGCTGTTTCTCGGGCCGATCCGCAGCGCGTCGCTGTCGTCATCCCCTCCTACAACCACGGTCATTACCTGGAGGAAACAATCCAGTCGGTTCTCGCTCAGACGCGGCGCCCGGATCGCATCCTTATCCTTGATGATGGCTCCGCCGATGACAGTCTCGAAGTCGCGAGGTCGTTCTCTTCGCATGGGGTGGAGGTAGAAGCCCAGGAGAATGCAGGCGCGCATGTCGCTCTTAACCGCTTGGTCGCCAAAGCTGCCCGGGACTGTGGAACGATCGCGATTCTCAACTCTGACGACCACTTCCTTCCGGACCGTCTTGCCACCTGCCTTGCGGCATTGGAAACCAACCCGAGGGCTGAACTTATCTGCACTCCACTGGAGCTCATCGACGATGACGGCAGGGAACTTTCCAAAGACCACCCGCGCTCCCGTTGGTTTGCATCTGCCTGGTCACCCAGGGAGGAAGGCGCGCTGTCACTCGCCAGCTGGCTCGGCATGGCAAATTTTCCCGCCACCACGAGTAACATTGTTGCTCGAAGCGCCTTTCTTTCCGCCAACCCGATGCGGGATTATCGCTTCTGTCACGACTACTTCCTTCTCGCCAGTGCCGCGATTGCCGGGAGCATGGTCATCCTGCCGGGTCCGGCCATGCTTCAATACCGGGTCCATGCCTCCAACACGATCACCACGACACCGGAGGTGCTGGTTCGCGAAATGGCGCGCATGCGGCTGGAGCTCGCGCATCACCTCGCCCCGGCGGCCGAGACCAACCCCACCGTGCGCGAGCACCTCGCTGATTTCCTTCAAGCCTCCTGGGGCAATATTTCAAGCATTCCCGAGGCCGAGGTGCAGCTCGCTCTTGCGCTTTCCATCGACCTGAAAACAATCAGCCAGACAGTGGCAGCGATTCCTGCCGCGCGCCTCGCTTCCTTCCCAAATAGGGCGATTCTCAATGCCCGGCCAGTCGATGCCATCCACCCGATCGGTCGAGGTCCGGAACTTGCTCGTCAGGTAGAAGCGCTCGGGAAGCAACGCAATCAGCTCAAGAAAGAGTCGACAGCTTCCCGCAAGCTCGCGCAGACCCGCCATCGGCTCGCCCGCTCGCGCTGGATCGCTCTCGGCACAGTCCTCGGTTGCTGCCCGCGCTTGCACAAAAACGATGGCAGCTCGCCTGAGGAGAAGCTTGCCAAGCTCGAGGCTGCCATTGCCGAAAGCCGCTGGGTCGGTCTCGGGGCCAGGTTCGGGAGTGGCACGTGTAAAGATCTCTGCTGAAAGACTCATCCGGCTGGAACGTGCCTATCCGCCCAATTCTCAATGACCCTGACTTCCGCATCATCGCGGAAGCCACCGACCACGTTGTTGTCGAGAAGCCTGCCCCGCTCCTTGTGCACCCTGCCACCCCGGGGAACCCGCCCACCCTCCTCGATGGACTCAGCGGACTCCTCGCCTATGAGATTGCCAACGGAGCGCAGCTTTCTATCATCAACCGCCTTGACCGCGAGACCTCCGGCTTGGTCCTCATCGCGCTCTCCAGGAAGCGTGCCCGCATGTTCCACATGGCCATGCAGGAGCGCCTTTTTCTGAAGCGCTACCAGGCGCTCTGCCTCGGGTGGCCGGAATGGCAAGAAACCACCGTCGATGCGCCCATTCTCCGACTTGGCGAGATCCGTTACTCCCCGATCTGGGTCAAACAGACAACCCATCCGAATGGCGCGCCTGCACAGACCAGCTTCCGCGTCCTTGAGCAGCTTACTTCGAACTCGGGAACGCGCTTCTCCCGAGTGGAATGCCGCCCCCAGACCGGTCGCATGCACCAGATTCGCGTTCACTTGGCAGATCTTGGTCACCCGATTGTCGGAGACAAGATCTACGGATTCGATGAAACCTGTTACCTCGACTTTATCGCATCCGGCTGGACCCCTCGCCTCGAGGCACGCCTCGGCCTCTCCCGCCACGCCCTGCATTCGACTCACCTCTCGATGGATCTCGAGGACGAGCACTTTTCCTGGTACTGTGCCTTCCCTGAGGACCTCCTCTTTCAGGCGCGAGGAAAAATATGAAGCCCTTCCTGAAACGACCTCGGAAGGCAGTCTGGGTCGAAGGATTTCCGGGTGAAAAATCGAGGTCGATTGATCGGCGGAGGTTGAGCTGGATGAGCAACAACTCACTTGTGAAACTGGCACGGAACAACCGTTGGTTACTCTCTTATGAAACTTCCCCCTCCACGGGAGTCAAGGCGAACCCGAGTTGCTCTGCCTGGCGGCGCAGGAAGCGTTCTTTTCTTGCGCGGGCCTGTTGCTAGGAATTTCCTTTTGCAACCCTTTCCACTCTCGGCGTCTGGCGGTCGGGGTTGGAGGGGGTATGGCGGTCGGGGTTGGAGGGGGTATGACTCCTAGGAATTTCCTTTTGCAACCCTTTCCACTCTCGGCGTCTGGCGGTCGGGGTTGGAGGGGGTATGGTGGGTTCGATGAATTGAGTGGTTATAATATTACTCATTCTCTATTGATAAATATATAACCAGCATAAAATCGTGTTGGCTAGCCAAAGCCTTGATGTCAACGAGAGGGCTCGAAAAAACCCGTGATCCCACCTTTACCGGCTGCATATACATATATTGGTTGTTTGTCTTGTGTAATCTCGTCGATCTCAATTAATACGTAAGTACTTGAATCATATCCCTCATGCAATGACTGACCACATCCCATGGATGTTCCTCGGTTTTTGAAAGAGAACTCGACTGTTTTGTCATGATGTTTTTTTTTTAAATATGTAAAACCTCTGAAGACCTTTATCTACATACAAAGTTCCTTCGCTTGTAGCCCCCGGATGGATTGCCATCTACATATTGCTCTGAAGAAATCCGAATTGCAGTTCTCTTTGGAAACATGCAATCAAATCGCTCTATTGTAAGCCCGAGTGCATTGAATGCGAAACCTAGGTCTTCATTCGACAGAGGCTGAGTAACTTTTTCAATTGCATAATCATCAATCTGTGGTTCTGGCCTACATGACATGGAAAGAAAGAGAATGGTAAGGCAGAAAGCTAGTATGGTAGAAGTGGTGCCGCCAAACGGAGCCACTTGCCTGTTGATGAATTGAGGCTGTTCTTGGTGGCGAAAACCACAGAGAACAAAACCAATGAAACGAAAAAGAAGGCACCTGAGTGCCGAATTCAAAGCACGCGTAGCGCTTGAGGCCCTCAAGGGCATCCGCACGATCATAGAGATAGCCAGGGAAAACGAAGTGGCCCCGTCACAAGTCGGCGCCTGGAAAAAGGAACTGGAGTCGCGTATTGACGAGATCTTCGAGGGCAAGAGCGAGGTCGCTCGGGAACTCGCGCGAAAGGAGGCGCGCGAGGTGAAGCTGGAGCGAAAAGTCGGCCAGCTGGTCATCGAAAAGGAGTTTCTCGAAAAAAAGTGCGAACAGCTGGGGGTCGACCTCAGCGAAAAGCCATGATTGAGCGAGACCACTCCCAGCTGTCGATTCGCAGGCAATGCGAGCTGCTCGCGGTCAACCGCAACCGGCTGGAGCCACGGCAGGCGAAGCTGCGTGAGCAGGATGAGGAGCTCATGCGACAGATCGACATGATCCACACCCACCATCCTTTTCTCGGAACGCGTAAGATCGTGCTCGAACTACGGGATCTGGGTTGGAGTATCAGCAGGAGACGCTGCCGGCGGCTGATGCGTATCATGGGTATCGAGGCGATGGTTCCCAAGCCGTCTCTGAGCAAGCCAGCGCCTGGGAATAAGATCTATCCTTATCTGCTACGAGAGCTGGAAGTTAATCAGCCAGACCAGGTCTGGTGCACCGACATCACCTATATTCCGATGATCAAGGGCCATACTTACCTCATTGCGATCATGGATTGGCATACCCGCGCGGTGCTCTCATGGGATGTGTCCAACACCATGGATACGGCTTTCTGCCTGCGAGCGCTTCATCGTGCGGTCAAGGTCGCAGGGAGAGCTCCTGAGATCTTGAATACGGATCAAGGTAGCCAGTTCACCTCGAAAGAGTGGACCTCGGCAGTAGAGGCCTACGGCGCGAAAGTGAGTATGGACGGCAAGGGGCGCTGGGTAGACAACGTCTTTATCGAGCGACTCTGGCGCAGTCTCAAATACGAAAAGCTGCGTCTGTGGAGCTATCGGAATATTCCGGAACTTTGCGAGCACGTGGACACTTGGATGAGCTATTATAATCACAGTCGAAAGCACCAGACTCTCGACTACGCCACCCCTTGGAGTCTTTACCGCCCGGAAAAAGAAATGAAAGCAGCCTGATAATCAGGAAATCCGAACCTTCCCCCCTCCCCTCGGGGAGGGGGGAAGGCCGAGGGCCTTGCCCTCGGCCCCAACCCGACTCAAACCACAACCCACCGCCCCAAGGACAGCATCAATAAGAAACAGATTTTGCTGGCTCCGTTCCCGGCACCACTTGTTTCAACGTACTGATCGAGGAGGGTCTGATTGACCAGGAAGGCATTTTCTGGGTGAAGGGCAATCGCGAGAAGCCCAGCCCGCCCACCGAAGATGGAGAACTGGAAACAGACGAAGTTGGCTACAGCTACGTAGGTGGCCAGTTTGCCACCGGTTACAGCCGCTCGCCGCTGATCGCGGACGAGCAGACTGGTGACGGCGAATACGGTGAAAACCACCCCTGGCTCAGCGCCAAGAAGGCGGTTGTCGGATTCGTCGGTGGCAGCGTTGCCGAGATGAAGCTGACCAGCAAGGAAGAAGGAGCTACCGTGCGCTCCAACGACAAGGAGATGGAAAACATCTTCGAAGAGCGCACCGGCGAAGACGGTGGTGGTGGCCTCCGTGCGAAAGGCACAGAGGTTCTTCATCCCTAACCGGACTCAGTCGGGTTGCTGAGAGATCGGCAATCGACATCCAATCAAAATCAAACCCGGTGGGCTCCGCGCTCACCGGGTTTTTTTTGTGTCCGCGAGGAAAAAGTGAGCGCGCATATTCTCAGCGGATCGGAAATCGAGTATCCCTAATAATTTGAATGTTAATGCATTATCGTCGTTCGCCTGCACCGGACGCCAACGCGCGTATTCTTAGGGAATCGTTTCGAGTGCGCGTTCACGTAGCGGCAAATCGACGCGATGGCGGTTTTCCTCTTGACTCATATAGTAAGCAAACGGATATCATAGATAGAGTATGAGTGATTTCGTTATCGATCGGTAGCCTTCTGTTTACTTACTTTTTACTCTTCTTTCTGAGTGATGAAACCCCACCGTGTCAGAGCTTCCATCGCCAGATCCCTGACTGTTAAAGGTGGGAGGGGTGTTGCTACCTTGTTGTTGGATGCCGAAGCTTTGCCCGCCTGCCTAAGAGGAAAACTTGCTGCGTCGGCACCGCTGACTCTTCACGGAAAAATCGCCCCGACGTAGTCTTTCGGTTGTTCTAACTGCGCTTGTCTGTTTGCAGTTGTCGTGCGCCGAGGATGGGGCGGAGGCCAGGGGTACCACTGAGGCTGAGACGGAGGCTGCTCCGAAAGGAAACTTGGTAGAGATCGACGGTGCACCCCGCCATTCCGTTCCGGATCAAAGACTCCCCTCGGATCGAGCACGTGAATGGGAAAATCAATGTCGCGTTTACCAGCACTGACGATGTCCTGTTCCAGATCGTGGGCCTCGCACCTCCGCTAGATTTTGATCAAGCGACTCGCTACAGCGCCGACGAGTTTCGTCTCGTTTTGATGAACTCCGAAGTGCTTGATGGCGCACTGACGTCGAGTTCGGATGAGGGCGGCGATTCCGAAGTTGTGTTGCGACATCTTGAGAGTGGAGCCTGGAGAATGAATGGCCGAGGGGAAGTCTCGGGAGGCGACAAGAAATACCGAGTCACTTTCAGCACGGTGTTCGATGAATTTCCCGAACCTCGACTGATCCGAAATTGAGTTTTCTCTACCTTTGATATTATCCCCACTGTGCTAACACAAATAATAAGCGCATACCTACACTTCATGACCTGATTGTTACTGTGACGCCTCAGCCTAAATCAGACAAAACCCGATTGCCTGCTATTGAGTTCCTGACCACCATCAGGAACCACAATGACTAAAAGAAAAAGACGACAGTTCAGCGCGGAGGAAAAAGTCAGAATCCTCCGCCTCCACCTCCTCGAAGGCACCCCCGTCAGCGAGGTCTGCGCCTGCCAGGAAATCAGCCCAACCCTCTTCTACCAGTGGCAGAAGACCCTTTTCGAGGAAGGGGCTGCCGCCTTTGATCGCGCACGCAGACGCCCCGACCCGAAGGACCGTGAGATCGGCCAGCTCAAGGAGCAGCTCACCCGCAAGGTCGCCGTCATCGGCGAGCTGGCACAGGAGCTCGTTGAGGCAAAAAAGCCACTTGGGGGATCGTGAAGGGACGCTGGGTCGAGCCCGATCTGCGCGACGAGGTCGTCGACAGGATCGAGGCCTGGCACACTCTCACCGCGATCCCCCGCACTTCCTTGCTTTCCTGGGCCGCCATTCGGCGTGCCACCTACTACGACTGGAGCGGCCGTCAGGGCTTGGCCAACCGACATAACCCGCCGCCCCACCAGTCCCACTGGACTCTGCCGCAGGAGCGGGAGGCCGTGCTCACGTATGCCCGGGAGCACCCCGGCGAGGGCTACCGCAGGCTGACCTACATGATGATCGATGCCGACGTAGCTTACCTCTCGCCCGCGACCGCCTACCGCATCCTTTCCGGTGAGGGGATGCTCGGGCGGCCGCCGAAACCCTCGAAGAAAGGCACCGGCTTCCACCAGCCTTCGGCGGCTCACCGGCACTGGCACATCGACTTCACCTACCTCAACTTGTCGGGAACTTTTCATTTCCTCTGTGCTATCCTCGATGGCTACAGCCGGGCCATCCTCTCCTGGGACATCGCTCCCACGATGACCTCTGAGGACGCACAGATCGTTCTCCAGCGAGCCCGCGAGGCCTTTCCCGATGCCCGCCCGAGGGTCATAAGCGACAACGGCAAGCAGTTCGTGGGACGAGAGTTTACCAGCCTGCTGAAAACAGCCGACTTCACCCGGGCTACCACCTCACCTTACTATCCCCAGTCCAACGGCAAGATCGAGCGCTTCAACGGCAGCCTCAAAAATGAGTGCATCTACCCCACCACCCCGCTCACCCTGGAAGATGCCAAGCGGGTCGTCTCAGGCTATGTCGACCATTACAACAACGTGCGCCTGCATTCGGCCATCGGCTACGTCCCGCCATCTGCCGTCCTCGAAGGGCGCCGGGACGCCATTCACGAACAGCGGGACAAAAAGCTTGCCAAAGCTCGACTCCATAGGATAGAAATCTCAGACAACAAGAACCTTCAGGACTCAATAGCAGCGTAGCCATCTTTGTCCGATTCAGGGTGAACCAGTACAGTTACCTATGAGCCCTCCGCGGAAAAAATCTCCCATTGTCTTATTCATCATCCTGTTGTCGGCTGGCATTGTTCTCGTTGGCGCCATGCTGCAGTTGCGGCCGTCGACCCTCCGACGATTTGCCGGCGCTCAGCGAATCGAATTCGCAGAAATTCGATTCGCTGCCGGAGGCTCCGCTTCCGCGTCCATTCCCGGGTTCGGTTTCCAGCCCGTCTGCCAGCAATAGCGACCCTTCGCCGGGGCAGCCATCGCCACAGTATTCGCCGGGCAGCCCCAACACCAGCTCATCCGGCGACGGCGCAAATACTGACGGTCGTCGCTCGGCGCCGACAATGGTCGACGACAGCCACGCAGATCAGAATCAATCGGAACAGGGCAAATCGAGTGCGCCCGGAGGCGTCGGTACCCGCAGGAAGAACCAGTGGTGGTGCCAGTCCAGCGCGGCAGAATTCCAATCGGGTCGTCGAGGGAAAAGCGAATCGCTACTATCGCCCCGATGGCTACGATCCTGATGTGCCGACAAATCTGAGTGCCGAGGAGTTCACACGCTACCTGCGGGACAAGTATGCCCACCGTCGTGCGCTGGCACTGGCGCGCGCCGCCGAGCAGGGCTGGGATGTGCGGGTTGAAACGCCCGAGGGTGGAGTGATGGAACTGATGGGACTCGATGATGAGGGCGGTCCCATTTACTACATTACCACCAACCAGAACGCGAGGATCAGCACCGGAGTTACCCAGATCCAGGACATCTCGCCCTACAATTCCGGTGGCTCGCTGAACGGATCGGGAATGCGGGTGGGTGTATGGGATGGTGGCGCGGTACGCACCAGTCACCGCGAGTTTGGAGGTCGTGCTTTTCTTATGGATGGCTCGCCGGATCTTTCCGATCATGCCACCCACGTTGCAGGAACGGTGGGAGCGACTGGTGTATCGTCTGCGGCGAGAGGAATGGCTCCCGGCGTCAGGATCAATTCTTACGATTGGACCAGCGACTTTGCGGAAATGTCGGCGATTGGAGCAAATTCACCAGTGTTAGGGAGCCGACTTGCCGTTTCCAATCATTCGTATGGACTTCGCGCCGGATGGATTTCGTACAACGGATATCCTACTTATATCGGAAAATTTGGAAGCCGGGAGGACGAAATATTCGGCCGTTATTCCGATGGGGCAACTGACGTAGATCAGATTATCGTAAATAATCCATACTATCTGCCGTTCTATGCGGCCGGCAATGATCGAACTGACAGTGCACCGTCCAATGGTTCTACCTACCAGTATATTAACGCCAGCGGAAACTTGGTGCTCGGAACCTACAATTCCTCCACAGGACCACGTTCCGATGGCTGGGATAACGGTGGTTTTGACACGATCATTGGTGGCCGCAATAGTGCCAAGAATATCGTAACGGTCGGAGCCGCCAGCGATGGCGTTTCCAATGGCAACCGTAGCCCTGGCCAGGCCAGCATCAGTAGCTTTTCAGGTTGGGGGCCGACCGATGACGGACGCATCAAGCCAGATTTGGTGGCGAATGGAGTGGGAGTGTATTCTAGCGAGTCGGGTTCAAACTCCGCCTACGATTCGCATGACGGCACAAGCATGGCATCTCCGAACGCAGCGGGAACTGCGATCCTTTTGCAACAACTCCACGCCCGGGAATTTGGCGGTGAGATCATGCGCTCCAGTGCTCTGAAGGCGCTGCTCATTCATACGGCTGACGACATTGGCCGATCGGGCCCGGATTATGTCTATGGATGGGGCCTGATCGACGTCAAGTTTGCGGCGGATACGATTCTCGCTCATCAAGCGGCATCTGGTTCCTTCACCATGGTCGACGGTGAGCTGTCGAATTCCAACTCTTCGGATACCCATGTGATTACCTGGGACGGCTCCAGTCCGATTCGGGCGACTCTGGTTTGGACCGATCCGGCGCACTCGGAGATCACTGGTCTGGACAATTCTACCCGAGCTCTGGTCAACGATCTCGACTTGAGGATTCTGAAATCGTCGACCACGTATTCGCCGTTCCGCCTCAGTCGCACCAATCCCTCCGCCAACGCCACAGTAGGTGACAACAACGTCGACAACGTCGAGCAGGTTCTGGTCAATTCGCCGAGCGCGGGCACCTACACCGTGCGC
This sequence comes from uncultured Verrucomicrobiales bacterium, assembly GCA_943789025.1. Lineage (GTDB taxonomy): Bacteria > Verrucomicrobiota > Verrucomicrobiia > Verrucomicrobiales > DEV007 > CALSSN01. Next base: position 55,006 of record CALSSN010000020.1, read on the forward strand.
GTCAACCACAAGGGGTCACTTAGCGGCGGGCGGCAACGTTATTCGCTGGTCATCACCGGTCAGTCTTCAAGCAGTTCCGCACCCGCACTCACCGTAACGCCCACCAGTCTCACGCAGACGGTGAATCAAGGCAACACGGCCGCAACACAGTCGTTCAATGTGCAGAACACCGGCCAGGGAACACTGTTCTATTCAGTTGCTGACAACGCCTCGTGGCTGAGCGTCGGGCCCAGCAGCGGGACCAGCACGGGCGAGGTCGACGCCCTCTCCGTGTACTACAATTCCTCCGGTCTTGCCGCTGGTGTTTACAACGGATTGATCACCGTGACCGGGCAACAGGCAGGCAGCCGTACCGTGTCGGTAACGTTGACGGTGGCTGCTCCAAGCCTGCCACTGGAACAGGCACTCGATCTGACCGGCGTCAACTTGAGTGATATCGGAGCGGCGCCTTGGGCAGGCCAGATGGCGGTGACCAACGATGGCATCGATGCCGGCAAGAGTGGCACGATTGCCCCACAACGAGGAGTCCGGTTTCTCAATGTCGGTGGTTGGCCCCGGGACGATTTCCTTCGATTGGAAAACGGACTCCGAAGGCAATTACGACTTTCTCCGTTTCGACATCGATGGCGCCGAGCAGGACAGTATCAGTGGCAATACCGCTTGGGCGACCAGGCAGTACACCATCGGAGCCGGCAGCCACACCTTGAGCTGGCGCTACACCAAAGATGGCAGCGTCGACACCGGGGCCGATGCGGGTTACGTCGACCAGGTCAGCTTCCTGGGAACTCAACCCAGCATTGAGCGTAGACCCACTCATCTGTACTCGGTGATCCAGCAGGGAAGCAGTCCACCGCCGCAGACATTTTCGTTGCGCAACTCCGGCTCGGGTACTCTAACCTATACCTTGTCCGACAATGTCAGCTGGTTGAGCCTTACCCCAAATTCCGGTTCCAGCACCGGTGAAACTGACCTTATTCAGGTCAACTACTCTACCGCATCGCTTACTCCCGGGGTCTACGCCGCCGTGATCGCCATCAACGGCGGGTCTACTGGTGGAAATGAAACGGTGAGTGTGCAGTTGACCGTCAATGGGTCCACCGGCTCGGTTCCTTTTCCGGATGCAGTCGACTTCACTTCGGCAACGTGGATCCGGTACTGGCGCTCGTGGATCGGGCAGACGGCCGTCAACTTTGATGGCAACGATGCCGGCCAATCCGGCTCGATCACCCATAACCAAAGCAGCACTGCCGGCATGAATGTTGTGGGGGCCGGGCACTCTTTCCTATTGGTGGAAAGTCGACTCCGAGTCGGGCTGGGACTTCCTCCGATTCAAAATGGACGGATCCGAAGTGCAGGCCATCAGCGGCTTCAGAAACTGGATGGAGGTCACGCACTCGGTTCCTGCGGGAAATCACACCCTGTCATGGACGTACGACAAGGATGGTTCCGTTTCGACCGGTTCGGATGCCGCCTGGCTCGATCTGGTGTATTTTTCCGGCAGCCAGCCTCCGGCGCTCGACACGGCGCCGGGGCAATCTGACCTATTCACTTCCGGTGAACTCTTCCTGCAGCAAGCCGTTACCGTCAGCAACAGTGGCGGCGGAACCCTGAACTACACGGCCAACACCAGTGGCGGAGCGTGGCTAAGTGTGTCGCCGTCATCGGGCAGCAGCACGGGCGAGACAGATACCCTTCAGGTAACGGCGAACGCAGCCGGTCTGTCTGAGGGCAACTACTCTGGTTCCGTTACCATCTCGGGTAACGGTCAAAATGATGTAATCCCGGTGAGCCTTTCCGTTACTTCGTCCTCCGCAATCCCCGTCTCACCTCAGGTGGCTCGCCCTATTTCCAGGCGTTCACGGCACCCAGTCTGCCGTCGGGAGGCAATGGATGGCTTTTCAGCAGTACCAATGAAGGCCGAATAGAAATCTTGAGTGGTGTTCTCGAAATGGATGACAGCGTGTCCGGCGGTGCCTATTCCCTCAACGAGGGCGATCCTTCATGCCGATCTTTCCGGAAAATCCGGGGTTACCCTGTCCTTTAAGCATCGCGAGTATTCCGACGAAAACGACGCTATGCCATCGAGCTTCACCGGAAGTGTTGAGGCGGATGGTGTCGCTATTAGCGCTGATGGCAACACTTGGTATCGGGTGGAGACGTTGGGTCTTTCTGACGGCGACTGGCGCACAGTGTCCATCGATCTCGACCAGGCCATTGCGGATGCTGGATCAGTTACAGTGGGAACTTCCGCATCAAGTTTCAGCAATACGACAATTTCCCGAAGCAGTCAGACGGCTATGCTTTTGATGATGTCACACTCGCGGTCACCGGTGGTGGTGGCGGTGGTGGCGATGATCACGGCAACTCACGGCAGACCGCAAACGCTGCTACCGACGAACAGTTCGCGCGTCGGAGTCATCGAAGTCAACGCCGATCAGGACTTCTTCCGTATCGAATTGCCGAACGGTGGATTGTTGACCGTCTATTCCACGGGTAACACCGACACCACCGGCAACTTGTTGGCTGCCGATGGTCAGGAATTGTTCTTCAACGACGATGGCGGTAGCGGTCCGAACTTCCAGATCAGCCGCAGCCTCTCACCGGGTACCTACTATGTGAACGTTCGCGGTTACGGTTCGAGGACCGGAAGTTATACGGTCTTTGCCCAGCTCTCCGGCTCAAGCGATCGACGACCCGAGGTTCCGGGAGGGCCGGGTTCGCTTCCCAGTCTGACCTCGTTCAATCCCTTCGCTAGCTCCGCGTCGTACCTGTTACCGTTCGAGGGTGCCATCAAGCATGGCACTCCTCCGGCATTTCAGTACGATGGCGAGATAAAACTGAGGTTCAGCAAACGTGTCGTGGGTTACTGTAGCGGTCGCGTTGTCTATCAAGGTGTGAACTACAGTCTGCGGGGACAATTCGACACATCGACCGGCACGATGTTCGCGGCGCCAACGCGAAGAGGGCGGCCACCGCTTTTCGTGGATCTGCAGTTTCACTCGGTGTCGGGAGCCTCCGGCTATGCCATCACGGGCACCGTGCAGGACAGCCAGGGCCTGATTTCGAATCTACGGCTGAGGGAGGCTTACCTTGCCGGTGCCAATCCCCGGCAGCCACACGTTCCTCATCCCTTCGGGCGACAACAGTCCTTCGTTCGAGCCGGGGGGAGACGGCTGTGGCACGATGACGATTCGTTCCAACGGGAGGTTTCGTATGTCCGGTTTCCTCGGGAGACGGTTCCCGATTTGCCGAGTCCGGATACGTCGTCGAAGGTGGAGAGTTCTATCTCTATCGAAAGCTCTACGATCGCAGAAATTTGCACGGCTGGATTGGCGGCGAGCTGTTGTTTCGTGATGAGGTCGACGTAAGTGACTTTGACGGTGTTCTTCAATGGAGAAAATTGCTCAACTATCGGCACTCCCGTTATCCCAACGGTTTTAATGTCGACCGCCACTTGGTCGGTTCGACGTATACGGCTCCGGATGTTGGAGAACACGCTCTCAAGAGTCTGCCCGACTGGGGAACCTCCGCGCTACTGACCCTTTCCGGCGGAGATATCAGCCACCCTATGGCACACTTCAGATCGACATCGACTATAGAGATCGGGTCTCGTACCTTGGAAATGCCAGACTCCGAATGAAGTTCAATCGTCGCAGTGGAATGGTGCGCGGCAGAATCAAGCAACCGAGCACCCAGCAGAGCAATGTATTCCACGGTGCCGTTCTTGACAAACAAGGCGTTGGTGGCGGACTGCTGCTGGGCAGAACGGAAACCGGCTACATATTTGTCGAACCGGTGGCACCTTAGTGCTGTTTGCCAAAAGTCTAACCCCAATCACTCGTTCCCGTGCGTTCCCGCACAATCTATACAATGGCCGGAGGTGGCTTGCTTGTTTTGATAGCAGCCATCCACCTTCGCCCATGGGTCGAAGTCGTCGACCCGGGTGACAACCTGTCGATCATGGAGCCCGCCAAGTCTGATGCCGGTAATTCAGGGCAGGGCTCATTCATCCAGACATTGGAGGAGCGGGAGTTCAGGGAGGTCCGGACGGAAGTGGCGGAAACCTCTGCTGCTGAATTCGAAGAGATTCTTCAGGACAGTTCGGC
>CALSSN010000021.1 GCA_943789025.1 uncultured Verrucomicrobiales bacterium
CCGTGCCCTCGTCCACGCCAAGATCGAGCAGATAGGAAGGGGTGCGGATCTCCGGAGTCAGCAGGCCCGCCACGCCTTCGTTCTGCGCCTGAACGAGAAGCCCGCGCCTCAGGCCACGTGCCGCGCCCCGGGTCGGGACAATCACCAGTGTCCTGGAAAGGTCGACTGGCGGGACCGGCGACCCTGCTTTTCCTAACTCCCAGAGCCACCGGGATGCCAATTCCACCAAGGGCCGGTGCCATCCCAGAAAACTTCGCGGACGCCGTCCCGCGACCGCCTTGGAAGGAATGCTGAATCCAAGCTCACTCTGTTTCAGATCAGCAGACATCGGCAGCAAACTACACCCATTAGCGCGCGCCTCAATCGCTAGCCTTTGCCAGCAGAAGAACTACTGACCGCTCCCTCATCACTGCCCTTCATTCCACCAGCGATCCAGAGAGTCACCTCCCCTCCTGACGTGTCGTCGCCGTGCCGGTTTTCTGCCTCTGTTCTTCCCCCGTGAAGTTCTGCAGTCTCTCGAACCAGGCTCAGTCCCAGTCCACTCCCCTTCCTGTTCGATCCCGGTCGCCCCAACGAATAAAATCGCTCGAAGACCCGCCCGAGAGCGAATTCGGGAAACCCCTCACCTTCGTCGGTCACCCGAACCCCGACGAGACCCTTTTTGTTGCCCTCCCCGTCAATCACCGCAACCGACACCTCTCCCCTGTCTGGCGAAAAGTCGATTGCATTCTCCACCAGATTTTCAATCGCAGAGCGCAGTAACTGCCTGTCACCCATCACCCTGCATGCGCCTTTCGCTTCGATGCGAATGCCCCGCTGATCTGCCCGTGGAGCGCACTCTGCAGCAACCTCTCTGACCAGCTCACCCAGATCAACTTTCTCCACCTGCTCGAGGTGCGTCTTTCCCTCCAGGGCAGCGAGCTTGAGCAGCTGCCGGATCACCTGTTCACTCCTATCGCATTCGTTCTGGATATTGGTGAGAAATCTTTGCCGATCCTCTTCCGGCATCCCTTCTTCCATCAACTCGGACGCACCTTTGATCGCGGCCAGTGGGCTCTTCAGTTCATGCGTCAGATTCTGCACGTAACGCTCCGCATAGTGCCTGCCCTCGAGGCTTTCCCGCATATCTCTAAGCGCTTTCCCCAGGGTATTTACCTCGCGACCAAACCCCAGTTCAGGCGGTGCCGGTCTCCCCCCGCTCGAAATCGACCGCGCGTAGTCAGTCAATCGACCAATCGGCCGGAACAGCCACCAGAATGTCGCCGCAACCAGAGCAATCACACCGGTCCCGATCAGGCTTGCTGTCCACAGAATCGACTTCCGCCGCTCCTGCACAAAACCGAAGACATCCGCCTTCGCCTTAAAAACCGTCAGCACACCCGAAACCGCTCCATTCTCGTCAACCAAGGGTGCCGCCACATACAGCACTGAACTTTGAGGATCCTCCGGGTCGGTTCGCGTGGACCGCGCGCCGTAGCTCCCCAGCAATGTCAGAAGCACATCATTCCTCTGCGAGAAATCCTCACCCACTCGCCTGCCTCCCTCAGAGTCGAAAAGCACCACTCCCCTCGCATTGGTGACGTAGACTCCGATACCGATTCCACGCTTATTCAAGGTGTATATACGAGCCTCCAGCTCGCGCTTTCTGGATCTCTCAAGACCCAGCTGAATCTCCTCCAGATCCAAAGGCATTGCCGCGAGCAGGTTGGCGGTGTCCACCAGCACTTCCTCGGTTGCCTGAAAAGTCTGTGCCTCCACATCCCGGAGGAGCAATTGAACGAGCCTGAAAAATCCCAGTCCAATGATCAAAGCGATCAAAAGGAGGGTCAACCGGGTGAGTCTCATCGCCTGCTGGAGCTCTCCCGCAGGGCGTAACCTAAGCCGCGCCGTGTCTCGATCACAGCATCTGCCCCCACACTCGCCACACGTAGTTTTGATCGCAACGACTTGACGTGGGCATCCACGGTACGCTCCATCGAAGCTCCCGGGTCTTCCCACGCCCGAGCCATCAGCTGGCCACGGGAAAAGACCCGCCCCGGGTGTTCCATGAGCGCAAGCAGGAGCCGGTATTCATGCACCGTGAGATCGAGGGGCCTTCCATCGCAGCTGACCGTCTTCCGCAGCGCGTCATGCACGAGCGCTCCGATCTGCGAGAACGCATCTTCGTAGTCTCCCTCTCCACCCACCAGAGCCGCCTTTTTTTCGCTTCCGCTGTAGCGCCGAAGAATCGCCCGAATCCGCGCCACCACCTCGCGCGGGGGAAAACGGTTTGGTCACATAATCATCGCCGCCCATTTCCAAGCCGAGCACACGATCCACTTCGGAGTCCCGCGCCGTCAGAAAAAGAATCGGCACTTCAGAGCCCTCCCGGATCTTGCGACAGACGTCGAAACCAGTGGTGTCGGGAAGCCCGAGGTCAAGCACCACGAAATCATATCCCCCCTCCGCAAAAGCCTCGAGCCCTTCGCCGCCGGTCAGGCGGTGCTCCACCTCGAAGCTCTCGGTGCGCAGGGCATACAGCAAGTTCTCGGCAATCGAGGCTTCGTCTTCGATGAGCAGAACGCGGGGCATGGAAAAGGATGGCGAAGAATTGGTATTCTACCATCGATCCGCCCCGAAGCGAGCTTCTGATCGTAGTTCCGTGATTCCCAAGGCCTATGCTGACTCATCCGCTTGCGGCGGACCTACCAGGACAAGCACCGTATCCCCTGCCGATGGTGACACAGACTCTTCTGTCGTTACCAGCAACTCACCGTCGTCCCGCAGCAGAAACAGGAGGATACAGAGATCTTTATGCATGGCTTGGAGGGCATCAAAACCAAATTCCTCGGTGATTCTTGAACGCTTCACCACCGCTCCGCGCCCGAGGTGAGCAGTCATCTGCGAAGCCGTCGGACCACCTGGAAAAAGAGTCGGTCCGCGATGCGCAAGCGAGGCCCCACGCCGCTCACCACCGAGCACGTCGTCGCTCTCCTCCGCACCGATACGGAACACATTCTGCTGGCCGAAAACATGACGAAACTCGAGGACAGCGAGAGAATTCACCTCATCGTTCGGAGTCACCGCGAGCAGTTTCCCCAGCCCACCGAGTTCGATTTCCTCCTCGACAAATTCTGAGAGAATATTCGCCAGACAGGTAGGAACCCCTCTCATCCTCGCCGATGCGATACCGCGCGTGTTGGTATCCACAAAAAGCACCTGAAGACCTTCCTCCTGAAGAATTTTCCCCGCCTCCACCGCCCATGGTGGGGTTCCAGCGAAAAGTATCCCTTGTGGGTTGGCAGAGGCGAGTCCGAGACGCCTCGCCACCGGAGCGGCAACCAACCCGTAGATCAGCACCGTGCCGACAATGACCATGAAAACGAGAGGCGGCAGCTCGACCGCCGCTGCAGCGAGAGCCGCACCGGCTGAACCAGGCTCTGCAGAGGCCTGAGCGGCAAGAATTTCCAGGGCAGAAATCGAAGCCACAGCCGCTGCCACGATCCCCCGAGGCGCCAGACAACAAAGAAATAGCTTCTCCTTTCGGGTCAACTCGGTCCCGAGCGTGGTAAGGAAAACACAGGCGGGACGCACCACGAGGACAAGAACAAGCACAAACACCGGCCCCCGCCATCCCAGAGCACCGAGCGCCTCGGGATCAATCCGCCCGGCGAGGAGAATGAAAAGCATCGAAATGAGAAGAACACGGAGGTTTTCTTTGAATTCGAGGATGTGCTTGACCGAGGCGCTCCGCTGGTTCGCCAGCAGCACCCCGAGCAAGGTCACAGCGAGCAAACCGGACTCGTGCTGGATCTGATTCGCGCCGACAAAGACCCCGGCTCCGCAGGCAAGAAATGCCAGCGCGTGGAGGTAGTCGGGGATCCAATGCCGCCTGAGAAAAATCTCCAGAACCTTGGCGACAACCATCGCCAAACCACCCCCGACGAGAACTGTCAGCAGAATCCCCCGGAACGCACCCTGCGCCGCACCCTCGACATCGGTCGCACACACGAACTGCAGGAGGAGAACCGCAGCCACTGCGCCGATCGGGTCGACGACAATCCCTTCCCACTTGGCGATAGCACCCACCCTGCGCTGGGGTTTGATGTGCCTGAGCAGCGGAGCAATCACGGTCGGGCCGGTCACCGTGAGGATCGCTCCTACCACAGCAGCAAGCTGCATCGGCCAACCGAGAATCGCGACGGCAGCCACAGTGGCCAGCAACCAGGTAACGAGGGCACCGAGAGTGCACAGCCGAAGCACAGGCCCGCCACTGGCGCGTAATTCATGAAACCGCAAGGTCAGTCCGCCTTCAAAGAGAATCACTCCCACTGCCAGCGAGACGAGAGGGAAAAGCAAATCCGTTCCCACAATCTCTTCGGCGTGAAAAAACCTTCCCGCGAGGAACCCAAAAACCAGAAGCAGGAGGATCGCCGGCAAACGGAACCGCCACGCCATCCACTGGGCAATCAGGCCAAGGCCGAGCACAGAGGCGAGGTAGACCGCGGGGTCTGAAGCCCAGCCTCCGTAAGCCGCATCAGCACTGGCAAGAACGATCACGCCGGGAGCCTCGCCGCCGGGAGTGGGCTGTGCAAGGACGCGGCAAAAGAATCAGACGGCACGTGGAGAGCAGGCTAATCCTTAATAATCTTCTCGCCCTTGATGATCTTACCGTCCTTATCGATCATTGTGAACTTGCCGCGGTTTCTCGTGGCGAGATTGTGGAAGTGCTCGACCGCTTTCGGCTCCATCATGACGGTGGTATTGATGACGGTCTTGCCTTTGTTGGCTTCGGTGATCAGTTCGATCGCTTCCGCCGCCTTGCCAACCGAACCGTCGGTCATGAAAAAGACGATGTCGGGTCCGCGGCTTGATGCTCAGCGCCATCAACATCGGGTGCTCCCAGGTGGTGCCCAGCACCGTCGGCGTCCGCTCGATGATCTCGATGCTCTTCTTCACGCTGGCATCGCTGGCGGTGAAGTATTTGAATTTCGGGAACTCGAAATCATCGACAGACGATGCCCCGCGCTTAGCTCCTGGAAACGACCTTCTTCTTGTCGAGCTGCTTGCGGAACCACCCAACCCCTGCTACCTTTCCATTGGTCACGGGCCTCTCGTAGGTCTGCGGGTCACTCAGCCACTTCATGTCGACGGCGTCATGGGCCCAGGCCGAGTGGGCGAACATGACAACCTGGTACTGGGTCCCCTTGGGAAGCTTTCGGATGCTGTCGGTGCCAGTTCGCTGCGCAACAGCTGGTGTTTGAGTTTTTGCGTTTGTCGGTCCCGTAGATCTGCTTCCTCGGAGGGTGGAGGTTTCTGGTCGAGCGCAAATCCTCCCATGGACAGCGACATGTCGACGGCGAACACCACGCGCGAACCAGCGCCGGAGTTGCCCATGAACGAGATTTCTCCGCCCGCAGCCATGCTGCCGGCACCGAAGGAGAGCCCGCTGCCGAAGGAAGAGCCGAGCTCAACTGTCTCTTCAGGCGCTTCGAACTCGACCGCGGGCACCGAGACCGCGGAGGCACCGAAGCTGCTGATGGTGCTCACCGAGGCGGAAGATGGGGCTGGCGGCTTGGTCGGTGTCTGCTGGACGACCTCCTTCTTTGTGATTTTCTCATCGCTGGTCACTGGACCGGGCGAGGCGACGATCTCGGGCGGAAGCATCCTTGGCACGGCCACAATAACCAGACCAATGAGAAAAAAATATCAGGAGGTGAGCACCGATGGTTACCAGAATGGCAACCAGCTTATCCTTGTTATTCTTTTTCTCTGCGATGTCCGGAAGCTGGCTTGGCGCGGCCACAAGGAGCCCCTCACCGGCACTCTCTTCGACATCAGCAAAGACCTCCTCGAACTGGTCCGCATCGACTTCCATTCCGGAGGGATCGAGCACCGCAAGATGATTCCGGGTCAGCTCAAGCTGTTCATTGGGAATAAAAGCCAGATCTACCGCCGGTTCGACCTCTTCATATGCAAGTTCCGCCGGCTCGGGTGCCGTCAGCTCCTGAATCGGAACTTCCGGCAAAACAGAGGGCTGAAGATCCGCCACCACAGCCACCGACTGGGTCATGCTGAGATCGACATCACTGAACTCCACCGCTTCGACTTCGGCTTCGAGGCCCTCATCCTCGACCGCGAACCCCTCCTCATCGACCACCGCCTCAGTCTCCACCGCGTCTGCCAAAACCGCCTCTTCTGGCTCGCCTTCGTAGGCGGCCTCTTCGAAAACTTCAGCCTCAAGCTCAGCCGCGATTTCTGGTTCCACAGAAACAGCCTCCACAGCCTCCACCGCTCCACCGCTCCACGCGCTCCACAGCTCCACCGCTCCACAGCTCCACAGCTCCACAGCTCCACCGCTCCACAGCTCCACCGCTCCACAGCTCCACCGCTCCACAGCTCCACGGCCTGCACAGCCTCCACAGCCTCCACAGCCTCCACAGCCTCCACAGCCTCGCCTGCAGTAGAGGCCGCCTCTCTTCCGCTGGCGGAAGCCAGGAGGTGATCCACCGCCTCAAGGTCCGGATCATGAAAACCCGGATCGAAAGCCTGCGCTGCCTGGTAATGATCATCGGCAGCGGCCAGGTTTCCTACCGAAAGCTGCACCTTGGCAGCAATACCATGCAGGGCGGCATTGGCGGGAAACTTCTCAGTCGCGCCTTCCAGAAACCGGGCAGCGGCAGTCTCGTGGACAGCAGCCAGGCTGTTGGCGATCTCTATCGCTATCGTCTCGTCCTCACACATCCCCGGAGCGGTCTCGATGACGGCAGTCAGCTCGTCATAGTCACCAGTCTGCACATACTGCTCGACCAGCCCTTTCCGGATATTCCAATCTCCGGGGTTGGCCTCCAAACCCTTCTTGAGAAGCTCGATCAGTTTACTCATTCAAACCTTTCCAATAATTCTTCGACGAAGCCCCTTTATTACACCTAGGACTAAGTCCATTACGAACAGAAAGTCTCCTATCTTAGGCGTCTCCTTTTATTTGGACACTTTTTTTTGAAAAAATCTCAGCTCCGAGCTACCTCACAATCGCACCTCCCGGTGTCAATAATTGTGAGGCAACTCGGATTCAGCTGTGCCGATTCCCGTTTTTAGAATAAACTGCTCCGGAAAAAGTTCCTCAATCCCCTCCTCCGAAGCAGCGCACACGCCCCGTTCCGTGATCAATCCGCTTACCAGGCGCGCTGGCGTGATATCGAAAGCAGGGTTCACGCCCGCGGTAGGCTCCGCCACAATCCGAAAACTCTCCTCCTCCTCCGCCACCGCACCCAAGTCTCCGAGTTGAAGCCCCTCGAGGTGAGTGACTTCACGCGCATCGCGGTATTCGACCGGAATCTCAGACCCGTCCAGAATCTTCCAATCGAATGTCGAGCTCGGGAGAGCAACGTAGAATGGAATCCCGTTATCTTTTGCTGCCAGCGCTTTGAGGTAGGTTCCGATTTTGTTGGCGACGTCCCCACCCCGCGTGGTTCGATCGGTGCCTGTCAGGACCATATCGACTTTCCCTTCCTGCATGAGATGCCCGCCTGCATTGTCCACGATGAGGGTGTGTGGGACCCCGTGCTGGGCCAGTTCCCATGCCGTCAACCGCGCACCTTGATTGCGCGGACGGGTCTCGTCCACCCAGACGTGCACCGGGATTCCCGCGTCGTGGGCGGCATAGATCGGCGATGTGGCAGAGCCATGGTCGACAAAAGCCAGCCACCCGGCATTGCAGTGGGTCAGGATATTTACAGATTCCCTCGCGCCCATTTTCGCGGCCAGGCTCCGAATCAGAGGAAGCCCGTGATCTCCTATCTGCTGACACATGGCAGCATCCTCATCCGCGATGGCCCGCGCGACCTGCCGCGCTTTCATTTCCGCATGCTTCGCATCTACGCAGTGCTTCAAGGCCGACAGCTGCCGCTCCACTGCCCAGGCAAGGTTGACAGCTGTCGGGCGGGTGGCTTTGAGAAGGTCGCCGGCTTTTCGGATTTCTGCCAGCCAGTCCTCACATGCCCGAGCCCCGCGTGCCGCCAGATACATCCCCCATCCTGCCGTTGCACCGATCAATCCGGCCCCCCGTACGGCCATTTCTTGAATCACCGCGGCGACCTCTTCGACCGTCCGCATCTCCTCAATCCGAAAAGCAAAAGGAAGGCAACGCTGATCAATCACATTGATTACCCCCTCATCCTGGGACTCCCAGATCGTCCTGTAATGCTTTCCATCAACCAGCATGCTGGAGAGAACGTCCCGCACACCCGGCTTGTCAATACCATGAGGGCTTTATCGCTCCAGCCAGGATTGCAATTTCCCGACGACCACGGGAACAGTGAGCGCAGAGCAAGTTCCTCCCAGATGGACCGCAACTTCAGCCTCCCTGCGGAGTTTCTTCCCTGTCACCATGCGTCCTTTGCAGTTCAATCGCCGGCACTCACTGAAAGCTCTTTCCTCGGGATTTGGCTACCTGGCTTTCGCCTCCCTCTTATCCCGACAAGCCGCAGCCAACTCGACCTCTCCGAAGCGCGGCCCTCTTGCGCCCCGTCCCGTCCATTTCACTCCGCGGGCGAAGCGCGTCATTTTCCTCTGCATGCAAGGGGGACCCTCCCACATCGATACTTTCGATCACAAGCCGAGACTCAACGAAGACACTGGAAAATCAGCCGACTTCACCAATGCACGCGGCGCCAAGCTCCTCGGCACTGCCAACCGCTTCGCCCAACACGGATCCTCCGGGCTGTGGATTTCCGACCTCTACAAGCATGTCGCCAAGCACGCAGATGACCTCTGCATCCTCAATGCGAGAACCACCGAACTGCCCAACCACCCGCAAGCCTTTGCACAGATGCATACCGGCTCGTTCCAGTTCGTGCGCCCGTCGCTGGGGGCGTGGTCGCTCTATGGCCTCGGCACCGAGAACGCCAACCTCCCGGGCTTCATCACAATCAACCCTCCGAGCGGCCTCGGTGGGTCGAGAAATTATGGCTCTGCATTTCTTCCCGCCATCTACCAGGGCACCAAAGTCTCGGCAGGTGGCAGGATCGGTGGTGGTGGTGGTGGTGATGGTGGTATGAGAAGGCGGCAAAACAAAAATACGAAAAAAACCCAGGGAATCGAGAATATCAGCAACCAGCACCTCGACCGTGACCTCCAGCGCAGCCAGCTCGATTTGATCCGCTCGCTGAACGAAGACAAGCTCGCACGCGACGTCTACCACCCGGAAATCGAGGGTATTATCGAATCATTCGAACTGGCCTTCCGGATGCAGGACGAGGTCCCTCAGATTCTCGATACCGACAGCGAACCGGAAAGCATCCGCGAGCTCTACGGGATCGGCGGAAGCGACCAGAGAATGGACAGCTTTGGCCGTCAGTGCCTGATGGCGCGACGCTTTGCCGAAGCCGGAGTCCGCTTTATTGAAGTCGGCTACGGCGGGTGGGACCATCACCGCAACCTCCAGGCCTCACTCGAGCGCGATTGCGGCGCGACCGACCAACCGATCGCGGCCCTGCTCACCGACCTCAAGCAACGCGACATGCTCAAGGATACCCTGGTCATCTGGGGTGGCGAATTCGGCCGCACTCCCTACTCGCAGGGGAGCGACGGCCGTGACCATAACAACAAGGGGTTCTCGATGTGGATGGCAGGAGGCGGGGTCAGGGGCGGCATGAACTTCGGCGCCACCGATGAACACGGCTACGCCGCGGTCGACGGGAAGATGGACACCCACGACTGGCACGCCACGATCCTGCACCTTCTCGGGCTCGATCACGAGCGCCTCACTTACGACTACGCGGGACGTGACTTCCGGCTCACCGACGTCTACGGCAAAGTCGCCCACGAGATCCTCACCTGAGTCGCGCGCGCATGCGCGCGGGCGGCAGGGCGGCACCTCTTGCCTTGTCGCGATGATGCTCTCAACCCATTTTCCGCAGCGCCTCGATCCGCTCGATGACGGGTGGGTGCGAGTAGTAGAGGAAGGAGTAAAACGGGTGCGGGGTCAGGTTCGAGAGATTGTCCTTGGATAACTTCTTGAGCGCGGTGACCAGATGTCTTCCCGCCCCGGTCATCTTCGCCGCGTAGGCATCCGCCTCGAATTCATGCTTCCGGCTGAGCATGGAGCTCAGAACCGAAAGGATCTTGCTCACCGGCTTGAACAGAATCCCGAAAAAGAGAAAACTCGTGAAAACCCGTGGCTCGGACAGCCCGAAAGCAGCGGAAAGGCCTTCACTTTTCAAAAAAAGACCGAGCAGGAAGAACATGAGTGCCGTCTGGAGAAAACTAAAGGCGATCATTTTCACGATGTGTTTGAGCTTGAAGTGCCCGATCTCGTGGGCGAGCACGGCAACGAGTTCTTCCTCGGTCTGCTTCTCGATCAGCGTATCAAACAGAGCAATTTTTTTGTGCTTGCCGAAACCGGTGAAAAAGGCATTCGACTTCGATGAGCGCTTCGACCCATCCATGACCGAAATCTCGGTGAGAGGAAACTCACAACGATCAGCCATCACATTAATCGCCTCCTTGAGGTGCTCGTTCTCGAGCGGTTCAAATTTATTAAAAAGCGGCATGATGTATCTCGGAGCGAGATAAAGCATGGCCAGCGAGAACAGAGCAACCGCGCCCCAGGCAAAAAACCACGCGTTCTCGTATTTCCCGAACAGCCAGAGAAGCAGCCCAAGGAGAGGAAGACCAAGGACTACCCCAAGCAGCAGCCCTTTGAGCTGATCCATGATCCAGGTCCGCGGGGTGGTCTTGTTGAACCCGTATTTTTCCTCGATCACGAAGGTATCAAAAAGATCGAAAGGGATCGAAAGCAGAAGCTGCGCCAGATAGAGAACCGAAAACACGCCGAGACCTGTGATCACTGGTGCCATGCCGAACGCCTCGGCCCACCCGACTACCCAGGCAAACCCGCCGCAAAGCCAGAAAAGCAGAAAAACGAGCAGTTGAAACGAGTCACCGACCAACTCAAACCTCCCCCCCTCGCGCGTGTATGCCTGCGAGCGGGCATAATCGTCCGGATCGAAGGTGTCCTCAAACTCGGCAGGAAGCTTCCTCCCCAGCCACGAGAGATTCAGCATATTCGCCACCAGATCGAAAAGATAAAACCCGACCACGATCGCGAAGATCACAAAGAAGAAGCTGTTCTGCTCTGGCATGAAACTTTGGGGGTGTGAATTCTGGGATAGAGGACTCTGCCGCGAGGAAACCTGGGCTGTGCACGATGACGGCTAGGATACTCGCTGCTCCAGCGCATCGAGCAATTTCTGGTGGATCCCACCGAAGGCCCCATTGGAAAAAACAACCACGACGTCTGCGTCTCTCAGATCTGGGACAATCCTCATGACGATGGCGTCGGCATCTGCCTCGTGATAGGCAACGGTACCTCCTGCCTTGAGATCCGCAACCACCTGGTCCGGATCAAGCCTCTCCTTGTCGTCGAGTTGCATGGCACGAGCGACCGAAGCCACCACAGCCCGGTCGGCACTGGCGAGCGCTTCGGTGAGCTCGGTCTGGAGGATAGAACGGCGGGTCGTGTTCGACCGCGGCTCGAAAAGCGCCCAGATCCGAGCTCCTGGAAAACGCTGCCTTGTCGCCGCAATGGCGCCTCGGATCGCAGTAGGATGGTGCGCGAAGTCATCGATGACGCGCACCCCATGAACCTCGCCTCGCAGTTGCTGCCGTCTCGCCACCCCATGGAAGTCTGCCAGAGCCTTGCCGATCTGCTTAGAGCCAGCACCGACAAATGACGCCGCACAGACAGCCATCGCTGCATTTCGAACATTGAACTCCCCTTCCTGAGAGATCTCGTAACGGCATCCGTCGACTGAAAATGCAGAGTGCCTCGAGCCCATCTCGAGTTCCGTAATGCGCATCGCGCACCCCTCCGACATGCCTACCGTGACAACCTGAGCGGGACAGCCATTCGCAACAGCCAGGCTGTTTTCACAGTCGCCGTTGACGAAAACCACGCCATTTTGAGGAACAATGTTCAGCATTCTCCGGAAGGCCAGTTTGATCGCATCCAGGTCATCGAAAATATCCGCGTGGTCGAACTCCACGTTATTGACGATCACGACCTCTGGAAGGTAGTGCACGAATTTGGAACGCTTGTCGAAGAAAGCGGTATCGTATTCATCTCCTTCCAGGACGACGATGTCGCCGCCGCCCAGGAAACAACCGTCCCCGAGGTTGGCAGGAATTCCGCCGATCATCCACGATGGATTCTGTCCGCTATCCTTCAGGATCCAAGCGAGCATCGAAGAGGTGGTGGTCTTCCCGTGGGTCCCGGTCACCACCAGGTTGCGTCGCCCTCGGAGAAAATGGTTTTTTTATCACCTCGGGCAGGCTGGTGTAAAAGAGGCCGACCGGAAAGCGCCGCCTCGAGCTCCTCGTTCCCACGCGAGATCGCGTTCCCCACCACAATCACCGCCTCAGAATCCGACGGGAGGTTTTCTCCCCGATATCCCTCGGAGATCGTGACCCCTTTTTCTTCAAGAAACGTCGACATCGGAGGGTACGGGCTCGCGTCTGAGCCCGACACCTCGTGGCCGAGCTCCCGCAACGCCGCGGCTACTGAACCCATCGCGGTGCCGCAGATGCCTATGAAATGAAAGTGCATGAAGATAGAAGAAAAGAATCGAGCCATGCCTTCCTGGCATCCGGCCCGTGCCGAAAATGAGAATGCTTTCCTTAACGGTTCATTCACCCGCGGTCAATCCCCAGAGAGGAAAACCCGGAGCGGCGGCATCCCTCACGAGGCAAGAATCTGCTCACGACCTACCCCTCGAAGGGCGAATACTTTCACGATGGTGTCTTCGATGAGGTTATTCGGGCAGGAAGCTCCTGCCGTCACGCCAACAATCACCGGCTTGCCAGGATCGAGAAGGTTCGTGTAACTCGTCTTTTCCTCGTTCGAATGGAGGTCGAAATGCAAGACCTCCTCGATCGAACGCAGACACGCTGCTTCCTCGATGAAAAAAGTCGGGAGGTGGTCGTTCCCGATCTCCACAAGGTGCGACGTATTCGAGCTGTTATACCCGCCGACGACAAGGAGTATGTCCATCTTCTCTTTCAGTAAAGTGAAGAGAGCATCCTGCCGTTCCTGGGTGGCCCCGCAGATGGTGTCAAAAGATTGGAATTTTTCACGCGTGCCGTCCCGCGCCTCGATCGCCACCCCCAACGCGCCTCTGCAGCTCCTCCGTTTCGCTTTTCAGCATGGTGGTCTGGTTGGCTACCCCCACGCTTTCGAGATGCAAATCCGGATCAAAACCCGGACTGAGAGCACCTTCGAAGCGCACAAAAAACTCTTCTTTATCGCCTTTTCCAAGCAGGTAGGCACAGACATAATCGATATCCTCCAAGGTCAAAACTACCAGGTAGTGACCCTTGCGGTCTTCTCCCAGGGCCCGGGATGCTGTTGCTCGTGTCTCCTCATGACCGGACTTTCCGTGGATGATGGAGGTGACCCCTTCCTTCGCGTATTTGCGCACCCGCCTCCAGACTTTCATCACGTCGCCACATGTCGTATCGACAATCTGGCACCCTTGTTGGTCCAGCTTATCCATGAACTCCACCGGGGCACCAAAGGCGGGCACCAGGACCACATCCTCCTTACCGAGATCGTCGTATTCCGAGTCGAGCCGCTTCCACGAGAGGCTGACAATCCCCATCTCAAGAAGCTGTCGATTCACCTCCGGGTTATGAATAATCTCGCCAATGAGGAAGATACGTGCGCCGGGAAAAACTTTGCGTGAAGCGTAAGCAAGGTCGATCGCCCGCTCCACCCCGTAACAGAACCCGAACTGCTGCGCCAGATACAGGGTTGTGTCGCCTACGCGAATGACGTTTTTCGAGGCTTTGACCTTGTCCACCACGTCACTTCGATAGTGCTCTTCTACCTTCTCTTTGACAAGTTCCATGATGTCCGGTTTTCGGACATTGACTCTCTTCGGTTTGGTCTTTTTTTCAGTCGCACTCACTTGCTTTTTTTCCCTCTGGCTAGGCGGATTTTTCTTCAACACTCGCCTCCTCCAGGAGAGGTGAACTGGTTGCCCGCTCAAATATTTTATCAGTAAACATAATTTCTGGAGGAAACTCCGGATGGTTGAAATCCGTGGGCCGCAACACGCCCTGTCCGAGCGTCAGGTCTTCCACCTGACTATCCGCAATATGGACTTTCGTGCCTACACTTACCAGAGCAAAGAACTTAGGAGCCACGTTGCGGTGAATTCTCAGACACCCGCGGGTGCTCGGCGTCGGATGCACCCAACCCGCATGAATTCCGTAAGCAGGGGCGAACTCACACCAGTGGCCCATCGGATAGCCCAGAAAGCGCCAGCCACCTCCGGAGGGACGCCCCGTGTTGCGTCCTAAGCGGATCTCTTTTCTCGCCTCATGCACCCAGAATCCCCTCGTATTCGCCCGACGCTTCGCTTGTTTCAAAAAAATCGAAAAGCTTCCCTTCGGAGTCGGGGTTGCTTTTTTTCCCACACAGGTCGGCGTCACCATCAGCGGTCGGTTTCCCTCCATCACATAGAGCATCTGGTTGTTCAAACTGACTTTCACCTTCACTTTCTTCGGGTCGGTCGGTCGGAAGGCTGCGCAATCGAACTCACGGGGAGGCACAGCTGGGGCCGTGCACCCTGCCGAAAAAAGGAGCAGGCTGATGAAAAGAGCTGACGCAATCTGTTGCAAACGAGGAATGTTTTTCTCTAACACCTCAAGGCCTGGGAAACCATAGGCAATTTCAGAACCCGCTCCGCTCCCTTTGACCTTCCCTTCCAAGAGCTCCAGATTCCCACATGAGATCTTCCACGGCAGTCCCTGCACTCCTCTTCGTCGTGATTCTCGCCCACCTCGATTGCCCGGCGGGGGAGGCAGACGACAGGTCACTTTTCAATGGCACAAATCTCGAGGGGTGGGAGACGATCGAGTTCGGAGGGAGCGGAGAGGTCAAAGTCCTGCAAGGAAAGCTGATCATCAGTAGCGGGGTAGAACTCAGCGGCATCCGCTATACGCAGCCAGAAAAGCTTCCAACCACTGACTACGAAGTCGAGATAGAAGCTCGCCGGAGCTCAGGTTTCGACTTCTTCACAGCGCTTACTTTCCCGGTCGGAGATCTCAAAACCTGCGCGACTTTCGTTGTCGGCGGGTGGGGAGGCGGCGTGGTTGGCATCTCTTCGATCAATGGACTCGATGCCTCGGAGAACAACACGACGAGCTACATGCATTTCGATGAGGGCCCCTGGTATGCCATCCGCCTCCGGGTCACAGCGACCCGTATCGAAGGGTGGATCAAAGATCAAAAAGTCGTCGATGAAGATATCACAGACAAGGAAATCAGCCTGCGCTCCGGACAGATCGACATGTGCGCGCCTTTCGGTATCGCCACCTTCCAGACGACCGGAGAAATCCGTAAGTGTGTCATTCGCAGACTTCCCTGATCACCCGCTCTGCAGCTGTTCCTCCTGTTGACCTGCGCGGAATGACCGCTGAAGGTCCCGATTCTTTCTCTTCCCTCTTATGAGTTGCTCAGGCACAGGAACCAAAAGCCTCCGAAAGGCTGATCTCCTCGGAACCCACACCGAGCGCAAGCCCGAGTGGATCAAGGTCCGCCTCCCCAGCGATCCTGTATTCTGGTCAACCAAATCGCTCATCTCGGATCTCAATCTCCACACCGTCTGTGAAGAAGCCCAGTGCCCGAACCGCTGGGAGTGTTGGGGGCAGGGAACCGCTACCTTCATGATCGCCGGGGACCGCTGCACCCGCGCCTGCGGGTTCTGCGCAGTCAAGACCGCCAAACCCTTTGCTCTCGAAGCCGATGAACCCCAGCGGGTCGCTCTGGCAACCAGCCGTCTCAAGCTCAAGCATGTCGTTATCACCGCCGTGGCCCGCGATGATGTTGCTGACGGTGGAGCCGAGCATTTCGCGCAGACCATCGCTGCGGTCCGCACCGAGAGCCCCGGCATCATCATCGAGATCCTCGTCCCCGACTTCAACGACTCCGACGATGCCATCCGGAAGGTGATGGAAACGGCACCGGCCATCTTCAATCACAACCTCGAGACGGTCGAACGCCTTACTCCGCTGGTGCGATCCCGCGCCATCTACCACCGCTCCCTCCACGTGCTGAGGAAAGCCAAGGCTATCTCGCGCGAGCTCGACACGCCGTGTGCGACCAAGAGTGGGCTCATGCTCGGCCTCGGAGAAACCGAAGACGAACTCCTCACCGCCATGGACGACCTCCGTAGCCACGACGTCACCGTCCTCACCCTCGGGCAGTATCTTCGCCCCTCAGAGCGTCACCTCCCTGTGGTCGACTACATCCACCCGGACACCTTCGATCGTTACAAACAGATCGCGCTGGAAAAAGGCTTTCGCCACGTCGCCTCCGGCCCGCTCGTCCGCAGTTCCTACCACGCCGCTGACTTCCGCCCGGAGCTCGATGTGCACTAGAAGCCACGTTTCCAGCTGCTGTTCTTCTCGAAGATTCACGCGTGCTTCGCTTCTTTTTACACGCCCGTTCAGACCGAGACTCCTGCTTCTCTCGCTCCTCATCCCTGCCCTGACTCTTCGAGCTCGAGCAGAAAACGCGCCTGAGACTCCTCCCCTCTTCGAACGCCTGCCGCCCAGCCAGACCGGGGTGGATTTCGAAAACCGCATCGAAGCTGACCATCCCATGGCTCGTGTCTACCACTCGGGATTCGCCTGCGGTGGGGTTGCTATCGGAGATTTGGACGGTGACCATCGTCCGGATCTTTTCCTCGTCAGCGGTCCCGGATCCAATCGGCTCTTCCGGCAGGAGGCCGACTTTCAGTTCAAGGATATCTCCGCGCAGACAGGCATCGACGGAGGGAATGCCTGGGGCGCGGGAGCTGCCATGGCGGATATCGATAATGATGGTGACCTTGACATCTACGTCTGCAACCACGACGCCCCGAACCAGCTCTACCTCAATGACGGCGATGGGCACTTTGTCGAAGCTGCTCACAGCTTCGGCATCGCCATCTCAGACGCCTGCTTGATGCCATCATTCTGCGATTTCGACCGGGATGGTGACCTCGATCTTTTCATCGTCACCTACCGTCACTACCGAGAAGGAGGCTTGCCCGAGACAGCGGGTTACCAGGTGAATGGTAGGGCAGAGGTTCTCGAAGAATACAAAAAATACTACACCGTCCGCACCACGCTCCGCGGAGGAAAGAAAAGACACCAGATCACCACTTACGGCCGGGATGACTATCTTCTGCGCAACAACGGGAACGGAACATTCACCAATGTGACCTCTGCCGCAGGCCTCGACGGGCACGGGGTGGGTCTAGCAGCCACGTGGTGGGATTACAACGCCGATGGCTGGCCCGACCTCTACGTCTGCAACGACTTCGATGACCCAGACAGATTCTACCGCAATAACCGGGACGGAACCTTCACCGACGTCTTGCTTGAGACAGTTCCTCACACGCCGTGGTTCTCTATGGGAGCCGACGCCGCCGACTTGAACAACGACGGCATGATCGACTTCCTCGCGGCCGACATGTCGGCGACCACCCACTATAAAGAGAAAACCACCATGGGCGCCATGAACCCAGCCAGACTGGCCTCGGTCGCTGGACCGCCGCCCCAGTACATGCGCAACAGTCTCTATCTGAACACCGGAACTGGACGCTTTATGGAGGCCGCCTACCTCGCCGGGTTGGCCGACTCGGACTGGTCGTGGTCGGTCAAGCTCGCTGATCTCGACAATGACGGATTGGTCGACGTCTTCATCAGTAACGGGATGACCCGAAACTTCAATAACTCCGACACGCCGACCCATTCCGCCATGCTCAAGGGGCGCAGCAACTGGGACATTTACAGGAACACGCCTACCATGCCGGAGCGAAACCTCGCCTTTCGCAACGAGGGCGATCTGCGCTTCACCGATGTCAGTAAGCAGTGGGGCCTCGACCATCTTGGCATGAGTTTCGGCGCTGCCCTCGGGGATCTGGACGCAGATGGCGATCTCGACCTGGTAGTCGCCAACCTCGACGAGCCTGTCAGCATCTTCAAAAATCGGAGCACTGCCGACTGGGTCACGCTTCGCCTCCGCGGCAAAGAGAGCAACTCGGGCGGCATCGGCGCCGTCGTTCGCCTGGAATCTGCAGGCACCACTCGGATACGCCACCTGCAACCAGCCACAGGGATCCTTTCCAGCAATGAACCGCTCGTCCACTTCGGACTTGGGAAGGCAAGCAGCCAGGAACACAGGGTGGTCATCCACTGGCCCAGCGGGAAGGTGCAAGAGATCTGCGATCTTGAGGTCAACCGAAGCCACACGATTGAAGAAGAGGACACGGGGACACTGCCATCCTCCACCGCGGAACAAAGCAACGCCTCTTTGTTCACCTCGCATGAGGCCCTGCACGAAGCAGTGCACCGGGAACTGCCATTCAACGACTTTCGCGAGCAACCGCTTCTTCCCTACCGCCTCTCCCGACTCGGCCCCGGAATGGCATGGGGCGATATCGATAACGATGGCGATGATGATCTCTTTTTATCCGGAGCAGCCGGTGAACCCGGCAAACTTTTCCGCAATGATGGCCCCGAACAGTTCACACCTGTCCCAGTGCCTGACCTTGAAAACGATCGCGAGCACGAGGACATGGGCGCTCTTTTTTTTGATGCTGACAGCGACGGGGACCTCGATCTTTACGTTGTCAGCGGTGGTGCAGAGCACCCAGCTGGATCCACTGGGCTTCAAGACCGACTCTACACAAACCTCGGCGCAGGGCGATTGACGAGGGCAGCAGCAGCAGCAGCAGCGCTGCCGGACACACGTGACAGCGGCAGCGTGGTGGCCGCGGCCGACTTCGATCGCGATGGCGACCTCGACCTCTTCCTCGGAGGAAGACTGATTCCTGGCAACTATCCTCTCACTCCCCAAAGCAGGATTTTGCGCAACAACTTTGGCCACTTCTCAGACGCAAGCAATGAGGTGGGAGCACAACTCGCAAAGACTGGCCTGGTCACTTCGGCACTCTGGTCGGACACTGACAACGACGGCTGGATCGACCTGCTGGTCACGCATGAATGGGGGCCGGTGAAACTCTTTCGGAACGAGCGCGGACGCTTGGTTGATCGGAGTTTAGAGGCAGGTCTCGCTGAGCGCACCGGCTGGTGGAACGGGATCGCCGGCGCCGATCTCGACGGCGATGAAGACATCGACTACGTGGTCACCAACTTCGGCCTGAACACGAAATATACAGCATCAACGAACAAGCCAGCACTTCTCTACTACGGGGATTTCGAAGGGAAGAAAAGAATGCGTCTGGTGGAAGTAGAACACGAAAACACCCAACTCTTTCCTGTCCGCGGCCGGAGTTGCTCGACGCGTGCCATGCCATTTCTAGCAGGAAAATTCCAATCTTTCCGGGATTTTGCTTTAGCAGACCTGAGCATGATTTACCCTCCTAGGCGCCTTGAGGCAGCCCACCGCTTTGCGGCAAACACCCTCGCTTCCGGAGTACTCCTCAATGACGGAAACGGCAGATTTTCTTTTCGGCCCCTGCCACGCCTGGCACAGATCGCACCCGGATTTGGTGTCGTGATCACCGACGCCGACGGTGACCTCCACCCGGATATTTTCCTGACACACAATTTCTTCAGCCCACAACCTGAAACCGGCCGGATGGATGGCGGACTGGGTTTGCTCCTGTCGGGCCGTGGTGACGGAACCTTTGACCCTGTATGGCCGGCCGAAAGCGGGCTCATTGTGCCTGTCGATGCAAAGTCCCTGACCAGCACTGACCTCAACCGTGACGGGTGGTTGGATGTTGTTATTGGATGCAATGACGGCCCTGTCCGCTGCTTCACCCGGGTGCCTGAGGGAACAAAACCTGTCACCGTGCGGTTACAGGGACCCCCTGGAAACCCAACAGGCGTTGGCTCCCGGATCACCGTGCGCTTCGACAACGGAAGCACACAAACTGCCGAGACCACTGCGGGCGGAGGCTACCTGTCTCAATCTTCGCCCGTGCTTGCATTTGGATCAGGAAAGCGAAAACCTGTCTCTATCCACGTGCGCTGGCCTGACGGAGCGCTCAGCCACGAGGAAGCAAAAAGCGGGGTTTCCGCCTACTCCATCCCTAAGACCAGATAGCTGCCTGCCTGCCTGCCTGCCTGCCTGCCTGCAAGACAGCCAGCCACCAGCGATGGCCGATCAGCGGACCTGTGAAAGATACGGCTCGATGGGCAGCGCGGCATCTGATTGTGAGACAAATGCATCGCGCGCGGTTTGCTCTGCGAAGAGATACAGGGCATAACCTCCGAATCCTCCGCCGGTGTATTTCCAACTGATTGCCGTGTCTACCTCAGGCAGGGGCTGCATACCCTCATGCAGTTGCACCTGGTAACTGATACGCACCGCCTCACCCAGCCGCTGCAGATCATTGCCCTCAACAGCATCCGCAGCCACAGCGCCCGCTTTTTCTATCAGATCATAGTCGCGATCCTGATCGACCACCCCGGGAGTGTCATGATCGGTACCCGTGTAATAGA
Source organism: uncultured Verrucomicrobiales bacterium (assembly GCA_943789025.1). Classification (GTDB taxonomy): domain Bacteria; phylum Verrucomicrobiota; class Verrucomicrobiia; order Verrucomicrobiales; family DEV007; genus CALSSN01. The sequence continues at coordinate 20,503 of CALSSN010000021.1, forward strand.
CCGCCATCTTACCCTGCAGAATTTCGCCATCCCGCTTCAGCGCAAGTTCGGGAACGGGGCCACTTTTCCAAACGCAAAGTCCGGTCTCACTGATAATTGCAGGATCCTGCCAGCCGACACCAAGTTCCAATTCGCTTGTCACGCCAGATTCTCCGTTCAGCAATGCCCACGCCCCACTGCCACCGAGTCCGGACTGCTTCTCGTACGGCCAATCCTGAAGCGACACAGTCGGAGAAACTGCACAGTTGACGATAAAAGCCCTCTGGCGAGCAAATTTCGGAACATCCAGCCAGCCGCCAGCAAAATCAACCCGCACCGGGGACCTGTCCGGGGCTTTGATCCACTTGACGATACCCGAAGTTGAGACCGTCTTAAACTGGGGCGGCGTCTTCGGAAGTCTCACATATTTCGCTCCGACTTCGTCGCAGAGTGCTTCCTTGAGCGCTTCATACTGGTCGTCTTCCGTCACTGCCAAAATATCAGGTTTCACACGACGGAAGTGGTCTTGGAAATCCAAACCCATCTCTTCGCTTTCGCCTATCACCACATCATCGACCACAGACATCGAGCGCAGGAGTTCGAGCTTGTGATCCTGCGGCAGAGAGGAGCGTCGCTCCTTGTGGTGCCAGAGCACCTCGTCTGAGGCAAAACAGACGGTCAGATGATCACCAAGTGCCCGGGCTTCAGCAAAGAACTGCACATGCCCTGCGTGGATAATATCGTAGCAACCGGAGACGAATATTTTTTTCATAAAAAAGCAATGATGATGACTCAAAAACAGGATTGCTACGAATCAAAAGGAGCGGAAGACAAGTCAGCTACTGGTAGAGTGGCTCGCATCATTGGCAAGCACGATAGTGCTGAACCGACCTCGAGCGAGCGCAGCTAATAAACCGCAAGGCACCACTTACTGGGAGGGTAAGCGCCGTGGTGTTGACTCTCGTCAGACCTTGAGACTTGACAGACCTGACAGACCTGACAAGGCTCCCGAGGCATCAAAAATCTGCATGCTCACTGGGCCTAACAACTCTCTCCGGCTTGCCAGAAAGCCTGGACCCTTCTAAGACATCAGATTGACGGCACGGGCCCTCTTTATTTCCCGAGTAATTTTCCGATGAATCTTGGCAGAAACTCCGGTGATGCGTCTCGGAAGGATCTTCCCGGTATCGCTTGTGAATTGCGCAAGCAGGTCTGGTTGCTTGTAGACGATTTTCTCCACCGGAATATCCATACGACGCCGAGTCATCCGACGGTTGTGGCGGCGTAAGTTGTAGGCGCGTTCTTCGGTTTTCGGAAGCATGATAGAAAATTTTTCTTAGTGGACGTTACTGAGCAAGCATCTGCAAAATTACACTCTCCCTCTCTCTAACGAAGTTCCCGATGCAGGGTTCGGCGCTTGAGAAAAGGATTGAACTTCACTTTCTCGAGGCGTCCTGGAGTACGCAGACTCTTCTTGTTACGCGTGGTGACGTAACGGGATGTGGGCTTGCCCTCTGCTTTCGCTTCAGTGCACTCAAGAATGATAAGGTCTCTTGCCATAATGGAGATCGAATCTAATGACAATCAGGTCTTACGCAACCTCCAATTCAATTGATCCTGATTCAGGCATCCAAAGCGACCTCGTTCGACCCGAAAAGCTCTCTCAGGGACGGCCGCTCACCTCTGAAATTCCCGCGTTTCTCAAGCTCAGCCTGGCACTCCACCGTCAACCGCGCAAATGGGATTGCCTCAAGCCTAGCTTTGGGAATTTTTTTTCCTGAAATTTCACAAACACCGTAATTTCCGGCCTCAATTCGGTCCAGGGCCTCATCGATCTCATAGAGCCCATCCTGCTCCTTGGAGAGCAAATTGAGAGCGAAATCGCGGTCGTAGGAATCAGCGCCCGCGTCTGCGGTGTGCTGCCCAAAAGCAGACTCCGAGTTTTCGCTCGCCACACGGAGATTGTCACGGGCCACGCCCTCCATCGCGTCAAGAAGTGCGTCCCGCAAATTCAGCAAGCATTGTTGCTGGATCCTAAGAAACCCTCTTACGACTATTTTTTTTTTTGGCCTGAGAATCTCTACGCCATTGGTCGTACCGTTCAGAGCTGAGCTGGAGGATGACTTTCGGCTCGCTTGTTTTTTTCTAGAAGGTGCTTTTTTTTTCGCCGGCGCTTTCTTCTTGGCGGGCGCTTTCTTCACCGGTGCCTTTTTGGCGGGTGCCTTCTTCTTGGCAGGCGCTTTCTTCACCGGTGCCTTTTTGACGGGTGCCTTCTTCTTGGCAGGCGCTTTCTTCACCGGCGCCTTTTTGACGGGTGCCTTTTTGACGGGTGCCTTCTTCTTGGCGGGCGCTTTCTTCACCGGTGCTTTTTTGACGGGCGCTTTCTTCACCGGTGCCTTTTTGGCGGGTGCCTTCTTCTTGGCAGGCGCTTTCTTCACCGGTGCCTTTTTGGCGGGTGCCTTTTTCTTGGCAGGCGCTTTCTTCACCGGTGCTTTTTTGACGGGTGCCTTCTTCTTGGCAGGCGCTTTCTTCACCGGTGCCTTTTTGACGGGTGCCTTTTTGACGGGTGCCTTCTTCTTGGCGGGCGCTTTCTTCACCGGTGCTTTTTTGACGGGCGCTCTCTTCACCGGTGCTTTTTTGACGGGTGCCTTCTTCTTGGCAGGCGCTTTCTTCACCGGTGCTTTTTTGACGGGTGCTTTTTTGACGGGCGCTTTCTTCTTGGCGGGCGCTTTCTTCACCGGTGCCTTTTTGACGGGTGCCTTTTTGACGGGTGCTTTCTTCACCGGTGCCTTTTTGACGGGTGCCTTTTTCGCTTTTTTCTTTACCGATGCCTTCTTGGTCGTAGTTTTTTTTGCCATTACAGTTGTGTGAAAACGTGGGCAATGGAGCCTTGAACAGAAGCCTAGGAACTACCCCACCACCAATAAGAAAGAATGATTAAGTCCTTCCACCTCATCCCGCAAGCCTAAAATAATTCCCACGTGAAACAACTGCGACAACCCATTCATGATCCTGTGTGAAGCGGCCAGAAGACGGGAATGAGAATACTCGCAAGAATCCAGAGAATAAATGTGAGAGGCAAGCCAACTCGAGGGAAATCGGAAAACTTATATCCTCCCGCACCAAAAACATAGGTGTTCGTCTGGTAGCCGATCGGAGTAGCAAAACTCGCGCTTGAACCAAACATGACCGCGATGACAAACGGCCGGGGATCTACCCCGAGGTCGAGAGCAACAGTGATGGCAATCGGCGTCAGCAAAGCGGCAACGGCGTTGTTGCTTATTGTCTCCGTGAGTACGGCAGCAAGAAAGTAGATCCCCGCGAGCACTGCGTGTGGGCCGAAGCGGCCTATGCTATCGACAACCGCAGCAGAAACTGTGGATGCCACTCCTGTCGAGGCAAGCGCCTCCCCCATCCCAAGCATCCCGAAGATCATGAAAATAACTTTCCACTCCACAGACCCATAGGCCTCCGCAGGGTCAATACAGCGGGTCAGGAGAGTCAACAGCGCCGCGCCAAGAGCCAGCCCCAGCAGGGGTAAATCCGTAAAGGCGCCGAGAAGCAGAAAGGCAAGGAGTGCCAGCACTGCGATGGGTGCTTTCGTCCTCCGCAACTTTTCTTCCCTGGGTCGACTCAGGTTGATGAAATCCCTTTCCTGGAAGAGCTTGTTCATCTGCTCGACAGGCCCCTCGACGAGCAGGGTGTCCCCGAAAGCGAGGTCGACATCTTGAAAATGCTCTCTCAGGTTTTCACCGCGACGATGCACGGCGAGGATGATTACTCCGAAACGCTGGCGAAAGTTAAGCTTTTTCAACGAGTGCCCGATGAGAGTCGAAGTCGGTCCGATGATTCCTTCCATCAGGATCGCGGATTCGGTCTTCACGCCTTCGAGACCAAATTCGTCCTTCGCTCCAACTCGGATACCGGCCTCGTCCGCCAGGTCCATCACCCCGCCTGCTTGTGTCTTAAAAACGATGCTATCTCCTACTTCGAAGACCGTCTTATTGAGCGCTGTTTTAAGCCGTTCCGCCCCCCGAATAATTTCAATGATGCGCAGCCCTCTGAGCTTGGCCAGGCGCGTCTCCGAGAATGCTTTCCCTTCCAGCGGTGACCCCTCGCTGACCACTCCCTGAGTGAGAAACTCTTTCCCCTCTTCGGATTCAAAAAGCGTTGAGAGCGTCACCCGGTCGGGCAGCAGCTTCCGGCCGAGGGTGAGCATGTATACGAGGGTCACGACAACAAAAACCACCCCTAGTTTGGTGATCTCGAACATGCCGAAATTCTGCAATGACACGATGCCCTTCTCGCGACCGATACTCTCAGCAATTCCTGAAGCGAGCAGGTTGGTAGAGGTTCCGATGATCGTGCAGGTTCCGCCCACGATCGCAGCATAAGAGAGAGGAATGAGAAACCGAGAGGCTTTCAGCTGAAGTCTCCGACAGAGCCCGAGCACGATCGGAAGAAAAACCACAACGACGGGCGTGTTGTTGACCAGGCCTGAGAGGGCGGCCACCAGAATCATAAGAGTGACAAGAATCCGCGTCGGCCCCGTTCCAGCAACCGAACCAAACCACCGGCCCAGGCCCTCGATCACTCCAGTACGCTCAAGCGCAGCACTGAGGATAAACATGCAGGCGATGATAATCGGAGCCGGGTTCCCAAAGACGCTGCGAACTCGGTCGGCCTCGACTAGGCCGACAATAATCAGCAATGTGAAGGCGGACATGGCGACCAGATCCGGCCCCGCCCACTCTCGGAGGAAGGCCACAAACACACAGAGGAGCAGAAGCACCACTGCAATCTGTTCAATATTCTCTGTGATCAGCACAAGCATAAGAGACAGGCGAAAGTCTAAGGGAGACAAGACGGCCCGCAAGCAGGATACGAAGCTCCGGTAGAGGAGGCCCGGCAAGCAGTTAACTGGCGGTAAGGTCTGCTGCCGCCTGCCGACTAACCATCTCTGAGGATCCTCCCATCCCGCTGCCGACTCGACTCCTACTGGTGCGACGACTCTCCTGCCCCTATCCCGAGAGCCACCTGACCATTCTCGTCAGTCTCTGGAGTTTCGCTTTCATCTTTCCCGTCGCCGAAGCGCATGCCAACTGGTTTCGAGACCCCGAACTCTTCCATCGTGATCCCATACATGACATCTACCCGCCGCATTGTCCGCTTATTGTGAGTCACGATGATAAATTGACTCTGATCGATGAATCGATCCAGCATCTTGAGAAAGCGCGAGATATTCGACTCGTCGAGCGGTGCATCAAGCTCATCAAGCACACAGAATGGTGAGGGCTTAACCATGTAAATCGAGAAAAGAAGGGCAACCGCGGTCATCGACCTCTCGCCGCCAGAAAGAAGACTGATCGACTGGAGCTTCTTCCCGGGTGGTTTCGCGATCACCTCGATCCCAGACTCCAGAGGGTTACTTTCGTCAACCAGGATCAAGTTTGCTCTGGCACCCTGCCCGAACAGCTCCTTGAAGGTCTGAGAAAAATTTACCCGAACCGCCTCGAAGGTCTCCGAAAACATCTGCTTCGTCGTCGAGTTGATCTTCGAAATCACTCGCAGGAGTTCCTCGCGTGAGTTCACAAGATCGGCATTCTGGCTGACTAGAAAGTCATGCCGCTCCTCCAGTTCCTCAAACTCGTCGATAGCGTCCAAGTTCACTGCACCGATCGAGTCGAGACGCTGGCGCAATTCTCCCACTGCCTTCTCGACAAAATCCCAGTCTGGGCTTCCGACTACCCCATCATCATCATTGCCCGCCTCTGCCATTGCTGCCTCGAGACCTGCTTCCATGGCCTCACTCTCCCGATCCCGGCTGGGGTCTGATACGAGACCTTCTTCCCCTCCCGCTGCTTCCTGTCTGGCCACTGCCTCCGCCACCGCATGATCAGCCTCCTCTTCGCTTGCGAAGACCTCCGAATCTATCGGTGGAGTTCCGACGGCTTCCGCCGCGACCTCATCCGAGCTGGTTGTCCCTTCTGCGTTCTCTTTCTCAGCACGGCTGGCGGCCATGGCGAGACGTCTTTTGGACGCTTTGTCGTGCGCCGTTTTCACCTCCTGAATACAGGCAAGGAGGGTATGTGGATCTGGCTCGAAGGCTGCAAGCTCCACCTGATAACGCTCGCGCACAGCCTGCTCGAGATTCTCCAGACGCATCGCAACTTTGGCCACACCGACATCTTCTCTGCCCATCACTCCCCCAACCTCACTAAGACGAGCCCGCTGCATCGCCAGAGACCTCTCGCTTTCCGCAAGTTCTTCTCCCTCGGCAACGCGACGCTGGGCTAATCCGGACAGACCATCGCGAAGCCTCTGCACTTCCTCGCGCCCCTCTTCGACTTTCTTAGAAAGCTGTCCACTTTCCTCTTCTGAGTGGGTGATACGCGCCCGGTGGGAGGAAATGTCATCTGCTCGGCGCTGGATAAGCGAGCGAAATTCTTCAAGCCTCTGTGCAATCGGTCTTTTCTGTTCCTCAAGCCCCTCGCGGGCTCTCTCTTCGACAGCCAGGGAAGTTTTCAGAGCAGCAAGAAGCTCAGAGAGCTCAGCTTCTGCATTGAGCAACTCCTCCAGTTCCCGACCCGCAATTTCGGCTTCCCCACCCAGTTCGGCAATGGTTGACTGCAGCAACGACCGTCGGTCACGCAAAACGGCGATTCCGTCCGCACCACCATCGAGACGCTTCCGGATCGCAGAAACCTCCCAATCGAGCGCTTCAATCCGACTCGTCACCTGTTGAAATTCGTTTTCAATGGCTGCTTTTCTTCCTTCGAGATTAGCAACATCACCCTGCGACTTCTGGTAACCTTGACGAAGAGCGTCCAGCTGCTGGTGCCCTTCGACACACGCGAGGTCCTTGACCTCGAGAAGCCTGACTTTGTCATCCATCGATGCCTTCATCTTCGCCGTTTCCTCGTCGAGATCCCGCAGCTCATTACCGCGCCCGAGGATCGACCCCTGCCCCTTCCCCCGGCCTCCGGAGATGACGCCATCGGTGGAGACAAATTCTCCCCGTGGAGTAGCAAACGCGACATGTCCCATTTCCGACTTCAGTCGTAGAGCAGTCGCCAGGTCCTCGACGATAAGAACACTCCCGAGGAGATTCTCCATCAGTCCGCGCACCGAATCGTGCACTTTCGTGCGATCGAGTGCCCAGGCGATTGCTCCCTCGGGAACGGTCATCATCTGCCCCTCACCTCGAAGTGTTATAAATTCCTCGGAGAGCAGGCTCACACTTCCCAACTCCTTCTCGGCAAGCGTGTCGATGATCGCCTCTGCCATCGAAGTATCCGCTACGATCACCGTCTGGAGCAGACTTCCCAGGGCTGCCTCCACTGCCCGGACACACGAGTCATCCACCTCGACAAAAGATCCGAGGAGCCCCCTCACCCCCTGCTTGTAAAAGTCTGGATCATCCAACCCCTGCAAGACGTTCTGAGTGCCTTCCTCCAGGCCTTCGCCCTCGGCGACAAGCTGGCGCAGCACAACTCTCCTACTTTCTTTTCCTGTGTAGTCGGCACGCAGTTGGTTCACTTCCCGCCGCAGCGCCTGCAGCGCGGTCTCCGCCTCACGGTGTGCATTTTCAGCGCAGGCAAGCTGGTTCTTCTTCGCGCTGCAGGCTTGGGCCAGTGCCTCCACCTCATGAGCTACCTGCTCTGCCTGCTCTTCTTTTTTCGCCTGCTGAACCCGCAGAATCTCAGCTTCCTTGACTTGAAGATCGAGCCGTTCCCGATCCGCGAGGAGCTGGGTCTCCCGACTCTCCATTCTGGCCGCGCTGGCAATCAGTTCTTTCTCAGACTCTCTGAGCTTGCCGTGAAGCTTGTCTCTGGTTCGTTCACAATCGACCCGTCGGACCCTGAGTTCTCTGAACCCATCGGTCTGTAGCTCAAGTTGCTCACGCTGCTGCGTCAAACTTCCGATCACGGCGGTAAGAGCTGCATCCGCTGCCGACAGCTCCTCTTCCGATTCCCCCAAACGGCTCTCCAAACGTTGCAGATCTCCTGAACTCTGCTCAACGAGCTCATGGAGTTCGCGGACGCGCTCGCCATTGAATGAGATCCTGCTCTCCGAGGCCTGAATCTCGGACTCACGAAGGCTCAGGGCCTCACGCTGCTGGTTGAGTTTCGCCTCAAGCTCCTGGAGCGCATCCCGCCGCTCCTGCAAGCCCTCGTCACCGAGGCGAATGGTCTCCTCAAGGTCCGCATACTCGACCTTGAGCGCCCGGAGCGAATTCTCCAGCTCAGCTCTTTCAGCCTGAAATCCCGCGAACTGGCGGTGACTCAGGTGGGTGTCCAAGGTTTTCACATCTCCGAGCAGAACCTGGTAGCGTCTCGCCTTCTGAGCTTGTCGCTGCAAAGTTCCCATCTGACGCTTGACCTCAGCGATAATGTCTTCGATCCGCAGGAGATTGGCCTCGGTGTATTCCAGTTTTCGAAGCGCCTCTTTTTTCTGGCTCTTGAACTTGGTAATTCCCGCCGCCTCTTCAAAGACAGAACGTCGGTCTTCAGGCTTTGATGAGAGAAGCATGTCAATCTTCCCCTGCTCCATGATCGAATAGGCGGTCCTGCCGATCCCTGTGTCCATGAGCAAGCCATGAATGTCCTTCAGACGGCACTTTTTGCCGTTGAGACGGTACTCGGAATTCCCATCCCGGTAGACTCTGCGGGTAATCGCCATCTCATTGAAATCAACCCCGAGCGCAGCCTCGCAGTCTGAGAGCGTCAAGGTCACCTCAGCCATTCCGACTGCCTTCCTGCGATCAGTACCATTGAAAATGACGTCAGCCATCTCACCACCACGCAGGGCCTTCGCAGAGGTCTCACCCAGCACCCAGCGAATCGCGTCCACCACGTTGGATTTGCCGCACCCGTTCGGTCCCACAATCCCGGTCACACCTGGATGGAATTCAATCTTGGTTTTTTCAAGAAACGACTTAAATCCGTGGAGGGTGAGACTTTTGAGATACATGAGAGAAATCAGGGTGGTCGAGAGCCTATTTGCGTCGCAAACTCGGGCAACTTTCATCAGATAGCCGAGTGCCGGACGAAAGACAAGTCCAAAGGGCGAAATCCACAAGATATTGTGGTTGCCTGAAATTTATTCGCTGGATATTGCGGACCTGGCGTTCTTCCGATCCCGCCTGAATGCCGCCATTTCTACCGCTTCGACTGCTTCGACTGCTTCAGCGCCACCAAACCGAGCCCGCAGACTGCTGGAATTTTCGCGGTGCGTCTCGGGGCAAAATCCACCACAGGCATGGCCAATGAAAGCAGCAAGGAGTCTCTTCACCTTCAGCGCGGGCTCATGAAGCGAGCCTCCCGGGAAGACGTTCCGGAATCAGCTTGCATACCCGTCTAGAGAGCAGAGATTTTATCTCAGTCTCGCTTTTCTCATTCCAGACCAAATCTCATCAGTGAGAAAAAGTCGGCTTCAGCCACGCTCTGCCAGCCTCACCGGCGATCAACCTTCCACTAGGCTCTTGGGAAGCAGCATTCGAAATCCTGCAACCCGAGACGAATTGCACTGCACCACCTCCTCCCTTCCTTCCTCCCTGCCTGCCTGCATCGATCCCATGCCGCTTTTAAATCTTCTTCACGCATGAAACATGGCGAAACGATAAACATGCAACCATGACGCTGATAGCAACGATCAAATCCGCTTTCGTGATCAAACTCAGTCGTGCACTTCGGGCTGTCATGATTCCCATCTTCGAAGAGTTCCTGCGCCCGAGAAGGAACCACTTTGTGCTCTCCCTGCCAAAAGCGGGAGGAAGCACCCTGTCCAGGGTAATCACAGACACCTTCCCGCAAGACCGCCTCTACCATACCCACGCATTGTCCACGTCGGGTCTGGAGCAATTTCACAACAGCACCTGTCCTGGAGGGCTGTTTGCAAAAAGCCCCACCGCCAACGGCGCGATCAGAAATCACGTGAAGAATGCCTATGAAGGGAAAAGGTATTTGGAGGAAAATATTTTTCTCAAAGAGGGAGCCACAGATTATTTCATCTGCGGCGTCAGAGAACCCATCGCTCTCTTCATTTCTCTCCACTTTCAATTCATCGAATGCTTCGATGAACTAGGCATCGAGCTTTCCACCAACACTATCAGGGAGAGGCTCTTAGAACCTGATAAGAAAAAATTAAATCTCATAGGATTTGATGTCACTCTCGACGAATGGATAGAGCTGGAACTCGAGAGAGGTTTGAAAATTCCAGTCTTCAATCAGGCATTTGATAAAACAAATGGCTGGCAGATTTACGATGAATCTCACAAGAGATTGCTGATTATCCGCCAAGAAAATCTCCATGCGCTTCCCGATGCACTCGCTTCCCTCTACGATATTCCGGCGAGATTTTTTTTAGCGCCTTGCGAAGCCGAAAATTCAACTGCCAAGCGAAACTGCTTCGAGCAGTACCAAGAAGTGCTCGAGAACATCCGTTTCCCCAGCGACTTTTTGCGGCAGCTCTATTCCTCAAAATATATCTCCACATTCTACTCACGGGATGAAGTCAGGGCCTTTCATGAGCGATGGTCTGAATAGCAGCACTCGGTTTTGAAGTAAGGCCGACTCCAAAATCGCCAGTTCGAGGTGCTTTTCGGATGTTGACCTTCGAGCCACGTAGCCTATGGAAACGGGGAGTCTTTTGTAGGGATTTCTGGCAAAGAAATCTGATACGAATCAACTCCACGCGTCAGCACCCTTAGCTCAGTTGGATAGAGCATCGGATTTCTAATCCGACGGTCGCAGGTTCGAATCCTGCAGGGTGCGCTCTTTTTTGTGCCTGACTCCGAGAGATCCTCAGCTGCTTAGTCGAGCCCCCCGTCCAGGTCGATAAGGATCTCGCGAGGCTTTGCGCCTTCTCCCGGTCCGATGATTCCCCTTGTCTCCATGATATCCATCATGCGGGAGGCACGGTTGTAGCCGAGTCGAAGCCTGCGTTGGAGCATGGAGGCGGAGGCCTTGCCCTCCTGATGGATGACCTCGAGGCATTTCTCCAAAGTGTCCTCATCTTCCTCGCTGACGTCATCGCCGCCGTCGAGGTCGCCGGATTCCATGGACTCGGTGATCGCCGCCTCGAAGACCGGTGCGGCTTGTTCCGTGAGGTAGGTAACGAGGTCCGCGATCTCTTCCTCGGTGACGAGCGCTCCCTGGGCCCGGGTGAGCGTGGAGGTTCCCGGGGCGAGGTAAAGCATATCGCCTTTGCCTACCAGGCGCTCGGCGCCCTTGGCGTCAAGGATGACGCGGCTCTCTATTCCTGAAGAGACGCGGAATGCGATTTTTGTCGGGACGTTGGCTCGGATTCGCCCGGTGATGACTTCCGCCCGTGGAGTCTGGGTGGCCAGGATCAGATGGATCCCTGCGGCACGTGCCATCTGGGCGATGCGGACGATGCTCATTTCGACATCAGCTGGAGCGGTGTCCATGAGGTCAGCCAGTTCGTCGATGATGACGACGATGTAGGGGAGACTGTCGGGGAGAGGTGCGTTGTCTGATTCGCTCTTCGGTGGTGGTGGTGGTGGTGCGTAGTCAGCGGCGCCGTCAGCGTTCATCCGGACCGGATGGGCGGTAAGAGCGGCTTCATCAAGTTCTTCGCTGGCGTCCATCCAGGCACCCGCTCCGCTGCGGCTTTTCTTGCTGTTGGCTGCTGCGGTGGGGTTGGCGCCGCTTACCTCGAAGGGAAGGTCGACGTGGTTGCCCTTGTTTTTATTGCCCCCCGAGCGGCGCTCTTCTTGCTCTGCGACGCTGGCTTTCTTCTGGTGTTTATTGAAGTTGTCGAAGTCTTTGACGCCGATACGCTTAAAGAGCTGGTAACGGTTTTCCATTTCCTTAACGACCCAGCGGAGGGCAAGGAGCACCTTCTTCGGTTCAGTGACCAGGGGAATGGCAAGGTGCGGGAGTTCCCGGTAGGCCTGCATCTCGACGACCTTGGGATCGACCATGATGAATCGCATCTCTTCCGGAGTGAAACGGTAAAGCAGGCTGGCGATGATGCTGTTGATGCAGACAGATTTTCCGGCGCCTGTGGCACCGGAAACGAGGAGGTGCGGCATGGCAGCGAGATCGCCGACGATCGTTTTTCCGTAGACGTCCTTCCCGAGGGCGAGGGGAATTTTTGCCTTGCTCTTGGTGAAGGCTGTGTCCTCGAGGAGTTCACGAAGCGTGACCGCGATCTTATTGGAATTGGCGATCTCGATCCCCACCGTTTCGCGCCCTGGAATCGGAGCGAGGATATTGATCGATTCAGCACGAGTCGCTCTGGCGATGTCCTGTTCGAGCGCTGTGATCCGGTTGACACGGAGCCCCTCGCTCGGATAGACCTCATAGCGGGTGATGGTCGGGCCCTTCGTGATATCGCCTGGGCTGACTTTCACTCCGAAGGTAGCCAGGGTCTTTACGATGGTGGTCTGAGTCTCCCAGAGAGCTTTTTTGTCTGAAACCGTGTCGTCCTCGCTGGCAGCATCACTCTCGGCGAATTGCAGGATATCAAGCGGCGGGAGTTCGAAATCGCAGAAAGCCTCGGTAAGACTGGGAGAGGGGTTGTTGGTGACGCGCTTCGTTTTTTTCTTCGCGCGTAATTCCTCCTGAAGTTGCGCCAGGGTCTTTTTCTTTTTCGCCTCGCCTTCAGTGGCCTTCCGTGGCGCGGAGGCGTCGATGATCTTCGGTTCGGGCAGCGGTGCATCGAAGGGGAGTTCAGGGTCTGAACTCAGGTCTTGTTCGTTGACCCCCGACGCAGCCTCGTGGCCGGAGGACAGCCTCGAAGGGCGGGCACCCGGTGCTGAAGAAGAAGAAGAAGACTTGGCCCCAGTTTCCCAGCTGCTTCTGAGGACACTCCTGACGCCTCTGCCAAGCCAGGCTGCCGCCTTGGGAAGTTCGCTCCTGAAGGCTTTCAAGAAGGCAACCGGGTGCATTCCGGTCATCATGACAAGGCCTGTAATGTATGCCACGATGAGGATAATGAAGGCTCCGATCTGCCCGATGATTCCCACGGCCAACCGCTCCCCGAGTAACATGCCGACCCCACCGCCGGCACCAAGCGAGAAGTTTTTCTGGCGCCAGTGCTCGAGAAAGAAGGGTTGGATCTGTGCGAGGCATGCACCAGCGATGAGGAAAAGAACGAAACCGCCGACGGTTTTTCCAGTGAGGGGGAGACGCGAACTGAGCTTGGAAACACCGAACCAGATCAAGCCGACCGAAATGAGGTAGGAGCCGACACCGAGGGCGTAAAGCGAATACCCAGCGACGATGGCCCCAGTCGGGCCAATCAGGTTGTGGACCGGATGGTTCGGCTCGGATGTGAGACTGATCGGGATCCAGGCCGGCAGATCGTAAGCATTAAAGGATACCAGCGAGAGAAATTGGAGAAGTCCGAGTCCGAGGAGAATGATTCCCGCGATCTCACCCATAGGGCCGGAGTCTTTGGGGGCTTGGTTCGTTTGTGGACGCTTTTTGGCGATTTTTTTCTTTGTTGCCATGAAAATACGATGCGTGATTCCCTCTCCTCAGGATGAGGTTCGGTAGCCAGAAAAAGAGTAGAGGTCGATTAGTATAGATAAGTTGATAGTCAAGCGCACCCATTAATTTTGATTCCTGACAGACATCGATCGGCGACCTTTGTGCAGGTTTTCCTCAAGCTCCCGGAAGAGGGCCGGGTGAAAACTCGCCTTGCCGAGGACATTGGGGAGGAGGCTGCGGTAGCGGCTTATCGGGTGCTGGTGGCGCGGACCCTTGCGAACCTGCCGCCGGAATTTCCACTGTCGGTTGCCTATGCACCAAGCGGGGCGGAGGAGGCAATGCGCGCATGGCTGAGCCCGCATCTGCGCGAACGTGGGAAAGATGTCGTCTGGGTGGAGCAAGTGGATGTGCCGTGCCTCGGAGACCGTTTACGGGTAGCTACCGGGCAGCTTTTCGCGATGGGGGCGGGAAAAATTCTTGCTGTAGGAGCCGACTGCCCTTCTCTGGCGGCTACGACCTACCGAGAGGCCGAAAGGCGGCTTCATGGCGGGGATGAGATTGTCTTCGGGCCTGCCGCAGATGGTGGCTATTACCTGGTGGGACTCGCATCGCCTCAGCCGGTAATTTTTAATCCGACGATCGCCTGGAGTTCTCGGCGGACCCTTGAGACAAGTCTGCAGGCGGCTCGTGGAGCAGGGCTCAAGATTTCGCTGCTGGACGAACGCGAGGATGTTGACGACCGTTCCTCATGGGAACGTGCCAGAAACAGTCTCAACCTCGTGATTTGAAAGGATAAAATGTCGGCGGAACAAATGCGTTGGAATTCGGCTTTTGCTCTCACTCCTGTTTACCAGGAACGTGTCTGGGGTGGCCGGCGTCTGGAGTCGGCATTTGGAAGAAACCTGCCCGATGCGGTGGCTCCGGTCGGGGAATCCTGGGAGGTTTCGGATCGTGACGAGGCGATGTCTCAGGTTGTCGGAGCCGGAGCAGGCAAGGACGGGCTCTCGTTGCGTGAACTCTGGCAGAACCACCGCAAGGCAGTTTTTGGTGAGGCTGGAGTTCGTATGGGAGGGGATCGTTTTCCCGTTCTGGTCAAGATTCTCGATTGCCGGGAGGACTTATCTCTCCAGGTGCACCCTCAGGCTGGAAAGGCCGAAGAACTCGGCGGGGAACCGAAAGACGAGATGTGGTATGTTGCGGGGATGGACCGTGGGGCTCGGCTTTTCGCCGGACTTCGCCAGGGAGTGACGCGAGAAAACTTCGAAAAAGCCCTGGTTGCAGGAACTGTGGCAGAGGAGATCCACGTTCTTGAGCCTGAAGTGGGTGATTTTATTTTCATCCCGAGTGGCCGGGTACACGCCATCGGCGAGGGATTTCTCATCTTCGAAATTCAACAGAACAGCGACACCACCTACCGGGTGTTCGACTGGAACAGGAAGGGGCTCGATGGAAAACCAAGAGAGCTGATGATTGAGAAGTCTCTGGCCAGCATCGATTTCGAAGACCATGAACCAAGCATGGGGAAGGCGAAGGGCGAGCTCCTCATGGAGTGCGAGCACTTCCGAATTCACTTGTGGGAAATGGAGCCGGGATCAGGGCGCCTCTGTCACCAACCCGGAGATTTCAGCATCGTCGCGGTGGTTGAGGGCGGGGTTTTCTTCGGCGGCCAAAGTCTGGCGGCCGGCGATTTCCGCATCATGCCCGCGGCGGCAGGTAGCGAGGCCCGACCCATCGTGGCCTCTTCCCTGGGGGCTAAACTCCTGGTGACGACCCTGCCTGGTTAGCCGCGCCCTCGAAACAAAGCAGCAACGATCAGCCGACACCAGACGGTTCCGGACGGTCCCGGGAAGACTGGCGTGGAGTCTTACCCGTGTGCCGAGCTACTCCGACTTTTCATCGGCCTCGATGATGTTCTCAAGCGCATCCATGAGTTCGTTCACAATCTCGATGGGCACCATGATGGTGTCCCGCCGCCCGCGGACATCTTCGGTGATCTTGATGAATCGTCCCCGGTCGTTCTCCTTGAGGTCGAGGAAAAAAGTTTTCCTGTCCGTGACGATCTTTTCGGTATGGAGCGCTGCTCCCCTTCCACTCCCACCTTGTGGGCCGTCGTTCTCGTAATCGCTCATTTTCTCTTGTGTTTTTGGTGTCGGGGCCTATCCCTGACATTCTTCAACCAGAAGAAGGCTAGTCGGTGACTGTCATCTGTCAACGAATGGCTGGTGTTACGGTTTGACTACCGGAGTCCCACCGCCTTGCGCACCCGATCCATGACAGGCACGGCGATTTCCCGGGCGCGGGTGGCGGCGTCCTGGAGAATGCGCGTGACCTCACCCGGGTCGGCCGCAATCTCGTTCCGGTGCCTCCTAAAGGCGGCAAAGTATTCCCAGTACGCTTCGAAGAGGCGCTTTTTGAAGTCCCCGTAACCAACCCCTCCATTTTCATGGTCGGCCACCATCTGCTCGAATTCGGCTGCGCTGGCGACCAGCTTGTAAAGTGCCAGAATGGTTGACTCCTCGGTCGGCTTGGCATCCTCGAGCGGAGTCGAGTCGGTCGGGATGCGCATGATCGCTTTCCGTAGCGGCTTGTCTTCTCCGAAGACGGGCAGCGTGTTGTGGTAGGACTTGCTCATTTTCTGCCCGTCCAATCCGGGAACGGCAGCTGCGGCGGCATGGATCCGCGGCTCGGGCAGGCGGAGCGTCTCCTCGCCATAGGCTTCGTTGATTTTGACCACCAGGTCACGGGTCACTTCCAGGTGCTGTTTCTGATCCTGGCCGACCGGGACAACGTCGCTGTCGTAGAGGACGATGTCGGCAGCCATCAGAACCGGGTAGCTGAAAAGGCCGTGGGTCGCCTCCATTCCTTTACCGGTTTTGTCCTTGAAGGAATGGCAGCGCTTGAGAAGGCCCATCGGGGTCACCGAGCTGAGCACCCAGGCCAACTCGGTGACTTCCGGGATGTCCGATTGGCGGAACAGGGTCGCTTTTTTCGGATCCAACCCACAGGCCATAAAGTCGATGGCCATTTCCAGGGAGTTTCGCCGCAGGGCCTCCGGGTCGTGCACGGTGGTCAGGGCGTGGAGATCCGCGATGAAATAAAGAGCTTCCCCCTCGTCCTGGAGGCGGATGGCTGGCTCCATCATCCCGAAGTAGTTCCCGAGATGCGGCTGGCCGGTAGGTTGGATTCCCGAAAGGATGCGCATGGGGCAACGCTTCCTTCGCCCAGGGCAGGAAGTCAAGGCCATGCCGGCAGCGTGCAGGAAAAGAAAAATCATCCATCCGAGCTCGATCAAACGTATGTTTGAAAAGAATGGTTGAGATAATATCCGCTGCCAGTACCCGAGAATCCGCATGCGCAGCGCGGCAGCGTCTCCTGGAGGCTGCGATGGAGGCCTTTGCCGAGCACGGCTTTGCCTTGGTCTCGTTGCGCCAGCTGACAAAGACCGCTGGGGTGAACCTTGCCGCGGTGAGTTATTATTTTGGATCGAAAGAGGGCTTGATTGATTCTCTCGTCCTGAGCTGTCTCGATCCGATCCTGGACCGGCGTCTGACATTGCTCGATGCCATGGAAAAAGAAGCGGTCTCTGCGCTTCCGATCGAGGAAATATTAAAAGCTTTCATGCTCCCGATTATCGAGCGCTCGATGTCGGATGCTCCGCTTTGCGGCGAAAGCTTTCTCAAGCTGATGGGGCGATGCACTTCCGAGCCGGGGTATCGGATGCCAGAGGCTGCCTTGCCGAAGATGCATGCTCTCGCGGCGCGTTTTTCGGAAGCAGTGGCACGCACCCTTCCAGATCTTCCCGAGCAACAGGTTGTCTGGAGGCTGCATTTTACCTGCGGAGTTCTTGCGCAGACTCTCCTCCACCACGAGGATCTGCATCGTATCACCGGCGGCCGCTCCGGGCGGCTGGACGACGACAAACTCCTCGCATACATCATTGAATTCTGCAGCGCGGGCTTCCGCGCACCTGCTTCATGAAGATTTTTGCTTACCACCAGATTTTCTTTCGCCTTGTCAGCCTCGGTCTGGGCGCCGTTTTCGTTGTCGCATGCAAGGTCGTGCCACCCGCCAACGCGCTGGGGGAGGCTCTCTCGAAACTGGAGGCTGAGGTGCCGGAGTCGTGGAGCGCCGGGGCAACCGGAGCGGCCGGAGTTGATTGCCACTGGGTAGAGCGCTTCGGAGACGCCGGGTTGGTTGCGGCGGTGGCAGAGGCGCTGGCCTCGAACCCGGATCTGCAGGGTGCTCTGGCGAGGCTCGAGATCGCCCGGGAGAATGCCCGCCTCGCCGGGGTGCCTCTGAATCCAACCATGAACAGCTCTCTGAACGGCAGCCGGAGGAAGCAGAATTTTATCGGTTTTCCGATCGAGCGTCCCGCAGCGGGGAACGACGCAGGTGATGATGGTGGCGGGGCCTTTACAAATACCTCGAACACCTTCGGCGTCTCGCTTGACGTGAGCTGGGAGATCGACCTCTGGGGCAGGCTTCGTGCCGCTGCTTCCGCTGCTGTCGGTGAAGTGCAGGCGGCCGGTGCTGAGCTTCGCGGAGCGTATGCCTCGCTCGCCGCCCAAGTCGCCAAGGCATGGTTCGCTCTGGCGGAGGCCCGTATGCAGCTGGCGCTCGCAGAGGAGACTGTAGTCAGCTACCGCGAGACCGAGCAGGTCATCAGAGATCGCTTCAAAACCGGAGGTGACGACGGCGGGGCCAGCGGTGCACAGCTGCGTCTGGCGCTTTCTGACATCGCAGTAGCCAAGGCCAGCGTCGCCGCGCAGAAAGAGATTGTCGCCCGCGTCCAACGCCAGCTTGAGGCGCTCCTCGGGCGCTACCCGAAAGGTGCCCTTCAGGGGGCCGCCTCCCTTCCTGATTCTCCTGCCTTCCCGCCATCCGGACTCCCCTCAGAGCTGCTTACCAGGAGGCCCGACGTGCAGGCGGCCGAACGGCGCTTTGCGGCGCAGAAGCAGCGGATTCGCGAAGCAAAACTTGCCGCATTCCCTTCCTTCAGTCTCACCGGCAAGCTCGGGACTTCCACCGAGGACCTCTCGGACATCCTCGACTCCGACTTCGGCGTCTGGTCGCTGGCGGGGTGGGCTTGTGCAGCCGGTGCTGACCGGGGGGCAGCTGCGAGCTGAGAAGGCGAAGCGTAAGGCGGAGCGCAAGCAGGCGCTCGCCGGGCTCCAAGCCACCGTGCTCAAGGCTTTTTCTGAGGTCGAAACGGCTCTCGCGGTGGATCGGCGCCTCGCTGAGCGGAGTGAAGCGCTTGCGGAGGCGGTGACCTTGGCCTCCGAAGCTGCCGGGGAAGCACGCACCGACTACCGCACCGGGGTCGGCGACATCCTGACGATTCTCACTGCTCAGAACCGAGCCTTGCGCGCAAAGTCCGAACACCTCTCGGCTCTTCGGGCCCGGCTTGAGAACCGCATCGACCTGCACCTTGCTCTCGGTGGCGACTACCAGCCGATCCCTCAAAAAAAAGCCACGTCGGGGAGTTGACCCGCCCGAACTTTGACTCTGTATCCTCAGCTTCGCGATCATGAAGAAACTCCTCCTCTCCTTGCTCATTCTTGCCGCCGGCGTCGGGCTTTCCAGCGTCCTGTTCAAGACTCGGCCGGTGGCCACAAAAGTGAAACCCGAACCGGTTCTCCCCACCGTCGAGGTGCTGGTTGCGGCCGCTTCCGAGGTGTCCGTTCCGGTTGCCAGCCAGGGAATCGTTGAGCCCAAGACAGTGACTTCTCTCGCCTCTGAGGTGGCAGGACGGGTGCTCTCAGTCTCTCCAAAACTCCGCCCAGGCGGGCGTTTTGAGGCGGGCGAGTCCCTACTGCAGATCGACAATGCGGATTATCTTGCGGCGGCGGCTCAGGCTGAAGCCACCCTGGCTGACGCGCAACTTGCTCTCGCTTTGGAATTGGCTCGGGCTGCGCAGGCAGAAAGAGATTGGGAAAAGCTCGGCAAGGGGGAAGAGGCAGGCGATCTTGTTCTCCGCAAGCCGCAGCTTGCCAGTGCCCGTGCCAAGGTGGCTGCTGCGTCCGCTACTGCGGACAAGGCTCGGCGGGATCTTGAGCGTACGAATGTGAAGGCACCTTATGCGGCACGGGTCCGCAGACACTTCGCAGACCTGGGAACCTACCTCGCTCCGGGCGCAGCTGTGGCTGATATTTACGCTGTAGCTCCTTACGAAATCCGCCTTCCCCTTTCCCTGGAGGACTCGCTGCAAGCGGACCTTTCTCGAGGAGCAAAAGTGACTCTCGGTTCCAGCATCGGTGGGCAGCGCCGCACATGGGAGGGCATGATCGTGCGGCAGGAAGGACAGGTCGATCGCACCAGCCGCTCGTTGTATGTGGTGATTGAGATCTCACCTGACGCGAATGGGATGAGTCCGGACCCGGGCTATTTCCTCGATGCTGCGATCACTGGGCGGCCCCTCTCCGGTGCGTTCCGGGTTCCCCGACGCGCCTTCATCGATGACGATACCTTGCTGCTCGTGGCTCCCGATGACACCCTCGAGTTCAGGCCTGTGACGGTGGCGCGTATCGATGGCCGGGATGCCCTGGTCACTGACGGGATTTCTGCGGGCGAGAAAATTTGCGTCACCGCGCTCGCCGCGCCTGTGGCGGGAACTCAGGTCAAGGTTGTCGGAGCTGCAAAAGATCCACGGGATGAACCGACCGGGGAGATTGTTCCCTAGCCTGCGCAGACCCGGACTGCGTTTTTTCTGAATCCTCTCAGCGCATTCTTAACTTTTCATGAAGTCGATCATTTACTGGTTCACCCGCAATCATGTCGCGGCGAACTTCCTCATGCTGATCGTCCTCATGGTGGGATCAGGCACGTGGTTCGGGCTGCGGAAAGAGATCTTTCCTGAGACCGCCATCGATGCGGTCACCATCACGGTTGCGTATCCGAACGCCTCTCCGGTCGAGGTTGAAAAAGGCGTGATTCTCCCCATCGAGGAGGCACTCGAGGGGATTGATGGGCTCAAGCGGGTCACATCGACGGCGACTCAGAATGTTGGCGCGGTCACTGTCGAAGTGGAGACCGCTTATGACGTACGCGAGGTGATGAGTGACGTGAAGACCGAGGTCGATGCGATCACGAATTTTGCCGAGGCTGCTGAAGAGCCTATTCTCAAAGAACTGGTGCTGAAGGGTCGCGTCCTTCAGATCGCGGTCTCGGCCGATGCCGGCGAGCGTGTTCTCCGGGAGATGGCGGAACGGGTAAAGGACGAGCTGCTGGTCTACGAATACACTCCACCAGCCTGGCCTGGTCCACTGGTAGCCGCTCAGAAAATTCTCGGCCGGGCCGGGCCCTTCGGCATTTCGCAAGTCACTGTCAATGGGACGCGATCCTACGAGATCGGGATCGAACTTTCCGAACAGACTCTGCGGGAACTCGGGCTCACCTTCGACCAGGTGGCCGCCGCGGTGCGGGCTTCTTCGCTCGACCTCCCGGGAGGTTCCGTAAAGACTGAAGGGGGTGAGTTTCTCATCCGCACGGAAGCCCGTCGCTACAGTGCCGAGGAATTTGGGGAGATCACTGTCGTGGCACGGCCAGATGGATCTTCTCTCAAGCTCCGGGATATCGCGACCATCAAAGACGGCTTCGAAGAAGTTGACCTCGATGTTCGGTTTGATGGCAGGCCCGCACTCCTTATTGACGTGTTTCGACTCGGGGATGAGGACACTCTGACGATTGCTGATGCGGTGAAATCTTTCCTCAATGAGCGTGCACCCGAAATCCTTCCCGCAGGAGTTGCCACAGAGATCTGGGCAGACGACTCGGTCTACCTGCAAGGACGACTTGACCTGCTGACGAGGAACCTGGCGATCGGGCTGTTACTGGTTCTCCTCGTGCTGGCGCTGTTCCTTCGTCCGAGCCTGGCGCTGCTCGTCACCATCGGAATCCCCGTTTCATTTGCAGGCGCCGTTGCCGTGATGCCGATGACGGGCATCTCGATCAACATGATTTCACTCTTCGCCTTCATCCTCGTCCTCGGGATCGTGGTCGACGATGCCATCGTGGTGGCAGAGAACGTGTATCGTCGGATGCGGGGGGGAGAACACCCGCGTGATGCCTCGCCTGCCGGCACGCACGAGGTGGGGGTCGTGGTTATCTTTGGCGTGCTGACCACTGTGGTCGCCTTCACCCCGATGCTCGGCCTGAGTGGTGTCTCCGGCAAGATCTGGCCGAACATTCCCTGGATCGTAATCCCCGTGCTGCTCTTCTCATTGCTGCAGTCGAAGCTGATTCTTCCAGCCCACCTCGCGATGCTGCGACCCTCGATCCCGAATGAAGATCATCGAGGCATTTTTGCCCTCCAGAATGCAGTGGCGCACGGGTTAGAACGTTTTGTCGATCGCATTTATCGTCCGATACTCAAGCGGCTTCTCCACGCCCGCTATGTCACCTTGAGTGCCTTCATCGCGGCGTTCATCGCCTCGATCAGTATGGTGGGTGCGGGCTGGATCAAGTTTCAGTTTTTTCCCGAGGTAGAAGCCGATGTAATCGTGGCGCAGGTCGAGCTTCCGGCGGGTGTCCCCTATGGCGATACCTCGGCTGCGGTTCACCAGATGGAAGAAGCGCTTCTGCATCTGGGAAATGAACTGCAGGAAGAAATCGGAAAGCCGGCCCTGAAGCATTCGGTCTCCGCGATCGGCCAGCAACCGTTTATCACCGGGTTCGAGCAGATCGCCGGTGCACCCACTGCCACGCATCTCGGTGAGATCACGGTTGAACTCATCTCGGCAGCAGACCGGCCTGAGGTGTCAGGCTCTGAGGTCGCCTCGCGCTGGCGCGAGATGACGGGATCAATCCCGGGTGCTGTCTCACTGACTTTCCAGACCCAGGGAGCGGCCAGTGGCAACGCGATCGATCTGGAAATTACCGGCCCGGACAATGACGAGCTGGAGGCCGCAGCGGACATGATCACCGAGGCCTTGGCAGGTTACACCGGAGTCATTGACATCTCAGCGAGCAACCGGGCTGGAAAGCGCGAACTGAAGTTGGGAATCACCCCGCACGGCGAAGCTCTTGGGCTTCGCCTGGCGGACGTCGCCCGTCAAGTCCGGCAGGGGTTTTACGGTGAAGAAATCCAACGCCTCCAGCGCGGCAAAGATGAGGTCAAGGTCTTCGTCCGCTACCCGCGCGCCGAGCGCGAAGCCCTCTCCAACCTGGCGGGAATGAAAATCCGCACCGCCCGCGGGGAAGAGGTTCCATTTTCTGAGGTGGCGACAGCAGCTTACGGTCGCAGTTATGAAAGCGTGCGGCACGCCGACGGACGTCGCGCAGTTAACGTCACTGCCGACGTCGACAAACTGATCGGAACGAACGCGAACGAAGTCGTTGCCTCGCTGGAAAGCGAAGTGTTTCCGAGGGTCTCCCTGCTTCACCCCGGGGTCTCTATCCGGTTTCAGGGCGAGCAGCGTGATCAGGTGCAGTCGGTGCAGGAGCTGAGCCGGGGCTTTATTCTCGCCCTTGTCGTGATGTATGTCCTGATGGCGATCCCGCTCAAATCGTATCTCCAGCCGCTCATTGTGATGAGCGTGATCCCCTTTGGAATGATCGGAGCCATCATCGGTCATGCCTTGATGGGGATGAGCCTAAGCATCATGTCCATGTGTGGGATCGTTGCCCTGGCAGGGGTGGTGGTCAATGATTCGCTCGTTCTCGTCGATTACGTGAACCGAGAGGTCGCTCGCGGACATGCCATCGTGAAAGCTGTCTGGGAGGCTGGAGTTGTCCGCTTCCGACCGATTCTTCTCACCTCACTGACCACCTTTGCCGGTCTGACGCCGATGCTTCTGGAGACAGATCTCCAGGCGCGCTTTCTCATTCCCATGGCGGTCAGCCTCGGTTTCGGCATCCTTTTTGCCACTGGAATCACTCTTTTCCTCGTCCCTTGTGTTTACCTGATCATGGAAGACGTGAAGGGGATGGCCGGGAAGTGGAAGCGGCCTTCCCCTGCGGGACGCTGACTCCTGCATGCCCATCCACAAGAAATCGCCACGGGAATTCGGTGGCGCGGGAAATGCCGACTCGGACGTCGGTGACGACTGCGAGAGGAGATTCGGCTGGCAGAAAAAACCGGGTCTCTGAGGCAACAAGGTTCCTGCCGTGGTCGTCAGCGCAAAGACCAAGCGCAACTCCGAGCTTCCCGGGACCGGAGCAGAGTTCGCGGTCCTTGCGGCCAGCCCGCCGCAAGCGCATGGCAGGAAGCCCGCTGGCAGGGTCAAGGGCACGCAAGAGAATGATCCCGTCACGGCAGCCGGGGGCCCCTTTGACGAGGACATTGAGGAGCCAGTAGACACCGTAGTTGAGGTAGACGTAGGAAGTGCCCGCCGAGTGCTCGGCAAAGAAGCGCCGGCTGGTCGGACGGAACGCGGTGTGGCAGGCCGGGTCATTCTCGATCCCGTAGGCTTCGGTTTCGATGACCGTGCCTCCGCACCCGTCCCAGATCAGAGTGCTGCCGATGAGATTCCGGGCGACGTCCAGAAAGTCGCCTTGAAAAAATTCCTCTCCCAGGCGGGCTGCCATCACCTCAGAGTCCGGTGGGGTGGTCGATGAAGTGGTGCTCGAGAGACAGGCGTTTTTCGAGCTCGCTGCCGAGCGCTCGGACCCCGAACGTCTCGGTCGCGTAGTGGCCGGCATAGAGAACGTTGATGCCGAGTTCCTCTGCGAGGGGAAAGCTCCAGTGCGGGCCTTCCCCGGTGATAAACGTCTCGATTCCGGCCTCAGCCACAGCGGCCACTTCTGAACCTGCACCACCGGTGATGATACCAACCTTACCTACGGCATCGCTTTTCCCGCCCGGACAGAGATGGACGTCGCCATTGACCGCCCGGGCAAGGCGTTCCCGCAGGTCTTTCACCCCACCTGAGAAAGCCCCCGCGAGCCCGAGATCAATCCCTTTCCAGGCAAAAAAAGGAGCAGGATTCTCCAGCCCGATTGCCCGCGCCAGGCAGGCGTTGTTGCCATGGGAGGGATGGACGTCGAGCGGAATATGACTGCTGTAAATGGCGAGGTCGGCCTCGTGGGCGAGACGAAGTTTCTCATAGGCTGCTCCCGTGTGCGCTTGAAGCCCCTGCCAGAAGAGGCCGTGATGAACCAGCAGCAGAGTTCCACCATCCCGATGACTCGCGCCTGTTTCACCGGCATGGGCAGCAGCTTTTCGCAGCACCGGCAGGGACGCATCCACGGCAGTGATGACCCGGCTGATTTCGCCGGACCGGTTTTCGAGTTGCAGTCCATTAAGCGCGTTCGGGTAGTCGGGGATCCCGCTGCTACCAAGTTCGGATTCGAGGAGAGCGACGATGTTCTGAAGTCCGGCCGTCATTCACTAACGAGACGCGAATACTTTTTGCATGCAAGAGAGATCGAGTGCGCCTAGTTTCGCGCTGTAATGCTCCAGGCAGGAATCGTAGGTCTCCCCAATGTCGGCAAATCGACTCTCTTCAATGCAGTCACCCGCTCGCGGAAAGCGGAGGCAGCAAACTATCCATTCTGCACCATCGACCCGAACCGCGGGGTGGTTACCGTTCCTGACCCACGCTTGCAAGTGCTCTCCGATCTTTCCAGTTCCGAGAAGATCATCCCGGCAGCCATCGAGTTCGTGGATATCGCCGGACTGGTCAAGGGCGCCGCTGATGGGGCGGGGTTAGGAAACCAGTTTCTTTCCAATATCCGCGAGGTAGACGCCATCGTCCAGGTCGTCCGGTGCTTTGAGGACGACGACATCATTCATGAAATGGGCTCGGTTGATCCGCTCAGAGACATTGAGGTGATTCATACCGAACTCGTGCTCGCCGATCTGGCCAGTCTCGAAAAGCGCCATCAGAATCGATCGAAAAAAGCCAAGACCGGCGACAAAGAGGCGGTCAGAGAGGTAGCAGTCATGGAGAAGCTCCTCCCGCACCTCAATGACGGAAAACCGGCTCTCACTCTGGAACTCTCCGACGAAGAAAAGCTGGTGCTGCGCGAGTTTTTTCTCCTGACATCCAAGCCCACGATTTTCGCCTGCAACGTGGCTGAAGAGGATCTTGCCGGAGCACTCGAGGACCCTGAGTCGAATCCGCTAGTGGCCATGGTGCGGGCCCACGCGGAGAAGAGTCACGGTGCCGAGTCGGTGGTCATCAGCGCTCGGATCGAGGAAGAGATGGTCGAACTCGACGCAGCCGAAGCCATAGAATATCTCGAGGCACTCGGCATCGCTGACAGTGGAGTCTCGACGCTCATACGCAGCGTCTACCACCTCCTCGGCCTACGGACGTATCTGACCACGGGCGAGAAGGAGACACGCGCCTGGACAATCACGGCGGGAATGCTCGCTCCTGCTGCGGCCGGGGTGATCCATACCGACTTCGAACAGAAGTTTATCCGCGCTGAGATCGTCCATTACCACGACCTTGTGGAACTCGGTTCACTTGCCGCGGCGCGGGAGGCAGGGAAGCTGCGGGCGGAGGGGAAAGACTACGAAGTCAAAGACGGAGACGTAGTCAATTTTCTCACCGGTGCCTGAGACGAAAAAGGCGCGCCTCGGGAAGCCATTTCCTGAAAAAGAACCAGGCACTCATTGCATGGCATGAGCACCAGAACGATGGCAGATTTCTAAATTTTTGCCCTCAAAAACCTTTCAACGGTTGCACGACATGGGGGAAAGATGGTAAGCATGGGATTCGGCTTTCTTCGGGGGTGAGCGGCCTTTCATTTTATAATTTCATTCATGATCAGACAAGACCGCTCGATAAGAGAATTCCTTGACGCTTTTCCAGAGGAAGTTCGTGCCTCCGGCGCCAGTCTCCATAAGGCCGGGGGTATTCTCGAGATCTTCGGCAATCACATTCTTGTCGAGGCGAAAGTAGCTTTCGAAGAGCAGGAATTCCGCATCGCTCTCAAGCTGAACGGCAACGAATGGGTCGGTTACTGCAATGACGAGCCTTATGCCTGGCAGGCTCCGGTGTATGCCGCCATGCTCGAAAGAATCCGGCAGGGGGGTGCCCTGTCTCCGACTTCGTCGGCCGAGTGCGATGGAGAGGGCACCATCTATGAAATCGCCGCGGCCAGACTTGACCGAAAGCTTCAACCTGATGAGGAAACCTATCTTGGAAAGCTTGAAAAGCGTTTTCGTCGATGGGAGGCCACCAACGAACTCTACGACACAGACGTCGTGCGCTTGAACAGCGCGTGGGAAATCGACGGCTACAACCCGCTCGTTCTCTGGCCGAATGCGCCTGGAAATATCCTCGAGTTCTGGAATTATCTCGCCTATGCGTTCGACAAGAAGAAACTCGGATTCCCGGATTTCATGCGTCCGCTCACTGATCTCGAGGCGGTGCAGGAGAGTCTTGAGGTCTGGGAGCGTCAGCGGGAAGTTGCTGGTTGGAAGGAGTCGATTCACCGCTTCACGGCCACTCCCCCTGTGCGAGCAAGGCGACCCACCCGATTTCGACTCCTCATCACCACGGAAGGGGCAAGGCTTCAGCAGGAGATCGAAGAGAATATGGGATTCGATACCGTGGCGACTCCGGAAGAGTATGCAGAAATCGCTGCAGCCCTCGAGGGAGGTGAACTCGAGATGGACCCCGCATCGGAGCTTATCCTCAGACACTTTCAGCATTACTGGAATGAGAACGCCAAGCTTGAGATTGACCTCCGTGAGGAAGCCGGCGGAAGCCTTCTCAACCAGCTTTTTCATCAGGAAAGCATTTTAGAGCATCTCGTGAACCTGGATGAGGTGCCTTTTTCAGTTCTCGAAGGCGCCGTCACATGGACCTGCGATGAGGCGGTGGCGAATGGCGGCGAGGCCTGCTGGCGCCTCCAGCTGATCGCTCCAGATGGCGAGCCCATCCCCCATGCCCTTCGTCTTCTCTCGGGGTCGCAGAACCTTTACCTCTCGGACGACTGCGCTTTCCACGGCCCTGATTTCTGGGGTAAAGGTACTGAGGTTTTTCCGGTTTACGAGATTCACCCCGAGATTATCGAGAACGGGACGGGGGTCGAGTTTCTCGCTCGGATCGGTGCGGTGCTGCCACCATCCTTGCAAGGCCGCGTGCGAGAGCGTCCTCTCCTTGTCAGTATTCATCTGGAACTAAAACGCGGTGTCACCTCTGCCTCCAGCGAGTATGTCTTCGCTACTATCACAGCCTCGGACAGTGCCAGTGAAAGGGTCGAGGTGTTCGGAAGAGACGGCTGCTGGCAGATCGAGGAGAGTCCTGAGGATCCCTCAGGGGATGCGCTCTACCGCTTTGACCGATCCGCCCTTTTTCTTTTTCCCGCACTTCTCGACGACCTTCAGGCAAGCTACGACCCCGGCATAGACGGGTGGAAGATTCGGGTGACGAAAGCCTTCCCTGAGATCTTCGCTCGGTGGGCGCGGAACATTCCTCCCGGCATCGTACTCGAGCCGGTGGGAGAGATTGCGACCTTACTGGAGGACCCGGTTTCCGGAAGCCTCAGCCTGGAAGTCGAAGGGTCGGAAATCGACTGGTTTGATATCAAGGTGTCTATCGCTGTGGAAGGCCACAAAGACCTGAGCAAAGCTGACATCAATGCCCTCGTCGCGGCCCGCGGGGGTTACGTCAGGGTCGAAGGACGCGGGTGGATGCGCCTCAAACTCGAGATGGGAGAGTCCGCGCGGGAAGCGATCGATCGTCTGGGAATCGACGCTTTCGACATGTCGGGGAAAACCCATCGCATGCACGCACTCCAACTCGCCGATCCAGCCGCCAAGGAGGTCTTTAGCCAGCATGCGTGGGAGGACATTTCCTCACGGGCCAGCGCCCCTCAAACTCCACGTGCGCCCGGCCCCCCAGCAAGATGCTGGAGGCCGAGCTCAGGCCCTACCAGACCGAGGGTTTCCATTTTCTTTCCTACCTGGCGACCAACCGCTTCGGCGGAATCCTGGCTGACGACATGGGTCTGGGCAAGACCATGCAGGCTCTCGCATGGATCCTCTGGTTGCGCGAGAAGAGCGACGACGATGGACCCGCGCCCGCTCTCGTTGTGGCACCGAAGTCTGTCCTCGATGTCTGGGCCACCGAGATCGAGCGACATGCCCCGCTGCTGACCTATCAGGTGCTCCGGAGCAGAGAGGATCTGGAGATCGATCACGTGGTCAAGGAAGTCGATGTTCTGATCATCAATTATGCTCAGCTGCGGTCCTCCATTGAGGAATTAAGGAAGGTTTGCTGGGTGGCCGCCATTCTGGACGAAGGCCAGCAGATCAAGAATCCGGATTCCAAGGCGGCTAAGGCGTCGAGGATGCTGGAGGCTGAGAACCGACTGGTCCTCTCAGGAACCCCGATCGAGAATCGTCTCCTTGATGTCTGGAGCCTGATGGCCTTTGCCATGCCCGGAGTGCTGGGTGATCGAAAGTATTTTCGTGAGCGCTTTGACCGCCGGAAAGACGTGACTGCCCAAGGACGCCTGACCGCACGGCTGCGCCCGTTCCTGCTCCGCCGCACCAAGAA
This sequence comes from uncultured Verrucomicrobiales bacterium, assembly GCA_943789025.1. Lineage (GTDB taxonomy): Bacteria > Verrucomicrobiota > Verrucomicrobiia > Verrucomicrobiales > DEV007 > CALSSN01. Next base: position 49,397 of record CALSSN010000021.1, read on the forward strand.
TCAGGTCGCTCTCGACCTGCCTCCAAAGGTGGAGGAAGAGGTGCTCTGTCAAATGGATGAAGAGCAGCAGCAGCTCTATGACGCGGAGTGTGCTCGAGCCAGAACCAATCTTCTCGAGATGGGGGAAGACGGGTTGAAAAGTCAGCCGTTTGCGATTCTTCAGGCGCTCATGCGGCTGCGGCAAATATGCTGTCACCCCACCCTGATCGATGATGCCCATCGCGATGTCGAGAGCGCGAAGATGGAGGCGCTCTTTTACCTGCTCAACCAGCTTCGGGAAGAGGGGCACAAGGCGCTGGTCTTCTCCCAGTTTACCTCACTTCTCTCACTGGTTGAAGCGCGGCTTGAAGAGGAAGATCGCCCGTACCATCTCCTTACCGGGAAAAACGGAAAACAGGAGTGAGGTGGTGCGAAATTTCCAGCGAAGTAAAGATCCCGATGTTTTTCTGCTTTCTCTCAAGGCTGGCGGCAGTGGTCTCAACCTGACCGCAGCCAGTTACGTGATCCTCTTCGACCCGTGGTGGAATCCCGCTGTGGAGGCACAGGCGATTGACCGGACCCACCGGATTGGGCAGGTCAACCATGTGATGGCCTACCGCCTGATCACCCGAAACACGGTGGAGGAGAAAATCCGTCGCCTTCAGGCGCAGAAGCAGGATCTCATCAAAGGAGTGCTCGGCTCAAACGACAGCAGCTTCGCTGGAAATCTCGACATGAAAGACCTCAAATTCCTCCTCGGAGAGGGCGCTTGAGCAAGACTTTCTTCTTCTTCACGTGATCAGTAATTGCCTGGGGGAGGCTTGAGGAGCGGCAGGGGAAGAATTTCGCTCGCCGAAGGTGGGACCGTCTCGCTTCGATCCGGATTTCGGTTGGCTTCTTCTGGCGTAGAATTTTCCTCCTCACTGCTGCGCTCTGGCACCGCTGCAACTTCGGCAGGAACCTCGGTCTTTTCTCGAGCTCGGATCTCCTCAGGCGGGAGTCGGAGGGGAGGGAGATCCGAGGCATCGAGCCCGATTTTTGTCTCGCCAGCGGGAGGCCCTTCCTCGATCAGGTCAGCTCCATCCTCTCCAGCCAGTTCTGCGACTGCTCCCACCGTCTCGGTTTTCTCATCCGGGGTTCCTGGGATTTCCTGATAATAAATCAGATCACCTGTCCCGGGGGAGCCGCTTTTGATATCGGCAATGAACAGCGTCCCTCTCTTTTCAAGGCTGCGCTCGAGGAGTCCCCCCTCGCCGCTGCCGTCCCTCGGGCGCCATTCGAGTTCTTCACCCGCCTTCGGCACCCACCTTGCTGTGCGCTTGAAGACGACAAAATCTTTTCCCTGGACCCCCTTGATCACGCCAATCAGGTAGCGTTTCGGCTTCGAGGAAACTACCTCTGACTCTTTTTTCGGGGAGTTGCAGGAAAAAAGCAGTGCGAAAAAGAAACAGGATGAAAGCGAGACAAGCAGGATTTTTGAAGGGCGATCTTCCATCTTCCATCTTCCAGTTGCAGAAATGCATGATTCGCCGTTCAGGCTGCGTTTTTGGCAGCCCGTTTTCGGATGATCGGCGGCTTTTTCCCTTCGACCACATTCGCATTGATGGTGACTGTATCGATGTCGTTCCGACTCGGCGTCTCGAACATGACATCGAGCATCACCCTTTCGAAGATAGAGCGGAGCGCGCGCGCACCCGTGCCCCTCTCCACGGCTTCTTCCGCGAAGGCTCGCAGCCCGTCTTTGGTAATCTTCAAAGTGACGCCATCCATGGCCAGCAGTTTGCCATACTGTTTCGCCATCGCGTTCTTCGGCTCGGTCAGAATTCTGACCAGTTCTTTCTCCGTGAGCTTCTCCAATGAGGAAACAACAGGGAGACGACCGACGAACTCGGGGATCAGCCCGAAGGAGAGCAAATCCTCGGGCTGAATATCCTGCAGGCCAATACTGCCTTGGGTGTTTTTCTTTTCCTTGCTGCCGGAAACGGACACGGGTTTGCCAAAGCCGAGCACGTTTTTGCCTTCTCGACGGGCGATAATGTCCTCGATACCGACGAAGGCACCGCCACAGATGAAAAGAATTTTTCCAGTGTTGACCTGAATATACTCCTGCTGCGGGTGCTTGCGCCCACCTTGCGGGGGGGACATTGCAAACCGTGCCTTCCAGCATTTTTAAGAGTGCCTGCTGAACTCCCTCACCGGAGACGTCACGGGTGATACTGACATTCTCGGTTTTGCGGCCGATTTTGTCGATTTCATCGATGTAGATGATTCCGAGTTCGGCGCGCTGCACATCGTAGTCTGCTGACTGCAGGAGGCGCAGAATGATGTTTTCAACATCTTCTCCCACGTAGCCCGCTTCGGTCAGGGTCGTGGCGTCCGCGATACAGAACGGGACATTCAGCTGGCGGGCGAGAGAGCGGGCAAGGAGGGTCTTTCCGGATCCGGTAGGCCCGACAAGCAGAATATTGCTTTTCTCGATCTCCACGTCCTCAAAATCCGCGTGTTCTTTCCCGAGGGTATCGGCTTCAGTTCCCGAGACCCGCTTGTAATGGTTGTGCACGGCAACCGAGAGTACTTTTTTGGCGTCCTCCTGTCCGATGACATGTTCACCGAGGTTTGCACAGATTTCCGCTGGCTTCGGAACACTGAGGCTTTTCTGGGATGAGCTCGGGCTTGCGGCTTCTTTCAGTTCTTTATCAAGGATGCCTTTACAAACGATGATGCAGCTGTCGCAGATGTAGACACCAGGTCCTGCGATCAGCTTCTTGACTTCTGCGTGGCTCTTGCCGCAGAAAGAACACATGGTGAGGTTTGCAGCGCGTGCCATATCAGTGAAAACAGAGGGTTGCTGCAACTTAAACTCTCACCACGGAAAATACGAACCGTTATTTCCCGTCCTTATCAGCTTCAGTTTTGCCATCTTTCCCGGCCTTTTCCTTGGCGCTGGGTGTGCTTTCAGCTCTGTGTTCAAGGACTTTGTCGACAAGCCCGAACTCCATCGCTTCCGTAGCTGTCAGGTAATTATCACGGTCACAGGCGTCTTCGACGATCTCTACTTTCTGTCCGGTATGGTGAGCGATAATCGTGTTCAGGCGTTTCTTCAGCCGATACATGAATTCCACGGTGCGCTCGACATCGGAAGCCGTTCCTTTGGCACCTCCGGAGACTTGATGGATCATGATGTCCGAATTGGGGAGGGCGTGACGCTTGCCCTTGGTGCCTGCGCAGAGAAGGACAGCACCCATGCTCGCTGCAATGCCGATGCAGTAGGTGTTCACGTCGCAGGTGACGAAGCGCATGGTGTCGTAAATGGCGAGCCCTGCGGTGACCGATCCTCCAGGTGAGTTGATATAGATGTTGATGTCTTTTTTCGGATCCTGCATCTGGAGGAAAAGAAGCTGGGCGATGACGATGTTGGCGACCTGATCGTCGATTGGAGTGCCGATGAAGACGATCCTGTCTTTAAGAAGGCGGGAATAGATATCGTAGGCCCGCTCCATCCGTCCTTCGGATTCGATGACAGTAGGAACGATGTAACCGCTCGGGCCGGAAGGAGAAATACTAGTAGGAGGAAAATTTTCTGAGGAGGACATGATTTTCTAACTAATCGCGGCGGCGCCTCCTTTGTCAACGCGGCAGAGGCCGGTACGGATGCCGCAAAGAAAGGAAGGCATTTGCACGGTGGAACAGTGGCTATCCAGAATCAGGCTGGAGAACCAGGCCGGTCTCTCCCGCCAGCAATCCAAAGCGCTGAGAACCGTGATTCCTGATGCTGATCCGGTGTCATGGCGTTGCGAGCCTTTTTCGGCGCGGCGGGCCTGAGGGATCGATTGCCGGATTACCGGATTACCGGATTACCGGATTGCCGGATTGCCGGATTGCCGGATTGCCGGGCCGAAGCATTCCGCGTATCATGCGACGTTCCCGACATCCCAAATGCCCAGCACCTCCCACCCGAAGCTTTTTGAAATGGCAGTGCGCCAGTTCCAGCACGCCGCCGATCTTATTGGAATTGACCGACGCTACCAGGACATCCTGGCGGAACCGAAGAACGAAATTCTCGTCAACTTCCCGGTGCGTATGGATGACGGGACGATTCGGATGTTTCGTGGCTACCGGATCCAGCACAACAATTTGCTCGGGCCCTTCAAAGGAGGACTGCGTTTCCACCCGGCGGTGGATCAGGATGAAGTGCGTGCTCTGGCGGCCTGGATGACCTTCAAAACCGCGCTGGTAGGCATTCCTTTCGGAGGCGCCAAAGGCGGGGTGACTCTCGAGCCGAAAGATTTCAGCGCGTCTGAACTGGAAAGGATCGTGAGGCGTTTCACTCATGCTCTGGGAGAAAACATCGGCCCGAATCATGACATCCCGGCACCGGATATGGGGACCAACAGCCAGACCATGGATTGGCTGATGGATACCTTCGCCAACCTGCAGGATCCTTCGATGCGGCAGGACGTGAAGGGAGTGGTTACCGGAAAGTCGCTGGCCTGCGGCGGATCAGAAGGGCGCGAAGAAGCCACCGGCGCCGGAGTTCTCTACAGTCTCCGGCACTGGTGCGGTGAGGGAGAACCTTATCCTCGACGATCTTCGGGTGGCGGTGCAGGGATTTGGCAACGTAGGGAGCCACTTCTCCCGTCTGGCAGCTGCTGGAGGGTGTCGGATCGTGGCGGTTGCCGATCACAGTGCGACGCTGCAGCGCGAGCGGGGCATCGACATTCCTGCCCTTCTCTCCTGGGTGGGAGAGCACCGGGTGCTCAAGGGCTTTCCCGGTGCCGAGGAGGTCGACAACGAGGCTCTCTTCGATGCGGATGCAGATGTCTTCGTGCCAGCCGCGCTGGAGAACCAGATCACTGAAGAACGTGCACACCGACTGCGTTGCCGGCTGATCATTGAGGCCGCGAATGGCCCGACGACCGAGGCGGCGGAAAGGATCCTCTGCGAGCGAGGGATTGAGATCTGTCCGGACATTCTCGCGAACGCAGGGGGGGTGACCTCTTCCTATTTTGAGTGGTTGCAGAACAAATCATCAGAGTTCTGGAAAGCCTCCGAGCTCGACAACAAGTTACGCGACACCCTATGGGCTGCCCACGATCGCGTTGTGGCCAGACGGCACGAGCTGGGATGCAGCTTCCGGGACGCTGCCTACGCGGTGGCACTGGAGCGACTCGGTGAGGTTTACGAAAGGCGCGGCATCTTTCCGTAATCGGCGCCCATCAAAATGTTTTCAGTTACGAGTTCGAGGTGCGGGGTTAACGCCTGCCAGAATGACGTTTTTGAGAAAAAAGCCAGCGATAAAGAGCCGGGTCATCATAGGCGCGTCGGCCGGCATTGTGCCCCATATCCGAGTAGATAGTGAGTCTGGCATTTTTGTGTCCCTCTGCTCGGACCGCATCGATCACCCGCTGCGACCGCTCGGCTGGCACGACTCGGTCCTCGGCACCGGCGAAAGCCCAGATCGGGACTTTCAACAGGCTTTCGATCCAGCGATCAAATTCCGGAGTGACGGCCTTCGGGCCGCCCCGGCCGATCCCACCGACTATCGGCGCGATAGCAGCGAAGTATTCAGGCCGGGTAGCCGCCCATACCCACGTTCCATAGCCCCCCATACTATTTCCCGTCAGGTAGATGCGGCTTGCATCGATAGGGAGAGTCTCCTTGAGCTGATGAAGAAAAATGTCGAGATCTGCAGGTGTCCAGACTCCGCGATCTCCGGCAGGAGAGTGTCTTAAACACTGGGGAGCGACGAGGAGACACGGGGAGTGCCCGAGCCTCTCGATCGAGCGCAGGACAGCCCCCGGCTGCCCCGCGATGCGACGTACGTCGTCACCCACCCCACCGGCTCCGTGGAGGTAGATGACGATCGGGAGTAGGTCTTTGGAGGCCTTGAGGTCGGGGGTGAGAAGGAGGTAGTCGGGGTTGAGGAATTCAGTCTTCTCCGCCACGTCGTCTGGAAGCCTGAGAACCTCTGACCGCGGCGGAGGCTGGGCAAGCGTCAGGGAAACAAAGGTCAACAAAGAGAGGAGAGAAAAAGTCGTGTGCGCCAGGATCCGTATTGCATCCACCTATGTTCCTGCTTTGGCAAGCATGTATCCAGTCCTTCCTGGTGAAGAGCACCCCAAGTTACGCATCCTGATCGCTCCACGCCTCCTCACCGACAAGCGGGACGAAGCGCACTCCACCCAGAGAGTCTTGTTTGAATGTGTCCTCGCTGGTGCGTTGGATCAGAAGCAGATCCTGCCCGCCATGGTGGTCACCGACCGGGATGACGAGGCGCCCACCGATTGCGAGTTGTCGCAGCAAACTCGGCGGCGGCTCTGGGGCTCCTGCGGCTACCGCAATGCCCTCAAAGGGAGCTGCTTCTGGCCATCCGAGAGTTCCGTCGCCACACCTGGTATGGATATTCTGGTAGCCCAGCTCCCGGAATCGCTTACCCGCCTGACCAGCCAGGATCTGATGCCGCTCGATGGTAAACACCTCAGCTGCTATCTGGGCAAGAACCGCAGCAGCGTAACCAGATCCGGTCCCGATGTCGAGTACCCGGGAGTCGGCTGAGAGAGCAAGCGCCTCAGCCATCCGAGCCACCACGCATGGCTGGGAGATTGTCTGCCCTACTCGGATGGGAAGTGGGTGGTCTGCGTAGGCTTGGCTGGTGTGTTCTGAAGAGACAAAACGTTCCCGCGGGACTGTGCCCATGGCTTTGAGCACTTGAGGGTCGGTGATGCCGCGCCTGACGATCTGTTGGTCGACCATCGCACGGCGAAGTTCTTCGAAAGGTCTCATAAACTGAGAAAAACTGCGCTCCCGAAACAATGCGGAAAGCGCCACTTTACAAGTTCTTTGCCGAAATAGCGCTTTTCAACCCTGGAATTTCAGAGTTATTTGGGTAAATATTTGTGCTGATAACTGCGATGAACTGCCTCAAGAGAGAGTCAATGTAAGAATGAATTCCGCAACATCTTCACCAACTTCCAGGAGAGAAAAATTGAAGGCGCTTCTCCTTCGCTCGCACCTCATGGTTGGTCTGATAGGGTTTGGGCTGCTTGGACTTGTGCTGATTTCCATGCTCTTCATGCAGGCGCAGACGACGGGCGTGGCACAGGCCGATGCTCCCATGGCGGAGGCTTCGCGCCAGCTACTGGAGGGGCTGGAACAGTCGCAGGCGAACCTCTGGGGGTGGCTGGCGACGGCCGACACTCAGTTTCGCAGTAATCTGGAACAGAACTGGAAAGATCAGATCAACCCCGCCATGGCACGGCTGGAGGCACTGACCCGAAAGCAGGAGGGAGAGGCGGTGGCTTCGGTCCCTGAGGCGAGAGAACTCCTGATCGATTTGAAGAAAAGCCACGATCGGGTTGCAGATCTGGCGCATTCCCCGGAAAACGAGCCAGCACAACTCCTGTTCGATGAAAGTCTCGAAGCTTTGGTGGAAAAAATCCGCCGCTCCGACCCCGCTGGCATTGATGGCGCGGAGCAGATCGGTGGCCAGAAAGGATCTGACAGGTTCCAGAAATCACTCCTTGCTCTCCACGGGTTCTTTGCCCTCGGCCACGCGGAGCTTCACAAGTTTGTGCAGACCGGAAGTGAGGAGGCGGAGATGGCTTTCCAAGCGCAGATGCAGCGTGTTCAAGAGCACCTGGAACTGCTGCTGGCCGCTGATGGAGCGACCTCTGTTCCTGCTCAGCGGGCGGCGCTTGGGCAGCTCGAGCTGGCTTCTGCAGAATATCTGAAGCAAGCCGAAGAGGTCATACGGCTGCGAGGAAAAGAGGATTGGAACATGGCGCAGTTTCTCATGCGTGAGGAGGCGCTTCCGAGAGCAGGTGAGGCTTCGGAATTTTTTGGCAGGCTTGCGAGCAAGACAAGCGCAAAACTTACCAGAGAGACCGAGAAAATCGAGGCCTTCAGCAATCAGATCTTTATCGTGGCGTGCTTCTTGATTGTGCTCCTCGCCGCAGCGGCATGGATGCTCTCCAAACGTGGCGCAAAGCGCGTCCTCGATCCGATCAATAACCTTTCTGACGCGATCCGCAGGATGGCGAAGGGAGAACTGAGCGAGGACATCCCGATCGTCAATGATGATGAGTTAGGCGCCTTGACCGAGTCATTCAACCGCATGCGTTCCTCGCTCGCGGGTGCAGAGGAGGTGCTCAGGCGGCGTGAGGAAGAATTGCGGACAATGATCGAGTCCTCTCCCAGCGGCATGATCATGACCGATGAAAACGGGATCATCACGATGCTGAACAAGTCTGCTGCCGCCCTCTTTGCTTACCCCACCGACGAACTGCTCGGCCAGCCGGTCGAACTCCTTGTGCCGGACAGCGTGCGTGGTCACCATCACAAGCTTCGTGCCGGCTATATGGCCCACCCGGAGGTGCGTGCGATGGGCGCAGGCCGGGACCTTTGCGGCCGGCGCAAGGACGGTACTGAGGTCCCAATTGAGATCGGCTTGAATCCGATCCGGACCCAGGAGGGACTCAGCATTCTGGTCGGGATCGTTGATCTGACTGAACGCCAGCGGGCCAAGCAGCTTCTGGAGTGGCAGGCCACGGAAGCGAGGATCCTGCACCGTTCGGTTTCGCTCACCTCAGCAAAAAATACCTTCAAAGGCTCGCTTGGCCTCTGTGTCGATGAAGTGTGCAACATCCTTGGCTGGCCGCTGGGGCATGTGTATCTCCCGGCAGAAGACGGATCCGGGTTGGGATCCGCAAAAATCTGGCATGTCGATGAGAGCACCAATAGTTACTCGAGGTTTCGGAAGCTCACCGAGGAGACCTCATTCGCACCTGGCTTCGGGCTTCCCGGAAGAATCTTCGCGTCGGCAGAGCCCTCCTGGATCACTGACGTACGCGAAGATGCCAACTTTCCGCGCGGAGAGATCTGTAAAGAGGTTGGGATCGTCAGTGCCTTCGGATTCCCGGTGATGATGGCAAGCCAGGTTGTGGCGGTGCTCGAATTTTTCTCCGCCGAGCGGCGCGAGCCGGATGCGAATATTCTCGCCCTCGCCAAGACCATTGGTGATCAGGTGGGCAGGGTCCTCGCCCGCCAGAGAACTCAAGAGCAGCTCAGGATCGCCAAGGAGGAAGCGGAGGGGGCGAATCGCGCGAAAAGCGAATTCCTTGCCACCATGAGTCATGAGATTCGCACCCCGATGAACGGAATCATGGGAATGACCGAGTTGCTGCTCGTCACGCGCTTAACTAAAGAACAGAAAGAATACCTCAATCTGATCAATCAATCTGCCGAGGCGCTCCTCACTGTGATCAATGATATCCTTGATTTTTCGAAGATCGAAGCAGGCAAGCTCGATCTCAGCTACTACGACTTCGATTTACGGGACTCACTTGGCGACACCCTGCAGAGCCTGGGATTTCGTGCGGCGGAAAAGAACCTCGAGCTCATCTACCAGGTTCATCCCGAGGTTCCAGACCGTCTCGTGGGCGATCTCGGGAGGCTCCGGCAGATCCTCGTGAACCTTGTCGGGAATGCCCTCAAGTTCACGGAAAAAGGAGAGATACTCGTCAACGTCGAACTCGAGTCCCGAACAGAGGACCGGGTTTCGCTTCACTTTGTTGTCAAAGACACCGGAATTGGGATTTCGCGCGAAAAGCAAGAGACTATTTTCGAGTCGTTTACCCAGGCGGAGAGCACCACCGCGCGCACCTACGGGGGGACCGGGTTGGGCTTGGCAATCTCTCGAAAGTTGATCAGTCTGATGCAGGGGAAAATGTGGCTGGAGAGCGAACTGGGGGAGGGTAGCACCTTCCATTTCACCTTGCTTCTCGGGCTATGTGATGATGATTCGTCGGAAGGTCGAGCGGCTCCCGAGACGCTCTATGGCCTTCCGGTTCTCGTCGTGGATGATAACGAAACGAACAGTCGAATCCTCCGTGAGATGCTGCTGAGCTGGGAAATGACCCCAACGGTAGTCAACAGTGGGGCGGAGGCAATGAAGACCCTGGAGGCATCTTTTGCCGCCGCTCGCCCGGCGCGACTCATCCTGCTGGACTTCATGATGCCGGGGATGGATGGCATGGCGGTGGCTGCCGCGGTTCGGGATCGCTACGGGAAAGATGCTCCTGAGATTCTAATCCTCACCTCAGCCGGGGAGCTTCCGGCCAAAAAAGATCTTCTCGAGCTCGGGGTAGAAAGGGTTCTCAGCAAGCCAATCAAGCAATCGGATCTCCTCGATGCCATTACGCGGGTCTTTGCCAATGCCAGCCGAGACGAAAAGGGCGATTCCGCTGCAATCGCGGCGCGGCCCGAACACGTGGCTCCGATGCGGGTGCTGCTGGTGGAGGACGGCCGGGTGAATCAGATGGTCGCCATCCGATTACTCGAAGGGCGCGGTCACTCAGTGGCTCTGGCCCATAACGGCAGGGAGGCGGTCGAGATGTCGGAAACAGAAAGTTTTGACGCAGTCCTGATGGATGTCCAGATGCCGGAGATGGATGGATTTGAGGCCACCAGAGCAATTCGAGACCGCGAAGCGATCTCAGGCGGACATCTCCCCATCATCGCCATGACGGCTAACGCCATGCGGGGTGCACGGGAAGAGTGCTTCGCAGCCGGAATGGATGCCTACGTGGCAAAACCCGTACGTTCCTCCGAACTCTTTGCGATTCTGGAGCGCTGCGCTGTGGATGCAGGTGAGGACGAAGATATCTCCGATGGAGGGTCTGGCGAGGAGCGGTCAGAAAAAGAGATTTTTGTCCCCGAAGAGTTCAGGAAACATGTGGGAGAAAGTGATTTGATGCGACAGCTGATTACTATGTTTGACGAGGAATCCGAAGAATTGATGACTACGCTGGAAGAGGCAGCGACGGGCGGTGGCAGCGAGGAAGTTCAGAGGGCTGCACATGCTTTCAAGGGCATGTTGGGTAACTTCGGAGCACCTCGCGCACTTGCCGCCGCGACCCGGATCGATGCCCGGGCTCAGGCCGAGGACCTTCAAAGCGCGCGTGCCGCTCTCCCCGATTTGAAGAAAGCGGTCGAAGAACTTGGGCGCGCCTTGAAAAAATTTGCTGCGATGCTCCCGAGCTGAAGAGTGCTATCGCAAGATGCACTTGTCTGCGCGGATGTCTGAGACATGGTGCAGAGAATCCTCTTTCTGCCATCGGCAGAAAGGGTGAAGTTCTCTTAGCGCAGGAGTTTTTGATGGCTTGCTGGATTCCTCAGCTTGTATTAAAATTAAGATAGTTAATGACCATGGCGGCTCTTTTGATGTTCTCGAAAATTGTGGGTTTCGTATTTCATCCGGCAACCGTTTCACCTGAATTCGCTTCGATGCGGACCCGTGGGGCGTATGCTATAGAATACTTTCATGCCTGAGGACATTCCGCCATTCGAGGAATTCTCCCAAGTTAATCCCTGATGAGTAATCGATACAAGATTTTAGAGGAAATAGGTCAGGGTGGCCTTGGCACTATTTTTAAGGCGTATGACACCCAGCTGGGACGCGAAGTGGCCATCAAGCGAGTGCTCCCTGCCTCCAATAAGGGAGAAGCTTTGGCAAACACGAACTTACTTGCAGAGGCAAAAACTCTCTCAACCCTGAAACACCCAAACATCGTTACCATTCACGATGTCGCCGAAGATGAGCAGGGACCATTTATCGTGATGGAACTCCTCGAAGGCGAGACCCTCGATGACATCATCGAGCGTGGATCGCTGGGAACGAAAGATTTTGAGGCCTTGGCTTCGCAGACATTGGAAGGGCTGGTGGCAGCGCAGGCGCGCGGCTTTCTCCACCGGGATTTAAAGCCCGCCAACATCATGCTGGTGTGGCTTCCCAGCGGAAAATTTCAGGCCAAGATTCTGGACTTCGGATTGGCCAGTTTTTCAGAGAAACCCATGGTGCAGACGGTTGATTATTCGGATTCGATTTTTGGTTCAATCTACTTCATGGCTCCTGAGCAATTTGAGCGATTGCCTATAGATTCCCGGACAGACCTTTACTCGCTGGGCACTATTTTCTACTTTGCGTTGACCGGACGCTACGCGTTCTGGGGAGAAACTCCGTCCGTGGTGATGGCGATGCATCTGAATCATAAATTCACGCCGCTTGCGGAGTTGCGTCCGGATCTTTCAAAATCGACCTGCGCATGGGTGGAAGGTCTGTTTGCACGGAATATGGATGACCGCCCTGCCGATGCTCAGAAAGCATTGGACGCCTGGATGATCGGTCCGGTGATCGACGAGAGCCAGTTACGAGACGTCACAAGTGGTGACCTGGAGGTCGCAGGAGAAGTCTTTCACGATTTCCTCGATGAGACAGAGCCTCTTCGCAAGCAGCTGCGAATGAAGTTAGAGTCCGGGCATGGCTTGGAAGCTACAAAATTAGCCCGCGACATTCGGGGCACAGCAGCGACCCTGGGCTACACAGAGATCATTTCAATCACCTCGGAGATTGAAAAGAATGCGCTCAAAAACCCCGCTGATTGCCTGATTGTCAACGAGGGATTTGCCCCGGCCCTGACGCGGCTTAAAGAAGCGATGAGCAAATTGGACTGGGGAAAAAGAACACTGGAAAGTGAGGAGAAGGCTTGATGATTGCTCCGAAGATACTCGTTGTGGATGATGGCAAGGTGATCCGGCTCGTCATCAAACGGAAGCTCCAAGAGATGGGTTATGAGGTGACGGCAGTTGCGGGCGGGCGCGAAGCTCTTGAGGCAATCGAAAAAGACATGTTTGACCTCGTCCTCCTCGATGTTTCCATGCCTGAGATCAGCGGGATGGAAGTGCTGGTCAGGATCCGCAAGACCCACAGTGCGACCTGGCTTCCGGTCATCATGGTGACAGCAAATGAGGAAGATGAAGACGTCATCCGCGCCTTTGATCTGGGCGCCAGCGATTATGTGACCAAGCCGATCAAATTCCCTGTTTTAAGGGCTCGGATTAAAACTCAGATCAAGCTGAAAATGCTCAATGAGGAACTGGAAAACTTTACCAGCGAAGGCGGCTGACGGGTTGTCACCGGAAAGACAGACTGCCGGGATTTTGCCTGGGCACGATGCAGAGAACTCGGAGAATAGAGAATGTTTGAAGACGTGAGCGCGTTTTTGGAGTCTGCACGCGAAGATTCTTCTCCTCCCGAGAATCTGTCCCCTGAAGCGGAGGCGGTCTGGCACGCGAAGGCTGGGAATTGGGAGGCCAGTCATGGCATTGCTCAGGACCTCCCGGGAAGCGTGGGTTGCTGGATTCACGCCCACCTCCACCTGATGGAAGGTGACCGGGGAAACGCAAGCTACTGGTATGGGCGGGCCGGCAGGCCGGCACGCGCCCCCGAAGACTTGGAGGACGAGTGGCTGGAGTTGGCTCGGGCTGCCCTTGCCTGAGAGCAGGCAATTACCTTCACAGAAAGAAAAAGCAGCAGCGATTGGCAGCCGGAGCTCTGCTATCCTGCCTTTATTTGATCATGACCGGGGTGCCTTCTTTGACGAGACGACTGAGCGTTTGTGCCGCAGTAACAGGGATTCGAATGTCACCCGAGGTCGTACCAGTACGCGTAGCAAGGCCAGCTTGAATGCTGGTCGTTCCCCCGCTGATGTGGATGACAAGGGCGACTGGTTGCGGGCGAAAAGATGCCCCCGCCGGCATCGGGTCGCGACCTCGATCGACATCTTTCACGAGAATGTTTCCAGTTGCCGCCAGGAAGACACCCCGGTGAGGAATCTGCTCGTTCGCCGTCACTGCCGTGATCTTGAACTGCCCTTTCGGAGTTCGCGAGACCGGGTTCCCTGAGGCGATCGGGCAGATCATGGCTGCGCCTTTGCCGACGAGGAGGCGGAGTTCCTGTTTAGCAAGGATGACCTCAATGCTTACGTTATCATCTGAGGCAGTAGCTAGAATTTCCTCGTTGAGTATTGTGAGTCGATCCGCCGAGAGAAGTTCCCAGATGCGTGCAACTTCCGGATCCATGGGAGCTTGTTCTCCGACTTGATCTGGCTCGCTTGCGCCCGCCGAGGAAAGGATGCCACACCCAAGAGCGAAACCCATCAGAGGGAGAAGCACGATCTTGATACTGCAGATGAATGGTTCCAGACTGAGACTGTTTCGTAGATGATTGATTCTCACTTATCCATCCACTCTTCCGGATCTGCAAGCAAGGCAACGCAGTTGCTTTTCGCGGGACAGCAGGGTGGTCGCTTCTGGGCGCTGCTGATTCTGGTTGTGATTTCGGCTGGTTTCTCGGGCACCACAGCAAGGGCGGATATCAAGACGGCACCGAACAAAAAAATCGACAAGGCACGCCAGGAAAAGTTCGTGCCAGTCCCAGTTGCAGTTGATACAAAAGTGATTCGTGGATCGATGGTCGAATTCATTGTGCGGGCTCCGACAGCTTCCTCCAAGCGCGTCGATTTTATCGTCCGCAGCGAACCCGAGGTCGGTCGCCTGGAAGGACCAGTTCCCGTGGATGGGGACAATCATGGCTCACGCTTCGGTTACCATTGCCCGGCAGATTCCGAGATCGACCTGGTGGTCGTCGAGATTGCTGCACGCCTTCCCGGCGGGGGAGTCTCGAAGGCGGTCCCGATGCGGATTTTTATTGAGGATGCCGTGGCCATTCTCGAAACGAAGCCGAAAATGGTGCGATTTGAAAAAGCTCTTGTGGGGAATCCCACGAGGTATTCGGGAGTTGAGTTAACCAACATAGGAAACACTCCCTTCAAGGGGGGTTTTTCCTTTCCCCGCGGGTGGGGCACCCACAACCTGGACGGCGAGATCGAGATTGCGCCGGGAGAAACCCACCGCTTCGGACTTCGTTATACAGCCACCGAGGCGGGATTCGCTGATGAAGTAAGAAGGCTGCAGTCTGGGGTGGAAGAGTCAGCCCTGCACCTTGTCGCGGAGGCGATTCAGCCCATCTCGATGACGCCAGGTAAACTTGATCTGGTATGGGATGAAGGAACCCAGAGCCGGCGAGGCACCCTCAGTGTTCAAAATCGGGATGCCGAGAACCGCACGCTTCACATCTTGGGGAGCGATCGTTTGCGGATTCCCGGATCGCTCACCATCAAACCTGGAGCGAGAAGAAAAATAGAAGTCGTCCTTCCTCCAGATGACATTGATGCATTCTCAGGCCGGATTGTGGCGAAGTCGGGCCTGTTGCAGATCGGAGTGAGCGCCGAAGCCCATCCAACTCCTCCGCGTGTAGCCATTGTCGAGCCTGAAAACAGGGTGCTCGATTTCGGGCAGGCCATGCAGGAAGGGCGTGCCAAGGTCATGGGGATTATTTTCGAAAATTCCGGGGGAACTTCGACGCCGATCACCTTACGGCCTATTCCACCCTTCTCGGTACTCGGAGGGGAGGATGGGATGGAAGTGCTCGGGGGGGGAACCCGCCTGGTGCATATCCGGGCGGAGACCGCAACCGCAGGTCGCTTCGACCGCGTCCTCACCGCCCAGGCAGGGGGTGTCCACTTGCCTCTCAAAGTGACGTTTGAAGTCATGGCCCCCGACGCAGTGGCGATCGATACCGGGGTGCGGGGGATCGTGCTGGAGCTCAATGAACCGGAGAAGCTACTTTCTCTGGCTGCTATTCAGGAGATGGACGGGTCGTTAATTTTCAATGATCTGGAACAGATTCCAGAGGAATTGACCAAGCGGATGGCGCAGCAGGCATTTTACGGTGTCTCGCCTTTTGACAGGCATTTCCGTGATGATCTTCCCGAGGTTGGCGATCTTCACTTCGTTGATGCCCAAAGAAGTGCTTTCACCTTTGGCTTCGAACCGGTCAAGGGAGCGATCTCTTACGTGGTCGAAATGGGCACCGTAGTCTACCATCCGAAGTCGAAGCTTTTGACGAAAGAGTGGCGGGGGCTGAGGAAAAAGAACCTGAGGCTCTCGACCGAGCCAGGAGAGGTGCAGATCACACTCCGAGGGATTCCCAAAGGTGCAGGCAGAGAGATCCGGGTATTTGCTGTTTTCCCGGGAAAAGTAATGGGAAGGCCCTGCCCACCTGTGTTCTTCCAGACGCTCCCTCCGCTGGTGATTCCCTGGAAAACATTGGGCGTGATAATCGGGGTGGTGTTTCTCGTCCTTGGAGTCTTTGCTTACCGAAATGCCGACGAGGTCGTCGAGGTTTTCAAAGAATGGGTTGGCAGTGCCCTCGCCAGACGCGGTCTCTCAAGGAGCAAAGAGGGCTATCGGCCTCCGGGTGGGCGAGAGGTGACAGAGGATTTTGATATCCTTCCTGCCAAGAAACGAGCGCCCAGAAAAAAGACAGACACGCAGAAACTTGACCCTGATTCGGGCATCTCCCCCCCAGTGCCGGTGAATGCGATGAGTGAGAAAAATAAAAGGAAAAAGACCGATACCCAGAAGCTTGCTCCAAAGAAAAAAGATCCGCCAGATAACAGCGACCCGTTTACGCCGGGGGACATACCGACGCTTTAACCTGGAAAAGGTTTCGTCTGAACGGCAATGCCAAGTGGCAGCTGCCCCCTCACCGATCACTACCAACGTGAAGAACCTGCCCGTGGCGGAAGACTCTCCTTTGGTCTGTGGTTTGCGGTCTGCTCAGCGACATTTTGACTCAGACTGAGCGCCCGCAAAAACCCTTAATTTCAAGGTTACAAAGCCCCTGTTTTCGGATAGTTTAAGCTGTTTAATTTTTGTTTTACCTCATGGAGCACAGCGCGTCCCAGAGAGACGGGTGTCCATCCGTCGTCGGCCATCCCCAAAGGCCTTTATCCTGCTATCACCCTCGGCTGGTCTGCGGAATGATGGTGATTTTCCTGGTTTCGCCCCCTACGCTTTCTGCGGAATCGAAGCCGCAGGCACCCAGCGAGGTGGCTGGTACGGCAGAGGCTGAGATCGACCGCCGGGGACGTTTGCTGGCGGACGCCACCGCGTTGATCGAAGAGGGAGATCTCCTTGCAGGCGAAGGCAGCCTTGAAGCCGCCATGTCGAGCTTCTCCGAAGCGGCGCAAATTCTCCCGCGATCTCCAGTCACCGACTCGGTGCGCACGCACGCGATCACGCGTTTCTCAGAAACTGCAGTCCAGCATGCAAGGACACTCGTGGAAGGCGGGCATGCCGGGGAGGCAGGGCGGCTTCTTGAGGCGGTGCTTGTCAAAGAAATGAACCCCGGATATGCACCTGCCGCAGAACTGCTAAGCGACCTCGCTGACCCGCAGATCGTCAATCCGGGGAGGACACCGGAACATGTGCGCGATGTCAGCGAGGTCGAGTCGCTTCTCTTTATGGCGGGAGATCTCGCTGATACCGGGCAGTATGACCTGGCCGAGGACGCCTACCAGCAGGTGCTCAGGATCGACCGCTACAACTCGGCGGCGAGGAGAGGGATGGTTCGCGTCGACAGGTTGAAGAACGACTACCTGCAATCTGCACAGACGCATACTCGGGCGAAAGCTCTGGGTGCAGTTGACGCTGCCTGGGAGCAGAACATCCCTGCCTCCTCAAACCTGATCAACCTTTTCGGTGTGGCAGAGGATTCAGGCAGGCAAGGAACCGTTGCGGTTTCGGAGAAGCTCAAGAGGATTGTTCTTCCCAAGGTGCAGCTCGTGGACGCAACGGTGAGGGAAGTTGCCGAATTCCTCAGCTTCCAAAGCAGGCAGTATGATACCACCAGTCTGGAGTCAAATGGCAAAGGGGTCAGTATTGTAGTAGCGGGTGGCCCCGAGTATGCGGAGGCCAAAGTCACCCTCGATGTGAAAGGACTCCCGCTCGGTGAAGTCCTGCGATATGTCGCTGATCAAGCGGGTATGCGCTATGTTGCCGAGCGCTATGCAGTCCGGCTCGTACCCCTCACTACCATCACTGAGGGGCTGATGACACGGGTTTTCCGAGTGCCGCCCGATTTCATCCAGTCCGATTCTCAGGGTGGTGATGCTGGCGCGGGGGTGGTGGATCCTTTTGCACCACTCCAGACGGCGGGAGGTGGGGCAGGACAGCTGCACAAACGACTGAGCGCACGTGAATTCCTCGAAAAACAGGGGATCGCTTTTCCAAAGGGAGCGGCAGCTGACTTCAATCCGCAAAGCAGCACTCTCATGGTAAGAAATACCCAGGACGCTGTCGATCTGGTCGAGACCTTGGTAGACCAGGCTCGCAGCCAGCAGCCCAGACAGGTGGAAGTTATCGTTCACATGCTGGAAGTGCGTCAGGATACGCTCGGAGAGCTTGGCTATGACTGGCTTCTGTCCCCGTTTAATGTCGGATCATCGGACAGGATCTTCGGGTCTGGGGGCGTCTCCGGGAACAGCAGCACGGCGTTGGCAGGGTCGGATTACCCCTTCAACCTGCCCGACGGGAGTATCATAGGCGGGTTGCCGCTGACTGCCGGCCTGCGGGGAGCGAGTGATCTGCGGAGTATTCAGTCGATCGATAACCTGCTGGGAACGCGATCAGCTTCTGGTCTTGGTTCTGAGAGCCCGGGTATTCTGGCGGTTTCCGGAGTCTTCAACGACCCGCAGTTTCAGACAGTGCTTCGGGCCTTGGATCAGGCGACTGGAACCGACCTGATGACCGCACCGAGGACAATTGCAAAGAGCGGCCAACGGGCGAAGATTGAGGTGGTTCAGGAGTTTATCTACCCAACCGAGTTTGACCCGCCGGAGATTCCCGAGAGCGTGGGAATTGCTACGAATTTTCCGGGTCCCGGCGATGATGATTCGGAAGACCAGAGTACTGGTGACGGCACCGCACCGATCCTCCCTGCGACGCCAACGTCTTTCGAGGCGAGAAACCTCGGAGTGACCCTCGAGGTCGAGCCAATCATCAGCGAAGACAATCGCTCGGTTGACCTGAATATCTCCCCGGAATTTGTCGAGTTCCTCGGATTCGTCGACTACGGAAGCGATATCACCCAGGTTTCTTTCGGAAACCTGGGTGCCCGGCTGCTGACTCAGAATGATATTCTCCAGCCGATCTTCCGAAAAATTGGCCTCTCCACCTCAGTCACTGTCTGGGATGGGCAGACTGTGGTGATCGGCGGAATTCTTCGTGACGAGGCGAAGCAGATCAATGACGAGGTTCCCTTCCTGGGAGCGATCCCGGGCATCGGCCACTTTTTTCGCTCTCAGGCAAGTGAGCTCGTGAAACGCAATCTCGTCATTTTTGTCACTGTGAAGATCATCGACCCCGGGGGCAATCGCCTGCATGCACCGGTAGCCCTGGAGGGGCGGCAGTAAGTGAAAAAAGCGGCCCGGAGTGGCATCCCTACACCCGGCATGCTCGGTGGCGGCAGTATCGGTTGATGCCCTCACGAGGTCGCGACGCTCTGGTTCCGAGTGGACGGCGACAAAGATAGAGCCTTGCGTTCTGGCCTGATTTGATTGAAGAAGATGGATTATCGATGGGACAGCAGGATCGAATACACCAGTCTGAACGCAGCGAGTCCGACGCCGAGGAACGAGATGATAGAGCTTACCAGCGAGATCAGAAATTGGAGACAGATCCGGGAGGGCACAGGAACACTGAACGGGTTCGGAAGCGGAAGCGAAAGCAAAAGCGGCGAAGTCACCAGCCCATTTACACTCGGCGTCGCCGTACTGCGATCCGCAGAAGGGTATGTGTTTTCTTAGCGCTGGTCATCGGCGGCCTGCTCGCCTTCGGTTTCATACGGGTGCGAAGCTATTATCTGGGAGAGGAATTCCTCGCAGACCTCGAGGCCCGCCTTGAGGATGAATCGGGTCTTGATCTGAAAATCGAAGGGCTGTCCTGGGCAGGTCGAGAGGTCGTCATCGACCGCATCACGCTGAACGATTCCATGGCGAGGCTCGGGATGGTTCGCGAATTGGAACTTGGCATGGTCCGCGCCACAGTGCCGCTGACCGCCTGGATGCAGAGACAATGGGAGGTGACCGATGTGAAAGTGGGAAATACCACCCTGCGACTGGAGCTGCCCGAGCGCGCAGATGCCCCGGGCGAGGAGGCACTTGCGGAAAGTTCGGAACAAGCTGGGAGTAGCGGCAGGGAGACGGCTTTGGTTTTTGGCGTGATCTCCGCAGACAAGGTCTCCATCGATGTCGGCGGCGAGCTCATTCTCAACCAGGGCGCGGTAGTGATCCGCAGGACAAAAGGACAGGGCGACTTTCAGGTCACGATCAAAGGCGGGCTTCTTGAGGGGCCCGCTTCCCTACCCCCGCTTCGTCTCAGATCAGGCAGCGCATTCCTTTCCGGCGGCGTCCTCAAGATCCACCAGAGCAGCTGCAGCTTTGCAGGTGGTTCCGAAGAAGTGGGCTCGGAGACGAGCGGTAAATTGGAAGGAACGGTCGATTGCTTCGATGGCAAAACTTCGCTGACATTCAACTTCCGTGGCGAGGATGTGGGCGCGCTTCTTGCCCCTGAATGGAGCGCAAGGTTATCAGGGATGCTCGATGGGGAATTTTCCTACCAGAGCACATTGAGGGCGGGTGACGGGAGGCTTTCAGGAGACTTTGCGCTCAAGAAAGCACGCTACCGCAGCCACCCGACTCTCCAGCGTATCGCAGAGGCCACCGGAGACATCGCGCTCACCGATATCCGCTTTGACCGCGTGATCACCGGCCACCTGCTCCTCACGAAACAGGGTGGGCACATCAATGCCCTAGATGTCGACCAGAGAGGGGTGCTCGCAATCCGGGGTGACCTGAGCTGGGAAAAAAGTAAGCAAGGCGAGAACCCCACACAAGGGGGACCCGCGATCGATGCCACACTTCGAATTGGACTCGCGCCTGACACGGTGCAGAAATTTCCTGGTGGACGCCCCGCCTGCTTCAGCCCGGAAGGCAAAGGCAACTTTTCGTGGACTGAGGTGCAGCTTAAGAGTGCTCCGGAGGGCTTGCGCGACTCACTGCTCCCGAAGCTCGAGCAGCTGGGAATGGTGCCCGGCACTCAGGAACCAGAGGGCTGAAAACCCGATAACCAGAGCCTCTGGTGACCCGATCAGGAGCCGGATTCGCTGCCCTCGAAAAAAATCAGCAAATGTTACCGCTTGGTTACAGACGGGAAAGTGAGCGTGATTTCAGTTGCGGATTTGAGAGGAGTTTGGCATGATGATTCTGGCAAAGGGTTTTTCACAAATAATGACAGACCCCCAGCCGATGCAATCATAGAAATTATATCATCCTATCCTGCATCTGAATAAAACAAACCAAATAATAAAATAAAAAGACCAATGAAAACACGTCGTAACCAGGGTTTCACCCTGATCGAATTGTTGGTGGTGATCACGATCATCGCCATTCTCGCATCCATCGCGGTGCCCGTTTATAACACCGTGACTGAGAAGGCACGTATTGCCAAGATGACCTCCAACGTGAAGCAGGTCGTTCTCGCTTGCCGCGTCTTTGCTGTGGACTGGGACGGAAATCTTCCAGCCGGAGCACTTGACACAGGAGCAACCACAACTGGTGCCAAAGGTACAGCTGCCTATGCTGTTTCTGGTGATGCGTGGGAGGATCTCTACTTCTCTGGCACTCTGACTGAACCTCTTTACTGGACTGCTGGAGCACGTGGGTGTGCCGTTAGTAAGCCAACAGTAAATGCGGAGATTGCAGCAGCTAACAATAACTATGTTTCTTATATTGAGAATCTGACAGATGGTGATGCAGGTGGAAGTGTTCTTTGCTACGAGGGAGATGATGCTGGAGTAGCAACAGCAGCAGCAGTATGGACAAAAGCAAAAGCACACCCTTGGACGAAATCGTTCATTGCCGGATACCTTGACGGAAGTGCTGCAGCGATTAACCTGAATACAACTTCTGGCGCACCAGTTGGCGAGAGCGGAACTTCATTCTTGAACGTTTTAAAGAGCGTTGGAGCAGGAGCAGGAACCGCTGGATACGTTGACCTGGGCGCGACGACAGCATTCCGAAAGCCCTGATTTTCAGAGAAATACATAAGCTTTAGCTTAAGTTAAGCCGTCCTCCGGAAAAAAAGTCGGAGGACGGCTTTTTTATGCATTTTCAAGAAAAAAAGGACTAATGCAAACGCGTCCAACACAAGGGTTTACCTTAGTCGAATTGTTGGTGGTGATTGGCATCATCTCAATCCTCGCATCCATCGCGGGTACCCGTTTATAACACTGTCACTGAGAAAGCACAGGTCATCAAAATGACTTCCAACATCAAACAGATCGTTCTTGGTTGCCACGTATTTGCTACAGACTGGGATGGCAACTTTCCTGCTGGCGTTCTTGACACAGGGGTCAGCCAAGCTGGAGCGAGCGGCACCAACCCCTACGGAAACTCAGGGGATGCCTGGGAAGACCTTTACTTCGCCGGAACCCTGCAAGAGCCTTTCTACTGGACAAGTGGAGCCCGCGGTCTTGCCCTGAATAAGCCAAGGATCGATTCGTCAATCAGTAGAGCTGATGGCAACAACTACCTGAGTTACATTGAAAATTTGGGAGATGGTGACGTGGGCGGTCTGATTCTTTGCTTCGAAATGGCTGACGATGGCAGCCCCACGAATCCTGTCTGGAACGCCAATGTAGACACCCACCCTTGGGGCAAGAGCTTCATCGCAGGCTATCTAGACGGAAGCGCTCAACTGATCAACTTTTCTCCAGACGGGGGTGCACCAGTTGGAGGGTTAGGGACCGCCTTTAAAAATATCTTACAGAGTATCGGTGGCGCAGCTGGAATTGATGGATTTCCTGATTATCCGGCTGCCACCCTCTACAAACTCCCATAACAGAAAATTTGGGAGTGCAGTGGCTGGGCGCAAATTTTACGCCAAGTCAAATCACTGCAGAGGCAGGGACTGATTTAGCACCCCGCGCGTCTTCACCAAGCCAAGCCCTGGGGCTTTTATTACAGAAAACCCCTCAGGCAATGTGCCGCCCAGGTTCAGGAAGTTCTGGTGCGCTATTTTCGCGTCTTCACGTTCAGGAAGCTCTGCAGCAAGAGCCATCGCCCGTCCCGGTATGGGAAGCTTGGATTGATAGTTGGCAATCACGCGTCTCTTATGATCATCGCCCAGGTAACAAGCAAGTTCCAGCAGGAGTCCTTGCCGACGATCATTTTGACAGCCGGAGGGTAGAGGAGCTTCGAATAAATCAAAAATACCTGCTAATTCTGCGTGATTCATTTCTGGCAGTAAGGTGAAGAGTTGGTCAAGTAAAAAGCCACTGACAGTCGAATCAGCCCACGCACGGTCACGCTGCATTGCCAAACCGCGACGTAAAAGATTCATTCCCTCATCAGGAGATCCGTTTCGGAGTCGGTTCAGGCCCATTAAGAATTCAGCCTCTGCAGGAAAAATATCGCGAATAGCAGAAATTTCATCATCCGAGAATCCCAGGGTGGCTGAGGCAGCCATCGCCAAATAAAGGCGCTCGACTAAAGTAACGTGCCGATTAGCAAGGTTTTTCATGGATTCCCGATATCTTTTTCGCCCGAAAGCCCAGAACGCTTGGCGGGAAAGATTCTTCATTCCAGGCTTCTCCTGATTTTTTGCAAAATCTTCCGCAAAAATAGACACACTCTCTCTTTTCGTCAGAGCAGTCTCCAACTGTCCTGTCACGACTTTACTGACGTCTCTTGCCGCAAAGAGTTTTCCAAGTTGTGCAACCAGCGGTTCCGAAGTCCCAATCAATGATTGTCGCGCGACGCCGAATTCTAAATGGTTACGATCATCGGTATTCACCCGAACATTTTCCTTTACCAAGATCCGTAAGGTGGCAGGGGCGACTGCGAACCGGGCAAAAAACCCTTCTGCAGTATCAGTCTTAAACCCCCTGATCAGAGCTTTCAGAAAGGCCGGGTGCTTCATCCTCTGCCGCATCTGCTGCAGGTCATAGGGCGCCTCGTTGAAGGAAGCAATGAACACAAAATCGTTGGCCTGTGTGATCCACATTTCGACCCGCGGAAAAACCGAATACATGGTCTTCACGACCTGTTGAAGAGAGGCTAAATCCAAGTTATACCCCTGAAGCCATTGAGCGAATACCGCCCCTTCATTCATTCTTTTAACGCACTGCTGGTAGTATTCGACAGTGTAAAAATTACAGATGCCGCTTCGTGTCAGGTTACTCGGTTCGGAGATGATGGCATCATAGCTGCGTCCTCGCGTTGCCAATGTCTCCCGTGCGTCTCCGATAACCACATGCACAGCAGGGTTTGAAAGAGCGTCGAGACTGCCGTCCGCAAACCACTTCTGCGCCGCAATGACAGCTGGTTCGATCTCAAGAAGATCCACCCGTTCGACGCCTGGAAATGAAGCCATCCAACCTGCAGACACCCCGGTGCCAGCTCCAATGATTGCCGCATTGCGCACACCGTCACCGTGGAGAAGGGCTGGGATTAAAGAAAGACCGATGGTGGTAGAAATATCGCCATGCAGTGAACTGTCTGATTTGCCGTTATTGATGAGAGCCCTGCTGGATTTACCATCTACAGCGACGCAGGTTTCCCTCCCCTCCCACTCTTCGAGAATGCCTTCTTCTGCCACGGCAAAGCTCTGCATGCATTCCGCGACCGTTTGAGGCACCACGCCAATGCGGCCAAAGCCGATGGCGGCATGTCGCCAGTATGCGCCTGGGCCGGAGTTCGTAGCAACATGCACAAAGGTAGCTAAGAGAAGAAGCGCTGTGATGAGAGCTCCGCCATGGCGAAGGATTCCGCTTCCGGAGGAAGTTGCGCTTTTCAGGTGGTAGCGAAGAAAAACGACCGAGAGCAAAGCGCATAATCCTGCTGAAAGAACCCAGAGGTTCTTTGCTCCCAACCACGGAAGTAGGAGGAATCCGCCCAGCAGGGAACCTGCGATCGCCCCCGCCGTGTTCCATGCATAGGCATTTCCCAGTTGACGGCCTATCATGCTTCCGCCACGACCAAGCAACGAGAGCAAAATCGGAAACTGAATCCCGGCAATAATCGAAGGGATCAATGCCATGGCGGCAACAGTCAGAAACCAAAGCATCATTGCTTGGTTCCAGCCCTCTTCTTTGGCCTCCATGACGCCAAGTGCAACGTGCCAGGCAAACCAATCTCCCAGCAGATAGGGAACCAGAACAACCACCGCCTGCAGGGCGCATAAGAAGGCGAAAACACCCGGTCTGTGCCCGATCTTCCGTCCGGTCATCGCGTAAAGACCGCCACCCAGAGCAAGTCCAAGCAATGCCACCATCAACACCATCCCCAGTGCATACACCGAACCACCTGTCAAAGGAGTCGACATCCGATACCAGACGAGTTCCAGCATAAAGAAAATCATGCCGGTCACGAAAGCTGCTCCGTAACAGGTTGATGTGGAGATGATTGAAGGCGTGTCCTCTGCTTTTGGAGAGGTCTTTTCCGGGCTGCTTTTTGTCTCGTCCCGGTGATTATCCTCGATGTTTTTCTTATTTTCCTGAGTTTTTTCGGACGAGGTAACAGTGGTCGTCGGAACCCGGGCGAGGGCCAGAGCAGCCAATCCGATCAGCAGGTTGAACACAACAGCCAGCCACAAAGACCCGCGGTTTCCAAGGTGCTCGAGCGTCACAAAAGTAGTCATGAACACCCCGGTCAGAGCCCCGACAATGTTGATGCCATAAAGCCAGCCGGTGACTTTTCGATCAGGGTCCGCATCGTGCTGCAGGTGCTTGGCCGCCGCCGGCAGGGTGCCTCCCATCAGAAAACACGGCAGCCCGATCACCGCGAGGGTCATCCCCCCTCGAAGCAAGGTGGCAACCCCATACCCCAATTCGACCTCTCCTCCGGTGCCATAGTAAAGTCGCCGAACAAGGATAAGAAGAATCGGCGTTGCCGCGGCTGTCAGGCTGATTCCTATCTCGACCAATCCGTAAAAGAACAGGGGAGAAGTCGACCGCTCCACCCGCCTTCCTAAAACTGCACCTCCCACACCCAGACCGCCCATGAAGACGGCCAGAACCGCAGCCATCGCCCCAGTCGTGCCACCAAAGATAAGTCGAAACTCCCGAATCCAGACCACCTGATACACCAAGGAACAATAACCTGAGACCAGAAGGATCAGAGAGAGGCTACAAAGGTGTAAGGCTCCAGCTGAAGCAGGACGTAAACCCGACGCACTTGCATGAGGGGATTGAGAGGAAGCATCCATAGGAAGGGTTAATCCTCAATGGCAGGATACTCAAACACCTTATGTCGCCGCCTGCCGGTTGCCGGAATCTCAGGTTTCTGGTAAAATCAGCCGCCTAAGGGAAGGGCTGATTCATGGCGGTGCCCGTCATTGTTGTCCGGATTCTGTGTGGTACGGAGCGAGGCGAGAGTGGGTGAACATCCACGACCAACGAAAGATGACCGACGACCGACGAGCAACGAAAGACGACCGACGAGCAACGACCGACGACCGACGACCGACGACCGACGACCGACGACCGACGACCAACGACCGACGACCGACGAGCAACGAGCAACAAAGCCACGCTGGATGCGGGCAGCAACCCGAAGCGCTTCTTCAGCGAGCTCAGAGCGCAGCGATGCTTGCCTTTCATCCAATTCCATTCCTAGTGGCGGGTGGAGCACAATTGATCAGACCTTCCCTAAGGCCGCATCGACCGCACCATGATTGCCTATTCTCGGGTTCCTGACAACCATCAGGAAGCGACAGAGGGGATATGTAGATTCTCCGCTTCCATCCGCAAAGAACATTGAACCATTTGAGGCGCAACACAGCCGAATTGGCAGCCAGACGCTTGCAGGCTCTCGTTCGGGCTCTCCCTGCTTCCTTTTCATCCGGTCCTTGACCTGACATGTGCGTTCATTAACCTCAAGGGGATGGTCACTGAACACTACCGACAAGAGCAGGTTATTTTCCAGGAAGGTGAAAAATCCCAGGAAGCCTACTTCATCGTCAACGGACTCGTTGAAATCGCAATCCACACCGCGCACGGGCAGCAAACCGTCGGGCGACTCGGGCCCGGAGAAATCTTCGGCGAAATGGGCATGATTATGGATCGGCCGCGCTCCGCCACCGCAACGGCCCTGGAAAATACTACGGTTGAAACCATCAACGAGGCAGAATTCGAAACCCAGATCATCCAGCGCAGCGACCGCCTTCACGTCTACCTTGCCACCCTTTTTGAGCGGATTCGAAAAACCGATCTTCTGCTCAACACAAACTCCCAACCCCCTGCGCCGGCCGCCGCGCCACCGACCACAAAGAAAAAGCCCTCGTTCCGTGTCAGACTCCTCTCGCATTACCACGCGTCTGACATGAAGCACCTCCCGATCGATACGACGATCACCAAACTTCCCTTCCGCCTCGGTCGTAGCCTCCCCGGCAGCAGCAACTCGCCCCTCGCCCGCAACGACCTCGTCATCGAGGAGCACGAGTCGCAGGACATCTCCCGTAACCATTGTGAGATCGATTTCGAGTTCGGCCACTTCATTGTTCGGGACAGCGGCAGCAGGCTCGGATCCTGGGTCAACGGCACGCATGTCTCGGTCGATGCAGGCCGCATTTCCACCCCGCTCGAGCTCGGAGAAAACACCCTCGTTCTCGGTAACAGGGACAGCCCGCACCGCTTCTCCATCACCGTTGAGGCAATGGACTGATTGCCAAAGCAAGGCTCGTCAAAGGCGCAACCACCTGCTCCACGAAGGGAATCCCATCGCGCAATCGAGAAGGAGAGCAAGCACCGCCATAGCGAAACAAGCACCACAGGACCGACGGGGTAGAGGGCTCCGGTGAGCTCGCTCACGCAGTGCAATCGAGGCCACGGCACTCGCCGGTGAATTTGTCTTGCAATGAGCACTGCAAGGGATCATCAAAAAAGGTTCGAATATGCAAGGCAAGTGCACGCGGGCAATTATCTGCCCTTTTTGCTTGCCTTCATGCCTCTTCATCCGCTAAACCGCAGAGAGTCCCATTACGTATGAGTGAACACGATCCGAAAGCCTACCGCCGCGACTGCCTCAAAATCCTCCTCGCTCTCCTCAGTGTCTGGTTCTTTGCCAGCTATGGGTGCGCGATTCTTTTCCGCGAATGGCTCGACGCCAATCTGCCGACCGTCGGGAGTGCTCCTTTCGGGTTCTGGATGTCCCAGCAGGGGTCAATCATCACCTTCATCCTTCTCCTCATCGTCTACCGTCTCCTCATGAGCCGGATCGACGCCAAACACGGACTGGTCGACGAGAAACACCAGAACGAGAACTAAAGCGCCTCACTGTCGCAGTCTTTTTTCCACTTCCCTCCCCCTCCCCCTCCCCCTCCATCGCATGAGCCAAGACTTCTGGAACTTTCTCTTCATCGGCTGCTCCTTCGCCGTCTACATCATTATCGCCATCCGCTCCCGCGCCGCCTCGACCCGGGAGTTCTACGTTGCCGGTCAGGGGGTTTCACCCTTCGCCAACGGGATGGCCACTGCCGCCGACTGGATGTCTGCAGCCACCTTCATCTCCATGGCGGGCACCATCGCCATCTCAGGCTACGATGCCGGCCGTTTTCTCATGGGGTGGACCGGCGGCTACGTTCTCCTCACCATCCTGATGGTTCCCTTCCTCCGGAAGTTCGGCAAAGCCACCATCCCTGACTTCATCGGCGACCGTTACTACTCGGATTTCGCCCGGGTTGTCGCGGTCGTCTGCGCCATCTTCATCTGTCTCACCTACATCATGGGGCAGATGCGGGGAGTGGGAGTGGTCTTCTCCCAGCTCTTCGGTATCGAAATCTGGCTGGGCGTCATCATCGGAGGCGCCATCGTCTTCCTCTACGCTGGTCTGGGCGGAATGAAGGGCATCACCTACACGCAGGTGGCGCAGTACTGTGTGATGGCCTTTTCCTACACCCTGCCCGCCATCCTCATCGCCATGGCCCTGACCGGGAATTTTATCCCCCAGCTCGGTCTGATCAGCACCACGACCGACGCTGCGGGCAACGCCGTCCCATTCCTCCAGAAGCTTAACAACATCAATACCGAACTCGGCTTCAGCGAATACACGGCAGGAAAGATGTCGACACTCAACATGTTCTGTATCACCGCTGCCCTGATGGCCGGGACAGCCGGACTCCCCCACGTCATCGTGCGCTTCTTCACCGTCAAGGACGTTCGGGCCGTGCGCACCTCGTGCTGCTGGACTCTCGCTTTCATCGGGGTCATTTACCTCACCGCTCCCGCCATCGGCGCCTTCGCCCGGGTCAACCTCATCGAGAAACTCCACAACACCTCGTACACTGAGGCTCCCTACTGGTTCGCAGAATTTGAAGAGACCGGTCAGATGGCCTGGGTGGACAAAAACGGCGACGGCAAAATCCAGTATTTCGGGCCGGGTAAGTCAGAGGCGGGTACTTCTGCTGCTTTCGCAGGCAAGCCGAAGCACCAACTCGACGGCGAGAATGACAAGATGCGCGGCACCCATGGGGAGTATCTCTTCACCAACAAAGTTGACCCGAGTAACCCGAACGAGCTCTACTTCGGCAACGACATCATGGTGATGGCCAACCCGCACATGGGGGGGCTTCCCAAGTGGGTAATCGGACTGCTCATGGCTGGCTGCATCGCTGCGGCACTCTCTACCGCAGCAGGGCTCCTGCTTGTTCTTTCTACTTCCATTTCCCACGACCTGATGAAGAAAATCATCAGGCCGACCCTCACCGACCGGGAGGAAATACGCTGGGCGCGTATCGCTTCATTCGTCTCGCTCATCGTAGCAATCTATTTCGGAATCAACCCACCCTCCGCCTTCATCGCCAAGACTGTCGCCTTCGCCTTCGGGCTGGCCGCTTCGTCATTCTTCCCCACCCTCCTCATCGGCATCTTCTCGAAGCGGATCGGGAACCGCGCCGCCATGGCCGGGATGATCACAGGCATAGCTTTCACCCTGAGCTACATCATCTACTTCCAGTTCAACATTCCGTACATCGGGAAGGGAACCCCTGACCAGTATCTTTTCGGCATCACGCCCGAGGGGATCGGCTTCGTCGGCATGCTTATCAACTTCGCCGTCACCCTCGGCCTCGGATACTTGCTCCCGGCCCCGCCGGAGATCATCCAGAAAATGGTCGACCGGATCCACGTCCCCACCGGAGCGGGGAGCGCGAGCAACCACTAACCACTAACCACCTAACCACTAAGAGGGCGTCATTTTTCCTGCAGCACCACCGAGCAGCTCCAGCCAGCCACGGGTTTCCAACTCGGAGGTGAAACGGGACGAGCGTTCCCGTGAGGCCTTTGCGAGTTGCTTGAGGAAGGCAGCGTCTTCTTTCGCCCGGCGGAGCAAAGCCGCCAGCGCCAGCGCATCGCCCACTGGAAAGAGCCCGGGATAGTCCTTCCCGAGCATCCCGGTGTTTCCAGGAATGGCCGTGGCAAAGACAGGCAGACCGATATGGAGCGCCTCGCAGATCGCGTTCGCCCCGCCCTCCATGAACGAGGTGTTGATCATCAAGTGGGAGGTGGCAGCCAGCTCCACCGCTTCCCGGTGCGGGACCTCGCCGAGCCAGCGAAAACGCGGCTCACGGAGGCAGTGCTCGCGTGCACGTCTCCCCCAACCTGCCTCGGCCTCAGCCCCGACATGAACGACCTCAAGGTCCTCAAGGTCAGGGAGAAGCTCGAGCGCCTGCACGGTCAAAAACGGGTCTTTCTGCGCCCGGAGGTGGGCCACTGCGATGGCACGGAAGCTCTCGTTCGCGACCGGCGGCGCCCAATCCGGGACCCTGATGGCGAGCGACTTCGGGATCACCCTGACCTTGTGACGCACCGCTGAGGGGACCGCATCCACAAGCCCCTCGTTAGCTACCACCAGCGAGTCGGCCGCTTCCATCGCCGGAAGCGGACGTGGATCACCCTCGGAAAGACAGCGAAAGAGGTCGGATCCCGGGAGAAGCAGGTGCCTGGGCCGGCCGGGGAAATTTTTGGCAAACTGCTCCATGGCAGCAACCGAGCGGCAGGCGTGGAGAGCGATCAAGGCACTGGCCTCGAGCTGGCCTCGTTTCGGGATTTCCTCGACGGCGCGCGCAGGGATACCCGCATGCCTTAGGAGTAGGGCAATCCGCTTTGCGGAGACCGTGTTTCCCTGGAGAGACTCCAGCGGGAAAGGCGTAAAAACAATGACTTCCTCTTCCAATCTCCCCCTACTTCACTCTGCTTTCTCCTTGGTTCAAGGAAGGAGCGCTTTTTCCCTGACCCGCCGACCTGCTGACCCGCCTGCCAGGCAGTCGTTTCAGGGCGTCCTTCTGCAGCATTCTCAGTGCTTGCTGGCGTCCTCTCCGGAAAGCTTCCGTAAATCAAAATCCGGCGAGACTTCGATCGGTTCCCATCGACGGTCCACATTGAGCCGGAAAGAACCGATCCAGCTTTTCCCCAACCAGTCTCCCGGCGGGACCAGCGAGAGCCGCCTTGCGTCCTGCGGTTTTCTCCCATCGTAGAGGTGGTAGATATCTCCCATCACCGGCTCGAAAGAAAATTCTGACTCGTAGACGAGCTTGTTCCAGTTGAAGTCGTCAATCACCTGCTCGTAGCGCTCCTTGAGTTCCTGCAGCTGCTGCTTGAGCTCTTTTTCTACCTGGCTGGCTCCGCGACTACGAAAAGTCGTCAGGTCATTCGGGACAATCTTCGGGCTCAAGGTGGAGCTCGGATATGGCAGGTAACTGGACCGATTGGCCACCGTCTCTGACTCCCCTTCCTGACTTTTTTCTTCCTCCTGCTTTTTCTCGCGCGACATCTGATCAATCATAGACTCGGACCTCCCACAGTTCAAAACGATCTCAAGGGCCGACAGGTTGCAGGAATCTCAGGAGGGAGGTAATGTTCTGTAATGTTTGAATTTCTTCTCCCCAGCCGAAGCAGTCTGCCTGTTTTGCTGGCTCTCCTCCTGAGTGCATGTAGCAGCACTGTACCCAACCGTCAGGATTTCAAGCGTTACGACAAGCAATACAGCATGATGATCGCCAAAGACATCGACAAGCTCCAGGGGAAGTATGCCGCAGGCAAGATCACGGAGGCAGAACTTGAGGCTCAGATCGCGTCCTTGGAAGCCGAGCGCTACGCCCGCGTCAATGACCTCGTCCATTACAGTTATCTGCTGAAGCAGAATTATACCCGCAGCATGGGTATTCCGATCGGGCAAGCCATGGGCTCGCGCCTTCCCGCTTACGGAGCCAGAGGGGGAACTCCGACCGCAAGCTCTTACCTGAATTCTCCCTATCCTGGAGGTCCTGTGCCGGGCGCTTCCTATGGAAGCGGCGCCTACCCAGTAAGGCCATTCGGGAATCCCTCGATGGGGCCCTCTGCGCAAGGCTCCTTCAGGAGCTCACAACGCAGAACTTCCTCCAGCTATGCGCGCTGAGGCTTTTATCTAATCGGATGCCTGATGTAAAAAAATCCACTTTCTCACTACAGCTCCCCTGCTCCCCCTGCTTCCCCGGCAGCACCCTTCTCGTTATTCGCTCCGATCACGAGGCACGTGATCTCACCAGGCGATGAAGAACCCTCAACCCGAGCCCCAGAGTTTGGCCGATCCGAGCCGCAAACGCAGGAAGCTTCGAGTCCTTCTTTTTTCGCTGCTGAGTCTTGGCCTGCTTCTCTTCGTCGCCATTTCTGGCCTCAGCTATTACGGATACACCCGCCGGGTAGCCCCTGCTCAATGAAGCTTCCGAACGGTTTGACCTTCCCTTCGACATCTCGATAGAAAATCTTTTTTTTCTCGGAACAGATACAATCCAGTTCGTCGGGGTCGAAGCCCGGGATAACAAGACCGGCCGCCTTGCCCTGCGCTCTGAGCAAACCACCTGGCAATTTAAACTTTGGGACTTAAAAAATGGGAACTTTGGCAAACTGGCGCTTCATACTGCGCAACTCGCTCTCACTCCGGAAGACATCGAACTCCTCAAGGGCGCTGAGCCTTCCTCCCGTGACAGCATCCCCAGTCCCGCTAAAACGCCCAACAAGTCGCGCAGAAACCGGATTCATCCTCGACGCGATCTCCCTTCAGGACTTCGCCTTCAGCTACTCCGGAGACAGCACAATCCCCGCTCTTGCAGGAACACTCGACTGGGAGGGGGACAGCCTGAGTTTTTCCGAAGCCAAGGGGTTTCTCGCTGCCAGCCAGAAACTTCGGTTCACTGACCTTGTCATAGACGGGAAGACACCGGACAAGCTCGAGCCAGCGATCACAGCCGTCTTCCCCGCGCTCAGGATCGAGCTGACAGAAGCCACCAACGAACGGTTCCACTTCCATCAAATCGAGGGTCGCTGCCGACGCCTTCTTCGGTGACCCTCGAGGCACTGCTGCATCGGTTTAATGGTGACCCGGCGAGGACAAAAGATGGCGACCGCCACCACCCCCGCCACAGTTGTCATCGACAAAGTCTCCCTCTCTGCCGAGAGCCTTCACCTTGTTGCAATCGACACGCCTGAGCACGGGCCGATCGCGTTTGCAGGTGGCCTCACGATCGCCGCAAGCGATCTGGTGGTGCGAGGGCAACGAGGGGGGCGATTGGCAAGCTTTGCGCTTCTGTCACGGACGCGCAGGTCGACGTGCCGCTCCACGAGGGAAGCCGACTTTGCATGCGCCGAAATCGCGATTGATGCCCACGCTTCGTGGGGAGAAAAAGCAACGCAGATTGAGATCTCGCATCTCGCCCCTGTCAGCCCCGATCCTGGCTCTTAATCTGAGCGCAACTGACCCGGAAAAGAAGCCTGCGAACTTCGAACCCACCCAGAAGAAACCCTCTCCGAGCCAGCAGAACCCTGCACCGTTTTCGGTCAGCCTCGGAGACCTTCAAATCCAGAAGGCTAAACTCGCTCTCAGCAGGGATCATCATCAAGCGATAACGCAACTCACCGCTGACTTCGCAGTGATGGCCAAGGACTGGGAGTGGAGGAGCGACCGGCCGGGGAGGCTTCCTGATTCTCT
>CALSSN010000022.1 GCA_943789025.1 uncultured Verrucomicrobiales bacterium
ATCTACTGCGGGTGGTGTGGGTTGATTCTTTTCAAAGCTGGCTCCGCGAAAAAAATAGCGCACGATAACGCCAGTCGCCAGCACAAGCATCAATCCGATGACAAGCCAGCGTTCCTGGGGAGTGAGGCGGTTGATCATGGTCGCTGGAAAGGGGCTCTTGGCGGTGGCTTTGCCTCTCTTTATCGCCATTCGCTTTCGACGGCATCGAGATAGCTGGAGATTGGGTCAGGTCGGCGCGGGGTGGGTTGCTGGAAAGACTCCATCACCCGAAGGTAGTCGTCAAAATCCGAACTGATCTGCCGGGTTTCAGTAGCCTCGTGGAAGTCGAGGAGGTGCTCTGCTCGTTTGACCAGAGTTATGATAGAACGACGCTGCGCTTCAAGTTCGTCGAGCCGTGTCTCAAAGTTTCTTATTTTTTTCCCTTGGGATGCCTCCGAGAGAAGGTCCGTGTAGGCGGTCACGATCGGTCGGTGCAGGGGGAATGCCCGCAGCCCGAGAGCGAGAAGTTCTTCTGCCTTGGCGAGTAGAATCTTCTCCCGCATCGGGTGCCTTTTCAGTTCCTCCAGTTGCCGGAGCTTGATGGTGCGCCGCTTGGGGGAGTTTTCTTTCTCTTCGTTTTCTTCTTCGCTGTCTCTCTGTTGCTGGCCTTTTTTCTGGAAAATGCTGAGGAGTCCTTTTTTCTCTTTTTTCTTATCGATCGGAGTGAAGGTAATCTCGAGGAGGCTGGCTATTCTGGACTCGGTGCGCTCAGCGTTGAGGCTTTCGAAAGCGGAACCCTCGGCGAGAGCTGCCATCTCAAGTGCCCACCATTTGTCGACAGCATCGGGTGAGGTTTTAAATTCAGGAAAGTGGCGCGCGAGCATCTTCCTCTGATCGATGTGGCTTCGACCAAGGTCGCCGATCATCTGACGCAGGGAAAGCCGCCCCTGCCTTTGCCGGTGGAGGGCGTAGACGAGGGCGGTGGAAGAGGCTTCGAAAATCCGTCGGCTCAGAGCGTCCAGTTTTGTGAAGTCGCTGTCGAGAATTTCATCAAGGTCAAGGGGGGTATCAGCTTTCCAGACTGCTTGGAATGTATCGGATGGACGGCCTTCTCTTCGGTAGCGGATCACTCCAACTACCCCTTTATGAAGCCAGTCAGGAAGGATCTTTTGTTGGCGTTTTTCGATCACTTTCTGGTCGGCGCCATCGAGAATGCGTTCCGCGAGAAGAAGTCGGATCAGCTCATCCTCAAGTTCTTCGCGGGAGAAGCTGGCGCCGAGGAAAACTTCAAGCTGGAGGAGCCAGCCTCCAAAGTCATAGGGTCGGATGTCGGTGACGATCGACTGGCCGAGCGGGACACGCCCTCCGCCGTCACCTCCATCGACTTTGATGACGATGGGATGGTCCCAGTGTCCCTCGACTCCGGAGCCGAGAAATGCATGAAGATCGGTCTTTGTTTTTTCGGAAAAAACACAGACCTGTCCGCGAATTGCGAGCGCATCGGCATAGACGACGAACTGACCGGATGAGCTTTTACTCCGACGGAGGTTGGCATTTTTATGAGGACTGACTTCGGGCGCAAGAGTCTCTGGTGCATAGAGCTCGGTGGAATCTTCCAGGCGGTTGCTCTGAGCAGAAAGCGGGAGTGATTGACAGATCAAGGCCGTCAATAAGGTGGCGGGGAGGTGCCGGAAGAGGCTGAGTTGAGGCAAAGGCACAGAGAGTAGTTTACCACAGCTGCACAGGAGCCCAAGTCCGGTTCCTGGGGAGTGCGAGACAGGGGAGATGGGGGGGGAGGAGGCTGGTCTTTCTTAAACAAGGTCTGTTGCTCGATGGTCGTGGATAGTCATCCAGTTGCGCCTCGCGCCGTGCCACACAGAATCCGGACAACAATAACGGGCACCGCCATGAATCAGACGCTCCTTAATTTCGAAGGCTTCGGGAACCGGCCGCTTTGAACTGGAAGAGGTGGCAGGATGCATCAATAGTCGGGGCGCATGGAAGTGAATTGGAGCAGTTGGCAGCCTGGGGTTCGGGCTAACCTTCTTTTTGTGATTAGGGATCGGCAGATCCTGCTCATCCGCAAAAAAACGGGATTCGGAGCGGGCGGTATCAACGGGCCAGGCGGGAAGCTCGAGCCTGGTGAGACTGCTTTGGAGGCTGCAGTGCGCGAAGTGGGAGAGGAACTCTCGATTGTGCCCCACGCTCCCGAGGACATGGGTGACCTGTCGTTTCAGTTTCTCGACGGTCTGGCCATGCATGTTCAGGTATTCCGATCGCGAGGTTTTGATGGTGAGCCAACTGAGTCAGTCGAAGCAGAGCCGCTGTGGTTTTCAATCGATGCCATCCCATTTCATGAGATGTGGGAGGATGACCGCTACTGGCTCCGAGAAATGGTGGAAGGCAGCCGGTTTTCCGCGCGCTTTGTTTTTGATGGAAGGTCGATGGTCTACAAGGAGATCGACTGGTTGGAGAAAGTCGAAAGCTGGGCCTAGCGGAAGTCTGATCCATTGCTCCACCCGTCACTTGGAATGGAATAGGGTGAGAGTCAGCATCGCTACGCTCTGGGCTCGCTGAAGAAGCCCTTCGGGTTGCTGGCCGATCCGGTGTGGTTACGTTGCTCGTTGGTCGTGGATGTTCATCCAGTTGCACATCGTGCCGTGCCACACAGAAGCCGGACAACAATGACGGGCACCGCCATGAATCAGATCTTCCCAAGGCTTTCTGGCAGCTCGGCTGGGCCGTCAGGATGGTCATGATGATCCTTGGCCTTCAAGAGTGTTCAGGCACCACGCGTATTCACGCTCCAGTTGGTCGACGACGTTCGCGGCGCGCAACTCCTTGGGAAGCACTTCCCAGGTGTAGGTTTCCATTTCGAGGTGCTGGCACGTGCCCGGGTTCTTCTTGAGCCACGCGAGGGTCTTTTCAATGTGGTCACGTGTGTCGTTAAAGACGAGTTCCGGGTGGGTATGGATGGGGACGTGGAAATGGACGCGCCATTCCTCGCCGAGTGGGGTGCCTGGGTCGCTCGTGGCGGCCTCTGCGAGGGCTTCGGGAAGGTCTCGAAACCGGCGGAGTGGAAGCTGCGCACCTGAATAGATGACTACTTGGTGGAGGTAGGTATCGTCAGCAAAATCGCGCAGGCGGGCAAGCGCATCAGGGGTAGGCCGAAGACTGAGGGCTGAACTTAGATGAATCTTGCTGAGCCGAATACCATGGTTATGAAACCTCTGGAGCGCTTCTTCGGCTTCCTCGAACTCGATCGCCATATGGCAGGTGTCGTAGTTGATCCCTACCGTTTTGAGGATCGAGGAGTCCCCGCCCGTATGGTCGAGGAGCAGACCGAAAAACTTGATGGATTCACCGGTGGTTTCGAAGAGGCCAAGTGGTTCCGGTTCAAGCCCGAGGTGAAGGTCCTGACCGTTGCGCTCTCGGAGTCCCTCAATATGGCGGCGGCAGGTGTTGATGTTAGAGAGGATACGGTCGAGGCCACCGGCATCGATGGCGAACTCTTTGAATGAACCCGGGAGGGTGCTCACGCTGCCCGGGATGCCCTCGGGGAGGAGAGCGGAGAGAATGTCAAAAAGCTTGTTGGTGTAAAGCAGGCGTTCCTGGCTTCCCCAGTCCGGGAGGTAGACCTGCTCCTTGACCCGTGTCCCGTGGAACTGGCCATATGGAAATCCGTTGATAGTGAAGACGTAGCAATTCTCGTCATCGAGCCATTGCCGAAAGGCGTCGAGTTGCTCTGGTCGCGCCAGTGTATCTGCAGCGACTTTACTCAGGCGCAGCCCGATACCAAATCGGGTGGCTCTTCCGACACGGTCGCGGACGGCCAGCGTGTGATTTTTGAGGTTGGCCTGGGTCTCGTCCCAGGATTCCCCGCGGTGGATGTTGGTGCAATAGCCGAGATGCAGTCCGTGATCGAGTTCCATGTCTTTCCGGGAGCTTGGCTGCTGTCAGGGCGGCCCGCAATGGCGAAGGGGCGCGCAAGCAAAGAGGACAGAAACTGGATTGGCGAGGGGATTCGAGGTAGACTTCGGGGAATGAAAATTCCGTCATCACAGCGATCGGGAGCCTGGCGTGTCTGTCCCATGCTGTTGCGGATCTGTTTGCTGGTCGGTGCCGTGTCGGCTGTGGCAGGGGCGGAAAAAAGCCGGAGCCTTCCGAACAAGGTGGGGCAGCTGGTGGTTGTGCTTGCGGAAGGGTGGGATGCCGGTCGGGGAACGATGCAGTGCTTCCAACGTGGTGCCGCCGGTTGGATTCCGCTGTTCAGTGAGCAGAAGCCGGTGCTTTTAGGAAAATCAGGCCTCGCCTGGGGGCGAGGAATTCTGCCAGTGGCCATTCCGCTTTCGGGTGAGCGGAAAACCGAAGGGGATGGGCGGTCACCGGCAGGGGTCTTTGAGATTGGCAGAGTTTTCGGGTATGCCGCTGCCCCTCCGTCTGGAACCCGTGTTCGCTACCGTCAGGTTACCGAGTGGGACTGCTGGGTGGAAGACGAAAAGAACCCGCATTATAATAGGCATGTGGTGATTGATCCGTCTCGAGGGGTGCCTTCGTGGTTTCGAAAGGAACGGATGCGAATGGAAGATGCTGCTCACAGCCTGAAGCTTGAAATCCGTCACAATACCGACCCACCACAACCAGGGATGGGAAGCGCGATCTTTTTCCATATCCGGCGGGGCCCCGAGCGGATGACGGCCGGATGTGCGACGATGAAGCGGAAAGATTTGATCGAGCTTATTCAATGGCTTAATCCGGCGGCATCGCCGCATTGTGTGCTCCTCCCGAGGCACGAGTATCTGGCGCGAAAAAGTACGTGGAAACTGCCTTCACCCCGAGGATGGTAACCAATGGGAGTTACTTTGATGACCTTTTCTGCGCCATGAGATGGCTGCTTTGCTCTGGAACCAACAATGACTGAGACAGTTTCGGTGACCTGCCCATCATGCTTTGAGGCTTTCGAAGTGGCCTGCCCAGATCCCGTGGAGACGCCGTGCCTGGTCGATTACGACTGCGAAGTCTGTTGTCGGCCGATGTTTCTCCGCTTTTGGCAGGACGAAGAGGGCGGAGTCGATGCGGAAGCTCAAGGCCCTGACGATTGACGTGAGGGACTGTGATCGCGTTTTTTGCCCCTCGGCCGCTCCCTCGCAGTCCCTTCGGCCTTCAGCGTGGCACCGTCCGGCTACTGGCGTTCGAGAATCTCGACTTCGTAGCCATCCGGATCGGTCACGAAGGCCATTTTACTCTTTTCGCCACTGGCGAATGCTTCCTTCCAGTCAGCTGGCCAGATTTCGATCCCCTTCTGCTCCACTTCTTGGCAGTAAGTCATGATGTTGACCACCCCGAGCGCGGTGTGCATCAAGTCTTCTGGAAACGTGACATCGAAGTCAGGAGAGTAACAAAGTTCCAGGAAGTGGTCGTTGCCTTCCAGTTCCATAAAAGCGAGTTCGTTGCCGGCTGGGGACTTATCATTCCTCCGTGCGAGGAAGTAGCCAAGTTTTTCGTAGAAAGCGATGGAGGCTTCAAGATCGCCGACACGGATGCGGGTATGAAGGAATTTGATCATCGAGAAACAGACCACATTTTTTTCTCGAGTCATGGGAAACCTGAGGCTTCCTTGCGAGGCGGCATCTCGGGGTTTCCTGAGATAATCCTGATTGTCTTGACTGCCTGCTCCAGATGCTCTTATCATTCGGTGTCATGGTTTGTGGGGCAGGTTGCGGGTGGCATCCGGCGTGCAGTGCAAAAATGACCTCAGCAAGAACAGGGAGGTTTCCATTTTCTTGAATTTTTTTCCTAATCACTATGAGCAAATCCAAAGAAGAAGTCGTCTACAAGCCCTCCAAGGAGTTTCAGAAAGAGGCTCGGATCAAGAGTCTGGCCGAGTATCGGCGCTTGCATAAGTACTCGATCGATCATCCGGAGAAATTCTGGGCGGACGAGGCATCTGAACTCGTCTGGCAGAAGAAGTGGAGCAGGGTTCTGAAGTGGAAAGCTCCTTTTGCTGAATGGTTCGGCGGAGGGAAAATCAACGTCTGTGAAAACTGTGTTGACCGTCATGCGCAGGGAGACCGGGCGAACAAGGCAGCAATCATCTTCGAGGGGGAGCCTGGAGATAAGCAGGTTATCACCTACCGACAACTCCAGAGGGAAGTTGCCCGGTTTGCCAATATTCTTAAGGCCCATGGCGTCCGGCAGAAACAGCGGGTCATCATCTACATGCCTATGATTCCGGAGGCTGCTTTCGCCATGCTGGCCTGCGCCAGGATCGGTGCTGTGCACTCGGTGGTGTTTGGTGGCTTCTCCTCAGAGTCGATCAAGGATCGCTGTGAGGACAGTGGGGCCTCCTTCATCATCACTGCAGATGGCGGGTGGCGGAGAG
This sequence comes from uncultured Verrucomicrobiales bacterium, assembly GCA_943789025.1. Classification (GTDB taxonomy): domain Bacteria; phylum Verrucomicrobiota; class Verrucomicrobiia; order Verrucomicrobiales; family DEV007; genus CALSSN01. The sequence continues at coordinate 6,362 of CALSSN010000022.1, forward strand.
GGAGTGTTGTGCCGCTCAAGGAAAATGTCGACGCCGCGATTAAGGGGAACAAGGCGATCAAAAAGGTCATCGTCGTGCGCCGCTGCGAGAATAAGGTGAAGATGGTTTCAGGACGAGACGTCTGGTATCACGAGGAAGTGAGCAAGGTTTCAGATCAATGCCCGGCGAAGGGTTTTGATTCCGAGCATCCGCTCTTTATTCTCTACACCAGCGGTTCCACGGGAAAACCCAAAGGCATTCTGCACACCAGCGGTGGCTACCTCACCGGAACTTATTCCACCTTCAAGTATGTCTTCGATATCCGTGAGAGCGATGTCTACTGGTGCACCGCCGACATCGGCTGGATCACCGGTCACAGCTATATCATCTACGGCCCGCTGGCAGCGGGTGCGACTTGCCTCATGTATGAGGGTGCGCCTAACCACCCGGACTTCGGGAGATTCTGGAAGATGATCGAAGACCACCAGGTCACCATCTTCTACACCGCACCCACGGCGATCAGGGCCTTCATGAAAGCAGGCGACGAGTTCCCCAAAAAGCATAACTTGAGTTCCTTGCGACTTCTCGGTTCTGTCGGGGAACCGATCAATCCAGCCGCTTGGGAATGGTATCACAAGGTCATCGGGAGTAGCCGCTGTCCGATTGTCGACACCTGGTGGCAGACCGAGACAGGTGCCATCATGATTGCACCATTGCCCGGTGCGACGCCGTTGAAACCAGGTACGGCAACCCTGCCATGTTTCGGAGTCGATGCTGTGACATTTGACGAGAACGGCCTGCCTTGTCACGCCAACCAGGAAGGCAAACTGGTCATTCGTAACCCCTGGCCTTCCATGCTGCGGACAATCTATGGAGATAAAAAGCGCTATGTGAAAACCTACTGGGATGAGTACAAGGGAGTCTACCTTGCCGGGGATGGAGCGCGTCGTGACAAAGACGGATACACCTGGATCATTGGCCGACTGGATGATGTTCTCAATGTCTCGGGGCATCGCCTTGGAACAGCAGAAGTTGAGAGCGCTCTCGTTTCCCACCCAGCGGTGGTCGAAGCCGCGGTTGTCGGGCGTCCGGACGAAATCAAGGGCCAGGGGATTGTTGCTTTTGTCATTCTGACCGGAAAGGCAAAGCCCGGGGATGCACTCGTCAAGGAGTTGCGAACCCACGTTGGGAAAGTTATTGGCCCGATTGCTCGGCCCGATGATATCCGCTTCGCAGGTGCGCTTCCTAAGACCCGGTCAGGGAAGATCATGCGCCGGATCCTCAAGGAGATCTGCGTGGGTGGAAAGATTCAAGGCGATACCTCGACTCTCGAGGATTTCCAGGCGATCGCCGATCTGCAGTCCACTGGCGATGACGATTAGGGCAATGCCCTCATTGCTTTGCACTGGAGGAAGGAGGGCGCAGACGCGGAAAAGCTGCGCCAGGAGAGAAAGCGAGGAAGGCTTGCCCGATAACGAGGAAGGCTTGCCCGATAAGCCCGAGGGTGAACTAAGCCCGAGGGTGAACTCCGCTACCTCTCGACGCCAAGGGGGTGATTTTTTACCCGCGTTTTTACCCGCTATCAGGAAGTCTGCGCTTGCTTCTTGGACTCTCGATACCCCACCCAGCTTCGGTGGTAGGCGATGGCGACGAAGAGAAGGCCGATGACGAGCAGCAACAGGCGGCTCGGGTCGGGAATTTTGAGGGTTTCAGTTTCGATCAGGTCTTCGACGGAAGTCAGAGCGCCTTGAAGGGACTCGGATTGTGAAATGGAAATAGCCAGGGGTTCGGCGCCGAGATGAGCGGTCCCCATGGCAGCCAGTGCAACCAGCGCCATAGCGATGACGGGGAGAATGATCTTCAGAGACATGCGGAAAGATGAGAGAGGAAAAAGGAAGAGGGGGCTTAGATGTTTGGCGTCCAGTCGATATAACGAATTAGGATCTTAAGATTGGCAAGGTCCTTGTAAAGAAAAATCTGATAAAAAAGAAGGTATTTTTCGAAAAGACGTTGAAAATTCAGGGTTTTTACTCTTTGAAGAGTTTTATGAGGATGAGACCAGACCATGTGCTTCGTTCCCGGATAAGGCTTGTGGTAGCCGCTGGGGTAAGCATCAGTGCGCATGTCGCAGTCGCAGAGAGCTTGCATCCCGACCCTCAGAGACTGGGTGCGGCTTTTTACGGGGATCCGCCGGACGCTGCGCACCCCTGGGGTGTCCACGATCGCAATCGACCTCAGCCTGAGGTGGTATCGACTGCAGGTGCTGTCACCATTCCTCCGCCCTCCGATGCGGTAGTCCTCTTCGATGGCAAGGACCTCTCCGGTTGGGAGCTCGAGCGTCCAAAGCCCGGAAAAGAATGGGTGATTCATGATGAGACGATGGAGTGCGTGCCCGGAGCCGGTAGTATCAGGACCAAAGAGAAAATCGGGGATTGTCAGCTGCACATCGAATGGGCCGCTCCTTCGCTGGTCAAAGGCGAGGGCCAGGGGCGGGGAAACAGCGGCGTGTTTCTGATGGGTCTGACCGAAGTCCAGATTTTGGATAATTTCGAGAACTCCAGCTACCCGGATGGTTCGGCGGGCGCCGTCTACGGAGTCAACCCTCCGATGAAGAATGCTCTGCAGCCGCCGGGGGAATTCAACAGTTACGACATTGTGTTTCGTCGTCCCATCTTTCAGGATGGAAAACAAGTCGACCCAGGCTACCTGACCGTTTTCTGTAACGGAGTCCTAATTCAGGATCACACTCCGCTCGAGGGCGGCGGCGGCCATCGCAAGCGCTCGAAACCGACAGAGTTTCCGGAGTCGGGACCACTCAAATTGCAGAACCACGGCAATGCTGTGCGTTTCAGAAATATCTGGTACCGGTCGCTTCCGCCACGGGCGGTTGAAGGCGGTACGTCGGGCGCTTTGGAGCCGCAGGTCACATCCGGGCTCCGGCAGGAAATTGCAGCCGCCCTGCGCGGGGATGCTTTGAGTCTTCGGGGTGGTGACGGCCTGAGGGAATTCTACCGGTCTCTCGAGTCGCTCGTCTACGCTCCTGACGCGAGTATGCTGGCTCGGTCGAAAGAGCTGTCGACGGCTTACTTGGCGGTGGTGGAGAATACTGCCAGGGAGGAGCGGGAAAAGCATAAAAAAGCTGTCCTTGAGATGCGTCGCTGCCTTTCTTACATGGTAAAGCACGGCAGAGTTGATGCGGATTTTCCAGCGCGGAGAAAAGTGGATGCCCTCGTCGAAGAGATGGATTGGGATCCGAAAAAGAAGCAGTAACCGGATTTTTTTATCGACGTTCCAATCAATACGGCTGCTCTTCGTTCTGGTTTCGAAGCGAACTTTGCTTCCCGGGGTGAAATTGGTGCCTCGCTCTCGATCTGGAAGCAGGGTGAGGAGGTTCTGTCCCTGCACGGAGGCAGGACGGCGAAGCAGCACGACAGCCCTGAATGGACCGCGGATACGCTCGTTCCGATCTGGTCTGCGACCAAGGGAATTGCCTCCGCCTGCTGCCTGCGGGCTCTGGCTGATGAAGGTTACACTCTGGAGATGCCGGTGGCTGAACTCTGGCCTGATTTTGCGGGTGGAGGAAAGGGCGCGATCAGCATTGCTCAGGTGCTTTCCCACAGCGCGGGCTTGAGTGGGCTTGATCATCAGGTGGATATTCTCGACTACTCGGCGGTGATCGAGTCGCTCGAGCGGCAAGCTCCGATATGGAAGCAGGGTGAAGGCCATGGCTATCACCCCAGAACATTCGGTTTTCTGGTGGATGAAATGCTCCGGCGTGTGACCGGTGCGGAGTCACTTTCTGAATATTTTCGCACAGAAATCGCCGAGCCCTTAGGGTTGGATCTCTGGATTGGATTACCCCGCTCCGAGTTTCCGCGGGTGGCGACGCTTTATGCAGGGCGCCCGAAAACTTCGGCAATCATGTCTGCTTTTTACCAGGCTTTCACGACGCCGGGGTCGGAGACGAGCAGCGCATTCGCTTCGCCCTCGGGCCTTAACTCGATTGCGGCGATGAATTCCTCGCAAGGATGGGCGGCGGGCTTGGCCTCTATGGGAGGGGTAGGGAGTGCTCGCGCTCTGGGTCGCTTTTATGCATGTCTGGCATCGGATGGAGAGGGCATCTTCCCGGCTCGTGTGCTGACAGAGATGCAGACAGTTTTGAGTTCGGGCCACGACCGCACCCTGCTTGCGCCCACCGCTTTTTCTGCCGGCATGATGATGGATGCGAGGAAGGGCGAGAGTCAGCTGTTCGGTCCTTCACCCTTGGCTTTTGGTCATCCTGGAGCGGGCGGAAGCCATGCCTTTGCCGACCCCGAGAACAGCTTTGCTTTTGCTTATGTGATGAATCAGATGGAGACTGGTACTCTGCCCAATGCCAAGTCCCTTGACCTTGTTCGGGCTCTTTATGCTCCCAGTCTTTAAGTTGCAGATGAAAATTCACACCGTCGAGATGAGTGTTCGCACGAGCGGGAAGGGAACCTATGAAATTACGGATAAGGTCACTGAAATCATCAAGGCCTCGGGAATTTCTTCAGGACAGGTGAGTGTTTTTGTCTGCCACACAAGCTGCAGTCTTGTGGTCATGGAGAATGCTGATCCCTCAGCGCGTACCGATCTGCATGCCTTTTTTGACCGACTCGTTCCTGAGGATACGCCCTACTTCATCCACACCTATGAAGGACCCGATGACATGCCTTCTCACATCCGTATGTGCCTGACCGATGTCGAAAAAACCATCCCGATCCTCCAGGGAGCGATGGTTCTCGGCGCATGGCAGGGGATCTTTGTCTTCGAGCACCGGCATGCTGCTCAGGACAGGCGGCTCGTCGTCAACGTGCTTGGGAAGTAAGGAGAAACCAAGGCGGCAAGGCGGCAAGGCGGCAAGGCGGCAGTTTCAGAATCAGGACTGGTTTTTTTGGGTGGCTGGATGATTCAGCGCGTCTCGACGTCGATCGTCCCGGGTGGTGGCTTGGGCTTCATTCTGGTGGGTTTCACCTCACCCCTGAGGAGACGGAGGAGAAAGTGAATGAGCTTGGTGACGTCGAGCCCGAAATAGGCGAAACACGAAATAAGGAGGGCAGTGGCCCCGGCCTCATCGAGGTTGCCTACGACCGGAATGTTGTCGGGAATGATTTCGAAGACGCCGAAGCCAGGATTCAACAGGTAGAGGGCGGAAACGGCAGCAAGCGCGCCGACAACGAAGCTGGTGCTCTTTTTTCTGGGTGTTTTTTCGGAATCTGGTTCGATCATTTCGGGGGGGTAGGTGTGCATGATTAGACACCCAGGGCGGCGTCTTGCTCAATTATAGAGACATTGCTCGATTGTAACCGCCTGCTTTTCCTCGCCTGTCAGGAGCGGGGGCTATTTTCGTTGACGAGGCTCAACGATCGGTTCATGTGCTCGGAACTTCGTTTTCTTTTCTTGTAACCATGCACTCCCGCACACCGTTTTATGCCGGCCTCGATATCGGGGGCACTTCGATCAAAAGTCTCATTGTCGATGCCGAGGGCAGGCAGATTGGAGCTTACGGCGAGGTCAAGAGTTGTGTGAATCAAGGCTATCGCGCCACCTTCCATCAGCTGAATCTCGCGCTGGAAGAGATTTGTCAGGCCAATGGCATTGCAACCGATGCCATCGCAGGGATTGGCCTCGATGTTCCGGCACCGAGTTCTCATGGAGTGATCTGGGGGGTTGCAAACCTGGCGGAAGACTGGGTGGGCCATGATATCAGGACAGCTTATGAAAAGGAGTGTGGGAAGCCTGTGACCATGACGAATGATGCGAACGCGGCGGCGGTCGGCGAATACATGATGCGCGACGGCTATGAGGGTCCGCTTTTGCTGCTCGCCGCAGGCACCGGACTCGGGGGAGGATTCGTTCTCCCCGGGGGAGAACTTTATGAAGGAGCCAATGGTCTGGCTTTTGAGCTCGGTCGCATCACCGTTCCATTTATGGAAGACGGTGTTCTCCCAGCCGACAGCACGGGCACCACAGGAGCTCTGGAGGCGTGGGTTTCTCTTATGGCGCTGCGTCGCCAGGTCGAGAAAGAACTCGCCAGGCCGGAGAACGCAAATCATGTTCTCAACCAGGGAGAACTCAGTGCTGCGGAGAAGGCATACAAGCTGAGGGATCTGGCCGAAGAAGGAGATCCGTTTTCCCTGCGCATCTTCGAGAAGCAGGCCCGCATTCTGGGTTATGCCATCGGAGATCTCTGTGCGACTCTTGACCCTGGTCTCGTTGTCCTCGGTGGTGGCCTTGCGGAGGCGAAATTTCGGGATTGGTATCTCGACGAGGTGAAGAAAGGTTTTGCCGGTCGTGCTCAGCCGTTTTATCAACGATCACCGATCGATCCTGAGCGCGAGACGACCCGTTTTGAGTGGGCTCTCGGTGGAGATGGGGCTGCGGCATTTGGAATGGCTCGGGTCGCGCAGCGGCGAGGAATGCCTGGCTCCGACTGACCGTTTTATGGACGTCTCTTTCAGAGTTCAAGGCTTCGACCACGATTGCTTCGGTTTTTCCTTGCCTGATACGCTTGAAGGCTTAGATTCGCCATCCTCCGAAATTGGAAGGATCAAAAAAACAATTAAATTTCTCACTACGAGTGGATCGGCTTCGGCCGAGCAACCAACCTTATGGCAGTTGTTCACTTTGCGGGAACCCAAAAACATGGCAACAACACAGATCGTTAAAGAGCTTGTAGAGTCCGGTGTTCACTACGGACACCAGAGCAAAAAGTGGCATCCAAGGATGCGCCCTTTTATCCTTCAGAAACGGAGCGGGATTCATATCATCAACGTCCAGGAAACCGCGCGACAGATTGAGGCTGCAGCTGACTTTCTGGGTAAACTCGCTGCCAATGGGAAGCGGATTCTTTTTGTGGGGTGCAAGCGTCAGGCTCAGGCTGCGATCAAGGAAGCCGCAGTCGCCTGCGGCCAGTTTTATGTGAATCACCGCTGGCTGGGTGGAACCCTGACCAATCTTGAAACAATTCGGAAAAGCGTCAATCGCCTCCACTACCTCGAGGGGATTGAGAAAGCCAAAGAGTATAAGGCAATGTCGAAGAAAGAGCTTGCCGCACTGGCTCGTGAGCAGGCGAAGTTAGCCAGAAACCTCGATGGCATTCGTGGGATGGAATCCCACCCGGACGCAGTGGTGGTTGTTGATTCTGCACGGGAGGTGATCGCAGTCGCAGAGGCGAGGAAACTGAAGATCCCGATCGTCTCACTCGTCGATACCAATGCCGACCCGAAGATCATCGATTATCCGATTGCAGCCAATGACGATGCAATTCGGTCGATTCGAATCATTCTTCAGAACATTATCGACCCGATCATCGCGGCAAAAAATTAGAGAGCCTCGAGAAAAATACTTCTGCGCAAAAAACCCAACCAGCGCACCCTGTTTTATTTCAACTTATTCGATTACGATGGCTGATATTACTGCCGCACTTGTCAAGGAACTCCGCGAAAAAACCAACGCGGGAATGATGGACTGTAAAAGGGCGCTCACCGAGACAGGTGGCGACCTCCAGGAAGCTGAAGACTATCTTCGTAAAAAAGGCATTGCCGGCGCCTCGAAGAAAGCTGCCCGTGATGCCAATGAGGGGGCAGTAGTTGCCTGCCTCTCCAACGACGGAAAATCAGGGGTTCTACTTGAAATCAATTGCGAGACTGACTTCGTCGCTAAGAACGAAACTTTTCAAGAATTCATTTCCGGGGTTGCGGCGCATGCGGTGGCCAGCGGCATCACCTCGCTTGAAGATCTATTGGCAAGCGATTACCAGGGCTCCTCTCTCGAAGACTTCGTCAAAGGAAAGATCGCCGCGCTGGGAGAGAATTTAGTAGTCCGCCGTTTTGAGCATTTCGATGTTGAAGGGGGTGGGATTGCCGCCAGTTACATCCATATGGCCGGACGGGTTGGGGTGCTTGTCGATGTCGGTTGCGGGAAGGAGGCGACTGCTGGAGATGATCGCTTTCGAGAGGTTGTCAAAGACGTCACTCTGCACGTTGCAGCTGCCGCTCCCGCTGGGCTTTCCCGCGACGACATCCCGGCTGAGGTGGTGGCTAGGGAAAAGGAAATTTTCACCGAGCAGATGAAGGACAAGCCGGCCAATGTGATCGACAAGATCGTTTCTGGTAAGTTGGATAAATTTTTCGCAAATTCTTGTCTCCTTGAACAGGGATTCATCAAGGATCCGGACCTTAGTATCAAGGCACTTCTTGAGGCTAAGGGTAAGGAATTGGAGGACAGCATCGAGGTCCGCCGTTTCGCGCGTTTTGCTCTGGGAGAAGAAGTTTAGTCCAGATCAGTTTTTGGGAAATGGCACCCTGAAATCCGGGAAAATCGTTCCGCATGTTCCGCATGGATCTTCTTCTCTCTGAGAAGAGTGATCGTTAAGCCCCGGGTTTCTGATAAAACATTGACACAGGGGTCTTGTGGCGGCTTACTTTGAAGTGGCAGGGGAGGGTTTCCCCTGCAAGGTAATAAGAGAATCATGAGCGAAGAGCCGCTAAAGGTACCCAAGCCACCCAAGCCGACAACGAAGACTTCCTCGGTTCCCTTAAAAAAAGAGACCGTCAGGATCTCGTTGAAGGCCAAGCCAGGGGCGGGAATTGTCCAAGCCAAGGAGGAGACGGCCAAGGCTCCTACCCAAGGGCAAGGCGGGTCGAGTGTTGCCAAGCCTCCTATCGCCAAATCGCCCCCCCTCAAAGAGAGTACGAGCAGGGTCCCTCCCAAAGAGACTACGGGCAAGGTCCCTCCCAAGGCGGTCACAAGCAAGGTGTCCATCCCTGCGCCGCCGTCGGCTCCAGCCACAGGCGTCCGACATCGCCCCCGGCTGAAAGAGACCACCACGAGGGTCCCTCCCAAGGCGGTCACGAGCAAGGTGTCCATCCCTCCGCCGCCGTCGGCTCCACCGCCAGCTCCGTCTTCGCCCCCTGCGAAAGAGACCACCACCAGGGTCCCTCCCAAGGCGGTGACAAGCAAGGTGTCCATCCCTCGCTCCGCCGTCGGCGCCGCCTTCTGCTCCTCCCCCCCCGCCTTCGGGTGCAAAGCCACCGCCACCAGGTGGAGTGCCTGCAAAACCCGCGACGGTTCCACTCAAGAATGTTTCTTCCGGAGGGTCAACAGACCGCCGAAATGAAAAAAACTCAGAAGGTGACCGTCAAGGCGGCTCCTTCTGCGGCTCCGGGTGGTGCCAAGACAATTCCGCTAGCCACGAAGAAGGCTGGTGCGGCTCCTCCGGGTGGCGCCAAGACGATTCCGCTCGCCACGAAGGGAGCTGCTGCGGCTCCGGCCGGCACGCAGGCACTTCCAAAAGCCACGGTCATGCTTCCAAAAGGGCGCAGCCCGCTGCCGGTGCCGGAGCCAGCAGCAGCAGCTGGACAGCCTTCGGGGGCTCTCGCAGCGACAACGGATTCGATTCTCCTGGAAGATGAGGATGCCGAGAGCGGCATGCTTCCCTTCACCATTGCGGCGGCGGTTCTTGGCCTTGTTGCCTTGATCGTGACCATGATGGCCTCGGACGTGGTCGGGCTCGGAGTGCCGGAGGTGCAGAATGTGTCGTGGGAGAAAAACACGGGCACAGGGTGGACATCGAGCTTTGGGGCAACCCTGCCGGACGTGCCCGTCTACAAGTAAGAAATCAAGAACTCCAGGAATATGCCGATCGCGATCATCTGCTTCATCCTCGCCGTAGCATTTCTGGTGCTTCAGATTCTTGCTCGGGGAGCTTGATTCGGGTGCAGTCCGAGGATTCCGAGCGCCCTCGGAGCTCTTTCTTGCGGAGATCCTAGAGCCATTTTTTCCGGACAAAGAGCCACAGCATCCCTCCGGCCACCGAGACGAAGACGAGCCACAGGAGCGGGTAGGCCCAGGCGTGTTTGAGTTCCGGCATGTGCTCGAAATTCATCCCGTAAACCCCTGCGATAAATGACAGTGGCAGAAAGATGGTGGCCACACAGGTGAGCACTTTCATCACCTCATTCATCCGGTTGCTTTCCGCGGTGAGGTAAAAATCGCGGAGGTTGGAAGCCAGTTCCCTCAGCTCTTCAGTGCTTTCGATGACGTGGATGGAATGGTCGTAGAGATCGCGAAAGTAGAGCTGCGAGGCTTCGGTCAGAAGGGGGGATTCTCCGCGCAGAAGGTGGGTGCAGATTTCGCGGAGCGGACGCACCAGCTTGTGCAGGCCTACCACCTCCCGCCGTGAAGCATAGAGATGTCCGGCCTCAACAGCGGTGATATCTTCCTGGAGCATCTCGTCGAGTTTCGAGAGAGCTTCTCCGACTTCATCGATGACGACAAAGTAGTGATCGACCACCGCGTCGAGCAGAGCCCAGGTCAGGTAGTCGGATCCGAGTTTTCGGATGCGGCCTCGACCTTCCTCGATGCGACGGATGAGGGGGGACGAAGATTGCTGTGGGAGCTTCGCAGAAAGTGATCACGGTATCGGAAGTCAGGATCAGGCAGAAGTGCTGAACTGACGACCTGCCCGTTTGCTTCGAACTCGGCGACCTTACTGACGACAAAGACGTAGTCGTCATGGATTTCAATCTTCGCCCGTTGTCTGCTGTTGAGGATGTCCTCGGTTACCAGCGGGTGGACCTCGAAGAGCCCAGCCAGTTCCGCGATCTTATCGACCTCATGGAGCCCGGTGACGTGCAGCCACGTAGCGCCTTGTTCCTTGCGGCTTCGCAGGCTCGCGTCAATTTTCTGGGTCTCGAGTTTTTCGAGGTGGTCCCTGTCATAGGCGATGAGACGAAGCGAAAAGGCCTCGGTCATCCGCTCGCCGATATGCACCAGGCTGCCCGGCGGCAGAGCTGGTTCTTTGCGCGCCACTTTGGCCGAGCGCCTTTTCCAGAGGCCGTTTTGCTTGAGGACAGGGAGCAGTTTTCTCTTTCGCATGGCTTTTAAATGTGAGGGTCCTTGGTCAGGAAGTAGCAAGGCTCAGCTGTTTCGAGTGCGATGAATGACCCGCGACCAGACGGGCTGATACAGAAAGACGATAGCATTCTTGAATGTGTTCAGCGTGAAAATCAGTTTCTCTCGCAAATTGAGAATGCGGTTGCGCGATGAACGGGTGTGGATGACATACCTTCTGAGTACATTACGAAACAATCCACCTGTAAAAAGCATGTCCCTTACCGCAGTAAATGAAGCAAATTTTGACGAAGAAGTGAAGCTGGCCAAGGTGCCCGTGCTGGTGGATTTCTGGGCCGAGTGGTGTGGCCCGTGCCGAATGCTTACCCCTGTGCTTGAGCAGCTGGCAGAGGAGAAGGGTGCGGCCGTAAAAATCACCAAGGTGAATGTGGATGAGAACCCGGGGCTCGCTCAAGAGTTCAGTGTGCGCTCGATTCCCATGCTCGCTTTTTTCCACGAAGGGAGAGTTGAAGGACACGATTGTCGGGATTCAACCGAAGGAAGCGATCGCGGCGATCCTGGACGATCTCAGTCTTTAGGACACGGCAGCGTGACAGGGCTGCTCATCGCATCGCTTTGCGGTCGCGATTTCTAGAACCTATCCCAGAACCTTGTGGCGACCCTGTGATGGGATTTTGGGGGTGGAAGAATTCATGCGACTTCGTCGGCACGGGAAAGACACCCTCCGGGCTGCGGATCCTTTGAAACCAGGCATCGTTGCTCGTCGGTCGAGGGGCTCGCCCCACTCCCTCCGAGCGCCTTGCCTGATTCCAAAGGCGCTCGCAGCAGGTCCACCACCGGTTATCCTAAAAACGGCAATGGAGTGTTGCAATGTGTCATCCTGAGGAGCTTGCGACGATGGATCTCGGGCCTGCGGACGGCTTTCGGAATCCTTGACACCACAGGCCAATCCAGAGATCTTTCACTCTCGCTTGCAGCTCGGTTCAAGATGACAAAACTCAATTTTCTTCACAGAGAGTGATTCATCCTCTGGATGAAGGGTGCATTCATTGGAACTCGCTGATAACGAATGCGCAATCAGGGAAAACTGGTTTCTATTCCCGTTTTAGGGTGATGGGATAGCTTCTACACAGCCGAGGATTTTCTGCGGGCTCCACAACAAACAGCTCTACTCGGAAGCCTCCTGGAGTTTCCGAACCAGCAGTTTGATCCTCGCCGGCGTTCCAGACTTTGTCGAAGGCGACCTCGACTCCGTCGCTGCCCGCTGAGGCGAATTCCACCGTGCCGATTCCGAACAGACCGAGGATGCCTTGCCGCGAGACGTTGATCGCTCGAATATCCTGAATGCGGATTTCGCGGCTGCTTTTTGCGATCAGCCCGTTCACCAGCTCGACTCTGCGGTCGGTGATCAGGTAGAGGCTGGCGTATCGGTGCAGGGAAAGCAGACAGAGAACGAGCATGAGAATGGTGAGGCCAATCGGCTTGGTAATTCCGGGGTCCGTCTCGAAGGGGCCGAGATCATCGATGAAGAAAGAGGCCGACGGCCAGCGTGACGATCAACAGCAGGCTCTTCGCATAGGCAAGCAGGGTGGGGCGCCCTCTGATAGAGCAGGCCCTCGCGGGGCGGAGATGGATTCCGCGGCGGCTCGCCTCGGGACACGGCGGTGTCGCCTCCCAGGGGCATGCGCCCGCCGAGCAGCGGGTCGCTCTGCCACGTTGCGCTGCTTTCTTGCGAGGCCGTTGGCCTTGTCTCGGCTGGTGCTGGTGTTGGCGCTGGCGCGGAGGTGGCATGGTCGCTCGTGCTCATGGCGTCTCCTGCCGAGGCAATCCACCACGATACCGGTCGGATCTGGGAAGGCCGGTCTTCTGGAGCACAGGCATCCTCTGGAAGGAGGATTCCCGCATCGATCAGGCCGAGTCAGGTCTGCCTTTCTGTAGGGACCCATTCGGTGGGATCCGCGCATCACGATGAGCGAGGGCATAGCTGATAAAAGGTTGGTGTGCAGGCGGGAGAAAGATTGCGTTGAGGAAGGTGCCTGATGCGAGAGAAGAGTGAAATTCGGTTCAGGAAGGTTGCGCCTTTCCGAGGGTTTCCGGCAACAGCGGAGAAGAGCTCTTCAGGATTGCCTCCCTGACGCTTTCTTTTTCTCCTCATTCGTGTTCCAGTTGCTCAGGAACTCGGGGGCAGAAGGTCCTCTCGCTCCATCAACTCTTCGATATCAAGCAGCGCAGCCGATGGGCTGATATCACGGTTGAGTATTGTGATCTGCGGGGCGATCCGGTCGACCTCAGCGATCGCGCTGTGGACCAGGCTCCGGGGAATCTCGCCGAGAGCTGCGGGGTCGGGGAAGAGATTGGTTGCTCGGAAAAACACTTTTCCTGTTGCCCAGTCCATTTCCAGGTTGCCAATGTTGAGCTTCAAATTACTGCGCATGAGAAGCTCGGCACCCTTCGCGAGGCGGTCGGTCGCTACCTCGACGTTCGGGCTGGCCACGATCGAGATCGCGCCGAACTCCTCGTAGGCCTGGGCGTGAAGCGCGACCCGGCAGTGGTGTGCCTCGAACTGGCATTCGATCACATCCTGATGCTCGGGACTCGAGTAGTTCCACCCCGCCGAGCTGAAAGCTCCCTTGATCGAGTCGATAAGCTTCACCTTCGTCGTGCGATCTTTTCCCCGTCGCCTGGTAGCAGCTTTTGGCTGCGGTAAGGGAATGAGGGAAGTGGAGGAAAGAGTAAAAGAGGAATGAGAGAGGTGGTGGTCGGGGAGACTGGATTCGAACCAGCGACTTCCTGCTCCCAAAGCAGGCGCTCTACCAAGCTGAACTACTCCCCGGTAACCACCGCTTACTCTTGCCCATCCTGTCATGATGGCAAGTGTGCTTCTCAGAGAAATCGTCGTTGAGATCCTGTGGCTTCCCCGTATCAATACACCCAGCATTCGCCATGGCAGAAAATCAAGAACACCAGCGCAAAACACTCGTACAACGCAACCAGATGTCGGACCTCGAGCGCCTCAGGCATTCGAGTGCCCACGTTCTTGCCACCGCCATTCTGGAAATCTGGCCCGATGCCCAACTCGCAGGAGGTCCTCCCGTTGAGAACGGCTTCTACTACGACGTCGATCTCGAGCACCGGATCACTCCCGATGACTTCGAGAGAATTGAGGCCGCCATGAAGAAGGTGGTGAAAGCGAACCAGTGTTTTGAAAAGTCGACGGTTGTCGCGGGACGAGGCACGCGCCCTGTGTCAGTCTGGGCGTCTCGGTGCGCTCGCCGAGCGCTCGGAAGCGAGCAGATTCAAACTCGATCTCCTCGATTCGATCCCGCAAGGCGAAGAGATTTCGCTTTTTCGGAATGGCGAGTTTCTCGATCTTTGTGCGGGCCCGCATGTGGCTCGGACAGGAAACTGCAAGGCCTTCAAGGTCATGTCGGTGGCGAGCGCCTTCTACAAGGGAGACGCATCCAAGCCGCAACTCCAGCGGGTTTATGGAACCGCTTTCAAGAACAGGACCGCGCTCGAGGACTATCTTGAGCGTCTCGAGCAGGCGAAGCAACGTGATCATCGCAAGCTCGGGAAAGAGCTCGGGCTCTTTCATATCGACGACAGCGTCGGGCAGGGACTGGTTCTCTGGAAGCCGAAGGGCGCGATTGTCCGGCAGGAACTCCAGAGCTTTATCACCGGGGAACTCGACCGCCAGGGTTACAGTCAGGTGTTTACCCCTCATATCGGGAAGCTCGGCCTTTATCGGACTTCGGGGCACTTTCCGTATTATGCGGACTCACAGTTCCCGCCGATCATTGATCGCGACGGGCTTCAGAAGCTTGCTGAGGACGGCTGTTCCTGTGGAGACCTCGTGCACCATATCAGCCGGGGCGAAATCGATGGATTTCTTCTCAAGCCGATGAATTGTCCGCATCATATCAAGATTTTCGACTCCGATCCGCGTTCGTACCGGGATCTGCCTGTGCGCCTGGCTGAGTTCGGAACCGTCTACCGTTGGGAGCAGAGTGGCGAACTCGGTGGGATGACGCGTGTGCGTGGCTTTACCCAGGATGATGCCCATATATTCTGCACTCCAAAACAGGTCGAGGAAGAGATTATGGGCTGTCTCGATCTCGTCCAGAAAGTGCTAACTACGTTAGGGATGGAGGACTATCGTGTCCGTGTCAGCCTGAGGGACCCTGACTCGACCAAGTATGTCGGCGACCCCGCGAACTGGGACGCTGCCGAGGCCGCGCTGCGCCGCGCAGCAGTCTCTCTTAAAGTTCCCTTCACCGAAGAGCCTGGAGAAGCCGCCTTTTACGGACCGAAAATTGACTTCGTGGTGAAAGACGTGCTCGACCGCGAATGGCAGCTCGGAACGGTGCAAGTCGACTACAGCTTGCCTGAGCGTTTTGATCTCAGCTATGTTGGCGCCGATAATGGTAAGCACCGGCCGGTCATGATTCACCGCGCTCCTTTCGGGTCGATGGAGCGTTTCGTCGGTGTGCTGATCGAACATTTTGCAGGGCATTTTCCGACCTGGCTCTGTCCTGAACAGGTACGCATCCTCCCGATCTCTGATCGATTCAATGATTACGGGAAAGAAGTGGAGGACCGTTTGCGGGCGCTCGGTGTGCGAGTTCAGTTGGACCGGACAAGTGATAAAATGGGTGCTAAGATTCGGCTTGCTCAGTTGGATAAGGTTGCTTACATGTTGATCGCTGGAGAACGGGAAGCTGCACAAGGCAAGGTTTCCGTCCGCCACCGCCAGCGTGGCGATTTAGGAAGTATGGCCATTGATCAATTTGAAGAGCTGATCCACGGAGAGATTGTGAACCGTGCGCTGTGATTATGGCCAGTCAGAACTTCCGTGTCGTATTCCCCGTCAATCTTTTTGGCACGTCTTTTTCCGTGCGCGGATCGGCTTTGTTGCGAAAGCAGAGTTGCTTATTTTTAACTAACACGAGGTAATCCCATAGCTAGACCACCCAAAAAACGGTTCAATCGTCGCCCGCCGAGGACGCGGGTTAATGAGCGTATTCGTGCATTGAAAGTGCGCGTCATTTACGCCGGCGGTAAAGAAGAAAAACAGCTCGGTGTCATGAACACCCGCGATGCGCTGGAAGCGGCGAAATCGAGGGGTCTTGATCTTGTTGAAGTGGCAGAAAATGCCAGGCCTCCGGTATGTAAGATCGTTGATTACGGGAAATACAAATATGACAAGGCCAAACAGAAGAAGGAGGCTCCCAAGCAGAAGGGTGGCAAACTCAAGGAGGTGAAGTTCCGTGTGGGTGTGGCTGATAATGACTACAGAATCAAGATCACCCGGGCTGAGGATTTCCTGATGGAGGGAAACAAGGTTCGTGTCCAACTTATGTTCCGCGGGCGTCAGATGGCTCACACCGATCTGGGATTTGTTCTCATGAAGAAAGTCCAGGATGATCTCGAGGGCTGTTCCCAGACTGATTTCCAGCCGCGGCTTTCCGGACGGAATATCGGGATGCAGCTTTCTCCGCTCCCTGAACAGCAGCGTAAGCGTCACTGGCGCACGGATGACGAAGTTCTTCCCGATGAAGAGGAGGACGATCATGAGGAGGATGAGGATGATCAGGATGATCAGGAGACATGATTCTCACGCCGATATGAGCGAGGAGAACGAAGACCAAGCTCCGGCTGAAAGTCCTGAGGATGCCGTTCCGGAGGAGAAAAAAGTTTAAGCAGTTTTTTAGACAGGGATTCCGGTTTCTTGCGTGGTTGTCTTTTTTGATATAGACGGAACTCTGGTGGATTCGGATGGCGCCGGTCTCGACGCCTTTGTCCGTGGCTTTGCGGAGGTAGCTGGCATCAAGGTCGAGCAGGTCCCGCCAATAGAGCTTGGTGGTGCGGTCGACTCTGCGCTACTGGTTGAGCTCGGTGCGTCACTGGGTGGTAGTTTGCGACTGAGGCCGGAGGATTTCTATCCGCGCTACCTCGAGTGCCTGCGGGAGAATCTCGTCTCAGACAGGTTCGCTCCCAGGTTGCTCCCCGGGGCAAGAGAACTCGTTGCACTCTGTGCCGAGACTCCAGGAGTAACTGCAGGGCTCATCACTGGGAATGTCCGTGCAGGGGCGCAGACAAAGCTCGACCATTTCGGACTTTGGGAGCACTTTGTTCTGGGTGGCTTTGGTGATGATGCTGAAGAGCGTTCCGGTGTGGCGAAGGCGGGAATTCAACGTGCCCTCGATGCTGGTTGTGCTGGGGATGTCGGCGACTGGTGGGTGCTTGGAGACACCCCGAAGGACGTTCTCTGTGCACGGGAAAACGGAGTGCATGCTGCGGCGGTGGCCTCAGGAAGCGCAACTATCCAGGAGTTGGAGACCTGCCGTCCCGATCTTCTTTTTAAGGACCTGGAGAACCCTGCCGAGGTCTTCTCCCGGCTGTGGGATTGGCATTCGTAATCATCCTTAGAGCCTGTAAATTAGGAATCCATGGGCCAGACCTCCTCACTGTCGATTGCTTTGCTTTGGCTGCCGCTGTTTGTCTCTCTCTTCGCGTGTAAGACAACGCGCACAGTGACGAGTGCCAAAAAAGAAAATTCGTCCCTTCTCTATGAAAACACCATGGGTTTTGAATTTGGGGATTATTCCAAGCGCAGCCATTTCGACTCGTTTCTCGAGGGTGAAAAAGATAGCCGTCACCCAACTCGCAACAAGCGCTTCAAGGTATCGAAGAGCAGACTTCAGGAGAAAGTTTTTTCTGCGAAGGAGTCTGGGTTTCAGCGCAAGAATTTTCATGCCAGGGAGGGCGATGCTGGCTTTGATCAAGGTTCCGCGTATCAGGGGAAGCGCAACGACCGCTTTCAAAAAGGCTACGCTGGTGGAGAAAAAGCCTTCGACACTCCGACATTGCCGGAAAGTTTCCGATCTATCTCCCGCGCGGATGCTGTCGGCTATGATGCTGGTTCTACCCGCTTGGTGGATGGCTGGAAGGGAGACTCGCTTCCGCCAAGAGTGATCGAAAGGCCCAGCTCTCACTCCGATCTGCAGTCGCTGCGAAGCGTTGATCAGCTTCGCCAGAAGCTTGGCAAGTAGGCAGCCTCTGCCATGCTTTTTGATATCCGGGTAATGTTTGACTGCGTGCTGGACTTGGCCGAATTCTCCCAGTTCAAACCCGACCCATTCAGCTGTGAATAAGCTTCAGGAAATCATTGCTCATAAACGGGAAGAAATCCTCCCGATTCTTCCCCTTGCCGAGAAGTTGCGTAGTGCGGCTCTCATGCGGAACGAATTTTTGTCACTGGAGGCCGCACTGACCCGTGATCCCGAGCGCTTGGGTGTCATCGCCGAGGTGAAACGCGCGTCCCCGTCCGCGGGAATCATCCGGGAGGATTTTGATCCTCTCGCTATCGCCAGAAGCTATGAATCTTCCGGGGCCAGCGCCTTGAGCGTGCTCACGGACGAGAAGTATTTTCACGGTAAGCTCAGTGACCTTACACGGATCGCTGAATGGGCAGGGATTCCCGTCCTGAGGAAGGATTTTATCGTGCACGAGGCACAGATCGCGGAAGCAGTTGTCGCGGGTGCTGATGCGATTCTTTTGATTGTCGCCGGCCTCGATGACGAGACTTTGGTTCGGCTTTTCGACGAAGCCAGCACTCTTCAGTTGGAGGTGCTGATGGAGGTGCACGACCGGGAGGAGCTTGACCGCGCCCTTGCTACCGAGGCAAGGATTATCGGAATCAATAACAGGAATCTTAAAACCATGGATGTGGATTTCGCGACCACGGAGGAGCTTGCCGCTGAGGTGCCGGAAGATGTAGTACTGGTAAGTGAGAGCGGGCTGCGCACTGCGGAAGACGCCGAGCGTGCCAGCCGTGCCGGTGCAGATGGCATCCTGGTTGGGGAGAGTCTGATGCGGGCGGATGACACGGCCGGGCAGATGGAGTCACTGATGGCTCCGCGGGATGCGCGCGAGGATTGATGGCTTGGGTGAGGCTGTGTCGGGGGTTTGATCTGGAGGCGGATCGGGCCGCCCGCTGATTTCTATCCCCGTTGCGTTGGCACCGGATCGCCGCGATAGAATGGCATGGCCGTTGGATTTGAAGAGCTCGATTTCAAACAAACCCCGATGGGAGATCTCGTCCTGCGACGGCGTCAGCTGCTCTCACTCGGGAACAGGGAAGTCTACGAAGTCATTCTGGGAGATGCGTTTCTTATGTCCAGTTTGTTCACGGTGGTGGAAGAGGCCTTGGCCGATCTTGGGCTTGCTGCGGTCGAGGCAGAGCAAGGCGCTGCGCTGCAGGTCGTTGTCGGTGGGCTCGGGCTCGGGTATACCGCTCAGGCAACTCTTCGGGAATCCAGGGTGGGGGAGCTCGTGGTGATCGATACCATGGCCGAGGTCATCGGCTGGCACGAGCAAGGGCTTGTCCCGTTAGGCGAAGAACTCAGTCAGGACCCGCGCTGTCGCTTCATTCATGCTGACTTCTTTGCCTGCGCCTCGGATCCAGCCACCGGATTCGATCCGGACTCGCCCGGCCGACGCTTCCATGCCATCCTGCTCGACATCGACCACAGTCCGAGAAAAATCCTCGACCCGTCGCACGCCGATTTTTATACCCCGGGAGGTCTGGCCCGTCTCAAGGAGCAGCTGATTCCGGGCGGGGTGTTTGCCATGTGGTCGGACGACCCTCCGGAGGAGGACTTTCTGGAGCTTCTTCGCGGGGTTTTCACCGATGAGGTGCGGGCGGAGGTCGTCACCTTTTCGAATCCTCTCCAAGAGCGAGATAGCGCCAGCACGGTCTACGTTGCCAGGTAACCTGCTGCTCTGTTTCGTATCCATGAAAGCCGTCTACACTTTTATCGATCTGGAGGACTGGGAATCCGTGATCGCAGAGCTTCCGCAGCGTCCGATTCTCGCGGTGATCGGTGATCCGGTGGCGCATTCGAAATCTCCCCAGATGCACAACCCGGCACTAGCTGCGGCAGGAATCGACGGGTGTTACATTCGTCTCCACCTGCGGAAGGACGAGGTCGCTGTCGCGCTCCCACGGATGGCGAAGCTGGGGTTCCAGGGAGTGAATGTCACCATCCCTCACAAGCTTGCCGCGCTAAGGGCAGCCACCGAGGTCGGCCCTCTCCCGCGGATGATGGGGGCGGTCAATACTCTGTGCTTCGAGGGTGAAACCATCCATGGGTGGAACACCGACGGCCCGGGATTTGTCCGGGCGGTCGAGGAAGCCTTCGGGACCGCTGTTTCGGGTTTACGTGTCGCCATCATCGGAGCCGGGGGTGGTGCGGGCAGGGCGGTAGCCGTGCAGTGCGCTTCCGAGGGGTGTCCGCGGCTGGTTCTCGTCAACCGCACGCTCGCCAAGGTCGAAGCGCTCCGCGAGGAGATGATTGGCCTTTTGACCGGGGTGCAGGATCTTCGGACTTGCGCCTGGCAGGCTGCAACGATGGCAACAGAGCTGGCAGAAGTCGACCTCATCGTCAATGCCACCTCGCTGGGGATGAAACCGGACGATGCCCCGGTCGTGCCAGGCGATCTTCTCACATCCGATCACCTTGTTTATGACATGGTCTATTCGGGCGGCCAGACTCGGTTCCTCGCCGATGCGGCTACCGCCGGTGCGCGCGGTGCTGACGGCCAGGCTATGCTCCTTCACCAAGGCGCCATCGCCTTCGAGCACTGGTTTCAAGCGGCTGCGCCGATCGAGGCGATGCGGGCCGGTTTGCTGGGGAGTGATGCGGGTGGTAAAAGGATCTGATGGTGGACTGGCGTGAAGCCGAGAGCCGAGATAAGGATGCAAAATCAGTGCAGGATCTCGGCTTTAATGTTTTCGCGGGCATCCTCTTTGTGGTGACTATTTTTCCTTGTCTTCCACCTCGTCTGACGGCAGCTACACTCTCTACCTGATCGGCTGGAAAATGGTAGATGACGGTGGGCGTGCGGTCATCAATTGCAATGGCCGCCCGGACATAGAGCCGGGGGACATCGTCTGTCTGGAGCTACTCGCCGGTCGAGATGGTGGAGAGGCGGATTGATCGACGCCTGTTACTCAACCCCATTGTCGTGACTGTCGCATTTTACGCGTCGGGTGGTTGTTGAATCCTCGCTGGTGGCGATTAGGTTGCCGGCTTTCCCGCAAACCGAGACGACACCATACCATGAAGCATCTGCTGGCCCTGGAACACCTGAATGGAGACGAAATCACCGCATTGATAGATCTTTCCGAAGAATTGAAGAAGAACCGCCGTGACCCGGATCGTCGCGTTCTTGCGGGGCAGGTCTGGGGGTTGATTTTCAGCAAGTCCTCGACGCGGACACGCGTCAGTTTCGAAGTAGGTATCCGTGAACTCGGAGGTGAAGTGATGTTTCTCTCTGAGCGCCAGATGCAATTGGGCCGGGGCGAACCGATCAAGGACACCGCGCGGGTGCTTGGAAGACTCCTCGACGGCGCAGTGATACGAACTTACGCACAGCGGGATATTGAGGAGTTCGCCGAGCTCGGCGACATCCCGACAATCAACGCGCTTACCGATACCGAGCACCCGTGTCAGATTCTTGCCGACCTCTTCACCATGCGGGAAAAACTCGGGGGCTGGGCAGGGAAGCGGGTTTGTTTTCTCGGTGACGTCGATTGCAACGTGGCTTGGTCATGGATCTGGGCAGCGGAGCGGCTCGGCTTCGAGTTGATACTTTCAGGGCCAGAACAGTTTGCGCCGAAAGCGGAGTGGATGAAAAAGCTCACATCCAGCAAGGTCACGGTCGAGCCGGATGCTCAGAGAGCGGTGGCTGGTTGTCACGTTCTTTACACCGACGTCTGGGTGAGTATGGGCAAGGAGGAGGAATCGGCGCACCGGATCGATTTGATGCAGCCTTACCAGGTCAATGCCGAGCTTCTGTCTTTGGCCGATCCGAAAGCCATCGTCATGCACTGTCTCCCTGCCTACCGCGAGAAAGAGATCACCGAGGAGGTGCTGGAGGCCCATGCTGATACGATCTTTCAGGAAGCGGAGAACCGTCTCCACGCGCAGAAGGCGGTGCTGTTCACCATCGCCACCAGTCAGGGTGGCGGGTAGGGCGGCGGATAAGGTCGAGTCCGGTTCCGACCCGTAAGCAGGAGTTCCGCTATGGAAAAAAAGCATCTGATTGGCCTGTCACCAGAGGTCTTGGCTGAAGAGCTGGAGGAACTCAAGCAGCCGCGCTACCGGGCGAAGCAGGTTATCGACTGGGTATTCGCCAAGGGGGTCTTTGAGTTTGCCGAGATGTCCAATCTCCCGGCTGCCCTCCGAGCCAGTCTGGCCGAGCGTTTTAATGTCTGCCTGCCTGAGATCGTTACGGTTCAGGGATCAGCCGATACCACGCGCAAGCTCCTCCTCAAACTCGTCGACGGGCGGTTCATTGAGTGTGTTCTCATCCCTGCCAGCCCGGCTCTCTACGGGCAGGGGTCAGACCGCCTCACGCTCTGCGTCTCCAGCCAGGTCGGTTGTGCCTTCGACTGTAAGTTCTGTGCCAGTGGTCTTGCCGGGTTTGACCGGAACCTGGAAGTCCACGAGATCGTCGGGCAGGTGCTGGCGGCGCGGAAGATTGCCGGCCAGCGGATCGATAACCTGGTGTTCATGGGGATGGGCGAGCCGCTGGCGAATCTGGCGAATCTGACCCGCTCGCTCGAGGTTCTCAATGCGCCCTGGGGGCTCGGAATCGGCGCCCGTCATATTACCGTGAGCACAAGCGGCCTGGCTCCCATGATTCGGAAACTCGCAGAGATCCCTATGCAGATAAGGCTGGCGGTCTCTTTGCACGGAGCCACCGACGAGGTTAGGAGCCGGATCATGCCGGTCAATAAGCGCTACCCGCTCGAGGAACTTTTTCGGGCGCTGGAGGAGTGGCGCAGCCTCAGAAAACAGCGTATCACCTTCGAATACATTCTGATCAGAGGCATCAATGAAGCACCCGACCAGGCGCGGGAACTGGCAGCACGCGCGAAGTCGCTCGGAGCGAAGGTCAACTGCATCCCCTACAACACAGTCGAAGGACTGGACTGGGAACGTCCGAGCGAGGAAGCGCAGGACGCCTTCAGGGAGATCCTCGAGCAGGCCGGCGTTCCAGCAACCCTGCGCCGGGAGAAAGGCCATGACATCGATGCCGCCTGCGGCCAACTGCGCTTGCGAGAGGTGGGCGATCTTCCAGTTGGAAAAAAGATCTCCTGAACCTCCGGAGCGCCACGTTCACACCGGAAAGATGATTGCCGGTCTCTGAAAGGTGCGGGTGTCTGAGAGCGTTTTTTCAATGACCTCTTCTCATTGTGGATGCGGAGGTAATGCAGGTCTACAAAGAGAAGCTTAAGGCCTTCCAGAAGAAATTTGGTGACCGATGGATTCAGAAGTTGAGCTGCGAGTAGCGAGACGATACGTCACTCCTGACAGGGCCTGGCAGTGCTTGCTCTTCTCCCGTTTGCTTCAGGGCTGATTCTGCGCGCTGTCTGGCTTTGCGTCAGCGCTCTCAAGGTAAGCATCCAGTTCCGCTCTGGTAACCTCGAAGCGTGCGGCACATCGCGGGCAGGCAATGACGAGGTGGGTGTCCTCTCCGAACAGCTCATCGAGGGCGTCACTCCCGTAAGGGTTGAAGAGTTGGTAGATTCGTGAGACCTCACAGCCACATCCGAAAGTAAAGAACCGCCGCTCAAGGAGACTGAGTTGCTCGTCCTGGTCGAGGGACTCGACCGCGGCGTTGTCAAGGGACTTGAGCCAGTCGAGGTCGCATTCGGGCTGCGCGGTAATGAGGACGAATTCTTCCGGGCCGATCCGAAAATAGCGACCGAGTCGCTGCTCGCTCTTGCGGTAGAAAGTCTCGGCACCGGTGAAAAGATCGCCGGCCTGGAAGTCGACTGTGCTCTGCCGCAGCTCGGCTCCGGGAACACTGACCTGACTGGCGAAGAGGTTGATGTCTTCGCGCTTGCCCTCGGGATCGAAAAGCCGACCCGTGATCCTTCCGTGATTCCCGTGATTGGAGCCAGCGACAAACAGATTTACCAGTGGTTTACGGATACTCACCGTCCATGCAGCAGTTTCATTCTGCGGGCGTGAGGTGAGATGGAGAGTGAGGGCGGCCAGCGCGTCCTTGAGCATCTCATCGCTGTCGGTTGTGTGCTGCATCCCGTGTTGGAGAAGGTGGAGGTAGTAGTCCTCATAGAGATCACTGAACCGGGCGCGGGCGACCAGAGCATTTCTTCCGCGAACGAAAGAACTCCGCACCTCGACCGGGATCTTCGGATCATCTCCCGGCTGGTTCTTTTTCTCTTCCTGCCCTTTCTGGGGTTGTTCTCCTTTGCCCATATCGCTGAGTGCTTTCAAGCTAGCAGGGAGATTCATCGCGTGCCACCGGGAAGAATCTGCAACTGTCAGGGGGCGGGGGCTTTCAAAGAAGGACGACGGTTGCAATGCCGAGAACGAGAAGAAACCCGCACATGTCGGTGCAGGTTGTCAGAATGGGACTCGAGGCAAGGGCCGGATCCGCACCGAAGCGCCTGAGGGCAAGCGGGATGATCCCGCCGAGGGTGACTGAGACAAGCGTGTTGATTGCGAGGGCAGTGCCGACAACGAAGGAGAGGGCAAGGTCGTGCTTCCAGAGGAAAGCGACAATTCCGAGGACCAGGCCAAGAGCAAGTCCGTTGAGTACGCCCACCATCGCCTCTTTAGCCACCACTCGCAGGTAGTCGCCCTGACGGAGAATGCCGAGGGTGAGTTCCCGCACGCTGACAGCAACCGCCTGATTCCCGGAACATCCACTCATATCTGAAACGATGGGAAGGAAGACGGCGAGGGCGATGACGGCCTCAAGGGTGTCCTGGAAAAAAGCTATCACGCTCGCAGAGACGAGGTTGAGTGCGATGTTGGGGAGCAGCCAGCCGGCGCGTCTTCGTGACCGCTCGAGGGTGGGCATGCTGCGAAGTTCTTCGCCGCCGACGATACCTGCGGCTTTCAGGTAGTCGTCCGAGGCACCCTCTGCGACTGCTTTCTGGACGGCTGAGCGCGTCACGACGCCGAGCAGGCGTCCCGCGGCGTCGGTGACAGGCAGACCGAGAAACTTCCGTTCTTCGAATTTTTCGGAGAGTTCGAGAAGACCTGTCTGGTCCTCGACAGAGGCAGCGTCTTTGATCATGGCAGAGCTGACCGCCTTCCCTCGCGGGGTCATGACCAGGTTTCGGAGTGGCAAGACTCCGGTAAGAACGCCATCGGGATTGACAGCGTAGATGTATTGGACTTCCCGCTCTCGGTAGCCCTCTCCGCGTTCGGCGAGGATGTCGAGCACCGTGCCCACCGTCTCATGGTCCGGGATCGAGAGGCTGTGCTGCTCCATGAGGGCACCTGCGGTATCCTCGGGATAGTTAGCCTGGAGCCGGATCCTCCCCATGTCATTCTCGACTTTTCCGAGGACATCCTGCCCACCAACATCGAGGCTTCGGATGAGATCGCCACCATCGGGCGAGGGGAGGAGCTCGATAAGGTCCGCGGCATCTTCGGCGGGGAGGAATTCAAGGAGGTCAGTCGCCTGTGCTTCCGCGAGGTGATTGAGGATCTCCGCACCTTCTTCGGGCTCCAGCATGGCGAGGAGGTTCGCCTGCTGGTCGAGATCGATGGTGCCAAAGAGACGTCGGAGATCCCTCGGCGCGAGCGCAGTAGTCAGGTTGGCGACCGTGTCGGTGCCCCCCAATGTCTCCCCGAATTCGAGGGCGACGAGGAGACGGTCCGTGGCGTCTTTTTTCGGTGTTTTTTTCACGTTTCATCCTCCCCTTGTGAGAAAGTATTTTTGTCTCTCCCCGGAACGAGGTCGGGACGGTTTTCCCGGGTGCGGCGGAGCGCCTGTTCCTTTTTCCATTCCTCGATGCGGGCGTGGTGGCCGGAGAGAAGTATTTCCGGGACCTGCATACCTTGGAAGTCGGGCGGTCGCGTGTAGGCCGGGGCTTCGAGCAGCTGCGTGTTGTCGGCGAAGGACTCGTCCGCGGACGAGCGCGCGTCTCCGAGGACTCCTGGAACGAGCCGGATGACGGCATCGACGAAGACGACGGCGGCAATGCTGCCATTCGTCAGCACGTAGTCTCCGATCGAAATTTCGTCGTCGACCAGGCCTTCGACCACCCGATGGTCCACCCCTTCGTAATGCCCTGAGAGGATAATGAGATGTTCTTCCTGAGAGAATTCTCTGGCTATTTTCTGGTCGAATCGTCGCCCTTGCGGCGTCATCAGAACCACGCGGGTAGCTGGTGTTTGCAGGGGTACTACCACATCGAAAACTGGCTCTGGACGCAGCACCATTCCCTGGCCGCCTCCGTAGGGGATGTCGTCGCATTTCCGGTAGCTTCCGAGTCCAGAAAGGCGGAGGTCGTGGACGGTCAGATTCAAACGGCCACTTTTCTGGGCTCGTCCCATAATGCTCTCCCCAAGCGGGACAGTGCAGACTTGGGGGAAGAGAGTGACGATATCGATTTTCAATTTTTTCGAGAATACGTTTGATCGCGTGAGGCGAAGTCAGAGAGGCTCAGAGAGAGAGGCAGGTCGCGGAAATCGGTCGCAGGACCCGCCCGCTACCCTGCCCGCAGCTTCGCCTCGATGAACGGCCCGAGAGCACCATCCATCACAGCCTGAAGGTTCCCCGTCTCGTGACCGGTTCTCAAGTCTTTGACGAGCTGGTAGGGTTGGAAAACGTAGTTCCTGATCTGACTCCCCCAGGCGATTTCTCCTTTCTCACCATACTGCCGTTCCATTTCCGAACGTTTTTTGTCCTCCTCGACCTGGAACAGCTTTGCCTTGAGAATGGTCACTGCCCGCGCCCGGTTTTTGTGCTGGCTCCGTTCTGCAGTGCAGCGGATCTGGATTCCGCTCGGCAGGTGTTTGAGGTGAACTCCAGTCTCGACCTTGTTCACGTTCTGACCGCCCTTGCCCCCACTGCGCATGGTGGTGATCTCGATATCAGCGTCGTTGACCTCAATGTTGGTGTCGCCCTCGCCGAGGTCCGGGACCACATCCACGCTGGCGAATGAGGTGTGACGTTTTCCCGCCGAATCGAAAGGACTGATCCGGACCAGCCGGTGGACCCCGCGCTCGCAACTGAGGTATCCATAGGCATTCATCCCCGAGACTTGCACGGTCACCGAACGGACTCCGCATTCTTCCCCCGCCTGATGGTCGACTACTTCACAGCGGAACCCCTGGGACTCGGCGTAGCGCTGGTACATCCGAAGAAGAATATCCGCCCAATCACAGGCCTCCGTTCCTCCGGCGCCCGCGTGGATGGTGATGAAGGCGTCAGCCGCATCGTGTTCACCGTTGAGTAGAAGCTCAAGCTCAAAGGCATCGATGGATGCGCTGATACTTGCAAATTCGGAAGCAACTTCGGCCAGCGATGCTTCGTCGGCTTCTTCTCTGGCCATCTCTTCAAGCAACCCGAGATCATCGCTGCGAGCTTCAAGTTTCCGGAACGGCTCGATTCTTCCTTTCAGCCGGGAGATAGCATCGATGATTTTTTGTGCTTCATCCTTGTCATCCCAGAATCCGGGCTGGGACATACGCTCCTCTTCGATCGCAAGTTTGGCTTCGAGTCCAGCCGGGTCAAAGATAGTGCCGCAACTCATCCAGCCGCGCCTTGAGCCGAGTAAGATCAGCGGGGTCGAGGCCGGCTTCATGCGGCGTATTCGTTTTCTCCATGGGGGCGGTAGAATAGAGGGGTGCCAGAGGATTGCAAATGATGCATATGTTGTCTGCGACGTGGAGAAAACGAAGGCCATTCTTTTGAGGACGAAAAGATACAGTGAGACAAGTCTCATCGTTTTCTGGTGTACTCATGATTCAGGAATCGTTCACACGATGGCCAGAGGAGCGCGGAGGCCGAACTCGCACTTTGCCGGGAAACTTGACCTCTTTTTTGCCGCTGAGATCGGCTACACCCGCTCGCGTCGCTCGGACCTTCACAATCTCCGGGAGGTGGCGATCCTGGATTATCGCCGGGCGCTTCGGGAAAACTATCTGACTCTCGCGACGGTTTCTTACTTCGTTCACCTCATCGAGCTGGTGGCTGAACGGGAGACTCCGATTCCTGAGCTCTATGAGCTTCTCGCAAGTGCGATTTCTTTCCTTGAGGTGTCGGATCCATCCCGGAAGCTTGTCGAGAGGTTTGAGCTGAGAGTAGCAGAGTTCCTCGGTATCAGCCGATCAGATCGCCCCGCGCACGAGCTTGTTCGGGAGATGTTCCACGGCTTGCCAGGTTCACGGGAGAAACTTTTCTCTCAGTTCAAGGGACTATGATGTTCATAGAAATTGGCTGCGAGTTAGGAATTCTGCTTTGCGCGTAGGTGTGAAGATGATATGGTTAAAGATCATGTTTTTGACTCTCGCTTCCCAATGACTGTGTTGATTCCTTGCTCTGTTTTATCATGTCCGGAAGTCAGTCAAACCTCATCGAAATTCTTCAGGAGAGAGTTCATTCTTTTTTTGCTGAAGGGAAGGTCGAGGAGGCACAACGGGTTGCTCAGACAGCGCTGGATGCGGCGCGACGTGCGGTCGACAGCGACCCGTCAAAACGTGGGCAACTCATAGCCACGCTTGAGACCTTGGGAGATATCAGTCTGCATTTCGGTGATTCCGAAGCTGCGGAGGCACTTTACTGCGAGGCGATCGAGTATCTTCACATGGATGGGGGAGAGGACGTTCAGGTGGCGCGCATTGAGAGCAGTCTGGCTGGACTCTACGATTTTGGCCAGCGCGAGGAAGAGGCTATCCCGCTTTATGAAGATGCCATCGAATTGTTCGAGAGTGCGGATCCTCCGATGCCTCTTGAGGCAGCGAATCTGCGAAACAACCTGGCCATGATTTACAAGGGAGCGGGAGAAGACGAAAAGGCCGAAAAGCATTATCTGGCTTCGATCAATTCCTTCGAGGAAGTTCACGGTCATGAAAGTGAGGAAGTCGCATCTGTCTATAACAACCTCGGGGCGCTCTATTACCAGTCAGGCCACCAGGAGCAGGCGCGCGAAATACACCTTTCGGCTCTGGAAATTCGCCGAAGCCTTTTCGGTGATAATCACCCGGAGGTGGGGCAGAGCCATAGCAACGTAGCCCTTGTCTATCATGCGCTCGGGGATGCTGAGAGTTGTCAGCACAACTTTGAGAAAAGCATTAAAATTCTTGAGGGGCATGCGGCAGAGGAACCTGAGAATTACAGCGTCATAGTAGAAAATTATGTCGAATTACTCCGCGTCTCGGGTGAGGAGAAAAAAGCCGATTCCGTCGAAAAAAGGATGCGGAAAGTCCTTAAAAAGAATTCAGGCAAGAAAGGATTTTTTTCGCGTAGGAAGCCATAGAAAAACCAGCTTCCAGTTGAGGCATGGGTCCAGGCGAGGCATGAGGGACAGGGCCATGGCTGAGAAGTCTGATGGAAGTGTGAGGAGAGAGAGTGTTTTGCTTTCTCGGGAGGGCCAGCGGGGGGCAGCCTTCTCTCGGTGTCTTTTCCCTCCCTTTACAAGGCTCAACCCCTCTTGATATTCCCCGTCCATGATGGCTGAGCCAAGTAAGACCTACGCGCCCGTTGAAGTTGAAGAAAAGTGGCATTCCCGGTGGGAAGATGCCGGATGTTTCCGTGGTGACGAGACCTCAGATGCCGAGCCGTATGCCATCGTCATCCCACCGCCGAATGTCACCGGGATTCTGCATCTCGGTCATGTTCTGAATAATACCATCCAGGACATTCTCTGTAGGCGAGCCCGCCAGGCGGGAAAGGCTGTTCTCTGGCTTCCAGGGACCGACCACGCCGGCATCGCGACCCAGACGAAAGTCGAAAAGCAGTTGCTGGAAGAAGGCGGGGCATCCCGCCGCGACCTCGGGCGCGAGGAATTCCTTGAGCGGGTCTGGGAATGGAAGGAAAAGCACGGCGGAATCATTATCAACCAGCTCAAGAAGCTCGGTTGTTCCTGTGACTGGTCGCGTGAGCGCTTTACCATGGACGAGGGCTACTCGCGGTGGGTCTCACATGTTTTCACTGAACTCTTCGAGGAGGGGTTGATTTACCGGGGACGCCGAATGGTCAACTGGTGCCCGGTCTCCCTGACTGCCCTCTCGGACGAAGAGGTCATCATGAAGTCCCAGCGCTCGAAACTTTACACCATGAGGTATGAGCTTGCCGATTCCGCGGGCGCTGGCACCGGCGAGTTCCTTGAGATTGCTACCACCCGGCCAGAGACCTTGATGGGGGACACTGGAGTCGCCGTGAATCCAAAGGATCCGCGTTACGGCCACCTTGTGGGAAAATCCATCCTCCGACCCTTTCCAAAAGCTACCCTGCCTATCGTTGCGGATGAGCACATCGACATCGCATTCGGAACGGGAGTTCTCAAGGTAACCCCGGCGCACGACAAAGCGGACTTCGAGATCGGGCAACGTCACAAACTTCCCGCCATCGACGTGCTGACCCCGGATGGAAAAATCCACTGTCAGGAGGTTCCCGAGCTCCACGGCCTCGATCGCTTTGTCGCCCGGAAGCGGGCGGTCGAGATGCTCGACGAAATGGGGCTCCTTGTCTCTGAGGAAGATTACGAGAATAATGTCGGCTTTTCCGAGCGCGCCGACGTTCCTGTCGAGCCGCGTCTCTCGATGCAGTGGTTTCTGCGTTACCCCGCGGTCGGTGAGGCGATTGATGCAGTGGCGAATGACGAGATTGTCTTCCGGCCGGAGCACTGGAAAAAGACTTACCTGCGCTGGATGGAAAACATCCAGGACTGGTGCATCAGTCGGCAGCTTTGGTGGGGGCATAGGATCCCAGTCTGGTATCGCAAGGAAGACGCGGTGGAGCTCAGGGACCGGCCGCTCGATATTTCCGATCGCACGAGCGGAGACATCCACGTCGGGATCAATCCTCCGGCGGACCCGGAAGGGTGGGAGCAGGACGAAGACGTTCTCGATACGTGGTTTTCAAGCTGGCTCTGGCCCTTTGCCACCATGACCGAATGCGAGGGAGAAGACTCCGCTACCTTGAAGAAATTTTATCCCACGACTGACCTCTCCACTGGGCCGGACATTCTCTTTTTCTGGGTGGCTAGAATGATCATGGCCGGCTACCGCTTCCGTGGAGAGAAACCGTTCGAGAATGTCTATTTCCACAGCATCATCCGCGACATCAAGGGTCGGAAAATGTCCAAGAGCCTCGGAAACAGCCCTGATCCGCTCGATCTTATCGCACACTACGGCGCCGATGGGCTGCGCTTCGGTCTTCTTCGTATCGCCCCTACCGGCACCGATGTGAAATTTGATGAAAAGCAGATCGAAGCGGGCCGCAACTTCGCCACCAAGCTCTGGAATGCCTGTCGCTACCGCCAGATGCAAGGCGGGTCAGACAGCGCAGGGGGCACCGCTCGTCCGCGTTCTTCACTGGCAGATCTCGCTCTCTCTCCCCTCGATATCGATGTTCTCGCCCGCGTCGACCAGCTCCGGGTCGATCTGGATTCCGCCTTTTCCGGCTACAAGTTCAATGAAGCGACGGCGCTCCTCTATGAGTTCTTCTGGTCGAACTTCTGTGATCGCTACCTCGAGAGTATCAAAGATGATTTCCGCGACGAGGCGGAGGCTGGCAGAAAGGTGGTCACCCTCGCTGTCATCGACGAAGTCCTCAGACGTTTGCTCCCCTTGCTGCACCCTGTCATGCCGCATATCACCGAGGAACTTTGGGAGACATTCGGGTTCTCCAGTGGCGAAAGTGAGGGGCTTGCAACACGGGTGATCGAGAGCACATCCCCCCTCGCCGGCCTTGCCGACGCTGCGGTAGCAGCCGGTCGCGAGCTCGCCAGTCAGACCTACGAGGCAGCCGCCAGGATACGGAATCTTAAGGCCGACTACAATCTCGCCTCGAGAAAAGACGTTCCAGTCATCCTGAAGCCGAGGCGTGAGGACTCCAGCCATGCAGCGCTTTCCAGTGCAGAGGGCGAGCGCTTGGCCAATACTCTTAAGCTCCTGGCAGGAGCGGGCTCACTCGTCGTAGATGCCGACTTCGTAGCTCCCGGTGGCACCCCGGTTGTGCTTACGGATCTCGGTGAAGCCTGCATGCCGCTTGATGGACTGATCGACGTGGCAGCCGAGAAGGCTCGCGTGGGCAAAGAGCTGGAAAAGGTCGAGAAGGAAATAGCGAAGGCGAAGAAGAAGCTGGAGAACCCGAAGTTTGTCGAGAACGCCTCAGAAGAAATCGTAACGGAAAGCCGTCAGCGGTTGGTGGACTGGACCGACAGGCACGCAAGACTTGCTGCCATGCTCGAAAATCTTCAATAAGAAACAGATTTCGCTGGCTCCGTTCCCGGGATCAACTTTTAGGAACCTGTCTGAGTTAGCGCCTGTTTTGAGGTGGATCTGGGCTCAGGCAGTGGAACCGGCGGCAAATCGTGTAGATGATCCTGCGGAGCAATATCCCCACCGGCGAAGTTCGAGTATCATAGGGGTCTATGGACGGCGATTTCGGTCTACTCACGCCGGTTTTCGGTCCATTCGCCATCCCGTGCAGGCGTTTGAGGTTGTAGGCGAGGCAAACCAGCGTCCATTCGCCCGACACTTTCTCTTTGCCGCGCAGGCTGAACCCGCGAAAGCCCATCGCCGCCTTGATGATCCTGTAAGTGATGCCTCGTCTCGGTTCTGGGCGTTTCTTGTCGTCCTCTGAGGGTGGTCGGGGATTTCTCTTAGGAAATTGCTTTGTCTAGCACCCTCAACGTCGCCGGCTGTCTGCTGGGGATTGAGGGGATTGAAATTAAGGCTATGGGTTGATGAGCTCGATGCACCGGAGAAAACCGGCGCTTTCCGAGTCGGCTAATTTAATTTTTTGTTTGGTTTTGGCGTCAGTAAGCGTGATGGTGAAGGTGGATATTTTTGACCATTCCAGTGGCTTGTCGCCTTTGCTGTTAAAATCCTTGGCTTCGAGCAGGATGGTTTGAGGACCTTTGCCACTCACCTTGCGCCCATGGTTAAAATTGCCGATATCTTTACCATGGCCGTTGAATTTACTATCAATACCCAGACCAAGTAGGAGGTCCTGCCCTTCTTGAAGGTTCAGTGTAAGGGCGAGCTTGTTGCCCGGGGCGGTGTCGAGCTCGGGATCCTGGAACTTGTAGGTTTTAAAACTTCCTCCGTCACGGCTACTCCAGTTGGCCATGCTCTTGGAGAAGTCGTCAATGAGGCCGGACTTGGGCAGTTGTCCAAAGGCAGCGAGATCGATGTCGGCGGGAATGTGCATGTACTCCCGGGAATTGAGGCTGAAGGTTTTGGTCGAGCCTTTTTCCAGTGGCTGTTCCTCTGCAAGCTTGTAACGGCAGAGGGCAAAGGTGTAGAGGGGGAGTTTGGTGTGCACCGGGATGGCTGCTTTCCACGTGTCCGCCTCTTGGTTTGCCGTGGCTTTTTTCCAGAAGCGGGTGATGGCATTGGGGTGGTAGCTGTAGTAGATCTCGACATCTTTGAGCCGCTCCTGCTGGGCAGGAGTGACGGTGAAGTGAGCGGTGTTACCTTCGATCTTAAAAGTGGACGGTGGCGTGGCGGGGATGTTCTGATCGATGCCTGTAAGGTGTTGCTTGAACCAGTGGGTGAGCATGATCCACTGCTCGGGTCCGGGGCCGTGGTTGGCGTGCATGTTGCCGGTAACACGCCAGTTGTCATGCGGCAGTAGGTCCATGGATTGGTAAATGCGGTCCAAGGTAGAGTGGAAGTCATTGGACGAGGTGATGAACATGACGGGCACGGTGACATGCTTCCAGTAGGCACCGGGGTCGATGGTGTTTTTGTAGAGCTCGAGGTCTCCGATATTGCGGATCACTCCGCCGCTGTTCATGCCGGGGTAGTTCTCATGGAGGTTGGCTGTGCCACCGACGAAGGGGGCGACGGCTTTGAGTCGCTTGTCGATGGCGGTCATTGAAGTGATGGTGCCGCCCATGGAGAAGCCAGTGAAGCCGAGCTTGGTGGCGTCAACCTCCGGCTGCTGCTCAAGGAAGGTGAGCGCACGGCGTCCCGCGAGCGAGAGCATGAACCAGTTTGAGTTGCGCGGGCTTATGATGGGATCGATACTGTGCTCATCGGGGTGGAAGCTGCTCTTGAAATGCTTGCGCAGGGCTTTGGCGTAAAATTGTGGCCCCTGGCTTGGGTCGATTTTCCCCCAGTCGGTGAGCCCTCTTTGGCACCTTCCAGCGGGCGGCCAAGCCAGTTGATATCGACGGTGGCAAATCCCTGGGTGGCGAAGTAGTGGCCGCGGTTGCGATCGGCGCATTGACCACCGCCGTGACTCCAAACAAAGGCAGGATTCTTTTTGCCGTTCTCTGGGAAGCAATAGTAAGCGGCGATGCGAGAGTCCGTGCCCTTGAAGGTGCCGACTTTGAACGTGATCAAGCGTGAGACAACACCGTCTTGTTTCCATTCCTGGTGAATTTTGACTTCAAGGGGCTCAGCCGTCGAATCATAGCCGGCCCAGAGATCAATCGCATTTTGAGGAACCTGGTCTGCCGAGGTATAGGGAGTCAGGCTGTCTTGTTTGGCAAAACCAGAGAGACTGGTTGCAAGCAAGATAGAGATAAGTGCAAACGGGGTAAGGTATGAGTTTTTTGGCATGGTGATATGGTGCAGCGTATTTCGTTTTGCACCGCTCAATACGTTTAGCTCAGGGCAATTCTTTGCTCAAAATCACTAAATGATAGCTGGAAATTTGTCGAACTTTGAATCGCCTCGGTAATTTGGCATCCTTGATCCATGCTCGCACGATTTGTCTCTGTTGACCGTGACAGGCCGATGCTTCTGCCCCCGGATCACCCCGAGTGAGAGTGCCCGAGGATGACTTGGTCCACTTCGTGATCGAGGTGGTCGTCCGGCTTCCGCTGGGGAGCTTCCGAGTCAACCACCGGGGCACCTGCGACAGGCGATTCCCGTCGCATATGATGCTCGCCCTGCTAATACTAAAAACGCCTAAAAACGGCAATGGGGTGTCGCAGCGTGTCATCTAGAGGAGCTTGCGACGATAGCTTTCCGGGCCTGCGGATGCGGATGGCTTGCGGAACCGCGCACACCACAGGCCAATCCAGAGATCTTTCACTCTCGCTTGAAGCTCAGTTCAAGATGACAAAATTCGATTTTCCTCACAGAGAGGCATTCATCCTGTGGGTGAAGGGGACATTCTTCGGAACTCGCTAAGAACGCATGTGTTTTTGAGACAAACTGGTCTCTCTTGCCGTTTTGAGGGTAATTTACAGCTATGCCAATGGCGTGTTTTTCCTCGCGCAAGATCGAGCGCGCCACCCACCGCGATGTAGCGGTCCGCTACCTGAGCGCGGGAGCCCATCCCGACCACGACACGATCTGCAAGTTCCGCCGCGAGAACCTCGAGGCGTTTCGCGAGAGCTTGTGACCTCCATGATCTCGGTATCACTTCTTGCCGGCCCTTTCGCCGACTCGTCGGCGAGCAGCAACGCCCGTGCCTTGATCACCTTTTTGGCGCTGACGTGGTGTCAGATCTGTGAGACTTTTGCGTTTATCGGCGGATAGTTGGATGCGGTATATTTTCTGCATCCCATACAAGATACCCAATCCAAAGAAGTACAAGTTATGACAAATTAAAATATATCATATCAATATTGACACTATACTAGCTGCGTCCCGCCGCTATGCGGGATTCTTGATCATGCCGAAAGATCAAAACGATCGAGATTCATGACTTTGTTCCACGCTGCCACGAAGTCGCGCACGAATGCCTGGTCTCCGTCGCCGCATCCGTAGACCTCAACGATGGCTCTGAGCTGCGAATTCGAGCCAAACAATAGATCCACCGCGGTTCCCGTCCATTTGACTTCACCCGTCCGGTGGTCGATTCCCTCGTAGAAATGCTCGCATTTCTCGGATTTTTTCCACTCCGTGTTCGGTTCGAGCAGGTTGACGAAGAAATCGTTGTTCAGTACTCCCGGCCGATCGGTGAACACGCCGAGTTCGGATTGGCCGATGTTGGTATTGAGAGCACGCAGGCCACCGACAAGAACCGTCATTTCCGGTGCAGTCAGGGTGAGGAGGTGTGCGCGGTCCACCAGCAATGCCTCGGCCGACCGAGGTTGGTCGGGCTTAAGGTAGTTGCGGAAGCCGTCTGCGGCTGGCTCAAGCACGGCAAAGGACTCGACGTCGGTTTGTGCCTGCGAGGCATCCGTACGTCCTGGCGCGAAGGGTACATCGATCTCATGTCCGGCCTTTCTGGCTGCCGTCTCGACGGCAGCACAGCCGCCCAGAACGATCAGGTCCGCGAGCGACACCTTCTTCCCACCCGACTGCGCGCCATTAAAGTCGTTTCTGACTCGCTCGAGCGTCTCCAACACCCCAGCCAGGATTTCCGGTTGATTGACCTCCCAATCTTTCTGCGGTTCGAGACGAATGCGCGCTCCGTTCGCCCCACCTCGCTTATCCGTGCCGCGGAAGGTCGCCGCTGACGCCCAGGCAGTCGAAACGAGTAGGGAACCGGAGAGTCCCGATGCGAGAATTTTCTCTTTCAGAGTGGCGATGTCCTCTGCGTCCACCAGTTCGTGGTCGACTTCTGGAACGGGATCCTGCCAGAGTTGTGGCTTCGGGACCAGCGGCCCGAAGCAACGCGAAACTGGTCCCATGTCACGATGGGTCAACTTGAACCATGCCTTGGCGAAAGCCTCGGCAAACTCGTCTGGATTCTGGTGGAATCGCTTTGAGATCGGTCCATAGGTCGGATCCATTCTCAGCGCCATGTCTGTTGTGAACATCATGGGCGCGTGCGTCTTCGAGGGGTCGTGGGCATCCGGCACTGTGTCTCCCGCACTCGGGTCCGTGGGAGTCCACTGCCAGGCGCCGGCAGGACTCTTCTCCAGGTCCCACTCGTAACCAAAGAGGGTATCGAAATAGCTGTTATCCCACTGGGTCGGCGTCGGCGTCCATGCACCTTCCAACCCGCTGGTGATGGTGTCATCGGCATTGCCGCTGCCGTAGCTGTTCTTCCAGCCAAGCCCCTGCTCTTCGAGATCGGCACCCTCGGGCTCCGGGCCGACATGCTCTCCCGGGTCAGCCGCGCCGTGGGCCTTACCGAAGGTATGGCCTCCGGCAATCAGGGCGACTGTTTCCTCGTCGTTCATTGCCATGCGGCCAAAAGTCTCACGAATATCCCTGGCTGCGGCAAGCGCGCTCGGGGTGCCGTTCGGCCCCTCTGGATTGACGTAGATCAAACCCATCTGAACAGCAGCCAACGGGTTTTCCAGGTCTCGGTCGCCGGAGTAACGCTCGTCGTCGAGCCACTCGGTTTCCGAGCCCCAGTAAATATCTTCTTCTGGCTCCCAGACGTCTTCCCGCCCGCCCGCAAAACCGAAAGTTTTAAAGCCCATCGACTCAAGCGCACAGTTGCCCGTGAAGACCATCAGGTCAGCCCATGAAAGCTTCCGTCCATATTTCTGCTTGATAGGCCAGAGCAGGCGACGTGCCTTGTCGAGGTTGGCGTTGTCCGGCCAGCTGTTGAGAGGCGCAAAGCGTAGCGTTCCGGCTCCGGCTCCACCGCGACCGTCCTGAATACGGTAAGTGCCAGCACTGTGCCAAGCCATTCGGATGAAGAGCGGGCCGTAATGGCCGTAATCTGCAGGCCACCAGTCCTGGGAGGTTGTCATCAGTTCCTCGATGTCTTTCTTGACCTCTTCGAGGTCGAGGGTTTTGAATTCTTCTACATAATTGAATTCCTCACCCATCGGGTCGCAGAGGGGAGAATTCTGACTCAGTGCTTTGAGGTTCAGCTGGTTTGGCCACCAGCGCTGGTTGGCCATTGACCCAGCTGCGGTGTAGGGGGCGGCTCCGCTCATCACGGGACATTTGCTGATCGGATTTTCTGACATGTTGATGTGTCTTTTGCGGGTTTAGAATTACCAGTGACTGTTTACTTGGAAAGGCAGTTTTCTCAACTCCTGATTGTTTTTTTCCGGGGGATAGTATCCACCTGCTGTTTTCTTCAAACACTACGCATTCACAAGCAGACAGGTTGCATACGCCTTACTCGTAAACCCCCTCCAACTTCCAGCTCCCGTTTCCCCGCCGGGTAATACGTAAAAAGCCGCCCTTCTCCAGCTCGACATCCTATTTCTCGTTCTTCCAGGCTTTCTTACTCCACTAGTTCCCGGAAGAAATCCACGGGCCACTGTGGTCACGGATCTTCCCACAAAAGCGCCCGCTCCGGATCTCAGCCGAGAGTCCTCCCCCGGGTGGCTCATCTTCGCTCCGAGCCCGGCACCGAAGGCCCAACCCAAAGTGACAACCAATATCAATCTCCAGAAAAATCGATCCAAACGCGTTTGCAGCGCTTGCGGCACACAACTTCGTGACACACCGCTGGCTTATGGCGTATTGTATGTGGTTGCGGGGGCGTGTGGCAGCAGGTTCGGGAAGGTATGAGCCTTCCTTAAAAACAATGGCTCTCACCATTGCCTGTACTGCGCGAGAGGCATGGTTAAAACAGGGACGCATGTCCAACGACTTCCGGAGATCGGCTCTGTCAGGCTCTCAAAGTCACCGGCTATCGGCTGGTTAGAGAGCAGACTTGAGGCCTTATGTGGTTGGTGGTGAAATTAACGATGCGCATGCCTTGGGGCCGACCGGATTGAGCCCTGGATCGGGCCATGCAGTAGAGCTGCTTTCCCCATGCCTAGAGTTGCCCGGCTCTTATGCACGGGGTGGCGCGGCAGGTTCGGAGCGGAGGTAAGCGCAAGGCAAAAGTTAGCCCCCAACACGAATATGGAGAAGCAATCACCCGGAAAGTCAGAAAGCTCAGCAGTCAGTTACAACACATGATGGGCATTACGAAGCAACGAACGATCGGGCAGCAATGGGCGTTGCTGTTAACCCGAATTTTGCGCAGTTGGCTTGGTTGAAAATGGCTGCCTGAGGTTCCTCCCGATGCAAAATTGCTGCTCAGTGGATGAAATCTTACCCCAGTGAACTCCCCGATCAATCCACACGGAATGGCCTGTCAATCCAGTGATTCAACGGTTCCCATTCCTGGTTCTAGGCTTATCCGACCTGACCCGAGTATGTAGCTGCCCCCATGAGCGATGCGAATTCCTCTCGGTCGTTGACTTCCAGCTTGAAGATCCAGCCATCGCCGTAAGGGTCGGAATTAATCAGTCCTGGGCTTTCTTCGAGTGCGGTATTGACTTCGGTGATGGTCCCTGAAACCGGCGTGTAGATGTCGCTGGCAGCTTTCACCGATTCGACAACGGCGACCGGATCTCCTTTGCTGATCGTGGCGCCGACTTCTGGCAATTCCACGTAGACGACGTCACTGAGTTCATCCTGGGCGTGATCGGTAATCCCCACAGGCACCGGCCCGTCATCGGTTCCGATCCATTCGTGGCTTTGCTGGTAGCGAAGGTTGTCCGGGGCATTCATAGGCTTTTCAGTTTTTGAAAGAGAAGAATCATCGGGTGGGATCAGCCCTTGGCAAAGGGCTTTTTGACTACGTGGGCAGGAAAACGACGGCCGCGGATTTCGATCTCCAATTCGGTGCCGACCTTCCAGAGTGGGGTGGGGAGATAGGCCATGCCGATGCCCTGACCGAGGGTGGGGGAGAGGACGCCGCTGCAGAGTTCTCCGACTTCTTGTCCGGCTGCCAGGATCGGATAGTGCGGTCGGGGTGGGGGTGATTTGCCGACGATACGGATCGCGGCAAGCCGGGTGGGCAGTCCGTTTTCCTTCTGATCGACGAGCACTTCCCGACCGATGAACGGGGCGGCATCGAGCTTACAGAAGAATCCGAGTCCAGATTGCAGAGGGGTTAGTTCCGGCGAGAGGTCACTGCCATTGAGAGGGTATCCCATTTCAAGGCGCAGGGAGTCCCGCGCCCCGAGACCGCACGGCTGGCCGCCGGCATCCGTGACTGCTTCCAGCAGGGGATTGTAAAAGCTCTCCGCGTCGGTGGCGGGAAAAAAGATCTCGTAGCCATCCTCCCCGGTATAGCCAGTCCGGCAGACGAGGGTGGTGTCATTGCGATCCATAGCGATGCCGTTTCGTGCTGGCAGCGGAGGGAGGCCGAGTTCGTTGTGCAGAGCTTCATAGACTGCCAGCGCTTTGGGCCCCTGGACTGCGACGGCGGCGAAATGTGCGCTCGAATCGATCAGGTCGACCCCGGAAGACAGGTGCTCGCCGAGCCAGGCGATGTCTGCGTCACGCATCGAGGCATTGACCACCAGAAAAAAGCGGTTCTGGCTGACACGATAGACGATGAGGTCGTCGATCACGCCGCCCCTATCGTTAAGCATAAGGGAGTACTGACCCTCGCCATCGCCGAGCGTGGCAAGGTTGTTGGTGAGCATCGAATCGAGCCATTCTCCAGCGCCTTCGCCTTCGACAAAGAGTTGCCCCATGTGGGAGATGTCAAAGACGCCTACGGCCTCGCGGACGGATCGATGCTCGGGAAGGATCCCCGCAAACTGCACGGGCATCTCCCATCCCGCGAAGGGCACCATCCTCCCACTGGCTCTTACATGCGCATCGCGGAGGGGAGATTGGAGAAGATTATTTTCACCGTCGCTCACTGCGCATCCTCACAGGACGCTTCGCACTTGTCAATCGGCTGTGCTTGGCAGGCGGGTAGATCGGTGCTTTGCTCGGGGTGATGTTTATCATGGATAAATTGGAAGCCCGCTTTGGAAGATTCGCCATGCCTGGAATTCTCAAGGTGGTGGCAGGATTTCAGGTGCTCGTCTATGTGCTCGTGGCCTTTACTTCGAGCAGCGGTGGGGTCGTTGAATCAAGCTTCTACGACCTGCTCACCCTTGAGCGTTCGGCGGTGCTCTCAGGACAGGTCTGGAGGCTTGTGACCTTCATCTTCCTCCCGATCAATACCAACCCGCTCTGGGTCCTTATTTCCGCTCTTTTCCTTGTCTTTATCAACAACGCAATCGAAGGAGAATGGGGGGCCTTCAAGTTGAACGCATTCGTCTTTTTCGGAATGTTCTGTGTGGCCTTTGGCGTGATGTTTCTGGGTGGATGGCCGACCGGAATCTACCTTTTTTCCACTTTCATCCTGGCCGCTGCAGTGCTTCACCCCGAGCACGAGATCCTCCTCATGCTGATCATTCCGGTGAAACTCAAGTGGGTCGGAATCTTCACTTTTGCCACCATGGTGTTAGCATTTCTTGGATCTGCTGGTCCGATCCAGGTTACGATCTTCCTCTCGTTCTTGAACTTTCTTGTCTTCTTCGGTCCGGAAGCGTGGAGAAACTACAAGCACCGCGGCGAGGTCTCAAAGCGGCGCCAGCGTTTTCATGACGGGCAGCTTGATGAGGATGAGGCCTTCCATAGATGCCTCGTTTGCGGAAAGACGGATGTTGGCGATCCCGAAGCCGAGTTTCGCGTAGCCGCGGACGGCGAGGAATACTGTGCCAAGTGCCTGCCTGGTCAGTCGAGTGAGGCAGAGAAGGCGGGGCAATCGCTTCAGTCAGACTAGGCGGAGACTAGCGGGTTTTTTGGGTGCTTGTCTTGGAAAAAGAAGTTTCCCGCGGGCGTCCTTTCGAAACTTTATCAGGATGCCACCCCCGGTGGCTACTTTACCCGCGGTTTCCGGCGATGGACGGCGAGCTCGCTGCGGGCGTTTCGGGCGTGACTGATGATGCTGGAAGCAGGGCTTTGCCTGCCTTTTGCCACCATGACCCGTGCGATGGAACTCCACAGTAACTCGCGGCGGAGTATGGGTGGGCGCATTGGAGTGAATCTTGGCGATCAGCCCAGCAGAGAGGACTGGTCATCCAAGTGGCGCAGAAGCTTTCGGAACGCGGTGGAGCAATTGATTAGACCTTCCCTGGCAAAAAGACCAGGTTGATAGCATTCTTATTGAATGCAAAGGACGTTCCACCCGTCAAAAAAGAGGGACAGAATGCCATGATAGATTGGAAGGTAGGTAAACGTGAAGAAGACGCCCGCAGGTTTGTGGGGGCGAACGAAGATGATAGTGCTTTCCGCAGGGGTGGGCGCTGGGCATATAACCGGCTCTGAAAACTTTTGCTGAAACGAGCGCTCAACTATTTTCGAGGTTTCTGGCGGCAGATTGTCGGCGGGATGCTCCTGCTTATCGCTGTCGCGGCTTTCGAGATTGCGCTGCCGTGGCCGATTAAGTGGTTGGTCGACTCCGTTTTCGGGACGCAGGTGCCATCGCAATTGATCGCATGGCTGCCCGGCTTCGAAGAGGGAGGGGCTCAGGTTCAGGCAGTGACTTCCATTGCCATCTTGATCGTGGCTCTCGGCGTGCTGCACAAAGGCCTCAGCATGTGGAGTCAATTTCTCTTCATCGGAGTCGGCAACCGGATCGTCCAAGGCCTGCGCATCAGGACCCTCGAATATCTCAACCAGCTTCCCATGGCTTACCACGATCGCTCCAAAGTAGGGGATCTGATCTACCGAGCTTGCTTCGATACCTATGCTCTCCAGACGCTTCTCTCGCAGGTCATGGTTCCGGTGTTTTCCGGATCCTGTGTGGCCGTGGGGGTGGTGATTGTCATGCTCAAAATCGATATTGCTCTGACTTTGGTCACGGTAGCAGCAGCGCCTTTTTTTTGGATGAACTTGAAGCGCTTCAAGAACCGCATCGAGGAACGCTCGAAACGTTTTCATGAGAGTGAGAGCGCGATCTCATCGCAGGTCCAAGAGTCGCTGAGTCTGATTCGTGTGATTCAGGCCTTCACGCTGGAATCGTCCAGCAACGCGCGCCTGACCGATCAAGTTGGCGTCAGCGTGCGGGAGAATATGCGAAAATCGATCACTGAGCTGGGGTTTCTCTTTGTCATGGGAATTGTCATGAGCGTGGCGACTGCTGCGGTCGTATGGCTCGGGGCTCGCGGTGTCATCGAGGGGCGAATCTTGATAGGAGAAGTTCTCGTTTTCCTTGCCTACCTCGGGACCCTCTGCCAACCGATTAACGCCTTCAGTCAGGGGG
The DNA here is from genome assembly GCA_943789025.1 of uncultured Verrucomicrobiales bacterium. GTDB lineage: Bacteria > Verrucomicrobiota > Verrucomicrobiia > Verrucomicrobiales > DEV007 > CALSSN01. The sequence continues at coordinate 49,148 of CALSSN010000022.1, forward strand.
CCAGCGCTTACCACTCGGCGGCGGCTCAGTTGAAGCGGGTCTTTGAGGTACTCGACGAGCCATGCACGATTGAGGATACTCCAGATGCAATTGCCCCGAAAAGCGTGCAGGGGGCTCTCTCTTTCTCGGGAGTCTCCTTCGCCTACGAACCGGACCGGCCGGTGTTGCAGAATCTGAATTTGGAAATCAAGGCTGGTGAGGTTTTTGCTTTGGTGGGGAAGACAGGATCGGGTAAGTCGACCCTGGCAAAGCTCATTCTTCGTTTTTATGACCCTGACCACGGCACCATCCTTCTGGACGGCAAGGATCTTCGTTCGCTGAAGATGTCCTGGCTCCGGCAGCAGGTGAGTATTGTTTTTCAAGAACCTATTCTTTTTTCTGCAACGATTGCAGAAAACATCGGATTCGGAAAGGCTGGGGCGACTCGCGAGAAAATCGAGGCTTCGGCACGTCGCGCCCAGGCGCACGAGTTCATCATGAAGCTGCCAGAAAGATACGACACTCTGCTTGGAGAGCGGGGGGTGAACTTATCCGGAGGACAAAGACAGCGCTTGTCTATTGCGCGGGCTTTTCTGAAGGATGCACCGGTTCTGATTCTCGACGAGCCGACTTCCGCGATTGATGTGGAGACGGAGAAGGAACTTCTTGGCGCGATGAGGGCCCTGATGAGGGGCCGGACGGTTCTCATGATCGCGCATCGCTTGTCCACCATCAGGGAGGCGGATAGAATCGGGGTCATTAGTGATGGGCTACTTGTTGAGGAGGGGACCCACGAACAGTTATTGGAGGCACGGGGCGCCTACTGGAAGTTGCAGGAAGTTCAGGCTGCGGATCACGGCCGGGGCTCACTCTGAGCAGTCGGAGTGACCGGGAATTCGGGAGTTGTTATGCCTGGAAAGGCAAGCAAAAACTTTCCTTGATTTCCTCTTGTTGCTGGGCCCTGAGACTCTAGAATCTCGAAGTTATGGACATGATTTTAGCCATTCTTAAGATCCTGGGAAGCCTCGGTGTTTTCCTCTACGGGATGAAGGTCATGTGCGAGGGCATCCAGCGCTGCGCAGGTGATCGGATGCGGAGGATCATGGCCACTATGACCCACAACCGTTTCGCCGGGGTCCTTACCGGTCTGGTCACAACCGGTCTCCTCCAATCTTCGTCAGCCACCACCGTGATGGTGGTCAGCTTTGTCAATGCCGGTCTCCTCACCCTGGTGGAATCAATCGGAATTATTATGGGAGCCAACCTTGGCACTACCCTGACGGCATGGATCATCGCAACAGTCGGCAAGTTCAGCGTTGCCAAGGTAGCACTTCCGATCATCGGCATTGGCCTGCCTCTTTTCTTCATAGGGAAGGATCGCTTCAAGAGTATGGGGGAGTCGCTGATTGGCTTTGGCCTTCTGTTCTTCGGTCTCGGCCTGCTCAAAGACTCGGTTCCCGACGTGAAGGGAATGCTCGCGAGCGATGACATGTCGGTGGTGGCCCGGGCCGAATCGGTGCTCCATTTCATCAAAGGTCTCGGAGGATACGGCTACGGGTCGCTTCTTGTTTTTCTCGCCCTTGGGGTGCTCCTCACTCTGGTCGTTCAGTCCTCCTCGGCGGCGATGGCGATCACGGTGACTCTGGCCATGGCCGGGTGGATCGGGTTTTACGAGTCGGCTGCCATTGTGCTTGGGGAAAACATAGGGACGACGGTGACTGCTTGGTTGGCCTCGCTGGGAGCGAACGTGCATGCCCGCCGCGCTGCCCGTGCCCATCTTCTCTTCAACGTGATCGGCGTCTGCTGGATGCTGCTCGTTTTTTATTGGTTCGCTGACTGGGTGCAGACCATTGCAGACGTCCTGCCGGATTCGGTGCGGACGGCAAAGCACAACACCGACATCGGCTTTGATCTCGCCATTTTTCACTCGCTGTTCAATCTCATCAACATCTGCCTCCTTGTGGGTTTTGTGGGCCCACTTGCCGCTCTGGTAACGCGATGGGTAAAGGAACCGCCACCTAAGGGGAGAAGGCGATTTAAGTTCATTTCCCAGAACATGCTCGATGTAGGTGAACTCAACATGCCTGAAGCCGAAGAGGCGACTCGCGAACTGGCGGCGCTGACATCTGAGATGTTGGAAGGCTACGGCAAGGTCTTTGCGAACCCGGACCGGGATCTTTCTGCTGAGGTGATCCATTTGAAGAAACTTGAGGATGATGCCGATGTTCTGACGCATGATATTACCGAATACCTGGTCCGTTGCTCGACGGCTGAACTCAATCGTGGGAGCGCGCATGTGGTGGCCAGTACTCTGCGGATTGTGTCAGAGCTTGAGGAGATTTCGGATGGGCTTTATCGACTGATCAACCTGACCGAGCGCAAGTACTCGAAGAACCGCGAATTCACTGATGAGGCGACTACTGGAGTGCGGGAATTGGCAGAACTGGTCAAAGGAATGGTAGATAACTATAACAGCTGGATTTTTGGCCCGGTCGACAAGGCAAAGATTGAGAAAATGGGAGAGATTGAGAAGCGCGCAAGCAAGCGACGTCGCCAGCTCAACAAAGCGGCGATGAAAAGGATCCAGGCGGGTGGCGAGGTGCAGAGCGAAATGCTCACCATCGACATGAATAACAATCTGGAGTCGATCGCCAACAATGCCAAGAATGTGGTAGAGATCGCGTACTACGGGCAGCATCCTGAGGAGATGTCCGATATCTTTGAC
>CALSSN010000023.1 GCA_943789025.1 uncultured Verrucomicrobiales bacterium
GAGCATCGCTACGCTCTGGGCTTGCTGAAGAAGCCCTTCGGGTAGTTGCCCGCATCCAGTTTGGCTTTGTTGCTCGTTGGTCGTGGACGTTCATCCACTTCCGCCTCGCGCCATGCCACACAGAATCCGGACAACAATGACGGGCACCGCCATGAATCAGACCCTCCCTAACTTTTTCTCCATTTCTTCAAACCTAAAACCGATGAGAAGATCCCTGACCTCAGCAATGGAATTTTCATCAAGGCCAAGGGTGTCCTCAAGCTCCGAAGAACGGGCTCTGAGTGCACAGGCATGCCTATCATTTGTGCCCGGGATGGTTTCGCCAGAGTCTGTATTTCTCAACATCTTTTGAAAAAAATATAGAAACTATTGTTTTTATTATTTTACATTAAAATTGCAATAATTATATTTTTTTCATAATCCAAAATGAAAATCATTGGGTGACCTGCAATGGATTCTTTGCTTCGCAACCGAATCACCTCTCTGTTGCTACCTCAGAAGTTGCTTGCACCTTGTTGCTCGTCATCATCCAATCTTACCTCTCAACACGCGCTTCGTTGTTCCACCATGCCTATTTACGAATTTTACTGCCCTGACAACCACCGGATTTATTCTTTCTTTGCTCGCAGTCTTCGGGATCGGAAACGCACGCCGAAATGTCCGGGTCATCCAGAATTCCGCATGGAACGCAAGATCTCCCGCTTTGCGATTACCAAGGCCGGCAGTGAGGGAAATGAGGAGGACGATCCTTTTTCGGGTATCGACGAAGCCCGTGTGGGGGCATTGATGGAAGAAATGGAGGGTGACCTGGGAGGCCTGGACGAAAACAATCCGAATCCCCGTCAACTCGGGAAGTTGATGCGTAAATTCAGCAGTCTCCTCGGAGGCGACGCCTCCGCCGGGATGGAGGAAATGATCCAGCGCCTTGAGGCTGGCGAGGATGCGGAGGCAATTGAAGAGGAAATGGGCGACGCGCTCGACGATGAAGACATGAATCTAGGTGCTGCCTTGAAAAAACTCACCAAGGACTTCCGACCTCCTTCGCGTGACCCGGTGCTTTACGAGATGAAGGATTATCTTTGAGAAGCCGAGAAACCCTTGACGACTCGTCGATTGACAGAACCTGTCGGAGCAGTGAGACGCACCTGTTCAAGCATCTCGAACAGGGTTATACTGCGCTAACTTTCGCTCCTACTCGTGTTCAACCCGCTCCAACTGAACCACCGCGAACTCCGAGGACTCGCGCTCCTCCTGGTTCTCCTTCCCATCGCACCGGCGGCGCTTTTCATGCGGTCGATGATACTCGTTGAAAATAAGAATCGCGATACCTTCAATCGCGAAGCAGCCCAGGAACAGCGCTTTCTCGCTATCGCGTCAATCAACCGCTTTCTCCAAACCACTCCAAGGCCCCTTCAGAAACCAACCCATGTGCTGCTTCAGAACCTGACCGACCACCTTCAATCTGACCTGGGCAAAGTCCGCCTGGAAGGAAGGAATCAAAGCGGTTCGCTTCTTCTGGGAGAGGAATTCCCTGAGGACACCTCCTTCATCACCATCTCAAAAGAATATCTCGGCGACCTGCCGATCAATTCACTCCACATACTGCCGAAGCCGCCCGACTACGAAGGCTCCTTCCCTATCGGAGAACTCAGCATTCTCAGTCTTGTTCTTGTCATCGGGATCATGGCAGGAGGGGCAGTGAACAGGCAACTCAAGATCAACGAGATCGAGAATCATTCTCTCGCCATGATCGCACATGAACTGAAGACACCGATCGCTTCAAGCCGCGTCATGCTCGATTCTCTCAAGGAGGGTATCGTGAGCAGCAAGGATGCTGTCCAGGAATATCTTGGCATTCTGTTGACTGAAAACCTGAGGATGCACGACCTCGTAGAAAATTTTTTAACCCATGCCAAGCTCGAGGGTAAGGGGATTTCGATGCATCTTGAGCCATTGCAGGTCTCTGACGTGTTTCAGGAAATCGAAAAATCTTACCTTCCCCGTTTCAAAAGTGCAGCAGGCAGCCTGACGTTCCCAGGCAAAGAATCAGAGGGCGCCATGGTGATGGCAGACCGACCAGCTTTTCTCAGAATCCTTCTATGTCTTCTCGACAACGCTCTCAAGTATTCCAATGCGGTCCCCGTGGCGACCTTGAGTGTCGTCATTCAAGGAAATACGACCCAGATCAGGGTTGCCGACCGTGGACCTGGAATCCCCCAGAGCGAGCGAGCGAAGGTGTTTGATAAATTCTACCAGATCGACCGGCGTCTAGAGCGCTCGCAGGAAGGGTGTGGACTCGGCCTCGCCATCGCCCGTAAACTTGCCATCGCACAAGGTGGAAAATTATCTGTGGAAGCGAATCCCAGAGGCGGCTCCTGCTTTGTCGTCTCTCTCCCGACTTACCGTAGCAATGCTGGATCAGAGCGAACGAAACGCAGTCGTAAACGCGCTGAACTCGCTTCGAAGGACTCCTCTCCGGCAGACCAAAAACACTCTCACCCCAAAGAATACCTATGAGTCACCAAGTACTGATCATTGAGGACGACCCTGCTCTGATACGAGGGCTCACTGACAATTTTGAACATTCTGGCTACACCGTTCACCACGCCAGTAACGGCGATTCTGCTTGTGAGATGGCTCTCGCGCTTCGCCCGGATCTCATTCTTCTCGATATCATGCTACCTGGGAAAAACGGCTACCAGATCTGTCGGGAGTTGCGCCGAGAAGGGTTCGGCATCCCAATCGTGATGCTGACAGCAAAGAGCGAGGAGTCCGACCTCGTGCGCGGATTCGACCTGGGCGCCGATGATTATGTGACCAAACCCTTCGGGATCCGTGAATTGCTGGTGCGGTGCGAAGCTCTCCTCCGAAGATCAGCGGCAGAGAAGGGCGGCGGCGGTTCGGAGACACCCTTCGGGACTTTCATTCTCGACCAGAAATCTCACCAATTAAGGGGGCAAGGTGGTGACCCTGTCGAGCTCTCACCGAGAGAATACGACCTTCTCGCTTTCTTTGTAAATCACCCGGATCGCGCCCTCTCGAGAGACCAGATCATGAACGCGGTCTGGGGCTACGGGAGCAATGTGACCCCGAGAACGATCGACCGATTTGTCACCGGACTACGAAAGAAGATCGAGACCGACCCAAAACGCCCTCTGCACATCACTACGGTGCGTGAGATTGGCTACACATTCAGGCCGTAAGGGCTGCCCTTTGGTGACCTGACACGGCCCGAAGGCAGCGAGGAAAAAAATGACGCTTTTCTCCTCCAGTCTATGCCTGTGATCGGTATCCGTTTGGATGCGAAGAATGCCACTTCCAAGCAGTTTCGACAATTGAACTCAGATCAGGATGGGCTGGCTTCCAGCCGAGTTCCTTGATGATCGTAGTGGAATCTGCGACCAGGACGTCCGGGTCCCCTGCTCGTCTTTCACCCATCACGGCCTTAATCTCCCGGCCTGTGATCTCGCGCGCAGTCTCGATCACTTCCTTCACACTGAAGCCGTTTCCATTGCCCAGATTGTATTTCCTGCTGCCTCCTTTTTCCAAATCTTCGAGCGCAAGAATATGCGCTGACGCGAGATCCTTGATATGGATGTAGTCGCGAACACAACTTCCATCGGGCGTAGCATAATCCTCGCCAAAGACGGTGACGCACTCGCGCTGACCAAGCGCCACCTGGAGAACAATCGGGATAATATGGTACTCCGGAGTGTGGTCTTCACCGCGCTCGTCTGATGCCCCTGCCGCATTGAAATAACGCAGACAGCAGTACTTCATGTCGTAGATCTCGTCCATCCAGTGAAGCATCCGCTCGATGATGTATTTCGACTCACCATAAGGACTTCCGGGAACAATCCGCTCGGTCTCCTTGATCGGCATCGACTCCGGGTCGTCAAAAAGGTTGGCCGTGGAGGACAGAATGAATTTTTTCACGCCGTGGTCGACCATGCTCTGGAGCAGGTTGCTGGCATTTGTGACATTGTCACCGAGGTAGAGAAATGGCTCAGCCATCGATTCTCCAACGAGGGTCTTGGATGCAAAATGCATCACCCCCTCTGGTTCGTGTTCACGCATCACTTGATCGATCGCGCTGCGGTCAGCCAGATCACCTTGAACAAACGCAGCGGAAGGGTGCACTGCCTCGCGATGCCCTAAGGACAAATCATCAAAGACGACAGCCTCGTGCCCGGCGCGCATGAGTTCCTCAGTCGCCACACTCCCAATATAACCAGCTCCACCAGTAACCAGAACTTTCATGACGCTCATTAGTCTTTGAACCGGCGCTTTTCAAATGCCATTCGCAAAACATCAAAAAACGCATGCATCTCCGAACACTTGTCATCGCCCAGGTTATCTGATAAGTGGCACGTGTGTTCATGGAGATACCGCTCGACCGGGAACTGGATCTGCTTGGCATCGGCACAAGCACACTCGACCACCTCTATCTCGTCGACCATTTCCCTCAAGGCGACTGCGTGCAGATTCCACTCGAATACGCTGAAATGGGTGGAGGCCCTACCGCGACCGCCCTCTGTGCCGCCGCTGCTCTAGGAGGCAGAACCGCCATGATCGACCGGATCGGAAATCGACCGCCACCCGAGCTGATCCTTGCAGGCTACCAAAAGCATGGCGTCGACGTCTCGCGCATCGCGATTGAGCCGTCATCCACCACCGGTCACGCATCGGTCCTTGTTCGACTCTCAGACGGATCGCGGTCAATCACCTACCTGCCCGGGACGGCGGCAGAGTTCAAAAGACAGGATCTTGACCTTGAGATTGTGGCACAATCTCGCATTCTGCACATGAATGGCCGGCACCCTGAGCTTGCATCCGAGGCTATCGAAATTGCCAAAAAGAGCGGGACCCCGGTTTCATTCGACGGCGGAGCAAACCGTTTCAGGCTAGACTCCCGGCCACTCTTTGAAGCGGCAGACATTCTCATTGTCTCCCAGCATTTCGGCCAGGCAGCAACGGGACAAACTGAGACCAATGCTATCCTCGCTGCTCTTGCCTCCACCGGTGCCAGCATCGTCGGGCTGACAGCTGGCGAGCAGGGAAGTTTTTTTCTCCTTCCCGAAAGCGGAGACGCGTTTGCGCAGCAGGCAGTCACTGCCGAGAAGATTGTCGATACCACCGGCTGCGGAGATATTTTCCATGGAAGCTTTCTCTACCATCTCTCCCAAGGGTGCTCCCCCAGATCCTGTGCGAAAAAAGCCGCAAAGCTTGCCGCATTAAACTGTCAGGGACTCGGGGGCAGATATGCCATTGAGTCTTCCCCGCATGATTCTTCAGACTCCTGACCACCAAAACAAACCTCCTTCCACCAAAGAATGCAAAACGACACCGAAACCGAAAACTGCGAAACCCACCTGGCTGCGTCCCAGCCTGCCAAACGGGTCTGGTTCGCTGTTCTCTCCCTGCTGGTGGCACCTGGCCTGATACTCTGGGCGGTATTCAATGAAGCCTACTTCCGCCATTGGATCTATGCGGCGGCTCCTGTTTTTTCGCTGTTCTTGGTCGCGCTCTGGTGGAGTCTCCTCATCGAGAATCCCTGGGCAAAGAAGCGACGCAGACTGGTGATCGTCTTCGGCCTGGCAACTGGGTTTGGCCTTTTGGTAGCCATCCTCGTCCGCCCGGACGGGTCCCACGATGGATCATCCCTGCCACGGCTCACCTGGCGATGGAGTTCTCATTCAGAGAAAGCGGCACTCGAGAGCTTGCCATTGCCTGTTGCCTCTTTTTCCGCCATTGAGGATCAAGCCGAGAAACTTACTACTCCCATACCTGGAGCAGCTGATTGCGCCACCTTTCTCGGCCCGACGCGAGACGGCAGAATCGCTCATGTCGTAATTTCCCCGGACTGGAAAGAAAATCCTCCCGAACTCCTCTGGAAGCAACCCATCGGCCAGGGATGGGCCTCCTTCGCCGTGGTTGGCCACCGAGCAATCACTCTTGAGCAGCGGAAAGATGACGAATGCGCCTCGTGCTACCACCTCACCACCGGAGAAATCCTCTGGCATCAGGTGTGGAAAGGCGAGCACTTCAGCGAAACCATGGGAGGGGATGGTCCACGCTCCACGCCCTCGATTCATGGCAACAAGGTCTTCACCCTCGGAGCCACTGGGATTCTCGCTTGCCTCCGTGTTGAAGATGGCTCCCTGCTCTGGCAGCGCAATATCCTCCAGGATGCCCAGGCTCCTAACCTCTCGTGGGCGACGACCTCAAGCCCGCTTCTCGCTGGAAGCCTTGTCATTGTTGCCGGAGGCGATAAAACCGGTCCCGAACTCCTCGCTTATCGTCAGGAGGATGGTGAGGAAGTGTGGCGCTCGGGATCGAATGGTGGCGCTTATTCGTCTCCCCGGCTGGTCACTCTGGCTGGAGAACAATGTATTCTCGGGATACATAGTGCCGGAGTGGCAGCGTATCATCCCATGACCGGGAAAAAACTCTGGGACTACCCGTGGGGGAACAGCATGCCAAAAGTCGGCCAACCTCACGTTCTCGAAGGTGATCGCGTCCTCGTCACTGCCAGCTACAATCAGGGTTCCCACCTCATTCAGATCACCCGGCAAGCGGATGGCACGTTAGTTCCCGCCGTGATCTGGGAGTCTTCCCGGATGAAAACAAAATTCAGCTCTTCATCCGTGATTGGCGATCACATCTACGGGCTCGACGAGGGGAGGTTCGCTTGCATTGAGATAGCCACTGGAGATCGATCGTGGAAGGACGGCCGCTACGGATTCGGCCAGCAACTCCACGTTGGAAATCACCTTCTTGTAGCCTCAGAGCGCGGCTCTCTTGTTCTCATCGACCCCTCTCCAGATGAACTCCGCGAACTCGGGACCTTGAAAGTCTTTGATGACAAGTGCTGGGCCGCACCCACGCTGGCCGGAACCTACTGTCTGCTCCGGAGTGAAGACGAGGTCGCCTGCTTCCTTCTTCCCGGAAAGCTGGTTTTTCCTTAACCCGCCACTTCCCCGACGTAGATCGAAGCGATTCCCCACGACACCGGTTCACACCGGCAATTCTCAAGACCGCAGTCTCTGAAAAGATCTAACATTGCCTCGCCCGAAGGGAAGCGTTCAATCGACCCGGAAAGATACTGGTAGGCATCTCGCTCCCCTGTGATCAGACCGGCTACTCGTGGCAGAACGTGGTGAAGATAAAAACGATAGGGTGCCGCCAAGGGGGCTCTTGGAAGGGAAAAATCGAGGACAACGACTGGTCCACCCGGACGCACCACACGCGCCATCTCAGTCAAAGCGCCCGGCCAGGTGGCCATATTACGAAGCCCAAACCCAACAGTCATGGCATCGAAACTGTCATCCTTAAAGGGCATGTCCGTCCCGTCAGCTACCACCAGATCAGTACGTCCTCGCTGCTTTGCTTCCTCCAGCATCGGAAGGCAGAAATCTGCCCCCACCACCCGGGCCTCTGGACAGGCACGGGCCACTGACTCAGCAAGGTCACCGCTCCCAGTTGCCATATCGAGCACGAGCGCTGGCTGGTAGGACTTTACGATCGCAGCGACCCGCTTTCGCCAGAGAACGTCAATTCCCAGACTTAACACGTGGTTCGTGAGCACGTAACGCTTCGCGATTCGACTGAAGGCATTGTGAACGAATGCGGAATCCTGCATTTCCTTTACGAGATACGCTCGTCACAGGGACCACGAATCAAAAAAAATGGTGCTCACGAGAGGACTCGAACCTCCACGGGTCTCCCCACATGAACCTGAATCATGCGCGTCTACCAATTCCGCCACGTGAGCAACGGGATGATGAAGCTACCCTGAAAGGCCGGTCGCGCAAGGGCGCATCGGCGATTCACTGTAAGGAAATTCCCTACCCGAAGCTAGCTCTTTCCGGATGCGGAACCCTTGTCCAGGATCTTATGCCCTTCGCGGTATTCGATGGAAAGGTGCGCGTTGGCAGCCTCCAGGTTCGAAACCCGACAGCCCTCAGCATCCCACTCGAGTTCCTCGCCGGGAAACAGGCTGGCCACGCACCCGAGCAGCACGGATTCGGTGGCCGGACCGGCATAGAGAAAGTTAGAGATCGGAGCCTCCTTCTGCCTGCCGATGATGCAATCGATGAACTCGTGGTAGTGATCACGGGGTTCCAGTTTCGGATACTGGTAACCGGTGAAATCCTCCATCGGCAGGAGGAACGGCCTGCTGCCGTGGGGCACCAGCAGAGTTCCCTCGGTTCCCTCGTAGATACTCCCCTGCGGAACGCGCAGCTTTTCCGGGACTTTGGCCAGAACCTCGCTCGGCGGCTGGATTTTGCCACTGTACCAGAAAATTTCGATCGTCTCTGCCTCGGTCAACTCGTTGCCGGGAAAAACATACCGAACGTGCTCCTTGGTGGCCCAGTTGTCGGGGTTGGTCACTCCGGTTTCCGCTCGCACCGAGATCGGCGCAGTCAATCCGAGTCCGCGATAAAGAGGGTTCCAGATATGGCAGCCCATGTCCCCGAGGCAACCCGTGCCGTAGTCCTGCCGTCTCCGCCAGTGACCGGGATGGTAGTAACGCTCCCTGTAGGGACGCTTGCGTGCCGGACCGCACCAGAGATTCCAGTTCAGCCCTTCCGGGATCGGGTCCGACTGCTCCGAAGTCGGTCGGTCATCACCCCAGTTCTTGTGGCTGAAAGCATGGGCGCGCTTGATTTTTCCCACGGCACCCGCGCGCAGCAGCTCCACCGACATGCGCTCCTGCAGGGAGGAAGCCAGCTGGTTGCCCATCTGGGTCACGAGTCCTGTCTCCCGCGCTGCATCAGCCAGCTGGCGGCACTCGAGGATACGACCACCCAGCGGCTTCTCTCCGTAGACATGCTTGCCGAGTTGCAGGGCACTCAGACCGATCACCCCATGCAGGTGATCGGGCGTCGAAACGCTGATCGAATCGAAGTCCTCGTTGGCGAATATCTCGCGCCAATCGTGGTAGAGCGGGACATCCTGCCCGCTCCTCTCAAGGTTGGCGCGCTGCCGGCTGTCGACGTCGGCAGCCGCCACGAGGGTGACCGCCTCGTGGCTGACAATCTCCTTGCAATCTCTCCAGCCCTGACTGCCGAGCCCGACAGCAACGTGCTGCACTCTCTGCATCGGTGATGTCTGGCCCCACGAGATTTTACTGATAAAAGGAGCCGCCACCACTGCAGCACCTCCTGCTTTCAAAAACGAGCGACGATTACGTTGCGGAGTATGGGTTCTTCTCATGGTATTCATTGAAACGTCAAGCCGAGAGAGATCTTTCCTTTTTTTTCTCTTCCGAGCCTTCTCCCTCAGGGGAGTCCCTCATTGGGATTTCCAGTCTCACGCACAGCATGTGCATATGCACGCACAGCACGAAGGGTCTCACCAGCAAAATCGGCACGCGGCCTGACAAAGCCCGGACGAAACCAGGGGAAAGATCCCAGAAGATCGTGAAGGACCAGAACCTGGCCGTCACAACAGTGCCCGCTCCCGATCCCGATGGTAATCGCATCCACTGCATGTGTGACCTCAGCCGCCACTGGCGAAATGATGCTCTCAAGCACAAGAGCGCAAGCACCAGCGGCGTCCAGAGCCTCAGCATCTGCTATGATCCGAGCCCTGCCAGCTTCGGATTTTCCCTTTTTTTTGTATCCCCCCTCTTCACGCACATGCTGGGGAAGCATTCCGATATGCCCCACAAACGGAATTCCGTCCGCAATGATCGCTTCGACCTCGGGAAGGACGGCAATTCCTCCTTCAAGCTTCACAGCATCTGCTCCTGCCGCAACCAGACGCCGGGCATTCTGCACAGCTTCCTCGGGGGTCTCATAGCTCCCGAATGGAAGGTCACCAAGAACCATCGCTCGCTCGACACCACGCGCAGCGGCCCGTGTGTGGTGGCACATTTCCTCCATGGTAACAGCAGTCGTGTCCTCGTAACCGAGAACCACCATTCCCAACGAATCCCCTACCAGCACAATATCAACCCCTGCCTCATCGAGGAGGCGTGCACTCGGAAAATCGTAAGCGGTCAGACTAACCACTCTCTCTCCTGAGCGCTTGCGATCTTGAAAAAACTTTACCGAGTGATCCCATCTGATCGATTCCTGGGCTCGCATTTCATCACGGCACGCTTCGTATCATAGGCTGGAAAGTGCAAGCCCGGAACCTTCCTATCGACTACCACCCTTCTCTGAACCAACTGAAGATCTCCAGGTCTTCGGGTCAGCGTATCACCAAGCTCAGAAACCGTCCACCTGCATGTTAGGCAACTTGAGATCTGGAGCAACCTCGGCCATCGGAACGAGCACAAAAACTCGCTTGTGAGCCCGTGGATGCGGGAGAGTCAGGCGCGGGGTCGTCAGGACCAGTTCCCCGGCCATTAAAATATCCATATCGAGAGTCCGGGGCTTCGTGATACCCATGCTCACGAGGGCGCCCGAGCTCGACCTCGAGCTCCTGACAGAGATCCAGCATCTCGACCGGAGCGAGCGAAGACTGGAAGAAAATCACCGCATTGAGAAACTCCCGTGTCTCGGAAGCACACGCCACAGGCGCAGTTCGATACAAAGCCGAGGACATCAGACCAGCAGCACCACTGCGCGAGACAAGCAGTCTTCGCCCCTCTACCAAAAGGCTCAGCGAATCACCCGCATTGGATCCCAGACCCACCACGTAATGCAGAGCTGGGCAGATTTCCGTCATGGACTTGGCAGAAGAGGTGATCGAGCAACTTACGTCAAATTCTGTGCAGCAAAAACGATCAATTATCCAAGAAATCTCGCATCCATGGCAGTGCCCGCAATTACCGTGCAGATCCCAGATCGCTCTGATGCTGGATTGCCCGGGCCTCGGCCACCACGAACTCTTCCCAGAATCGCCGGTGGGGACTGAGAGCTCCATGCGGCTTAACGAAAAATGGCTATCCGGGGTCCCTCCTGATGCGGAATGACTGCTCAGTGGGCGAAAATCTCACCCTGATGCAATCCCCACTCAATCCCCACGGAATGGTTCACCAATCCGGTGATTCAGCTGTGCCCATTTACGTTTTAAGATAACAAGCGATCCCGGGGTCGCACAGAAAGCAATGGCGTGATAGGTAGATCGCGATGAACAAGACCCAGCGCACCTTTCTCTTCGATCTTCTCCAGACTCCCAGCCCGACCGGCTTCGAAGCCCCCGGACAACGGAAGTGGGCTGCCTTCACTCGCAAACACGCTGACCGGGTGGAAAGCGATGCCTACGGCACAGCCTGGGCGACTTTGGACGGAAAATCGAAGCAGGCTCCCACCATCATGATCGAAGCGCACGCCGACGAAATCGGCTACATGGTGAAACAGGTGACCTCGGAGGGGTTCCTCCGGCTCGATCGTATCGGCGGTTCCGATGCAGCTACCGCGAGAGGACGACGCCTCGACATCTTCGGAGATAACGGGACGGTTCGCGGGATCATCGGGAACACCGCCATCCATATGCGAAACGACCCCGGTGCGCAGGAAAAGGCCCCAAAACCCGAGCAGCTCTACGTCGACATCGGCGCCACCAGTGCCAAACAAGTCGAGGAAGCGGGGATCCGGGTCGGACATGCCGCGGTCTACGCCGACGGCCCGGAGGAGTTCGGAAAGAACAAACTCTCAGGCCGGGCACTGGACAACCGGATCGGAGGATTCATCATCGCAAGGGTCATCGCCGAGCTGACCAGTAAGAACCAGCCCCGGCCGCCAGCAACCTGCGTCGCGGTCAATGCCGTGCAGGAAGAGATCGGCGGATACGGAGCAAAAATGGTCGCCTACCGCCTCATGCCCGACCTCTGCCTCGTGCTCGACGTCACCCACGCCACCGACACGCCGGGGATCGACCACGCACGGCACGGCGAAGTCACTCTCGGCGGCGGCCCCACCCTGACCCACGGCACCGGCAACCACATCGCGGTGGTCAAACGGCTCCAGGAGGTGGCAAAGAAAGCGGGGATTCCGATCCAGCACGAAGCTTCCTCACGGGCCACAGGAACCGACACCGACAGCATTTACCACATGAACGAGGGGATCCCGTCCGCGCTTATCTCTCTGCCCATGCGTTACATGCATTCGGTTGTCGAGACCGTCGACCTCGAGGACGTGGAAAAAGTAATCTCCCTGATGACGGCCTTTATCAGATCAGTGAAAGTCAGCGACCGTTTTTCTGTCAAAATCTGATCCGAAGCTCCTCGCGCTCACTCCGCGCAGACAAAAAAACATCGACACACCCCCAATATTTCGCTTCACTCAGGGGTTAACCAGAGCGCCAGATTTGCCATAAAGATCGTTCTCAAACGAAGCTCCGTTCTTTCAAAAAAACCACGCCCTGAAGAGTCTTCTTTTTGCCCATGAAAATCCACCAAAGCACCCTCGGGGCGGCGATAGCGCTGCCCGTCTTTCTGATCCTCGCCATCTCCCCCCAAAGCTTGCTCGCTCAGGATGACGATTTGAATGTTCCCGGCCTCACTGAAGAAGTGCCAGCACCCGGGACCGTCAGTGATGGCGAAGGGACTGCAGCAGAAACCGGGCCGAAAAGCCTCATGGACCAGATCAAAGCCGGCGGAAAAACCATGTGGGTGCTCGGGCTCATGTCCGTCGTGGTTATCGGGCTTGCCATCTACTGCCCACTCGACCTCAAGCGATCAAATTTTTATTCCGAGCCTATGGTCAAGTCTCTCCACGGCCACATGGCGGACACCGATCTGGAGGGGTTAATCAACACGTGTAATTCCAGCCCACAACTCCTCGGTCGTATGATGATTCCGGCAGCAACCTACCTGACGGAAGAAGGATATGTGAAAAGCGATAACGACATGATCCGAGATATGGTGGCAGATGCCTCCATCAAGGAAACCCGGGGGCGGGCACGCCTGATCAATTACTTTTCGATCATTTCCCAGGCGGCTCCCATGATGGGGCTTCTCGGAACTGTCAGCGGCATGATCAAAGCCTTTGGTGCCCTTGAAACCTCAGGCATGGGAGACCCCTCAGCACTGGCTGGGCACATTTCTGAGGCCCTCATCACCACCGCATCAGGCCTGATCATCGCCCTCCCTGCAATTTTCCTCTATTTCTTTTTCCGCGACAAACTCGACGAACACATTGCCACCTCCGAAGAGCATGCCGCCGATATCCTCAACACCTTACGGCGGGCCATGCTTGGGATCGACACCAAGGAGGCAGGTCCTGCAGCGGTTAGCCCTGGTGGATCAGAACAAGGCTGAAACGCAGGTGCATCGGGGCGGCACTGAGAGCGAAACGCAAACCATTCATCCATGAGCAGAAGGCACCGGAGAAAGAACACGGGTACGCAGCCGAACATGGACATGTCGCCCATGATCGACCTTGTCTTTCTTCTGCTTATTTTCTTCATGATCGTCTCGCAGAAGATCACTTACCTGAAGGATCCGAATGTCACCATCCCCATCGCCACCCACTCGCAGGTTCCCAGGGAAGTCGCTGGCCGGGTAATCATCAACGTCTACGCAGACGGAACCGTCAAAGACGTCTCCGGGACCCGCAGCCTCACCCCGGGAGAGGTCACCTCGATGGTCGAAAATGCCCGCGCCGAGAACAAAAATACCCGGCTCCACCTCCGCGCCGACCGCTCGACCGCTCACCGTCATGTCCAGGCAGTGATGGACGCCTCCGCGAAGGGAGGAGTCAGCAACGTCATTTTCTCCACCTACGTGACCGACAAATAACCTGCCCAGAAGAAAATTACCCCCCGCAAATTACCCTCCGCAGGATCCCACTCCCACCACTCCCGCCACTCCCGCCACTCCCACCGCAAAGACAAAGCATGCCCCGCCGCAGCAAAAGCGCCAGCCCATTCGCCAGTCGCGAAGATCCGGAGATGAACATCTCTCCGCTCATTGACGTTGCCTTCCTGCTCCTCATCTACTTCATCGTCACCACCACCCTGCAGAAATCCGAGGCCGACCTGGAAATGGCCCTCCCCGGCGTCGACAAGGTCGAGTCCGACGCAGTGCAAATCGACCAGATGATGATTCGCATCGATTCCGACGGAGGAATCCTCGTCAATGAAGAGGTCGTGGACCCCCCAGGCAGCAACTTCACGGCACCCGGGGTCAGCGACCGCCTCGAGCGCTATGCACTTTCCTGCAGGCTCGCACAGTCCGAGGCGCTCGTCATTGTCAACTGCCACCCGGACGCCATCCAACAACGCTTTGTCGATGTCCTCAACGCCTGCGCAAAGGCCGCCATCACCAACATCAGCATCATGCCCAACTAGTCCCCTTTCCCGCCGATCTTTTCGGCATTTTTTCCCCTCGCCCAGAAGATGGCTGACCATGCAAAACGCTCCCACAGCACCCTGGAAGGCCCGCTTCCTGTGCCACGGGCACCCCACTCCACCAGAAAGCCAGTAATGACAGCAATGCTTTATTCCCGGTCGCGCCGCCATGGATGAGACGCTCGAGGCCCTGACCCAAAAACTCGCCGAGGCCCCGACCGATTGGGATGTCCGAAGGGATGCCATCTTTGCATGCATGCAGGGCGGCGACATTCCACGAGCGGTGGATCTGGTGCAGCAGGCACCCAATATCCCGGAGGATGTCAGTGATCTGGTTGGTGTGATCCGCTTTCTGGGCGCAAACGATCCGTTTGCAGCCCTCGGATTTGCCGAGCGCGCCATGCTCGAAAACCCCGAGCATGGAGCCTCGCACCTCGCCAAAAGCCTGGCCTGCGAATTCGCCAACCAGTTGGAGCTGGCAGCCCAACACCGGGAAATGGCTCTCGAGTCGAATCCAGAGCTCTCGAGATTCATCGCGGACGAGTCCGAAAGCACACCGCCCGCAGTCGCAGTTGATGAGGCGCCACCCCCATCGGTCGAGGAGGTGGCACCTGTGGCACCTGTGGCACCTGTGGCACCGGTAGCACCGGTAGCACCGGTAGCACCTGTGGTACCAACTACTGCCCCTCCCGACGAGGCCGTGGCAGAAACCGTGACAGCCGAGGAAGCTGCGGCTGCCGCTCCGGACGAGGTGGAACCCACCCCGCCCGCAGTCGCAGCACCGCCCGCAGAGGACCCTCTCGAAGAAGCGGCCGTAGTAACGCCGCCCATAGAAGAACCTCCCGAAGAACCGGTCGCCATCATCACTCCCGCAGCTTGGAATGACATCGCCGCGGCTCCCGCTGCGACGGTGCCGATCGTCAGCAAAAAACCTGCCTCCGAGCAGACCACGCCGCCCGCTGGTCCTGATTCCTACAAGGCCGCCCTCGTGCGCCTGCAACGGCAGCGAAAAAAGAAAGCACTGCTCCTTGCCGCAGCCGCTCACATCCTCCTCCTTGGGACAGCTGCTGTCATCATCGTCTCGCCAGGTCGCCGCGATGAACCCGAGATCGTCGCCGCAATCCTCGATATTCCGCCCCCAGTCAACCAGCAGATGCAGCGGCTCAGTGCTGTGAAACAGGTCGAGCAGACCCAGGCCAGTGCCTCGTCGTCGGTTACCAAGATGATGCGTGCCAACATCTCGTCTGTCATCGCCGCACCCGAGTCGGAAGTCATCACCGACACCCCTGTCGGTCTCGGTGACGGTGACTTCGGCAACGGATTCGGATCCGGGGCTGGCGGAGGTGGAATGGGTGGTCTGGGCTCGATCCCGGTCACCATGAGGAGCCGCTGCGACCCCGCCCAGCGGCAGCGCCTTCTCATCGAGAACGGAGGAACCCCTGCTGTAGAGGACGCGGTGGTAAAAACCCTCGATTTCCTTCAAGCTCGACAGAACGAAGACGGATCGTGGGGCGGGGCCTACAAGGGCGCCATGACTGGGCTCGCTCTCCTCGTCTATCTCGGGCATTGCGAAACTCCAGATTCCCCGAAATACGGCGGCACCGTCCTTAAGGGGATTCTGTTTCTTGTCGAAATGAGCAAGAAAAACAATGGCAAGCTGGCGCAGAATATGGACAAACACTGGCCCTACGAGCACGGCATTGCCGCCTATGCCCTCGGCGAGACCTATGCTATGACTAAAAACGGATCCACGGAACTTCCGGGAGTGCGCGAGGCATTTGAAGTGGCTGTCCAGATCATCATCTCCAACCAGTGCGCGGACGGCGGGTGGTTCTATGACTATTCCTCCAACCGCACTTCGGACCTATCGGTCTCTGGCTGGCAGTTTCAGGCGCTTAAGGCCGCGGCACATACTAAGCTGCGGATCGGCGGCCTCTCCAATGCCCAGCGCAGCGCTGCGGAGTTCTTCATCGAGCGGCAGGTCGATGACGGCGGGTTCGGCTACCACAACAACAAAAAATCAAAGTGGGCACTTACCGGGGCCGGCGTGCTCGGCCTGCAGTTTACTGGCCGGGGCCAGCGGTCACAGATTGCCAGGGGCCTCGATTACATTTTTATCAACGGCGACCCGAGTTACAATGGGCAGGGGGGCGATGCCTACGCCTGGTATTACATGACCCAAGCCTGTTTTCAGGCGGGCGGAAAATACTGGGAGCGCTGGAACAAGCTTTTCCGAGACCCCACGATCAAGGCCCAGAACGGCGATGGCAGTTTTAGTTCCCCCACGCAGGGGCCACGGGCAGGAGGGGACAACCAAATTTATCTCGCCTGTTTGAACGCCCTCCAACTCGAGGTCTACTACCGCTACCTGGCGACCGGAAAGTAGAATCACACCGCAGGACTCAACCCACCGAGGCCAGATGACCGCTCCCACCCACCCATCACTCCCCCAGCCCTTCTTCGCCAGCCAGACTGCCCGCGTCATGGTCGGGGCCGCATTTCTGGGTTTCTTCGTCCTCTTCCCGCACCTGTCAGCTCAGGAGAGCGGCAGCACCCAGCTCGGAGGCGTGGCTCAAGCCTACGGAGCCGCCTACCAGGCCTTTCAGACGAACGACTTCCCCAAGGCGCACAAGATCATCGACGACACCGTCAAGACCTGGGGGAAACGCGGGCTTGAAGTCTTCGGACCACGCTTCGGAGAGTTCTATTTCCTTAAAGGACTTATCTTTTACCGACAGAAGGATTACGAGGCATCCATGGAGATGTTCCAGACCTGCTATAATAAATTCAATAACTCCATCATCCAGAGCAAGCCCACGACAAACCCCTACACATGGCTGCCGAACCGCTTCCGGCCTCACGCTCGGCTGCAGTGGGGTCGCGCCCATGCCAAACTCAACGACTACGCCGCCGCCATCCCTCTCTTCGAGGAAATCATCGCGCTCGAAACACCCGTCAAGCCGCCGATTTACAAGGATCATGTCGGAGTCGAACTCGGACGCGCATTTATACGCAATGGCGACCTCAAAGACGGAGTCGATCTCCTGATCAGAATTCTCGAGAGCAAAGCTTCGGTCCAGACGAAACGGGCGGGACTGATGGTGCTCTTTCAGGATTGGAGTATCGAGGTCGACTGGAGCGAGGTCCAACCGATCACCTGGAAATACGGACAGATTCTCAAAGAAGACACCAAGAGCAACCGCTTCCGGCGCAATCCCATTTTTAACTTCCTCGCTCGCAAGGCTCTCTCGGACCGTGATCCGCTGCGCTCACTCACTTGGTATTCCTATTTTCTGCACCCTCAGGAAGCGATCGAAATCGAACAACAGCGACTCAAGATCATCGAAGCGATCGAGCTCGCTAAAGACGCCCCCCCAGAGCTCATCGCCGAAAAAAAGAAGCGCCTGGCAGCGCAACAGGAGAAGATCAAAGTCCAGGAAAAAAACCTCACCGCCATGGTCCTTGGGGTGGCATCGGCGCACTACCAACTGAAGAACTTCGGCGCAGCATTCGCCACCTTCGTCTACCTCGCCGACACCTACCCGAAACACGAGCAGCGTGCCGAGATCCTCTACAACGTCGTTTCATCTTCCGTCCACATTCGCGAGTTCGATGCCACCTACGAATATGGCATGCTTTTCCTCAGCGAGTTCCCCGAGCACCCGCTCAAGCCGGAAGTAGCACGCCTGATGGCCGAGGCGGTTTTCGTGAAAGAGGAATACGAGAAATCCCACAAAGTCTCGGTCGAGATCCGAGAGCTCTTCGACCCGGGCTCTAACCCGCGCGACATTCTCGACTTCATTGCGGGTGCCTCTCTCTACCACCTCGACCGCTACGAGGACGCCGAACATGAACTTGCCGCCTACGTCAAAGCCTACTCCCCGAACGGCCAGCGCCTTGAACCCGGCAGGTTCTACCTTGGAGCCACCAAAGTGAAGCTTTTTAAATGGGTCGAGGGGAGTGACATTCTCAATGCCTTCATCAAAGATTACCCGAGGTCCCTGATGATGTCTTCCGCCCTCTACCAGGCCGCTCTCTGTGACTTTGTCCTCGTCAACTACGACAATGCTCTGGATCTTCTCGACCGCCTCCAGAACGACTTCCCCCGGGCCCCCGAGATCCCTGCCTCCTACAACCTGCGAGGAGACGTCCTCGATGCCATAAGAGCGCCGAATGACGAGATTGAAGCGGCCTATACCACCGGCCGCAAAGGAGCCCTACCCGATCCTGAGCAGAAGGAGATTGCAGCCTATTCGCTCTGGAAGCTGATCCACCTTGCTGCCCAGATGAAGAATCACGAACTCGCTGTGACCCGGGACAAGGAATTCCGGTCGATGCACGGTGGTTCGATCTACGAACTCGAAGCCACCGCCGCCGCCCTCCCCTCACTGGTGGAAATGGACCGCTTCGTAGAGGTTAGAAGAAGGCTGGAGAACTTTATTATCGGTGTGGCCTACGACCCCGCCTCGCCCCAGCTCAGCGAGCTCGTCGGCACCTACGTGGAACTTCTCGAAGACAATCTCCCGCCGAGTGAAGCTTTCGCCCAGGTCAAGGCATTCCCCTTGCCTGAACCCCGGCCTGAACCGCTCTCGGCCTGGCTGCTGATGGCTGAAATCGAAAAACTCGAGAAGACCGACCCGCCGGTTGATCCGAAAAAAATTGATTCTCTGTTCTACCAAATCCAGTTCGACTACGAGAAGGAGAAGGTACCGAACTACATTCTCGTCAAGCTGGCTCGATGGAATCAGGAACGGATGGACAAACCTGAGCTGGCCGAGGAATTCTACAACTACGTCTTGACGAAGCGCCCTGAGGGCGGGGCGCTTGAGTATGCGCTCCTCGACTCTGCCGACATTATCGTTGAACGCCTCGAGAAAAGCGCCTTTCTCACCGCTCTCGGCAACTACCAGCGTATCCTCAACCAGTTTGAATCACCCGAATTCCAGCAGGGAGCTACCCTGGGGATCGCCCGCATCAAAACCCTGGAAGGGAAAACCGAGGAGGCTTTCCAATGGTGGCAACGCTACCTCAGCAACCGCAGCTGGAACAAGGCCCGGGCCGAAGCCAACTACAGCATCGGCGCGCTCCTCGAGAAAAAAGGTCGACCCGCCGAAGCGATTAAAGTCTACGTAAGCGTCTACAGCAACTTTCCCGGCCACCTCGACTGGTCAACAAAAGCCTACATCAACACCGCCGAAATTCTGAGGGCTCGAGGCCAGAAAGGCGACGCCCTGAAGGTTCTCGTCGACATGCTCAAACGCATGGGACACCTCGATCACGAGAAGGTGACGGAAGCGCGCGAGCAGTTTAAGAAATGGAAAGCAGAATGGGTAGCCGAAAACCAATAGCAGCTCTCGTGGGCCTCCTCATCGCGACATCAGTCGCGCAGGCGCAGCGGGAGATTACCATCCACCTCAAAAACGGCACGCCCATGGAAGGCCGTTTCGGAGGGGTCGAGGGATCCAACCTCATCTACTCCACCGCAGGCAGTAGTGCCACCCAGCGCAGGCTTGCATCGGCACTCATCGACTGGGTGGAATTCCGTGCGCCCGAACCATTCATCGCAGCACAAACCGCTTTCCGAGAGCAACGCTTCGCCGAAGCCGCCGAAGGCTTCGAGAAGATCGCCACCCAGACGAGGAACTTCCAGAGCTACTACTATCCCATCCCGGGAAATTTCGTCATGCTGGCGAGGAAACGACTCATCGACTGCTACCGCCGTCTCGCCCGCCCCTACGACGTTCATTTCCACCTCCGCGACTTCCAACCTGAGATGCTCCCGACCGACGAGCGAACTCTCGCACCCAGCGTCGCCGTCTGGGAAGCCGCAGGCCGCAAGGGGTGGGACGACGTTCTGAAACTCGCCGAGGAACGCAAAGTGACCACCGCTCCCACCTCGACCGACGGGTGTGAAATCGCATATCTCAGCGGTCTCGCACACCAGAAAAAAGGCGACCCCCACAAAGCCCTCCTCAACTACTCACAGGCGTACTCGCTCAATGGGGCCACCGATACGACAGTTGCCCGGGTGGCATTGATTGCCGCTGCGCGCCTCCTCGAGGCCGAGGATCCAATCACAAAGGACGAGAAAGAAGACGTCGAGAACGCGCTCGTGGCCCAGGTCCAGATCTACTCGAATATTTTCGGGAAAGGAAAACCCTGGGACGCTGCGAGCGAACGTATCACCTCCCTCAATGACGTCAGCATTGAGATCGCCGGCGCGAAGCCCGAAGACAATGCGGCCAAAACCGAGCATGCGGCGGCAAAGAAAGGTGCCGAGGCGGTGGATGTTGTGGCTGCCGAAGCCAAAGCTGGAGCCGACGACGGTGCCCCTGCCGCAAAGGCGCCGGCCACGATCGTTTCTGTCGCCGCAAAGCCGCGTGATACATGGAAGGCCACTGGACCGAACATTCTTGCCAATGGCTCCTTCGAGACGATCGCAGAAAGCAACGCACCCAACGGCTGGGAACTGGAAGCCCTCGTCGGCGAGGTTCAGGCCGCGGTCGCCCCGGATGGAAAAGACCAAAGCATCTGTGTCATGGTCCGCCTGACCAAGCAGAACGGCATGGGCGGATGGAGTCGTGCAGGCCTCCAACTGAAGAAGAACGCAGACTACCGCCTGAGCGGATGGGTCCGCACTGCAGGCATCAAAGACCCGCGTAAAGGAGCCACCATCGAACTTGAGGACAGCAATCTCCAGACCCTCGGCAAGACAAAAATTCTTCTCGGTGACAACGACTGGACGCGGGTCGAGGTTCTTCTTCAATCTGGCGAAAGCAAAAGTTTCAAGCTTTTCTGCCTCCTCTCCTCACCGGGAACCGCCTGGTTCGATGACATTGAACTTGTTCCGGTTGCAAAGAGAACCAAGTAGAGTGGGGACTGCCAACTCTCACATCCTCCTCTGTCCTTCTCCACTCGCCTGCTATATGAAGTTTTTTCCCGCTCTTCTCACACTGCTGCTTCTCTCCAAGAACCCCGCCTACGCCTGACCCGCCTGAGCCAACCCCACTATCCCCCGGTCGGGAGATGCACAAGCCGGTGTTCTCAGCCAGGATTCTAATTCGTGGCGAATCGCCCTCGACTACAGTACTACCCTCGGCCTCTCCGGGGGACACTTCGAAGATCATGGACTCGCGGCCGACGGAACCCTGGTCGATTCGCCACTGCACCGCCACGAAGTCGATATCGACATCCATCGGATTGAACTCTCTCTCTCGCGCACCTTTGCCAACAACTTCGATGCCCAGCTTCGGGTTCCTTGGTTCATCAAGGATCAGAGAGCCACACTTGAATTCATCGAGCCAGTAACTCCCGAGGAAATCCGAAACGCGCGGCGCAATGGCGAAATCCATCATCGCACCGAAACCTACGAGGGCTTTGGCGACGCTGAACTCTCCGTCGGATGGCGCAGCAACGGTCTTTTTTTCGAACAAGACATGCTTCGGATCTCACTGGGACTGGCATTTCCCACCGGCGACACTGTCTCCGACCCGTGGGTTCTCGGTGACGGTGGCCATGAGCACCTTCACATCCAATTCGGGAATGGCACCTTTGATCCCTTGATCGACCTCTACTATTCTTTCCCACATAACGACAAATGGGCGAGTTCCCTGTTCACCAAGGCCCGCCTTCCCTGCTACGAAAACTCCAAGGGCTACCGCGGATCTGCGGAGATCACCGTGTCTCCACGACTCAACTTTCGTCCCACTTCACGCCTTTCGCTCGCTGCCGGTGCCACCGCCAATTACCTCGGCAAATCCCACTGGAAAAAAACCGGCACCGACCCGAATTCCGGCGCCTTTCTCGCCTACGCTTCGCTCAGTGCGGGCTACCTCCTCGGACAATCAGTGACCGCCAGCTTCAACCTGCAACTTCCCCTCTACACAGAACTCTTTGGAGAGGAAGACGGCCTTGAAGGCGCTCCCAGCATCGGCCTGAGCGTCAGTCGTCAGTTTTGAAACGACACATTCACTCCCAACGTCCCATAAGATTTTTTATTCTCATCACTCCGAGGGCGTCCGCTACCGGAACTGGCATGCAATCAGCGCAGACCTCCTGGTAATTCAGGCCATCATCGGAGCCATCGGCACCGCAGATCTCACCGGGGTCGAAGGAAGGGGACTCCCGGATCACCCTCTACCTCCACGCCTACAACGCGTAGATTCTCTACCGCATTCTCGAGAACTACCCGACCAAGAGCCCAGGCTCGAGAAACATTCGTTTCAGATCGATCTCACGGCGGTCCTTGAAGCGCCATGAAAATGGATACCCAGAAACGCGTATTAAACTGCCGATGACCCCAACGATTCCGGAGCGATGTAGACGCCTGGGATCATGACCCGCCGCTCAATCTGACGAGCGATAAGCACCAGAACCATGACCAGCAGCAGGTAGACCACGGCGGCAAACAGGTAGGCCCGGAAAAACATGAAGTTCGTTGCGGCCAGTTCCTGAACCCGGGAGAAGAAGTCGTTGAACTGGATCAGAAAAGCCACAGAGCTGTCCTTGAGGTTACGGATCACCTGGTTGGTCAGGGCCGGCACCGAGAAGCGCAGGACTTGCGGCAGGGTGATGAGCCGGAACACCTGGAACGGCCGGAATCCGGCCGCGCGTGCCGCCTCCAGTTCCGCCGAGTCGAGCGCATGGTAGGCGGTGGTCAGATAGGCCGCGTTATAGGCGGCCACGTTGAAGGTGAAACCGATGACAGCCACCGAAAAGGGAGACAGTGAAACGCCCCACGGCGGCAATCCGTAATACATGAGAAACAACAACACGATCAACGGCATCCCAATGAAAAAGGATATATAACCCCGAAGGATCAGCCGGATTATCGCGAACTGACAGTGGCGAAAATAGAAAACCACCAACCCGAGGAAGAAACCCGTAAGGCTGACGATGGCGGTCAGCAGGAGGGAGTCGCCCAGCCCGCGCATGATCAGAGGACCCTGATCAACCAGATCACGAAAAAATTCAGCCCACATACTCACGATGACCGCTCCTGCTTCATGAAAAAATTCCGTATGGAAGGGTGGGCGTGATCCTCGTAGAGGACGGAGAGGCGATCCTCGACCTGCACGATACCCTCGTCGAGGAACGCAACACGCTCGGCGATCGCCGAGGCAAACTCGAGGTCGTGGGTGACGCAGAGCATGGTCACGCCTTCGCCATGGAGACGGTTGATGAGCTGAGCCACCTCGCGAGCCATCACAGGGTCAAGGGCGGAGGTGGGCTCGTCGAGCAGAATTACCGCTGGGTCCATGGCAAGGGCGCGAGCCAGCGCCACCCGCTGTTTCTGGCCTCCTGAGAGGTGGGCAGGAAACTTGTGGCGGTGCCCGGCCATGTCCAGACGATTGAGTTCGTGAAGCGCCCTTTCCGCTGCCTCTTTTTTCTTCATGCCCTTGAGTTTGCGAAGTCCCAGGGCGGTATTGTCCAGCACCGACAGGTGACGGTACAGGGCGAACTGCTGGAATAGGAAGCCGATCTGCTGGCGCAGGGAGCGAACATTGACGTCCGGCCCGGTGACCTCGGCACCGCGGAAGTGGATGGAGCCGGAGGATGGTTCCACCAGTCGGTTGATGCAGCGCAACAGAGTGGACTTTCCGCACCCGGACGGTCCCATCACCACCTTGACGTCACCTTCGGCGACATCAATATCCACGCCGTTCAGGACGGGATGGCCGTCGAACAGTTTCCGGAGGCGTCGTATTTCAATCAAAGCCATAGCTTATACCGGCTGGTCCTGGAGGTGGGCAGGCCCCATGCCGGGCACGCGCCAGTGCTTTTCCAAGACGCGTACCCCTACCAGCAGGAGGCGGTAGACTAAAAAATACAGGATCCCGGCAGCCAGATAGATCTCGACGCCGCGCAGGGTGGCAGACGAAAGCACCAGGGCCTGCTTGGTCATTTCCGGGATGCCCACGGTGTAGCCGAAGGGAGAGTATTTGAGGACATTGGTGAATTCATTGACCATCCCTGGAACGGAAAACCGCATCATCTGCGGCAGCTCGATGTGCAGAAACACCTGCCACCGAGACATGCCCATGGATTGAGCAGCCATGATCTCGGCCGCATCGACGGCGTCGAGCGCGCCCCGGAAGACCTCGGCCAGGTAGGCTCCGGAAATCACCCCCAAGCTCAACATCATCGCCCCCAGCGGCGACACTCGGATCCCTGCGCCGGGCAAGCCAAAGTAGACCAGAAACAACAGGACCAGCACCGGGATGCCCCGAAAGACAAAGGCAAAGAGATCGAGGGCTCGAATTACAGCGGGGAACGGGAAGACCCGCCGGGCACACGCAGAGAGAAGCCCGACGGCGAGCGCGGTAGCACAACAGGCCACTGTGACCAGAACCGTAAAGACGGCTCCCGAGGCTAGCTGCGCCAGCATTTCCGAGAAGGCCATACTTTCTATCCGAGACCCGGTCAATTCATCCACTTGTCGATCACAGCTTTGACTTTCTCCGGGCCGAGTTCGGCCAGGTAGGCATCGAACTCCACGCGCAGCGCTGAGTCGCGGGCGAAGGCAAAGCCAAGCTGGTCCTTGCCCGTAACGCTATACACCTTCTTGATGGGAAGTTTTTTCTTATTCATGAAATCAGCCAGTACCGGCTCCTCGATGAAGGCCAGGTCGAGATTTTCATTCTGGAGGTCCGTCACAACTTCATTGTAGCTCGGGTAGAGCTTGGCATCGCTTAGCTTATAATAACCCTTGGGCTCCCATTCGTTCTTAATCAGGTCATTATAGGCCATGCCTCGGGGATAGCCGATCGAGTAGCTCTTTAACTGCTCGAGGCTGTCGATCTTGATCGCCCGACTGGTCAGGGCCACCAAGTTCCAAGCATTGTCGAAGTAGGGCTGGGAAAAGTCCATGACCTTCTTGCGTTTGTCGGTGATTGAGATGCCGGAGAAAGCCATGTCCGCCTGCTTGCTTGATACTGCACCCAGCATTCCCTGCCAGTCATAAGAAGTGATTTTGAAGGTGTAGCCCCGGGCTTTGCAGAAACCCTCAAAGAGTTCGAGATCCGCGCCCCTGAGCTGGCCGCCTTCGTCAAAAAGCAGGGGGGGGGAAGCTGGCGATACAGCCACCCGAATCTCCTTACTTGCCTCCTGTTTCCCGCAACCTGCAGAAAAGGCCAAAACAGCGAACATAATTACTTTTAACAATGGGGGGAATTTCATGGTATTTGATTTAATTAATTTTGCTTGATCAAAGGGGATTACTCTTGAGGAACAACTGGGTCAATAGGTATTTACGAAAAGTCTGATTAATTCATCTTCCCACCACATGGGAATGAATGAAGATGAAAGCTTGCGCAGCTGTTCTCTGGACCTTGCAGAAAAGCCCTTCAGGTTACCGTTGAGAAAAAAAATTCTTCCTCTTCCCTGGAAATCTGAAACAACTCCGGACGCCTGAAAGCTCCCTTATCCATTCTCCCCGAGCGTGCTGGAGTCATTCCGCCTTCTCTCATTCTTTGCCGGAAAAAATCATGCGAAACAGCCTCTGCTTGTCATCGTCTTTGATCGTCCGAAACGATTCGAAACTCACATGCTCGTCGACCGCAGCCGGGTCGTAACGAATCCCCCAGAGAGGAATCGTTTCATTCGGTAACATCGCATAGCGCAGATCGCCTACCACATCGGCCTGCTCGGGGTGCCGGGCCAGGTAGCGGCTTGAGAAATGGTCAAAACGGTCGATGTCACGCGCCAGCGTGCTCTCGGGAGGCAGTTTCTGTTTCAACTCGGCAGCCTCCACTGCCGGAACCGAGGATCCGGGAAACACGCGTGACGATCCGGGCAGCCCCACGCGAATCGCATCGAGGTAAAACCTCCCCTCGTGTCGGTAAATGCTGCGCCAGAGCAGAAGATTCCCGATTGAGGGCTTGGTAGTTGCCATCGCCATCGCCTTCGTTCCGGCGTGACCACGTTCGCCGGCCAGGGCCATCTGCACCCGGGAAGCTCGGAAATTCTGGACTCCACCGAGCAACAGGTAGGCCAGAGCAAAAACTGCCGCCCCCCGGATCATTCTCCTGCTTCTCCTGATCGTTCCGCCAGCCACCAGCAGCAGCAGAACCCCCGTGAAAACAGGATCGATGATGGAAATAATGTTCCAGGCGACCCTGACATCAGAAAATGGCCAGAGGAGCTGGGTTCCGTAGCTGGTGCAGGCATCGAGCAGGCCCGAAGTAGCATAACCAGCGGTGGCGAAAAGCAAGAGTTGTCGGAACGGTTTTCTGGCTCGGAAGAGCAGCCACCACAATGCCGCACAGAGCGCCCCGCCGATCGGAATGAATGCCAGTGAATGGGTGAAATGACGGTGAAATTCGATCGTCAAAAGAGGGTCAGCTGGCGAACGGATAAAAATATCCGCATCAGCAAGCATCCCGCCTGTCCAACCAATAAGTACCGCGAGCCTGATCTCTCGCTTCTCTTTCGCCGACACAGCAGCCGCAACCGCTCCGACAACACCTTGACTGACAGGATCCATAAAAACCGAGAATAGCAGACTAAAAGATACGCTTCAGAAGAATCAGGGGACTTTCTTTTACCTCGGCACCGGTAATCACCTGCTCCAGACACCCCACAAAAATCACTCCAGAGCTCCGCTTCGTGACGCCATTATTTCTTTTCCTAAAGCATTGCTCAATAAGCATAAAGTTGATACGCTCACGCAATCATGCAACAGCTCACTGATTTTTTATCCGCTGCCAGCACTTTCCTTTCGGGCACCCCGCTTCTTTTTCTCCTTGTCGGCACGGGTTCCCAACCTGATCGCCTTGGTTCTTCTCTCCGGCGTGATTGTTACCGAAACGAAGAAATACTGGCACAAGCAGTCAGCGACCGACTCGGAAGAATAAGCCGGAATGCGCACATAACAGCGGCTAATCAAATCATCCGCCATGCCGGGGATTGAGACGGTGAATGCTCCGGGAACCGGGGATACCGACAACACACGCCGCTGGATCCATGCCCCCCTTCCTGATCGCATCATCCCAGGGCCTTGAGGCGCTCGACTGGTCGCTGATCGGTGTCTATTTCCTGCTCATCGTAGCGATCGTCTACCGATCCTCGCGGAAAGTCACCGACACCGCCGACTACTTCCTGGCCGGCCGCCACGCCGGGTGGTTCGTTGTCGGCGCCTCGCTTTTCGCCTCCAACATCGGATCAGAACACATCGTCGGCCTGGCGGGCAATGGCGCATCGTCAGGCATGGCCATGGCCCACTGGGAACTGCATGCGTGGGTCATGATCCTTCTCGGGTGGGTCTTTGTTCCTTTCTACTACAAGGCGAAGGTTTTCACCATGCCCGAGTTCCTGGAAAAGCGTTTCGATGCCCGGGTGCGCTGGATTCTTTCCGTCGTTTCGCTCATCGCCTACATCTTCACCAAGGTCTCGGTAACCGTCTACGCCGGCGCTCTGGTCTTCAAAACCCTCCTGCCCGACACCTTCGGCAGCCCGGACAATGCGTTCTGGGTCGGTGCCTTTGTCACGGTCATTCTCACTGGCATCTACACCATTCTCGGAGGTCTGCGGGCGGTCATCTACACCGAAGTCGCGCAAACTGGCATCCTTCTCCTCGGCTCATTTTTCATCACCTTCTACGGCCTGCGCGAGCTCGGTGGCTGGGGCGAACTTAAGAGTATGGCGGCTGAAAACAAGGAAGCCTTCGCGCTCTGGAGACCACTCTCAGATCCTGACTTCCCGTGGCTCGGCATCCTCATTGCTTCACCGGTCATCGGAATCTGGTACTGGTGTACTGACCAGTACATTGTTCAGCGCACCCTTGCCGCAAAGAACCTCACCAATGCCCGCCGCGGCGCGATCTTCGGAGGATTTCTGAAAGTCTGGCCGGTGATGATCTTTCTCGTCCCCGGGCTCATCGGCTGGGCGCTCCACCAGAAAGGCATCATCGAAATCCCGCAGAAATCTGACGGTTCGGCAGTCGATGGTGACATGGTGTTCCCGACCCTTGTCACCAACCTGCTTCCTGTCGGCCTGCGCGGTCTGGTCGTCGGCGGTCTTCTCTCGGCGCTCATGTCATCGCTGGCTTCCCTCTTCAACTCCTGCGCCACCCTCTTCACCCTCGACATCTACGAAAAACTCCGCCCGGGACGCTCACAGGCAGAGTTGGTCAAAGTCGGCCGCTTCGCCACCGGCGGAGTCGTCATCTGCGGGATCGTCTGGATTCCGATCATGAAAGCGATGGCCGGAGGCGGCATCTACAAATACCTGCAAGCGGTCCAGGGCTATCTGGCTCCACCCATCACCGCCGTTTTCCTCCTCGGTCTTTTCTTCAAACGCATCAATGCCCGTGGCGCCATCGCTGGACTCAGTCTCGGCTTCCTCTTCGGTATGGGAAAACTGGTCATCGAAGCCATTCATGGCAGTCATCCCTTCGCAAACGGATCGTTCCTCGAGTCCTTCGCGGCCTTTAACTTTCTGTATTACTCCGGCGTTCTTCTTCTCATCAGCACCGTGATCATCATCGGCGCCTCGATGAGCGCACCCGCTCCATCAGCCGAAAAAGTCAGCGGACTCACCTACGGCACCCTGACTGCCGATGACCGTCGCGAGATCCGCGCATCGTGGAATAAAACCGACGTCCTCGCCACCCTCTTCGTGCTCGGTCTGGTAGCTGGCTTCTACCTCTACTTTTCCTTCTGGCTCGGGTAGCTCCTCGAAAACGGGCAGAATTCTCAAGCCGAGCCCAAGCGCAAGCGCCAACGCAAGCGCTCGAACCACCGGGAGGGCTCATTGCGCCAGCCGTATCCTCGCGACCCGGAATTGCCTCTGCTCCGCATCGAGCCCGCTGTGCAGGCTCATCCACTCGGGCTCTCTCCAAGCCGCATCATCGCCACTGAGGCCTGCACGCGCCACGACCAAACGGTTATGTCCCGGAGCAACCTCCAGCTCGCCGGTGGCCCTGCTTCCGCCCTTGCCATCCATTCTCACCCCCAGAAGAAATTCACCCCCCGGATTCTCTATCACGATCTCCATCGCAGTCGCCTTGCTCCATGCCTCTCCCCCAGCCAGTCGAATCTCCACCCCGCGCCAGTCGCCGGCCTGCCAGTTGACCTGGAACCCCGCTTCATCTCCTATCCACGCCACTCGCGTCCCGCCCTTGGCCCGCAGCAACCATCCGCTCAGCGATCCGGCAGGCAGCAGCTGCGGATGGATGTCTTCCTGCGCCCGCAGGGCCATGGGCCGCAACCAGGCAGCTCGGGCCAAAAAACAAAAGAGCACAAGCATCATAACCATGGCCGTGCCCAGCACCACCCACCGACGCCTGAGCAGACACCACCACCCCACAGCCCCGCAGTCCCCCACCACGTCCGCCACAGGTCCAGCCACGAAGCCGAGCGCCCGACCTGAGACTGCACCAGCTCGCTGCCCACCGCCAGAGCCAAGCAGCACGGCCCCGATAAGCCAGCCCGCCCCCGCCAAGGCGCCCGCATCCGCCCAGCATCGCCATGCCGATTGCCAGCAGGAAGAACAGCGGCAGGTGCAGACGCATCGCGCAAGTCGCCCGCCCGCAAGCCGAGCCGCGCCACCGACGACTCCGGCAGGAACAGCAGGCTCGCCCCCGCTACGATGGCAAGGCCTGCGAGCATGCAGAGCATGGCGGTCGGCCCCTCATCGCTTGATAGAACGCGCGTCCCCCACCCGGACGATTTGCGTTCGCGAGCACCCATGCAGACGCTACCCGTAAGCCCGGAGCTCCGGCTGCTCAACAAGGCGCACACCTCACCCGCGGATTGCTCAGTCTGGCGCTCACGCACCACCGTGTCCTCAATGATGAGTCAACTCGCAACATCAATAAGAAACATGTTTGCTGGCTCCGTTACCGGCACCACTTGTGACCGCCCGCACCGCGAGAGCAATCTGATTGCTCGTCGCACCAAGGCAGACGCAAGCACCTCAGCAGGCCTCTTGATACTTTTCAGGATGAATCACCCGCTTTTCCAGCAGGGAAATGTCGTTTAAGCACACTCAATTCAGCGCGGCAGTATGCCTGTCCTTTTTCACAGCTACCAAGACCGATCAGGATCTTGCCAAACTACGCAACAAGGAGCAACTATACCCAGTCAGAATTCAGGACGACTTCTCACCATGACTTTTTTTTGAGAATCCACATGACTTGTGCTGAATGGCAGCAACTTCCTACTTTGTGATGAACGAAAGCCTTAAACGTGCAGTCATTCGGGCAATCCACGGGCTGGGTCTCAACCACCTGGGGCGCAGGACGACTAGGGATTCGGCACTGATACTCATGTTTCACGGTTTCACCGATCGCATCTACGAAGATCTCACCAATGATGACGGCAAACACCTGCACATTCAGTCATTCAGAAGATTCCTGGATCATCTTGAAAGACACCATCACGTCGACTTCTTCGGCCATCATCTGCCAGAAGGCTTCGCGCACCGATCCTCGTATCAATTCGTTGAATAATTCGGCCGACTCGCGTTCTCCGCCTTGCAAAAAGGCGGCTTTCAGTTTTTCGTGGTCCATGGTGGTTGGTTGGTTTTTTGGTTT
>CALSSN010000024.1 GCA_943789025.1 uncultured Verrucomicrobiales bacterium
CACTGGCATCGAGACCGTCTTTTATGGAATCGCCTACGTCAATAGCGCTGCCGAGTTCGGTGGCGGGCTCTGCCTCCACCGCTTGCATAACTGCCTGACCCATTCGGCCTTTGGCACCTGTAACGAGAATTTTCACAGCGTAAGTTTTTTCTAGGTTTTTGGAGCTCCGGTCAATGAGAGAAGATTGAGGCTCTGGAGAATTTCCCGCAGTGTTTCGGTGCCCGCCTGGTCCAGTGCGACGAGAGGGAGTCGAAGATAAGGGTCAGGAATCTCGCCGGCAAGGTTGAGGGGCGGTTTTGATCGGCACCGGATTGGTGGCGAGCTTGAGAAAGCCTGCAAAGAGGTCGTAGTAGCCTTCGTGAATGCTCCGGCGCGGCGCTGAGATCGCCCGTGGCCATAGCGGCGACCAGGTCCGTCATCGCCTGGGGAATGAGATTGGATGCGACCGAGACGACGCCACAAGCGCCCGCAGCCATGAATGGCAGGGTCAGGGAATCGTCTCCGCTGAGGATTTCGAAGTCATCCGCGAGTGCCCCTCGGAGCTGGCTGACTCTCTCGACGGAGCCGCCGGCTTCCCTTGATGGCGCGGATGTTCGGGCAGGCATCAGCCAGGCGGCAGAGTGGTCTCGACACCTATTTCGATGCTGCAACGGCCGGGGGATGCTGTAAAGCACGAGGGGCAGTGCGGTGGATTCGGCGATCGCCTTGTAGTGCTGGAAGAGCCCTTCCTGCGACGGCTTGTTGTAGTACGGACTGACAAGAAGTGCGGCGTTGGCGCCAGCTTTCCTCTGCTGCTTGGGGTCAGGGAAATGGCTTCCCGCGTGCTGTTGGATCCTGTGCCGGCGATAACGAGCCCTCTTCCCGCGGCTTGCTCGATGGCCACGTGGATGACCCGTTCGTGTTCCTCGTGATTGAGGGTGGGGGATTCACCGGTGGTTCCAACCGGAACAACCCCGGCGATGCCAGCGGTCGAACTGGCGGTCGATGAGATTCCGGAAGGTGTGTTCGTCGAACTCGCGGTCGCGAAACGGGGTGACGAGAGCAGTGTGGGCGCCGGCAAACATGATGGGTGGATCGGTTCGGGAGGAAAAATAAGAGTATTCTGGGGAGCTCAGGGAAGGTCAATCTCGCCGTGGAAGACGAAGTCAGCCGGGCCGGTGAGAGTCACATGATGATAGCCCTCCTCTGCCACTCTCTTTCAAAGGCGATGCTCAAGACGTCGCCGCCTTTTACGCTGACGGAGACGGGCGACCCACACCCGGTAAGCTGGTCGTGGACAAGGGCGCAGGCAACCATCCCGGTCCCGCAGGCGAGGGTTTCGCCCTCAACCCCGCGCTCATAAGTACGGATGTGAATGGCTCGTTCTCCGGTGGATTGATAGATGTTCACATTCGTGCCCGCTCGGAGCAAAGTGCTCGTGGTAGCGAACGGCGGGCCCCGATACCGATGACGTCGCTCTGGGCGAGATCGTCGACTTCAAGCACTGCATGAGGGACGCCGGTGTTGAGGGTGGTGAATCTCGAGGGTTTTTTCCGGGGAGTTCCAGATCGGCATGCATGACGAGGTCCACGGGATCGCTCATGGCGATTTCTACCTCGTCGCCGTGGAAAGAGGCGGAGAGAATTCCGGCGATGGTTTCAAAACTGACAGGGGCGCCGGACCCTCTTGTCGAGGCGGGTTGACGAAGGCGGCGAAACAACGTGCTCCGTTACCGCACATCTCCGCCTCACCACCGTCTGCGTTGTAGTAGCGGAATCGGAAGTCGGCGCCGGCCTCGGGAGGCTCGACCGCGAGGAGTCCATCGGCTCCGATTCCACGATGACGATCACAGAGCAATGCGATCTGCTCCCGTGTCAGATGCAGGGAGGAATCACGGTTGTCGAGGACAACGAAATCGTTGCCGGCACCGTTTCATTTTCCAGAAAGGGATCGTCATCGTTTTTTTCTCGGGGGGGCAGTTAGGGTATCCGGAAGAAGCCAGATGGCCAGAGAGATACTTGATTGCTGCGACGCAGATGTCTGGGTGGCGGCAGCTAGAGCCGCGCGTTGTGAGTCGCCTCGACAAGGGGTTGGCACCATGGTGGAGAGGCGTTCCTGCAGATTTTCACTCTCCGGCATGTTCAGCAATGGTTTGGACGATGGCGCTTCCCACCACCACCCCATCAGCGATGCGCCCGATGGCCGACGCCTGGTCCGGGGTAGAGATCCCGAAACCGACAGCCACCGGAAGACCGGTCGCGGCTCGGATGAGATCGAGGTGCTCCTCGAATGTTGCTTGCGATCCTCACTGCGGGCACCAGTGACCCCTTCTCTGGAGACATAGTAAATAAACCCCTCTGCCATGCCGGCAATCAGTCCGATGCGCTCGCTTTCCGTGGTGGGTGCGATCAACCGGATCTGCCGCATGGCCTCGGCAGGGTGCAGCTCGGAGTTGATCTGAGCTTCGTCAGGAGGGAGATCCAGGTTGAGGATGCCATCGACGCCCCGCCTCGAGAGCATCGCGTTGGAAGTTCTCGTAGCCATAGGCATAAAGGTTGTTGAGGTAGGCGTAGAGGACGATGGGAGTCTCTGAGGGTCTTGCGAAATTCCCGCACCATTTTCGAGCATTGGCGGCAGTGGTGCTTCCTGCCTTCAGAGCCCGCTCAGAAGCCAATTGATTGACGAGACCATCAGCGAGGGGGGTCTGAAAAAGGGAGGCCGATTTCCAGGAATATCCACCTTCGCACGGTCGGAGAGTGTGGAGGATCTCGAGGCTGGTCGAGGGGTCGGGGTCGCCTCCGCAGACGTAGGCAATGAATGCCGCCTTGTCTTCGGAACGAAGTTGCTTGAAGCGGGTGTCGATCCGATTGTTCACGCGCACACAGTGGTGGAAATAGATTCGCTCGCAACCGGGAATCCGTCGCAGTCTCGATGACGCATCAGAGGTCGACTCCGAACTTCTTCAACCCAAATGCCATGACGGCGTAAAGAAGCATCGTGATGAAGGAACAGAGAATAAGGTTTGGCCAGAAGTGAATTCCTTTTCTCAGAAGCCAGGGAAAGATAAGAAACATGGGGAGGCTGGGGAGCACGAACCAGAAGACGCCGGTGGAGTGGGCAGCCAGTTTCTCGACCTGAGCCTGTGGGTTTGCACGAAGACCATGGTAGATCCAGACAAAGGTGATGAGAGAAACCAGGGGCAAGGAAGCGATCAGGCTCCCGAGGAATGGTCTGCTCCGCGTGATGACGACTTCGTTGACGAGGTAGATAATTCCTGCAGAGAGCGTGAGTTTGAGAAGAGTGAGCATCATGACTTGAAGGGGAGAAGCGCGTGAAAGGGTGGCAATGAGCAGGTTTTTTTTACTGGTTCGTGCGCGGCTTCACCAGTGAGTGGGTTCTGAGTTAGTTTTTAGCTTTTCTGGTTAAGATTCCCTATCGCATCGGAGGAAATCTTGCAAGAGTAGCCGTTTTTTTCGTGGTTTCAGGATTTCAGCAGTGCGAATTTGCTCCTTTTTTCTTGTTCCCTCTTCGGTGCGTTGGATACTCCCGCATGGGAAAGGGCGATGATAAACCACCAACCCCGGAGGAACTCGCAAAGCGTTTGAGTGAGTTCATGAAGGGCCAACTCGGCAGCACCGGAGGGTTTAATCCTTTCGATTTTGCGAGTTCAGGATCCGGAGACAAAGCGGCATCGGAGACTCCGGTCGCTGAGAAAAAAAAAGAGGAGCCGGGAAGAGACCCGTTTTCTTTCAGCTATCACCCGAAAGACATCAAAGCCCATCTCGATCGCTTCGTGATACAGCAGGATGAAGCGAAAAAGGCGCTGGCGATTGCTGTCTGTGATCATTACAACCATGCGCATTTTGTGCGTGAACTGGAGGCCCGTGAGCCTGAGCAGGCGCGAAAGATTGAGTTTGCCAAACAGAATGTCATCGTGGTCGGGCCAACCGGAGTAGGGAAGACGTATCTGGTCAAACACATTGCCGATTTGATCGGGGTGCCATTCGTCAAAGCGGATGCCACCAAGTTCAGTGAGACGGGTTACGTGGGTGGCGACGTCGATGATCTTGTCCGGGAGTTGTTGGATAAGGCGGAGGGCGATCTTGGTTTGGCCGAGTATGGGATCATTTATATCGACGAGATCGACAAGCTTTCTTCTCAAGGGGAGGGGATGGGGCGGGATGTCAGTGGTCGCGGAGTGCAGACGACATTGCTGAAGCTGATGGAAGAAACCGAGGTAGCTCGTCGGAATCCGATGAATATCCAGGGTCAGATGGGAGCCATGTTCGACATGACCCAAGGGGGCGCGGGAGGGCAGAAGGATACAATCAATACCAGGCACATTCTTTTCATCGTGAGTGGAGCATTCTCTGGTCTGCAGAAGATCATTGCCGGGAGGTTACGCCAAGGGGCGATCGGATTCGGGGCGTCTCAGGAGACCGAAGATTCTCCGCTGGATTCTCAAATCTTTTCCCAGGTGACGACCCAGGACTTCATCGACTTCGGATTCGAGGCCGAGTTCATCGGTCGCCTTCCCGTCAGAGTGGTGTGTGAAGAACTGGCGGCAGCGGACATGAAGCTGATTATGGAAACTTCGGAGGGGAGTATTCTGCGCCAGTACGAGCGGGAGTTTGGTGCCTACGGTATCAATATTCAGTTCAAAGAGGACGCTCTCGAGAAAATTGCGGCTGAGGCGGCGAAGGAAAAGACGGGGGCTCGTGGGCTCCTCACCGTCTGCGAGCGCATTCTGCGGGACTTCAAGTTTGAGCTTCCGGGAACCGCGGTGCAGGAGTTAGTGGTCGATGCCGAGCTGATCGACCAACCGGAAAAAGTCTTGCAGCGGTACCTGAAGATAGGGAAAGGGATGAGCGATGCCCAGGTCGCGCGAGGACTGGAGGTCTTCGCAGAAGATTTCGCGCGCGAGAACGGGATTCGCCTGATTTTCGACGAAGGTGCAGTTTCAGCGATTGGCGACCTCTGCCGGGAGCGTGAAATCCGCGTGCTCCAACTCTGCCGCGAGCATTTTCACGATTATCAGTTTGGCCTTAAGCTGATCGAGAAGAATACCAGTCAGGGTACCTTTACCATTACCAAAGAAGCGGTCGCGGATGCGGAGCGTTTTCTCAGCGATGCTGTGGTGGCTTCTTACCGAGGAGAAGAGGATGCGAAAACGTAGTCTGCCGGGAAGGAAGAGTTTGGTAGCCTGATCGGCCGAGGAAGATGGGATGCGTGAGATTCCCTCTTGGATTCTGAGAGTTCCTCCTGCAATGTCCAGTCGACTATTTTTCGACACGAGAGATTATGGCAGCGACGGAAGAGGTAACCCACACGCCTGAGAGGAAGAAGGATTTTATCCGTGAAATCATCGCGGAGGACTTTGAATCGGGGAAGCACCGGCACATCGTGACCCGCTTCCCTCCTGAACCGAATGGCTATCTTCATATCGGTCATGCTAAGGCTTTTTGTCTGAATTTCAGCTTGCCTGAGGAGTTTCCTGGCGGGGCGGAGCACGCCTCCCGTTGTCATCTTCGCATGGACGACACCAATCCGGCAAAGGAGGACGTGCAGTATGTGGAGTCCATCCAGGAAGATATCCGCTGGATGGGATTCGACTGGGGCGAGGACCTCTATTTCAGCTCGGATTATTATGCCAAGCTCTATGCGTTCGCCGTGGAGTTAATCGGCAAGGGATTGGCTTACGTCGACTCTCTCAGTTCCGAAGAGATCCGCGCCACCAAGGGCAGTGACAAAGAGCCGGGATCGGAGTCACCGTTTCGCAGCCGACCGATCGAGGAAAGTCTCGATCTTTTCGCCCGGATGCGGGCAGGTGAGTTCGAGGAGGGAGCCCATGTCCTGCGTGCCAGAATCGACATGGCGCACCCGAACTTCCATATGAGAGATCCGGTGATTTATCGGATCCTGAAGACCGAGCACCACCGGACAGGCAGCGTCTGGCCAATTTACCCACTTTACGATTTTGCTCACCCGCTCTCGGATGCTTTGGAGGGGGTCACGCACAGCCTTTGTTCCCTGGAGTTTGAGAACCACCGGCCGCTTTATGACTGGTGCGTGGCAAGCACCTCGGTGCCGAACAGCCCGAGGCAGATCGAGTTCGCCCGTCTGAACCTGACCTACACGGTGATGAGCAAGCGGAAGCTCTTGCGACTGGTCGAGGAAGGGCATGTCAGCGGTTGGGATGATCCGCGGATGCCAACTCTGTCGGGCATGCGCAGGCTCGGGTGCACGCCCGCAGCGCTCCGGAATTTCATTGCCAAGGTGGGACTGACCAAGACCAACAGCATCACCGACTTGGCACTCCTTGAACATTGTGTGCGGGAGGACCTCAATGCCACCTCACCACGCGTGATGGCCGTGCTTGATCCACTCAAGGTGACGCTGACAAACTTCCCCGAGGGCAAAGAAGAGATGATGGCTTGCGTGAATAACCCGGGTGATGCAGAAGCGGGGACCCGTGAGGTGCCTTTTGCCCGGACGCTTTTCATCGAGCGGGAGGATTTCATGGAGGAGGCGCCGAGAAAGTTTTTTCGTCTCAAGCCGGATAAGGAGGTTCGTCTTCTCAACGCATATGTCATCCGCTGCGATGAAGTTGTGAAGGATGGCGAGGGGAAGGTTGTCGAGCTTCTTTGTAGTTACGATCCGGAGACTTTAGGGGCGAATCCCAGCGATGGCAGGAAGGTCAAAGGGGTGCTGCACTGGGTGAGTGGAAAGCATGCCCGGGACATCGAAGTGCGGCTTTACGACCGGCTTTTCAGAGACGAGCAGCCGGAAGCGAGTGGGGACGACTTTGTGGCGAATCTGAACCCGGAATCATTGCAAGTGGTCACTGCAAAGGCAGAGCCCTCGGTCGCAGAGGAATGGTGGCAGCCGGGCGCTCGGATTCAGTTCAGCCGTATGGGCTACTTTTGCGCTGATCTTGCAAGCACGGCTGAGGCACCGGTTTTTAACCGGACGGCAACTTTGAAAGATGGCTGGTCACAGGGGAAACGCCCTGGTTAAGTCGGCTATTCCGAGGCGCGTGATCTTCCCGCAGTGCCCCGGCTGCCCCGGCTCGCTTCTGAGTTTTCGGAGTCCTCAAGGTAGCGATGATACCATTCCGCGGTGGTATCGTCAGCAAGCTTGCGGTTTCGGTCAGGTTGTTTGATTTCACAGTCATTCCCCCAGACGCCAACATGACGGAGGGCACGCTCGACCTCGCCACGGTAATCTTTGGCAATATTTTCGTAGGTGATGATCAGCGGGCGGATGCGTCCAAGCTTAAAGACCTTTTTCCAGTGCTCTTCTTCAGCCTCAAAGCGATGGACGAGGGATTGAATGGCGTCAAAATCGTAGTCCAGCCTGGAGCGGTCAGGTTGTCGGTCTCCCTGGGCCATCTGCTGGTGGGTGAAGAGGCCAGTCTGTTTGGCCTTGAGAAAAGAGATCGCCTGCTTCGTTTTATTTTCTCTTCGACTCCAGATGAAATGCGAACGGCCGAAAATTTTCTGTAGCGAACGAGCAAGACGTCGGTGATCGCTCATGGCGCACGGGATGTCGCATTTCCGCGGTAACTTCTGGAGGTGTTTCCACATGATCTTGAGACCAAACATCCCATTTTCGCTCCGTTGGCATCGCATGAGTTCCTCGATGTAGCCGGGGAAGTCCTGTTCGGGATCGACCGAGATGTCTCCTCGCTGGTAGAGGGCGACTGAGTGGACGGGAGAGAGATACTCTTTCGGGTCGCCGCATCGCCACGTCCAGCGCATGCCTTCGCAAAGGAGCGTGCTCCCGGATCGGTGAGAGGCACAGATGATGAAGGTTCGTTTCCGAAACATCCTTCAGTCTGCGGTGGTCAGAAACATGGGAGAGTCTCTCAAACGTCGGGTTGGACTTTAGAAGATCTCTTCATCCAGATACTCGTATCCCAGTCCATCGAGCGAGGCAGCGAGCTGGTCTGCTGCCTGTTCGTCAGCGTCCGGGGACACCCGGAGGATGATTGTGGTAACAACCCCTTCAAAATCGACTTCAAGAACAAGCTTTTCTGTGTCATCGAGGATGATTTCAGGAGCTTCAGATTCACCGGCGAGGGTGGCCTTGAAGCCGCTGCGACAAAGAGCATCGTTTAATTCATCTGCCGTGAGTAGATCGCCCTCGGGATTGCTTGCCTGAAAGGTTAAGTCCATACCTTTATTATTCTCTAATCTCCGCTCTTGCGCAACGATGTATCGGGTTTGAGGTCAAACCACTTGGGAAGTTTTGTTCCAGAAATGAGCAGGGTAAATTCCCCCTTACTGCTGCCTTTGGCCAGGGTCTCAGACGCTTCTTTAACGGTGCCGTGAATGAATTGCTCGAAGCGTTTTGTCAGCTCTCTGGCGATACATATCTGGCGTTCCGGATCGAGAAAGATCAGCGCGTCGAGCGTCTTCTGGATGCGGTGGGGAGATTCAAAGTAGATCGACGTGAAATCTGCTTCTATTGCTCGGGTAAGCTCTCGTTCCCTCTGGCCTTTTTTGTTCGCGAGGAAGCCGCCAAAGAAAAACCGGTCTGCTTCGAGACCAGAGCCGGCTAGCGCGGTCAGGACTGCGCTCGGGCCGGGAATGACTGTAAGCTCAAGGCCTTCGCGAATAACAGCCCGCACAAGGCGTTGCCCAGGGTCGGAAACTGTGGGGTAGCCGGCATCTGAGACGAGCGTGACCTGCTTGCCGGCGAGAAGGTGATTGAGGATCTCGGGAACGCGGGATGCCTCATTATGCGCATGGAGGCTGAGCAGGGAGCGCTTGGTGCCTAGCCGGTTGAGGAGAAGTCCGGTGTGACGGGTGTCCTCACAAGCGATGAGGTCAGCATCTTCGAGAGCCTCTCGG
The DNA here is from genome assembly GCA_943789025.1 of uncultured Verrucomicrobiales bacterium. Taxonomy (GTDB): domain Bacteria; phylum Verrucomicrobiota; class Verrucomicrobiia; order Verrucomicrobiales; family DEV007; genus CALSSN01. Next base: position 8,835 of record CALSSN010000024.1, read on the forward strand.
GCGCGGTCACTGAGGTCACCAAGATTCCCGATCGGAGTGGCAGTGATAGAAAGCCTTCCGCCCATGATGGGAGCTTGTCGCGAGCTTGTTCTGGCAGCAAACGCATCCGTGCTTGCGCTACTTTTTTCGATCGAGCCGCCGGTTTTACCAGCCTTCGGAGACTTCGCTCATAATTTCGGCGGCGACGATGCGGGTCGCGTCAGTGAGAGCCTGGCGCTCGGTGAGCTGGAAGTTGTCATTGAGGATTCCGAGGTTGCTGCTGCCGCTGGCTGATCCTGTGAGCAGGATGTCTCCAGTGGAGAGATCCTCGACGTAGTAGTCGCAGTTGATAGAAAAGTCGAGCTCACGGGAGACGAGACGGTTCCCACGCAGCGACCGGAATGGAGATCGTGTGGTCTCTTTGATCCGAACGATAAGTGCCGCGTCGGCTCGGTCCCGGGGAGCGATTTTGTAGGAGCCGTCAGCCATGAAAGCCTTGATGGTGGCATTGGTCACAGGAACCGAGAGCCGGGGCTCAAGCGTTTCGTTGATGAAGGTGGGAATGGCCAATGTCTCGACGTGCGCGAGCAGTTCAGGCTTGGATGGCCCGAGGCGATAGCCGCTGCATGAGGAAAGGAAAAAAGCCGCGGCAAGGGCTAGAATGCTGATTTCGATACGCTGCATAGTAGGTAGGTAGGTAGGTAGGTAGGTAGGTAGGAAGATGGTTGGTTCGGTCGTTTTCAGTTACAGATCGGATGGCTTTCGGAGAGTGTTTTTCTCGATTGAATTTGCCTCGGCACTTTAAGGAGTCGGGGGGACAATGGGTGCACTGGGGACGCTTTCGCCACCTGAGGGTGGTGGTGGAAGTAAAAGATTTCCTGTCTCGCCAGGCATGTCCTGCTTAGGAAGCGCAGCCGGCAAGTCATTTTGACCGATGACGTTGACTGGCGGAGAGAGTCGTGGTTTGGGCTTTTTCAGGAGGTGGTCCAGGTCAGGGGCTCTCGGGCCGACGTAGCGAGGATTCGCTTTGATCAGAAGAGTTTTGCTGCCGTCTTTGTGGTGGACCGAAGCGAACTTGGACTGACTTTTTTCAGCAGGCTCTTTTGGGGTCTCCTTGAAGCTGCCGAGTAACCTGGAAGTGAGGTTGGACTGACTTTTTTCAGAAGGCTCTTTTGGGGTTTTCTTAAAGATGCTGAGGAACCTGGAGGTGAGTTTGGACTGACTTTTCTCAGAAGGTTTTTCGTTAGAAAGTTCCTCGTCAGAAGGGCCTTCGTCAGAAGGTTCCTCGGCAGATTTATTGAAAATGTTATGGAAGGTAGAAACGAATTTGGACTGACTTTTTTCAGAAGGTTCTTCGTCAGAAAGTGCTTCGTCAGATTTATTGAAAATGTTAAGGAAGGTAGAAGCGAGTTTGGATTGACTTTTTTCAGGTGTCTTTTCGGGCAGTGTTGCTGGAGCTGTTTCTGAATTTGACTCTCCCGTTGCTTCACGCAGAAAGTCGAGTCGCTCCGTGGCTTCAGCGTAGAATTCAGAGTCCGGGAAATTCGCAATGCCCTGGTAGTAGATTTTTGCGGCTTTCAGCTTCCCAGTCTTTTCATAGAAGCGTGCGATTTCCATGTCCTTGCCGAGATCTCTTTTCTTCAGGTTTGAGAGAATGGCTCGGGCGTCTGGCGACTCCTCGGCGTCGGGGTTCTCGAGAACAAATGTCTGCATGGCTGCCTGAGCCTCGCGGATACTCCCGACATCTTCACTTTTTAAGGAGACGAGATTGCTGATCTGTCCAATACGGAATTGCGCGTCTTTGGCTTCTGGAGAGTTGGGGTAGTCGTCAACCACCCTCTGGTAGGCGGCAACGGCTGCGGGTCGACGGCCAAGGTCCTGCTGTATCTCGGCAATGCTGAACATGGCTTTGGGTGCATCCTTCCCGAACGGAGCATTTGAGATGACGGTCTCATACATCTCGATGATCCTTGAACTGGTCAGCTTCATGGGAATGCCCACAAAAGTCACTTTGTTGCCAGCCTTGGCTCCTTCTGCGATCTGAAATTGTTCTTTTACAGCTTCAGCAAACCGCGGGCTCTGGCGGTATTTGGTGATGAGTTTCTGGTGGGCTTCAAAAGCATCTTCGAGATTGCCGGCTTGCTTATGGAGCGAGCCGATCTGGAACTGGGCGTCGGCGGCGGCCTCAGTGAGTGGATAATCCTTGATGATCTTCTCGAAGGCTTTGATCGCCGCTTTTTCTTTTTCTGTTTCGGCGACACGCTCGGCGTCGACTAACTGCTCGGTGGCGGCTTGTTCAATCTCGAGTTTTTCTTCTTCCTTGAGTTCTGTCGTTGGAGGCTTTTTGAAGAGTTTTTTCAGAAAGGCATGGCTATCCGTCGGAAAAGCGAAAATTCCGAGGGTCAGAGCCAGAGTGAGGGAAGGGACAAACAGACCTTTCATGTTAGCGCAGGATAGAGAGGAGCGGTATGGGCGTCAAGCCTGAGGGGAGGTATAGAGAAGATTCTGTTAGCAGGGAGCTTTGAGGAACGCCGGGAGGGAGTCGCAGGCGGCAGTTCCTCAGAAGAAGAGCATGCGGAACCCGGCAATCAGCGCAAAGAGAAAGAGAAGCTGCTCGAAAAGCCGCTGGTTGATGTGCTCGAGGATCTTTCTTCCAAAGAAAATGCCCGCGAGAATAGCAGGAAGAAAGACGAGGTCGATGGTCAGAGATCGGGTGGAAATGATGTCGAGATTCCAGCCAATGGGAACTTTGAGGAGGTTGAGGAGAAGAAAGAGACGAGCTCCAAGCCCGAGGAAATGTTTTTTCTCTAGACGGCGGACGAGACCGTAGATTGAGTAGAGTGGTCCGGCTGCGTTTGCCATCATAGTGGAAATGCCGATCGAGAGTGCGGCTGCCCAGCGGAAGCTGCTGTCGTCGGGAAGAGTGGCGAGGTGGCGGTCATTTCTCCGGCGCAGCCACTGCAGGAGCAGCATGACGAGGATGATGGCCCCGATGGCGTGCCGGACGAGCGTCTCGTTCATCGTTCCCATGGCGATTGCGCCCAGCGAGACGCCGATGAGGCACGGCCCGAGGAGGGGCCAGACATCGCTCCAGGAAGCATGCCGGCGGAAAAGAGGAAAGACGATGATGTCGCAGAGAATGAGAAGTGGCAGGACGAATGCCGACCGACGCCCGAGCGCCGAAGATCTCGGCCATGATGATCACGTTGACCAGAGTCAGGCCGGGGAGCCCCGCTTTGGAGACCCCGAGACAGAAGGCTCCGCAGCAGCCGAGAAGCAGGCTGGCCAATGAGAGGTCGAGGAATTCGAGAGCGAGCGGCATGTCACGTCATCGGGCTTCAGGGTCGTCGGGATTCGGGATCTGTCGAGAGAAGCTGGGTGATCAACGCTCATCTCGGATCATGGGTCTCTTTGAGCCGGTCAGGAGAACTCTCTCTCTCTCTCTCTCTCTCTGTTGCTTGTGTTGCCCGTGAAATTCCGTATTTTTAACGAGGTTGCCATGAGGAAAACTGTGAGATTTGAGGTCGTAAAGCGGGCGACTTTGTTGCGAGAAATCTTTTTGATCTTCGCGCTGGTGTTCGCTTTTGCATTTCTTGTTGGTTGCGGTTCTGACGAGAAGCCGATTTTCGAAGTGGAGGTGGAGGTGCCGGTGCCTCTGACGCCTGAGCAGGAGAAGATCAATGCGATTCTAGATAGCCCAGAGCTCTTTGAGCCAGTTGTTGAAGGGACGGTTGCGGCGGAAGAGGCCTTTGTTCTCAATAAAGCGGCCCAGGTTGCAGTGCTCTGCTACCATGATTTTCATGTCAGTAAGGCAACGGAAATGGTCATGCCTGCGGCAAAATTCCGGGATCAGATGAGAGCAATCAAGGAGGCAGGGATTCCGGTGATTACGATGGCGGACTTCCTGGCGTGGCTTCGAGAAGAAAAAAATGTTCCTGACCCGTGTATTCTGATCACGATTGATGACGGGTGGGACGCGGTGCATTCCATTGCCTTTCCAATTCTCAAAGAATTCGAATTTCCTTTTACGATTTTTCTCTATCAGGATTATCTGAACGCAGGTGGGCGGTCTCTCGACCTTGATGAGCTGAAAGAACTCATGAGCAATGGAGGTGAGATTGGCTGCCATAGCGTCACCCACACGAATATGGCAGACAAAGCCGAGAGGGATCCGGCGGCATATCGCGAGTATCTCCAGGTCGAGCTGGGTCAGTCCAAACGCTTTCTTAAAGAAGTTACAGGCGTTGAGTCTAAGGTCTTTGCTTACCCGTTTGGAAAATACAACGATCAGGCGATCGAAGTTGCTGAAGATTTCGGATACGAGGCGCTATTTACGGTCAATGGGCGTCGGGCAAGCTGGTATGACCCGCGTGCGGAACTAGGGCGTTTCGTGGTTCATGGCGACAATGATTTCAATTTCAATTTGGCGACTGGTTTCCGAAGTCGTGATGGAATCGAAGCTGATCCCTCTCTGAGCACGGGCGATGCGAAGTTGCCTTTTACGACCTTCCCGGCGCCGGAGGAACGAGTGAAAGAGCGCCGCCCCGAGATCCGCGTTGATCTCTCCGGCTTGGATGATGCGCTCCCTGAGTCGATTGAGATGAAGGTGGGAGGATTCGGATCGTTGCGGACGGATTTTGATCCGGCATCAAGAACAGTCCGCTGCCGGGTGCCTCAGAGCATGCGTAACCCGGAATGTCTGGTGTATTTTTCAGTTCAGGTTGAGGGTGAAAGTAAAGCTCGTTCGGTCTCGTGGCGTTTTTACTTCGATAAGAATGCCCTCTACCTTGAGAAGCCTGAAGAAACACGACAGCTCCCACCGGCAGTTGATGAACCAGGGATGGAGAGGGGTGTGCAAGAGAGTGTCTGATTCGGAAGGACTCGACGGTAGCCGAAGCGGTGGACTGTCCGCAGAGCAAGCCTTCCAGCACGGAGAGCGGGTGCTGGTCAGTTTTGTTTTTCCGGTGCGTGGTGATCCTGCCGGAGCCTTGGAGCTGGCGCATGCATTGATTACGCACGCACATGAAGAGGGGCTTGCTTCAGGAGAAATCGAAATCCTCGTGGCGGTTGCCGACGATGATGAGGAGAGAGCGGGAGAAATTCTCGGTGGCAGAAACGGTCAAAAACCCCCAGGGCCTGTCTTCGAGCAGGTAAGGGTCGTACGATGCCCCCACCCTTCAAGGGGAGGGCAAATGCGGCTGGGCGCTGCCGAAGCGACGGGTGGGCTGCTTGTTTTTCATCACGCCGATAATCCGCTGACGAAAGATCACCTACGTTCATTGCTTCGCGTTGCACGTGAAGGCAAGGTGTCGAGCGGTGCTTTTTTCAGGGACCTCGGCCATGGTTGGCCGGGCTTAGGAATTGTCATGCCGTTGGCCCGCTGGTGGCAGCGCAAGGTGGGAATTCTTTACGGCGACCAGACCTGTTTTGTGAAAAAGGATGTCTACGACGCAGTGGGTGGCATGCCAGACATCGTGCTCATGGAAGACGTTGCCTTTTCGAAAAAGCTCAGACGGTGGGGAGAAGTCGAGTTGCTTGACCCTCCGGTGTGCCCGGATATGTCCCGGTTTTCCAGGGATGGTCATTTCCGGAGGAAGCTCGAAAACCTCGCGCTGATCTGTTTTTTTAAGATGGGAGTCTCTCCCACACGACTGAGACGGATCTACGACCGGGAGTGAAATGGTTGAAGGAAGAAGGAAGAGGAATTATTTTGGTGACGGTAGTAGTTGCGTGTCCTTTTTGGTTGGTTTTGGATTTAAAATAAGATGGCAGCTAAGAGCGAGGATTATCAGTCACGTTTCGGAGCGCTTTCGCGGCTTTACGGAACTCCTGCTGCGCGACGTATTGCGGGCGCGCACGTTTGCGTGGTGGGAATCGGCGGAGTCGGATCGTGGACGGTCGAAGCGCTGGCGCGGTCTGGGGTGGGCGCGATGACTTTGATTGATCTCGATGATGTCTGTATCTCCAATGTAAACCGGCAGGTGCACGCGCTGGATTCGACCTTGGGTCAGTTTAAGGTGGAGGTGATGGCTCGGCGAGTGAGGGAGATTCATTCGGGGATCGAAGTGCATGCAGTGAAAAAATTTCTAACTCATGAGAATGCCGAGGAGTTGCTCTGCGGGCATGGATTTGATGTGGTCGTGGATGCAATCGATAACGGAACCTTGAAGTGCGTCCTTCTGGACCATTGCCGGAGGGGCGGGGTGGCTTCAGTGACGGTGGGTGCTGCGGGAGGGTTGCGTGATCCGTCGCGAATCCGTCGCTGCGATTTGACCCGCTCACACAGTGATCCGCTGCTTTACCAGGTGCGGAAGCGCCTGCGTCAACGTCACGGTTGGCCGCGGGGGAACGGGAAGTTTGGCGTGCCTTGTGTTTTTAGTGAGGAAATGCCGGTGTTTGCAACCTGCGACGGGGGCGTGGCGGAGCGTCCTGATGAAGGGGCTGGGCGCAGTCTCAACTGCAACACTGGGCTGGGAACGAGTGCGGCAGTGACAGGAGCATTTGGACTTGCTACCGCTGCATCGGTGCTCGACCTGCTGGGTGATCGAGAAGAAAATCCGGCTGCCCTCAGTGGCGTAGAGGAAGGGGGGCGGTGATGCGTGATCTGCTTCACGCTGCGGTGGCGCGCCGCGCTGCGCTGGATCTCGAGAAAACCGACGCTTTCAGGTTGGTGGATGGCGAGGGTGACGGAATCCCGGGTTTGACGATTGATCGCTTCGGCCCGGTGTGGCTGGCTTCGGCTTCGGCTGAAGAAAGCCCGCCACCGAGTCTGATTGCCGCCATGCCGGCAATGGAAGGAGTTGCAGCTCTGTGGTGGAAAAACCTCGCCCAGGAAGAGAAAAAAGCCCCGCGGTGTGTTTGGTTGAGAAGGCCTCCTGCAGGGGAAGCGGAGGCAGTGTCACGGCATGTGGTGGAGGAACATGGGATGCGGTTTCACGTCGACCTGGAAGCTGGGTATTCTCAAGGAATCTTTTTGGATCAACGCTTGAACCGAAACCGCGTCATGCAGGCGAGTCGAGGCAGGTCGGTGCTCAATCTGTTTGCCTACACCTGTGGCTTTTCTGCGGCGGTCGGTCTGGGTGGAGGAATTGCGACCAGCCTTGACCTCTCCCAGGTATATCTCGACTGGGGGCGTCGCAACTTTGAGGCGAATGGCCTTGATCCTGAAAGCCATCATTGGTGCCGGGGCGATGCTTTCGACTGGCTTCGTCGTTTTGCCCGCAGCGGACGGAGATTCGGAGGAGTGGTGCTTGATCCGCCCACCTTCTCACGATCGAGGCAAGGAAAAGCGCGCCGAACCTTCCGAGTCGAGGATGACTTTGAGCATCTTGTGCACCTGGCGGTGACTGTTCTCGAGCCGGGCGGGTTTCTTCTCGCGACAACGAACTGCCGGCGGCTTTCCGAACGGGGTTTCAGAGCGATGGTTGAAGCAGGGGCTGGGGGCGCTGGAGAGTTGCTTGAAATGCCTCCTGAATTTCGTGGCGAGCCGTATTTGAAGAGCGCCTGGTTCTGTGCGGAAGGAAGATAGATGGGCAGGAAAGGAGATGGTAAGGAGAGAAGTATGAAAATCGGTTTCAGAGCGCAGTGGCACGGGTTGCGCTGCCTTGAGTTGGTGGCAGAGGAAGAAGACCCCTCGCCGGTGCTTTTCCGATCGTTGGCGAGTGTCGCGGAGCGTCTGCGTGACGACCAGGTCGTAGATGGAGTGGTGACGTCGTATCGTTCTCTTGCCGTCTACTGGGATAAGCTTCCGGAGACTGGGAGTGAAGCGCGAGTGTTGGAAGTGGCAGGCGGAGACTTCACTCACGCGGGAGACGTGCGGAGGCATGCAGTAAGTGTTTGTTACCACGGCGAAGACCTGGCTCGGGTGGCAGGACTGGGGGGAATGAGCGAGGAGGATGTGGTGCGAATCCATACTTCGAGCGTCTACACAGTCGCCGCGATCGGATTTCTTCCGTATTTCGGCTACCTTTGGGGTCTTGCCGAGGAGCTGGTTACACCACGGCTCGCACTGCCCCGGCCGCGGGTGCCTAAAGGGGCGGTCGGAATTGGAGGAGGGCAGACGGGAATCTACCCGGAAGGCAGTCCGGGTGGGTGGAATCTGATCGGTCAGGTTGGCGAGACCGAGTGCGATGAAGTCTGCCGGGAGCTGAAGGTTGGCGATGAACTCTGCTTTGAGGTGCTGTGATGCTTGTTAACGTGGATGCAGGAGAAGGGGAAGTCGGGTGCCGGAAGGATCGTGCGTTGCTTGATCATGTCGACGCGGTGAATCTCGCCCTGGGCGGGCATGCCGGAGACCCCGGTTGGACGCAGGAACTGGCCACGGAAGCGCAAATGAAAGGGGTCTGCGTGCACCTGCACCCGGGATTCCCAGACCGAGAGAATTTTGGTCGCGAGCCATTTCCTATGGAATGGGGGGAATTGGCTGCATCCCTGACCGAGCAGCGTGCGCTTCTGCCCGAGGTCCGTGTCTGTAAGTTCCACGGCGCGCTGTATCACGAGGCTACCAACGACAGGCGGCTGGCAGGAAAGTTGGTGGCGTGGTGTCATGAGGAAGGGATTGAAGCGTTGCTGGTTTTCCCCGGTGGCGCGCTTGAGGCTGCTGCAGAAAAAGCCGAAATAGCAGTGCTTCGAGAGGGATTTATGGACCGGGCATATCGCCTGGAAGGTCAAGAGGAAGGGGGAAGACTGGTTCTGGCGGAAAGAAAAGTTCCCGGGGCGGTCCACGGTGAGGTGGCCTTATGCCTAGCACAGGCCCGGAAGATCATCGAGGAGGGCAGGGTAGGGTTGTTGGGTGGAGGCGAGGCGACTTTGGATTGCCGAGGACACTCTGTTTGCATGGTGACAGCGCCACTGCTCTGGAGCTTGCTTCGCGATTGCGGAAGGAGGTTCTCCAGTGATCCGGGCAGTCCGAGGAATGGTGCGCTTCGTCGGTGACCGAAGCTATGCAGCGATCGGGGTGGGGTATGCTCCCGGCGGGGCGCAGGACAGATATTCCTGTGCTTTGGGGGAATATTCTGTTAGGGGAACCCGCCAACGGCTGGGGCTCTGGAATGCACCATGGCACCTGCGCAGTTCAGGGTGGAGCAAGCCTGCCGAATTCTTGTCGGCGGAGCCCCGGTTGAAGTTCGGGTCAATGGCGTTCGCCGCCGCCGCTGGGAAGTTCTCGGCACAGATGCGGGATCAAGAGTAGAGCTTCGTCCGACCGGAGTGGGATGCAGAAGTTATCTTTGTGTGGGGTGGCGGAATTGTTCCAGGCGAGAACGCGTTCGAGGATAAGAGTTATGCAGTGGGAGAGGCGCGCCATGTGGTAGATCCTGGCGTGGGCTCACAGGATTGGGATCGCAAGTGGGAGCCTGCACCAGGTGTGTTGCGTATTCTGCCAGGGCCTGAGTTTTCGGAGGCGGCTGAAAAGGGCCTGCAGGATGGATCGTGGCAGGTTTCACGCCAGAGCAGTGGGATGGGAGCAGTGCTTGAGGGGGCTGCCACTGGGACTCGCCAGTCACGATATTCTCTCGGCACCGGTGCAGGACGGGAGCGTGCAGTCGACAGGCAAGGGACTGATCGCTTTGCTGCGAGATAGAGGTACGCTGGGTGGCTACCCGCGGGTTGCGACGGTGATCGATTGCGATGTCGATCGTCTGGCCCAGTTGCTTCCAGGGAATCGCGTGCGGTTTGAACTTGTCGATCGAAACGAGGCCCGAAGGCTCTGTCTTCTGCAGGAAAAAGCACTGCTTCGGGTGGTAGCGGCAGTGCGTGAAAGCACCGGGCAGGCATGATTGCAGGGATTTCTTTGGTTCCTGCGAGATAGCGTTTCTCAGAGTGCGGTCCGGTTGCCCTCGGTTTAACGAATCTGCTGGATTTCGAGATCGTCGAGACTTCCCTCGATGAATCCAGGCTTTTTGTCCGCTCCAGTCCCATCGTCTGAAAGCGGGTTACCTGGCGATGAGTTTGATCTGGATGAGCGCGAAGGCCGAGCCGGTTTTTTGGAACCTGTGCTTCCGCCCGATCCTGAGGAGTCTGCATTCTTCTGATCCCAGCCTTGCGGATGTGTGGGCGGCAGATCGGGGGGGGTACTTTTCGGAGTTTTCTTAGGCTTGGTTGTGGTTTGAGCCAGGAGAGGCTTTGCTCGTTGATCAAGAAGTTTGATGTCGACGTATCCCAGGATGCCGTCAGTAAGTTTCACGCGGGCTACCCTGTCGTTGTATGCACGGAGGAGCATCGGGTCATTCTTGGTCAGAAGAAGGTAGGGCTTGTTGTAGTCGTTGAAGCTTGGGTAGAGGTAAAATGGGGCGTGTTTGCTGGTGGTGTAGTAGGTCGCACCGGTGACGAGCGTCGTATTTCGATCCTTTCGATCCTTTCGAGAGGTCGTGGTGGCGCATCCGCAGAGAAAAAATGCGGTTACTGTCACCCACAGAGATTTCGAAACGAACGAGGACATGAAAGACGTTTCTTGCATTGAGGAGATCACTTAGCAACGAGAAAGGCAAGAAGAAGGGAGAAGTTAGTCGGAGAGCGAGAGAATAATTCGGAATCCGATGGCGTCGGATCGCGTCGTGTCGGGGAGTCGGCCGGCGGTGTGAAGCATTGAGATCCTGTCGGGACCATGATCGCCACGTGCCGCCGCGGATAACGCCTTGGTCAGCGAGAGCCGGCTCGGTGCCACCATACCTGTCGGAGACCCATTCGGCTACATTACCACCAATCTGGTAGAGTCCCCCTGTTTCTGCAGTTGCGCTGCTGACCGGGGCCACTCCGGCGAATCCATCTCTAAATTTCGGAATGGTGCTTGCGGAGTCGATGCCCAAAATGCCGATCGATTCGGTTCCTGCGAAATTACCGCTCCCCAGCGGTGGAGGCCATTCGAACCCCCAGGTGAAAAAACCAAGAAGCATGTCTGAGCGGCTTGCTGGATCGCGTCCTTTTTTCGGGCGGGAGGCCAGCGAATGAGCTCCATTCGGCATCGGTCGGGAGCCGGTAAAGGTGCCGCTGGCTGATAATTCCGCGACGTCTCTCCAGGCTTGTCAACCAGTGACAAAAAGCCTCTGCCTCAGCGCGCGTGACCATGGTGGCGGGGTGGAGCGGCGAGGTTGTGAGCCCGTTTGATGCCGGGGATTTTCGCATTTTCTTGTCTTTGGCCACGAAGCGGGCAAACTCCCGCCTGCGGGTTTCGAAGGCGCTGACCAGGATGCCGTTGGACGACGGGAGGAAGAGCATGCCGATGGAGTTTCTCCACGGAGATTTCAAATCAACGCCCTGGCCCTTTTCGAGGGTGACGTCGAGACTGCTGAGTTTTTCATCGGTGATCTCAAGCGAATAGAATGAGGTCTTGTGGCCTTCTTTCTGGATCTCAAATTCGACCTTCCCGGCCCGGACGCGAGGGAGCTCAAAGGGGGTCACCCCGACGAGATTGCCATTTCTAAAAACTTTGGCCCCAGCCGGTTCAGAAGAAAAAGTGACCGATCCATATCGAATTTTATCAATTTCGATCTGATAGATGTCGAGGAGTTCTCGTGGCGATGTGATGAAAAGATCTTCTTCGTTGATCTGGAGTGATTTAAAGTTCGCGATGGTAGGGCGGTAAAACTGTTCGGGCAGGAGCGTGCCCTCTTCTTGTTCGTAGTCTGTGAGCCACCGGCAGAAGGTTTTTGCAGTGGTCGCTGTCATGGCGGCCAGGTAGAGGGGAGCTTTATTGTGAGTTGTGAGTGTGATGGCCTGGCCGGAAAAGGGATGGCCGGTCTGACGGGCGAATGTGACCGCTGCTTGCGCCGCGATAGGTAGCTGCGAGAGGTGTCGTTCGCCGGATGGGAAGAAGTCCATGCCCAGGCCTGTTTTTCCAGCGCATGCCCTCCTGCGGGAAGTTCCAGGTCGTCAGCTTGAGGTTGATGGCGCTTCTGTCGTCGCTTGCACCAAGATAGTCGATTTGTTCGATGCGATGCCCTTCCAGCCTGATATTGTAACTCACTGCATTGGAGGGCGCAGGGTCAATGAAGACGGGTGAAGTTCCCAGCCACTGTTCTCCGTGGTAGACATCGGCTCCGGGGGGTAAGGTGCGGATTTCAAGGGTAGGGAAAATATCCTTTGGGGGCTTTTCCGGCGTTTGTTCGGGCAATGTGGGCAGTTCGTCAGCAGCCTCGGTGAGCATGGGGAGGAGAGAGGTGCTGGGCTTGATCAAGGCATTCGAAGGTTCTTCTTCACGGGTGACTTCTTTGTCGGTTTTTTGAAGGAAAATGGTGGTCGCTCCGGCGAGCAAAACAGTCATCATGGTAGCAAAAATAACCTTATTGCGGAGCCCCCCGGTGGGTTCAGTGACTTGACCTTCGAGCGCCAGAGCGAGGCGCTCTCCGGACTGGTAGCGTGCTTCCGGACGCCGCGCTGAGGCTCGGCAGATTGCTCTGTTTACCCGACGCCAGATGATTCTCTCTTCTCCCTCTGGGAGCACGTCTGGAAGGTCAGGAAAATCGAGTCGGTCTTTTCCAGTACTCATTTCATAAAGCACCATGCCAAGGCTGAAAATATCGCCGGCATGAGTGCCCGGCCCCTCGGGAGCGACGTAGCCTTCGGTGCCAACGAAGGTGCCGTCACCAGCAGTGGTCACCAGCCCCACGTCGGCAAGTTTGGCTTTCCCGTCTATGAAGACGACGTTGCCGGGCTTGATGTCGCGGTGGACGAGTCCGTGACTGTGGAGGAAGGCAACGCCCCGCGCGAGGGCAGCGCCATGGAGGACGACCGCAGCATTCGGCGCGGACCTCCGTTCACGGATACGTTGCGAGAGCGTATCGGGGCGGTAGACCTCGGGATCGATTTCATGAGGGTTCGCCGCTGGGACCCCCTGATCGCCCCACTCGCCGTCAGCTTCGTTGTCCGGATTGGTCGCCTTTGCCTCCTCTTGCGCCGCGCTTTCCTCGTCGCTTTTATCTTCTTCCGGGGGAGGCGGCGCATGGTCTGCCAGCTCCATGACATAGTAGTAGTAACGCTCGGCGTCATTTCTGCCGACTTGGAGGATATCAACGAGGCCCGGATGCTGGCGGGAGATAGGCTCGTAGTTGAGGATCCCCTCGAATTCGCGCTCGTACGAGCCGCCGTGGGTAAAATCTTCACGGCGGATGACCTTGATCGCCCGCATCGAGCCGGTCAAAGACCTGGCCAACCAGACTTCACCGAAACTCCCCCGCCCGATAACCGAGAGCATCTTGTGGTCGGTGATCTTCGGCGGTTGGCGGTCTTCGCCTTGATTAGGAGTTCCTGTGAATCAAGACGTACTACCTCTTTGCGCATGATTCTTCCAACCCCGGTGCTTTGCCAGATAGACCTGGGTAGCGGTGGACGCCGAGTTCTTCCTTTACTTTATCTACGCCCCATTCTTTGACGACGTAGCAGAGAAAGATCTGGTATTGCAGCGGCGCGACCTTTGCTTTGACTGCCCGGAGGGCGAGTTCGGTGAGGTTCGAGCTCCATTCGCGGTTCCACATGCGTTCGAGTTGGTCGCCTTTCGGGTCCGCGAAGTTCTCGATGATATCGGTTCTGCGCTCGCCGTCGTCATTTCTCATCGGCTGACTGGAAGCAAGATCTTTCGAGCGGGCGCGGAACTGGTCGATGATTCTCCACCGGCATTGGTTCATGAGCCAAGCCTTAAAGGAGCCTTTGTTACGATCGAATTTGCCGGCTTTGAGGTTCTTGGCAACGCGGATGAAGGTTTCCTGGACCACGTCGTTGGCTTCCATTTCTTTGAGTCCCTGCTTTGCAGGCGACTCGAAAGACGAAGGTGGCGTAAGTCCGGTAAAATTCGTCCCAACTCGCGCGATCATCCCACTTTTCCAGCCTCTCAATGAGGCTCTTGCGTGTGGCAGGCTGAAGGTAGCCTGATTGCGAGACTCTCTGCTGGTTTTTGGATTTCTCTTCCTTTGGTGAACCCATCGTGAAACAGGTAGCACGGGTGGCGAGAGATTGCTTAGAATTCCTCGTTCCCGGCGGCCAGCAATGAGAGACGAAAAGCGGCTGCTGCTGCAAGGAGTGTGAGTGAACAGGCTATTCTCCAGTCTCAGCAGGGCTTGAGGGAATGAGAAGCCAGTCGGGGACGGCGTATCCGGCTTCCTCGAGGAGAAAGGCTGCACGGATGCGTGCGTCGGGATCGGGACTGCGGTAGCCGCGGGGGAACGGCCAGCCATACCCCCAGCGGAAAGGGAACGGAAGGTAGGCGGAGCCTGTGACGCGGACGGTTTTTTTGACGAGAAATGCTGAGACCGGTAGGTCGTATTTGTTGAGGCACTCGTGCAGCGCCTCATCGGCGCGAAGACGGTCTGTGCGGCTTCCACCCAGCCAGTAGGCGATATCATGCTCGAGGCAGCAGGCGTTCCAAAGCATTGGCTGGATTCGGGTGCCGTCAGGGAAGCCGCTGCAGCCATCCGAAGTGAAGGCAGAAAGAGATACCGGGCCTGGCGACGAGCACGAAACAAGCCAGCATAAGAATGGCATTGCCAAGTGAAAGAATTTCATTCTGGTGTCTGGATTTTCCTCGAGAATGATCGGCGGGCATCACGCAAGAGACCTGCAACGATAAGGAGAAGGAGGAGGTCTCGAGTGATGAGGTAGATGTAGGATTCTTTTCCCGTGGCGCCAGCGAAACAGCCACAGTCGATTTCAAGTCCACGGCTCAAACCCGAGAGGATGGCGCTGAGAAAAATGGTCAGCATTCCGCCGCTGAGAACGAGAGCTGCATCATAGAAACGGCGGAGAACGAGGCACAAGCCGGTGAGTATTTCCAGCCACGGCAGGGAAACAGCGAGAAGAGCGGCCCAGGGATCATCCAGCAGCTGATAGCTTCTGATAACGATGAGAAAGCGACCCGGGTCGATTCCCTTGAGGATTCCGGCAGAGAGAAAAATCAGCCCGAGCGCAACCCGAAGCACGGTGATGCCCAAGGGAAGTGGAAGGCAGGGAAGCAGGCACTTCGGAGGCAGAATCCATCAGGGCTTGGGAACGGATGGCTAGAATCCAATGGTCTTTGGTTCTTCGATTCCGGCACGGAGTTCTTCCTCCACTTCGTTTTTTAGAAGTGGTGCGAATCGATCGGAACGGAAGCCAAGTTCTTCCGGGTCGCTGGGACGGCTGGGATCCGGCGGGTTGACCAGGTCGACTAAGGTGACTTTATAAGAAACAGCACTGTTTGGAGAGGTCAGGTGGGTGCGGCCCAAACCAACGTCCCGGATCGTGTAGACCTCGTTCTTTGTGGGCAGGTAGGTAAAGGCATCGACCACTTCAGGGTCAAAGTCATCGTTGATGCAGACGACTTTCTCGCCGGGTGTGAACATGAGGGTAGTTTAAACCAACGCGTGCAACGTGCAATGGGTGGTGGCAGGATACTCGTGAGGTGGAGAAACGCGACGTGGTGCCGGAAATTCTTGATGGGCTTTCTGTGGAAGACGAGAGAGCAATCCGTAGCCGGAAGGAGCTTCGTTTGATCAATCGGCTGATGGGAAACTGGAGATGGATCGCTGGCGAGTTAACGGCCTCACCGTGGCGAGACCGCACAATTCTAGAACTTGGTGCGGGCGACGGGGCGATGGCCTGTAAATTTCTTTCCTCGGAGACCAGGTATCGTGGCATGGATCGCGCGGCGCGGCCTTCCGCGTTCCCTGCGCACTGGGGATGGGAGCAGGGAGATGTTTCTGGGAGGACGGCTTGAAGGGGAGCTGCTGGTGGCAAACTTGTTTTTGCATCATTTGAGCGACGAGGAACTAGGCAGGCTGGGAGCAGCCGTCTCCGCAGAGACGGTGGCCTTGTTTTTCTGCGAACCATACAGGCATCGCGTCCATCGGTGGCAGGGGATGCTCCTCTACCCTTTTGGATTGAGCGAGGTCACCCGCCATGACATGCAGGTCAGTATCCGAGCAGGATTTCGATTTGGTGAGCTGGCAGCCTTGCTCGGGCTTGATTCTCGGGATTGGCAGATAGTTGAGAAGCGAAGTTTTCTAGGCGGCCTCCGGTTTCGAGCCGTAAGGATAAGCATGGAGGGTTCAGCTACGTCTTGAGTGATGAGGAAGTCGGTTGAGATCCTCGGTGGTGGCTTGGCGGGGCTTTCCCTGGGGATCGGTCTGCGTCGGCTTGGAGTGGAAGTGACTCTCTGGGAGGCTGGGAACTATCCAAGGCACCGCGTCTGCGGCGAGTTTATCTCTGGAGTCAGCGACGCGACACTCAAGGCCTTGGGAGTTGATCACTTGTTGGATGGTGCGGTGGCCTGCCGATCGACGGCATGGTTCCACCGGGATGCCGAGGTCACCCGTCGGGATCTGCCAGAGGTGGCCAGGGGGATCTCACGTCATTTTCTTGACGCAAGAATGGCTGAGGAATTTCGTCATCTCGGGGGGACTTTACGAGAAGGTGTCCGTCGTCATGCTTCGGAAAACGAAGGAGAAGTTCTGGCCACAGGCCGGCAACGAACAGCGGGGGAATGGGTGGGAATGAAGGTTCATATCGAGGGCTTGGAGTTGGCTTCGGACCTGGAGATGCATCTTGGGGACAGGTGCTATCTCGGGCTTGCTCGGGTTGAAGAAGACCGGGTGAATGCGTGTGGATTGTTCCGCGGTGTGCCCGGTGACCCGAGAAACTTTCCAGAGGTCTGCCGCGAGCGAGGGCTGAATGCACTGGGTCGGCGGATTGCTGCTGCGGCCGTGGACCCGGCCTCGTTTTCGTCAGTGGTGGGACTTTCCTTCGGATGGCAGGTAGCAGGAAGCGGAGCGGGTAGACTCGGTGGCGCAGGCGCTGGGGAGGAGCACACGGGTGGGCCGACCATGCGGGTAGGTGATCATCTGGCAGTGATTTCACCTTTCACCGGCAATGGCATGAGCATGGCATTTGAAAGTGCTGAACTGGCTCTCGATCCGCTGGTTCGTTACGCGGAGGGAGACGTGTCCTGGGAGGAGGCATGCAGGATTTTCTCGAGAGCCGCAGGCAGGGGGTTTCGCCGTCGCCTCAATGTGGCAGGATGGATGCAGAGCTTGCTCATTGGAGGGGTCGGCCAGAGACTGGTCGCTTCCGTGGCCCGTTTCCCGCAGTTTCCTTTTCCCGCCGTTTACCGGCTTCTCCGTCCATGATGATCCTTCAAACTATTACCTCCGCGTTTCCTGAAAGGCAGATGACGCAGATGGATGTGTGGGAGCTGCTGGGAAGCTCTAAGGCCCTTGAGCGGGTGAGTTCGGGCTCGGCCAGACTCCTTGAGCGGGTTCTGAAAGGTGACTCTGGCATCGACACCCGATCTTTTGGCTACCCAGATCTGGAACGGGTGTTTTCAGCCTCTCCGGACGATCTGGCGCGGGGATTTGAGGAGGCGGCACCTTGCCTGGCGGGCAGAGCACTCGAGAAGGCACTGGTGTCCGCAGGAATGGTGGCAGGCGATGTGGATGCTCTGTTTATCTCCACCTGCACCGGGTATCTTTGTCCGGGCGTGACCAGTCACGTGGCGGAACAGTTGGCCATGCGTGAAGATGCCTGTCTGCACGATCTGGCGGGGCTTGGATGTGCCGCGGCTCTTCCCATGCTGCGTTCTGCCGAGGGGTTTCTCGCGACAAATCCAGGAGCGACTGTGGCATGCGTGGCGGTGGAGATCTGTTCAGCGGCCTTTTATCTGGACGATGATCCCGGGCAGCTGATCAGTCTTTGCCTGTTCGGCGACGGCGCGAGTGCGAGCCTTTGGTCTGACGCAGGGCGTGGTTGGGCAGTGGATGGGTTCTCGAGCCTGCACCTTCCGCAAGCACGAGAAAAGATACGCTTTGTAAAAGAAGGGGGAGGGTATTTGAAGAACAAACTCTCGCCTGAGGTTCCGGACTACTCAGCGAGAGCAGTGGAGAGAATGTGGGAAAGGTCTGAGGGGCTCCCACGGCTGAGGCCGGTTCTCCATGGGGGTGGGAGAGACGTTCTCACAGCGATCGAAATGAGATTGGGGCTTGCAGAGGACGCTCTCGCTGAGGAGAGATCGGTTCTTCGATCACAGGGAAATATGAGCAGTCCTTCGGTGCTGGTCGCGCTGGAGAGGAAAATTCAAAATTTTCAGGGCCAGGAGGGTGAAGGGTTTTGGCTATGCGGTTTTGGAGCTGGTTTCAGTGCGCACGCGGCAAATTTACGCGCACCCTCCAGCCACACGCAGTGCCAGGAGTAGCGCTTGCCCGGTGCTTACCGTGAAATCTCGTGGTTTGTCGGTGGTCGGCGCCTTGCCATCGGCGAGTGGCGGAGTAGGATTCTTTGCAATGTATCGGGTGCAGAAAATAATGCTTGTTGCTTTGGCCTGGCTTGGATCGATAACGCTGGCGTCTGGGCAGCTGAAGTTCGACGCGCTCACCCAGGAAATGGACGCCTCTCCTGAGGATGAGAAGATTCTGCTCAAGTTTTCCTTTGCGAATCCAACCGAGGAGGCGGTGCGGGTGAAGGGTTTGGAGAGTAGCTGCGGGTGCATCAAGGCGAGCAGTGACAGGGGGGTCTACGCGCCGGGGGAGAAAGGCACGGTCGAGGCGCTTTTTTCTCTCGGAAGCTTTATTGGAACCCACCAGAAGGTCGTCTATATGACCACTGAAGAGCCGGACGATCGGCGCTATAAACTGACGGTAACGGTCAATATTCCGGAAGTAGTGACGATCGAGCCGAAGGTGAGCAAGTGGACGGTAGGCGGACCGATGGATGAAAAAGTCATCGATGTCCGGTTTATCGGCGACGATCCGATGCATATCCTGAACATCATTTCAACGCGCTCTCAGATCGTCTTTCGCACCGAGGAGGTCGAGGCGGGACGGCATTATCGGATCAGTCTGAAACCTGAGACCACCGAGGGTGCTCTGATGGGTGCACTGAAGATCGAGACGGACAGCGAGACGGCCAAATACCGCCGGCAACTCGCCTTTTTTACTGTCAGCCGAGAGCGTGGAAGACCGGTGGTGCGCAAGTGAAGAGCGGGGAAGAGTAGCCAGCTACGATGAGCGGAAAACCGAAGCGTGGCGCAAGACGATGCGCATTCGAGGTTCTGGCCCTGCTACTTCTCTCCCTGCTGTTGGGCTTGGTGACACAAACTCTGCATCCACGGGCGCCGAGCTGGAGAATTACCTCGAAGCCTCTGGAGAAGCAGGAAATAGCACTTTCCGAGGTGGACGCGCGTTTCGGTGGCGATGTGTTGTGGGTGGATGCCCGGACGGAAGAGCAGTTTCTTGCCGGGCATATTCCAGGTGCCCTTCTTATCAACCCTCAGGAAGCGGCGACTCAGCTGTTCGAGAACTTCGACTCAATCAGGGTGGAGACGCGCCCGGTGGTGGTTTACTGCGCAGACTCGAGTCTCTCAGCCAGCCGGGAGGTCGCTGAATACCTCAGGGAAAACACCATCTTGAAGCCGATTTTTGTCCTCCACGGAGCCTGGCCCGTCTGGATCGAAAAAGGGAAATCTGTCGAGTGAGGAGACCAGTTGACAGATGGAGAGATGGAGCGAGAACGCTGACGCGAGAGCCTAGAGGAGCGATTTTCTAGCGAAGGCAGCAGTGTAGCTGCGATTCAAGCGGGTGATCCACGAGCGGTCGATTTCTTTCGGACAGGCGGCCTCGCACTCGTACTGGTTGGTGCAGTTGCCGAACCCTGCCTTGTCCATCGCCTGTACCATTCCGAGCGATCGTGCGGTACGCTCGGCTTGGCCTTGCGGGAGGGAATTGAGTTGCCCTGCCTTGGCTGCGACGAAGAGCATGGCGCTCGCGTTCTTGCATGCCGCAACACAGGCACCGCATCCGATGCAGGCTGCCGCATCGAAGGCGGCATCCGCGACGGGCTTCGGTATGGGTGTGTTGTTGGCTTCTGGTGCGGCTCCGGTGCGGACAGAGATGTAGCCTCCGCCACGGATGATCGAGTCAAATGCCGAGCGGTCGACGGCGAGGTCCTTGATGACAGGGAAGGCTTTGGCGCGGAAGGGCTCGATGTGGATGGTGTCACCGTCCTTGAAACTGCGCATGTGCAGTTGGCAAGTGGTAGTGGCTTTCTCTGGGCCATGGGCGACTCCGTTGATCACGAGTGAGCACATTCCGCAGATTCCCTCTCTGCAGTCGTGATCGAAGGCGACTGGGTCTTTGCCTTCGCCGATCAGGCGCTCATTGATGATGTCCAACATCTCGAGGAAGGAAGCGCTGGTGGGAATGCCGGGGGCGTCGATATCGACAAAGTGACCCTTGTCATCCGGGCCGTCCTGGCGCCAGATTTTGAGCGTGAGATGAAGAAGATTGGGCTGTCCTTTGATGCTGACCATGGGGGGATACGGAAAGTTGGGTTGTTCGAGTGACGGACGTTGGTTATTTATAGCTTCGCACAGCGAGCTTTACTTCTTCGAACTCAAGGTTCTCCTTGTGCAGCCGGGGGTGAGACGGGTCACCGGTATGTTCCCAGCCGGCTACATAAGCAAAATTTTCGTCGTTACGCTTGGCTTCACCCACCTCGCCGAGACCGTCTTTCTGATCCTCCTCGGTGTATTGGTGTTCGGCCCGGAAATGTCCTCCGCAGGACTCCTCACGGTGGAGGGCATCGATGCACATGAGTTCGGCAAAATCGATAAAGTCAGCTACCCGCCCCGCTTTCTCGAGTTCTGGGTTGAACGAGCTGACGCCGCTTTTCGGCACGCGCACATTGGACCAGAATTCTTCGCGGATTTTCGGGATTTTTGCCAGAGCGTCCTCGAGCCCTTCCTTGGTGCGTTCCATCCCACAATTGTCCCAACAAAGAAGTCCGACCTCCCGGTGGAAGGAGTCGACCGAGCGATCACCTTGGATGGAGAGGAGTTTTTCCAGGCGCTCAGTGACAGCTTTCTCCGCCTCTTCGAAGGCCGCGTGGTCGGTGGTGACCGAGCCGGGTTTCTGAGTGGCGAGGTAATTCGGGAGAGTTGCCGGGGCGACGAAGTAGCCGTCAGCAAGACCTTGCATGAGGGCGGATGCACCGAGCCGGTTGGCTCCGTGGTCTGAGAAATTGGCTTCTCCGAGAACATGGAGGCCAGGCAAGTTGGACATCAGGTTGTAGTCGACCCAGAGACCTCCCATCGTGTAGTGAACAGCCGGGTAGATGCGCATTGGGAGTTCGTAGGGGCTTTCGCCCGTGATGCGCTGGTACATCTCGAAAAGGTTGCCGTAGCGCTCTTCGATGGTGGCCTGGCCGAACTGGTTGATAGCTTCGGCGAAGTCAAGATAGACCCCTTGTCGGACGCCGCCGACTTCTGGTCCCACCCCGCGCCCTTCGTCACAGACTTCCTTAGCGGCTCGCGATGAAATGTCGCGCGGAGCGAGGTTTCCAAACGATGGATACTTTCTCTCGAGATAGTAGTCGCGATCTTCCTCGGGGATGTCACCGGGAGCCTTCTGAGAGTCCTCTTTGTTTTTTGGCACCCAGACCCGTCCGTCATTGCGAAGCGACTCAGACATCAGGGTAAGCTTCGACTGGTAGTCGCCGGATCGGGGGATGCAGGTCGGGTGGATCTGTGTGTAGCACGGGTTTGAGAAGAGGGCACCCCGGCGGTGCGCACGGAAAGCGGCCATCACGTTGCATCCCATGGCATTGGTGGAGAGAAAAAAGACGTTACCGTAGCCACCGGTAGCAAGGCAGACGGCATCTGCAGCATGACGGGTGATCGCTCCAGTTTTCAAATTCCGGCAGATGATCCCCTTGGCTTGGCCGTCGACAACGACAAGGTCGAGCATTTCCGTGCGCGGGTGCATGGTGACGTTGCCGTGTTCGATCTCCTTGCAGAGAGCGGAGTAGGCGCCGAGAAGAAGCTGCTGCCCGGTCTGCCCTCTGGCGTAGAATGTGCGCGAGACTTGGGCGCCACCGAACGAGCGGTTGGCTAGAAGACCTCCGTACTCCCGGGCGAAGGGGACACCTTGAGCGACGCACTGGTCGATGATATCGACCGAGACCTCGGCGAGGCGGTGGACGTTGGCTTCGCGAGATCGAAAATCACCGCCTTTGACGGTGTCGTAGAAGAGGCGGTGAACCGAGTCTCCGTCGTTCTGGTAGTTTTTGGCGGCATTGATGCCCCCCTGTGCTGCGATCGAATGGGCGCGCCGCGGGGAGTCCTGGTAGCAGAAGCATTCGACCTGGTAGCCGAGCTCAGAGAGGCTTGCTGCCGCCGAACCGCCAGCGAGTCCAGACCCCACAACGATGACTTTATACTTCCTCTTATTCTTCGGGTTGATGAGCTTCGACGCCATTTTGTGGCGGGTCCACTTTTCAGCCATTGGCCCCTCCGGAATCGCGGAGTTCATTGTCATGGGGATTTCCTGCGAAGCTGAATGTGCTGCCATTTGATCGGGTTCGGTTGCCATCGGAAAGGGAAAGCTTGGTTGGGGAGCCTGGTCGGTCGGGGGATTTATGCGACCCAGCCGGTAAGAACGGCGAGCGGGATCGAAGTGTAGCCAGCAAAAGTCAGCACGGAGAAGCCAAGCGCGATGCGGTCAAAGAGCTGGCGCGTGTTCGGCGTGGAAATTCCAAGCGTCTGAAACATGCTGCTCACACCGTGACTGAGATGCCACGAAAGCATTGCGATTGAGATGACGTAAAAAGTCGAAACCCAGACATTGGAGAAGCCGAGAATAAGCATGCGGTAAACGTCGAAATGACCCTCGGAATCGAGGGGGAGATCCTGGAAGCCGGCGCCGACCCGGACGGTGTAATGGAGGAGGTGGAAGATGACGAAAGTGAGGATTAGCAGGCCGCTCAAGATCATCCACTTGGAGCCGGAGGAGGCCTTCTGAGTGACTTCCACAGCGTAGCGTTGTTCTCGGGCAGCGCGGTTTGCGCGGGTGAGAAGAATGGTGAAGTAAATGTGAGCCACGACCGAACCGAGGAGAACGCAGCGGGCAATCCAGATCGCACCGCCATGAAGGAAGTTGTGGAGGAAGGCTGCATAGGCATTGAGCGCGTCCTGGCCAGCGAAGACAAGAAGGTTTCCGGTGAGATGCCCGGCGATGAAGCCGACGAGGATCAGGCCGGTGAAGGCGACGATCCATTTTCTTCCGATCGAAGAAGCGAGGAATCCACAGAGGGAGTTAGCGGGAGAGGACATGAATCTTTGGAGATGGGAGGCAAAGTTTGCTTACTTAGTGCTAACGTGCAACGGCGGGTGCTGGATGACACTCGAAAATTTTTTCGCAGTAGAAAAGGGGAACGGGCGGGACGGGGCTCAGCTCACGAAACCGTCAGCGCGGCGAGCACTGTCCAGAGAATGACTGCGAGAGCTGCTGCCACGCAGGACGGGAAAAGCTGGGTTTTAACATGGTCCATGACGTCGCAGCCGGTCGAGAGGCTGCTGAGAACGGTGGTGTCGGAGATGGGGGAGCACTGGTCACCGAAGACAGCACCATTGAGGATGGTGGCGAAGCAGATGGCGAGAAAGAAGGTGGGATCTTCGACTCCGGCTGCCTGAGTCGCAGCCAGGGCGAGGGGCAGGCCGAGGGGGAAGGCGAGTGCGAACGTCCCCCAGCTGGTTCCAGTGGAGAACGCCATGAAAATAGAGACTGCAAAAAGAATCGCCGGCAGCCAGACGAGGGGAATTGCCTCACCGAGAAGCTCAGAGAGGAAAACGCCGGCTCCCACCGCGCGCGAAAGCTGCCCGAGAGCAATGGCGAGGAGAAGTACGACGGCACCGCCCACGACACCTTTCATGCCGTCGATGATCGCGTCGATAGCGGAGGTCAAAGGCATGCCACGGACGATTGCGGTGAAAAAGCTGACCAGCATGGCGGTGCCAAAGGCCCAGTGGACATTCGGAGACCCCAGCCAGACAAAGGTGCCGATAGCGATGCCAAGAATCAGAAAAAGAGGTAACAGAAAATCGAGCACCCGAGGTGGATAAGGTGGCTCTTTTGAGCTTCCGAGATCGAGTGCGGCCAAGGGCTTGGCATCGGGGCGATCAAGGCCTTCCCCAGCCCTTGCACGACGGATCGACTCTTTCATCCCGCGGGTGACGAAGGGCAGTTTGTCGATGCTGAGCAGGAGGGTGAAAAGGATGGCGAGAATGGCGTAGAAAGAGAGCGGGATGGCGGAGAAGAAGAATTTTTCGCGGTCAGCTTCGGTAGCGAGGAAGGCGACCCCGGGGATGAAGATCAGGCTGGCGACATAGCCAAGCCAGGCATTGAGAGGAATCAGGATGGCGATCGGTGAGGCGGTGGAGTCAACCACGTAGGAAAGTTCTTCGTGGCTGACGCGCTGGCGGTCGGCGATCGGTTTGACTGTGGTTCCGACCAGGACGGTGCTTAAGGTTCCTCCCTGGAAAAAGATGATCCCGAGGCACCAGGTGACGAGTTTTGCCGAGACCGGGCCCTTGACAAGATTGCGGCTGGCCCATTCGGCGAATGCGCGGGCAGCGCCCGAGCGAGCCCAGAGCCCGAGAATCCCCCCGAGCAACCAGAGGTAGAGAATGACAATGCCGACTCCGCCTCCTTTAGTGATAGCCGGGATCAGGGCGGCACCTGTAATATCAAAATCTCCCATCACAAGCGCGGAGGAAACAACGCCGCAGGCCAGGGCCGAAATGGGTTCGCGCAGTGTGAAGCACATCGTGAGCGCGAAGATCGCCGGAATGAGTGAGAACGCTCCCCAGTGCCGCTGGGCTGAGATCTCGACCAGACCATCCTCCTCGTTGGCGGGCCTGACCCACTCTTTGGTCACTGCCGGCTTTTCGTTGAGTGTGGTGCCACGAAAAGCCCAGAGGGAAGAAGCATCTGCCGAGATGGTGTTTTCCGCTGTAATTGCACCTTCTTTGATCGTGAGGGTTTTAATCTGCCAGACCGGTGAGACGGAAAGTCCAACCCAAAGCGAGCCAATGGTCCCGATGAGAAAGAGCCAGAGCGAAGGGCGGGTGAGCTGGGGACGGAAAGAGTTGGTCATCGGAGAGGGTGCGCTCGTGGCAGGGGTGGGTAACTTAGCGGAGGCTTTCGATGGCTTCGACCAGGTTTGCTTCGGTCACAGCGTCACTGAGAAATGCATTTCCCAGCGAGCGAAGCAGCACGAATCGAATCTGACCGTCGACAAATTTCTTATCGTGGGACGTTCGCTCGACGAGTTCTTTTGCGGTGATTTCGGGAGGCAGCGTGAGCGGAAGCTGGTAAGCGGCTAATTCCTCGGTGATGCAATCTGCTTCCTTCGAGTTCAGGCCGGAAAGCCGGCAGGAGAGGTGGGTCGCAGCAGCGAGCCCGAGTGAAATGGCTTCGCCGTGAAGCATAGATCCGTATCCGGCAGCCGATTCGATGGCATGGCCAATGGTATGGCCGAAGTTGAGGAGGGCGCGGGTTCCGCTGGTTTCCCGCTCGTCCTCTTCGACGATACGAGCTTTGATGGCCACGTTCCGAGCAATCAGTGGAGCGAGATTCTCGCGTGACCCCCGGGCCTTACGGATGAGTTTGAACATGCCGGCATCGCGGATGGCGGCATGCTTAATGACCTCGGCGAAACCCTCGTTGTAGTCGCGGTCTGGAAGGCTTCTCAGGGTAGCGACGTCGGCGAAGACGAGTCGCGGTTGTTGGAAGGCACCGAGCAGATTCTTCCCTTCGGGTGTGTTGACGCCGGTTTTCCCTCCCACCGAACTGTCGACTTGAGCGACCACGCTGGTGGGCACCTGAATAAAGGGAATGCCGCGGAAGAAGATGGCAGCGACAAAACCAGCCAGATCACCCACAACACCTCCCCCGAGCGCGACAAGTGTGCTCGAGCGATCGAGGCCGGCGCGGATCATCTGACGGCAGCAGTCCTCGGCGACGGCCATCGACTTGCTGGCCTCGCCCGCCTCGATCGTGATGCAAAATGGTTTGAAGCCTGCCTTGCAAAGACTTTCCTCCACTTTTTCGGCATAGAGCTGACCGACGTTGGAATCGGTGAGGACGGCGCAATGCCCGGGGGGTATGACTTGCGAAGCACTCACCCCGACGGAGGAGAGAATGCCATCCCCGACGACTACATCGTACTCGCGTCCAGGAAGCTGAACCGGGATGGTGAGTTTGGGATCTGGCATGGAATCCAACTGTTCACCAGTGGGGCGAAAGGGCAAACGCGAGCTTTGGGGAGAGTATGATTCATGCGTCGTGGCGACCAGTCAGACCTTCTTGTTTGGAGCGATCGTCACATTAGCCTCTGGAGGCAGGGCCTTTGGAAGAAAAATGGTAAAACGGGTCTCATGGCCAGGAGTGCTCTCGGCTGTGATAGTGCCGTAGTGGGCTTCCACGGCCCTCTTAACAATAGAGAGGCCGAGCCCGGTGCCACTGATAGTATTTTGTGAGTGGTGCTTCGCACCGCGATAGAAGCGCTTGAAGATATAGGGTAGATCGCCACGTGGAATGCCCGTGCCGTTATCTGCAACCCAGATGCGGTGCCCGTCCTTGGCAGGTTGGATTCCGATGGTGACCTTAATTCCGCCCTTCGGGTTCTCTTTAAGTGCGTTTTCAACGAGATTGATAAGAATCTGATCCCAGTAGAAACGGTCGCCTGCAATTTCGGAACCATCTTCGTGGGAGCAATCGATGGTGATGAGAGCATTGCGCTCATCGATAAGGTTGCCGAGACTGTCTATGACATCGCGGGCGCAGTCGTTGAAGTCAAATGTCTCAAGATTGAGGGTTTGGCTTGAGTCTTCGAGGCGCGAGATGGCGAGCATGTCCTCGACGATGCGGGCGAGACGTTGACCGTTTTTGGCCATAACCTTGAGACAGTGTGCGGTCGTCTCACGATCGTCGAGAGGGCCGTCCTGGAGGGTTTCAATATATCCGTTGATGAGGGTCAGAGGAGTGCGGATTTCATGGGAGGCATTGGCGACGAAGTCCCTCCTTACCTGCTCGGTCATGACCTCGTTAGTGATGTCTTGAATCAGAACCCAGCAGCCATCTTCGGGCGCATTGCCCAATGGGGATGCTTCGATCTTGTAGTTCCTAGTGGCAGGGGAATCGGAGTTTGGGCCGAATCCATCCAGAGTGATGTCGCCTGAAGCCTGCTGGTTTTCTTCAATCGCTTCCATGATGATGTCGACGAAGCGGTGGTCGAGGAAAGCCTCGATGGGGGAGAGTCCTGCGCCAACTTTTCTGAGAGGAAAAAGTTTCTGAAGTGAGCGGTTCCGGTAGGTGATCTTTCCGGTTCTGTTGACGAGAAGAAGTCCGAAGGGTACGCGATCGAGAAGGCTGGTCTGGAGCTTCATATCGGCGGCAGCCTCGAGGGCATCGGTAAGCTGCGACCGATGAGCGGCCAAGGGCCCTAGCGAGTTCTCGATAACCGGTGCGAGTCTGGCACGATCGTTTGTTCTTGTAGATGCCCGCTCGCGGCCAGTGCCGAAACGTGCAGTGATTTCTTCGGCAGTGGCACGAATACGTGCTCTGCTGATAGCAAGCCCTATGAGGAGCCCCGCTAAAAGTCCTCCGAGAGTTG
This sequence comes from uncultured Verrucomicrobiales bacterium, assembly GCA_943789025.1. Lineage (GTDB taxonomy): Bacteria > Verrucomicrobiota > Verrucomicrobiia > Verrucomicrobiales > DEV007 > CALSSN01. Next base: position 36,219 of record CALSSN010000024.1, read on the forward strand.
TGAGAACCAGTCCGAGGGTGCCGTTCATCATGTTGATTTAAGAGGCAGGCGGATCCTTCTTGCCGCTCTCTTGAGCTTCCTTCCGGAGTCGATAGCCTTGTCCGCGAACCGTCTCAACAAGGTCGCAATGCTTGCCTAGCTTTTCCCGCAGCCGCTTGATGTGTGTGTCCAGAGTGCGCGTGTAGATGTTGTCTGAATAGCCCCAGACCTCGCTGAGGAGATCATCACGCTGTTGGGTAACCCCACGGCGCTCAGCAAGGACGGTGAGAAGTTTCAGTTCAGTCGAAGTAAGGTCGATAGATTCGTTGTCCGCATAGACTTTGTGGTTCTTTACGTCGATATGGAGTGGGGCGGCATCGATCTCGCTGACTGCGTTAATCCGTTGGCTTCGTCGCAGGACGGCCCCGATCCTCAAGATGAGTTCTTTCGGGCTGAAGGGCTTGGTCACATAGTCGTCAACGCCGAGTTCAAGTCCCTTAATTTTGTCTTGTTGGTCCCCTTTAGCGCTGAGGAGAATCACGGGGATACCGTGGGTGCGGGAGTCCTGACGCAACCGTTTGAATGCCTTGTAGCCATCCATGCCCGGGAGCATGATGTCGAGAATGATGAGGTCGGGTCGTTTTGCCATGGCGATCTTAAGAGCCTCGATGCCGTCGCTGGCGCGGAGGGTGTCGTAATCGCGTCGCTCGAGGTTTATGGCTACAAGGTCGAGAATATCTGACGCGTCATCGACGATGAGGATGGTGGGCATAGCACAAAGAGTCGGCGGCGTTTGGGTTGGAGCAACTGCTGGAAAAGTTACAATCCTGACACCTGCGATGATGGGTGGGGTTGGTTTTGTTACGGAACTGTGACTCTCTAGCGGTTTCTTTTCGAAGCGAGTTGGATGATGAAAGGGGCGCACCAATGGGGTGCAACTAACCATCAACCGCAATTAAACAACAAGATGAAAAAAAGAAACGTCCTCCTCTCCCTGCTAGTCATCCTCGCCCTTCCCGGCCTCGCCAGTGCCCAATACAAACTCATGATCAAAGGGTCTGACACTCTCGGGGCGAAGCTTGTCCCGCAACTGGCAGAAGCCTACAAGGAGGCGGGCAACGACGTGAGCTTCGAAATCACGGCAGAGGGCTCCTCCACCTGTTTCACCAACCTTCTCGCAGGGACTTCCGAACTGGGCATGTCCAGTCGGGGCCACAAGGATAAGGAGGCCGACAAGTTCACTGCGGCAGGCAAGGAGCTTGTGCAGCACGTGGCCGCCTGGGACATGATCGCAGTGATCGTGAACGAAGCCTGCCCGGTCGATGATCTCTCTTTGGAGCAGATCGAGGGGATCTTCACCGGTGACATCACCGACTGGTCCGAGGTGGGTGGCCCCGCTGGCGAGATCTCTGCCTACACGCGGAACACCTCATCTGGCACCTACAAGACCTTTCAGGAACTGGCTATGAACAAGCGGGACTATGGTTCCAACACGCAGAAGATGGCTGGCAACGAGCAGATCGCCCAGGAAGTCGGAACTAACCCCAATGGGATTGGTTACGTCGGCCTGGCATACACCAAGGCGGAGGGCATCAAGTGCCTCTCGGTCGATGGCAATGAGGTCGACCCCGCCAAGGTAGCAGATTATCCGGTCTCCAGGCAGCTCTACTACTACAGTGTCGGCCAGCCCGAGGGCGAGGCTGGCAAGTTCCTCGCATGGGCCACCTCTGCAGCGGCGGCCGGCAAGGTCGTCGAGCGCGTCGGGTTCATTCCGCTCAAGAAGTAGCGATTGGGTCTCGCATGCTCTCATGCAGAGTTCCAGACCCGCATCTGCTGCCTTGTGGATGCGGGGTTTTTATTTCGAGACTATTGCTGGTGAAATTTTCTATGAGTGCGACATGCACGAATGTCGGTTTCCTTGGCCCTCCAAGATTAGGAATGAACTGCATAGTCACGGGGCCCAGTATCGAAATACGAGTTAGCCAGGAGTAAGTTGTGTCGGAGAGCATGGACAGCGGGAAGCAGAGGAGGTTTGCCAAGAGGGGTAAGGGCTTCCTCGGGCTGACACGGGCGGATGCGATCCGTTATTTTTTTGGTGGCAATGCCTCGCTGGCTATTTTCATCCTCCTTCTCATCTGTGTCTTTCTTTTTAAGGAAGCCGCTGGGTTCCTGCCCGGACACCATGCAGGCCTGACCAAGTGGCGACGCAGTGGGCAGGAATTTGTCGATATTCTGAATGTGGCCGTCGACGGCCACACGCGGTTGGGCAGCGCACTGAATATCGGCTACTTCGCCGAGTTGAATGCGACATCGAAGGCCGAGCAGCAGCAGTTGTTCAGTTATCGTGCGGTGCTGCAGCGGGTCAAGGGTACGGTGCGGGGGCCTGCAGGACGACTCAAGAAACTGCTCAAGGAATTCACGGAGGCCGGGGAGAAGCTGGCTGAGGCTGAGCAGGATCTGGCCGGCGCGGACCTCGATCCAGCGAGGCAGGCCAGCCTGCGGGCGGCCTTGCCAGGTTACCGAGCCGTGATTGCCGAGGTGGAGCCGCGTATCGCGATGCTTGAGGAACGCATCGCGGAAGGGGTGGCCGAGGCGCTGGCGGGTGACGAGGTGTGGGAGGGGCAGAACCTCGTCGCGGATGACCGCGAGGCGGTTGCCGAAGCGATTTGCGACCAGTTCGAAGCTGCGGAGCAAAAGCACCCCTGGGTGGCTGGGCTCGAGGATTTTGTCCGGGAGAAGAAAGCAGAGCGCACCCCTCAGTTAGCTGGTTTCAAGGAGGCGGTCACCGCGTTTCGCAATGCCATCCGGCCTGTGAAAGACTTGATTTCACCGCTCAGGGAGGCGGCTTCCGAGCTCAAGCAGCAGGCCATTGCGGCCGAGTCAGCCCCTAAACGGAAGGCCGCGCTGCTTGCCGGTGCGGAGGCGACCAACGATCTGGCGGAACGGGCGCGAAAGCTCGCTGCGGCCGAGGCGGTGGTTGTTGCGGCGCCGCCCTATGACGAGGTGGCCGAAGGCTTTTATGCCGAGACCGCCGCATTCGAGGCGGTAGTCGCCGATCTTCGCAAAGAAATTGATGCAGCGGTAGAGGCCCTTCCCGCGACGGGCGAGCTGGCCGACCCCTCCGCCCGGGAGAATCTCGAGCGGTTCCGCAACAGCCTGGCCGACTATCGCGAGTCGCTGGATCGCGCGGTGGCGCGGGCGAAGGACTGGCGCCACGACGAGCCGTATCCGCAGGTGAAGTCTTTCCTGGTCTTTCTGATCGGCAAGGAGTGGATCACCAATTCTTCCTGGCATGACTTTTACGGCCTGATGCCTCTGTTTACCGGCTCGCTGCTCATTTCGATGATCGCCCTGGTGGTGTCGGTTCCCTTTGCCTTGGGGGCCGCCATCTATGTCAACCAGATGGCATCCCGCCGGGAGCAGAATCTGATCAAGCCCGCGATCGAGTTCATCCAAGCGATCCCGTCCGTTGTTCTCGGGTTCTTCGGGATCATGGTATTGGGCACGCTGTTGCGCGATGTGAGCCAGGTGTCGTGGCTCGCCTGGGTTCCCGGTTTTCCTCTGCAGGAGCGGCTCAATATTCTCAATGCCGGCCTGCTCCTCGCCTTCATGGCGGTGCCGACCATCTTCACCCTCTGTGAGGATGCTCTGAACAATGTTCCGCAAGCCTACGCATCCGGGGCGCTCGCCCTCGGTGCAACCAGGATGCAGACGATTTTGCGCATCATTGTTCCGACCGCTCTTTCCGGGATTATTGCCGCGGTGCTGCTCGGCTTCGGTCGCATCATCGGTGAGACCATGGTGGTATTGCTCGTGGCCGGCGGAAAAATCCAGATTCCCGATTTCAGTAAGGGAATCGGCGTGGTTGGGGAGGCTGCGCACACGATGACCGGGATTATTGCTCAGGAGACAGGTGAGGTGGATCGTGGTTCGCTGCACTGGCGCGCTCTTTTCATGGTAGGGCTAGTACTGTTCTCCATCTCGCTGGCCGTCAACTGGGGAGCCCAGATCATACTCCGCAGGTTTCAGCGACACGGGACCTAGGCTGGTTCGAATCGAAGCAAGGCAAGCAAATGTCAGATCAGGAAGACAGGACCGGTAACCCCTTCGCAGCTCCTTCGCGGCATGCGGACAGGCGTGCTTCCCGTGAGCGTCTTCTTGCGGTGCTTTTCCGGCTGCTTACCTATGCCATTCTCGCCTGCGCGATGGGGATTTTTCTCGGCGTGGTCATCCGCGGGGCCCCGGTGATCTTTCAAGCTCAAGCGCCTTTTATTAACACGGATTTCTTTACCCAGCTGCCCGAGACACTTGTGGTTTACGAGGACGCGCAGGGAGAGGTTCGGAAGTTATCGGCCACGCGCTTTGAGGAAATGCGCTCGGCCAATCCGGATCGGCAGTTCTCTATCGTCGATTCTTATTCTTATTCCGGGGGAGGTATTCTGGGTCCGCTGGTCGGCACCGCCCTTCTCATCGCGATCTGCATGGTGATCTCTCTCTCGGTAGGCATCGCGGCGGCGATTTATCTCAACGAGTATTCGAGTAAGGGGAGGTTTATGGCGGCGGTTCGATTGGCTATTCTGAACCTCGCCGGGGTGCCCTCGATCGTTTTCGGGCTGTTCGGTTTGGGCCTGTTCTGCCTGGCGGCACCCAACCTCGTCCCGGTAGATGAGATCGCCGACCGCTCGATTTTCTCCTTCGCCATTCCCTTTACCAGCGCCGCGATTAGTTTTGAAGGATGGGGAGCCTGTATGCTGGCGGGCGGATGCACCCTGGCCATCATGATCCTGCCGGTCATCATCACTGCGGCCGAGGAGTCGCTGCGGGCGGTGCCGCACGGCTTCCGGGAGGCCTCGCTGGCTCTTGGGGCCACCCGGTGGCAGACGATCAGGAAGTCGGTTCTGCCCTATGCCTTTCCCGGGATGTTGACGGCTTCCATTCTCGGGATCACCCGGGTGGCAGGCGAGACGGCGCCGATCATGTTCACCGCTGCGGTCGCCCATAAGGACAAGCTTCCATGGATCGGCGATGATCCTGAGGCGAGCTGGATCGGTCGCCTTCTGGAGTTCTTTTTCCAGTCGGTGCAGGCGCTTCCTTATCACATCTACACCGTCGCCGCGAAGATCCCGCAGTCTGATTACAACAGGGACATGCAGTATGGGAGCGTCTTCGTCTTCATGGCGCTGGTGTTCTTTTTCGCTGCACTCTCGATCTGGCTCCGTGCCCGAATTCGTCGCAAGCTGCACTGGTAAGAATGGATCGATGCTCCAGTCCTCCTCATGCCCGGCCATGAATAACTCCGATGATCAGAAACCCGCCATTGAGGTGGAGGACCTTCATTTCGCCTACGGAGAGAAGGAAGTTCTCAGGAACATCAACCTGAAGATCCGGCACCGGGAAGTCACTGCCTTCATCGGTCCCTCCGGCTGTGGTAAGTCGACGCTTCTGCATGCCTTTAACCGGTTGAGCGACCTTGTCCCCGGGGCCCGGATCAAGAGCGGTTGTGTTCGGGTCCTCGGGAAGGATATTTCTGAGCCGGACGTGGACACAACCCAGCTGCGCAAAAAGGTGGGGATGGTTTTCCAGAAATACAATCCCTTCCCCAAGTCGATTTACGAGAATGTCGCCTTCGGAATCCGTGTCGATGCCAATCGGAGAGGGCGTTCGGAACTCGACGGCATCGTCGAGCGCAGTCTCCGCCGCGCGGCACTCTGGGATGAGGTCAAGGACCGGCTCGACACGAGTGCTTTCGGCCTCTCCGGCGGACAGCAGCAGAGGCTCTGTATCGCGCGGGCGATTGCTAACGGGCCGAAAATTCTCCTCATGGATGAGCCCTGTGCGGCGCTTGATCCGCTCTCCACCCTGCGTATCGAGCAGCTGATCACCGAGCTGAAAGTAGACTACACCATTGTCATCGTGACGCACAACATGAACCAGGCGACGCGGGTTTCCGACCGGACCGCCTTTCTTTACATGGGAGACCTGGTCGAGTACGATGAGACGATGAAGATTTTCCAGAGGCCGAGAGAAGAGCGAACAAGGGCTTATATTTCCGGGCTGTTCAGCTAGATGGCCAGGAAGCGTGGCAGAATAATTCCGCGTCTGCCCACCCACGTGTGGGTGGCGCTTTTCTTTCTGGTGGTGGCCGGCTGCCTGGCGGTGCTGGTGGCAGCCAGGGCAGATGACTGGGCGGTGGCGGTGGCCAAGCGCGAGGCGCTGGGGCGCTGGGGCGCTGGGGCGCTGGGGGCGCTGGCAAGGTCAATGTGCACCATCTGGCGCAGACCTGGTGCTGGCGGGTGGCCATTGCCAATGTCGTTTTTTTCGTGGGGCTGGCTGTCACCTCGCGGTTCTGGCTGCGGGCGGGTGGTTTCAGAGGCTCGGTGCCGCGGCGTTCTCTATTTCCCTCGGCGACGTGCGGTCTGGTGGTTGCTCTCTTTTTGATCACTATTCTGGCCGGGATTCTACGGGCTCCGCGCTGGCCGAGGATCCGGGGCGCAGCGAGTTAGTCGCAATACGCTATGGGTTGGAGGAAGACCAATACGCCAACTACCTTTACCGCGTGCTTCCCGAGCGGGGAGACCTTCGCTGAGGCGGGTGGAGGAGCGGATTAGACCTTCGCTAATGTTACAGAATGGTTTCAGTAGCTCATTTCCCAATTCTGCAAACGGAGCTATGAATAGAAACTGTGTGCGTTTGCTGCTCGTCTCCAACATCGGTGCTTGAAACAAGCGTCCGGTTTTTCTTTTCATCGTATCTTTGTCTGCCATGGTCGTGATCCCAGAACTGACAGCCCCGACTCCTGACGTGTTGAGAGGTAGTGAGAACTCTGCTGCCGCTGCTGCCGCTGCGTCGCTGAGCGCCGTGCAAGGCAGGCCGGAAATGGCGGTCGAGATTCGTGATTTCGATTTTGCTTACACCGAGGAACTCGCCCTCGAGGATGTGACGCTGGATATCCCGGCTCACCGCGTCACCGCTCTCATCGGCCCCTCCGGATGTGGCAAATCGACACTGCTGCGTTGTATCAACCGGATGAATGATCTCATTCCGGGTGCCGGTGTCCGGCGAGGATCCATTCGGGTGCAGGGGGAAGAGATTCTCGGCAGGACCGTCGATGTCATTGCGCTGAGAAAATACATCGGAATGGTCTTCCAGAAATACAACCCATTCCCTACGTCGATCTTTGAAAACGTCGCTTACGGACTGCGGATAAGTGGCCTTTCGAACAGGAGAGCGCTCGCAGATGCAGTTGAGCGGAGCCTGCGGCGGGCGGCCCTCTGGGAGGAGACGAAGGACCGGCTCCATGAGGGTGCGCTCTCGCTCTCCGGCGGTCAGCAGCAGCGTTTGTGCATCGCCCGGACGATCGCCGTTGATCCGAAGATCATCCTGATGGACGAGCCCTGTTCCGCTCTCGACCCGATCGCAACGGCCAAGGTGGAAGAGTTGATTACCGACCTGCGAAGTGACTACACCATTGTGATTGTGACCCACAACATGCAGCAGGCTACGCGGGTCTCGGACCGGACGGCTTTTTTCTATGTGGGTAAGCTCGTCGAGGAAGGCGAGACGATGAAAATGTTCACCCGGCCGGAGAAAAAAGAGACTGAGGACTACGTAAGCGGAAAGTTTGGCTGACTCTCAATTCTGATGTGGTCTGTCTTACTTTGCGGCCCCCTGTTTCTCGCTCTTTTGGGTGCGGCGACCGTTCTTTATGTCACTTTACTATCAAGCTTATGGCTCACATTCTAGACAGTTTTGAAAATGCCCTCAATGAGTTGCGCAGAAGCGTCCTGACCATGGGAAGCATGTCGCTGCGCAATCTGGAAATCGCGATCAAGGGGTGCGTTGACCGGGATACGGATCTGTGCAATTCGGCCATCGCTGAGGACGACGAGGTGAACGAACTTGAGATGAGTATCGATCAGCAGGGCATGGAGATCATGCTTCGCTATCAGCCGGTTGCCACCGATCTTCGCAAGGTGTTGGCGGCAATGAAGATAGCCGGAAACCTTGAGCGGATTTCGGACGAGGCGGAGAGCATTGCCCGCCGTGGACGGAAGATGAACAAGCACCATGAACTGGCGGATCTTCATCTGATCGAGCCTCTCTACGAGCAGGCTCGCTTTCAATTGGAGGATGCCCTGCGCGCCTACACCAACGGCGACATTGACCTAGCGGTATCGGTTGGAGAAAAAGATGACAAACTGGACAGGGCGCACCGAAAGCTGGTCAAGTATATGACCAGTGCCATGGCTGAGGACAGCGAGGCAGTGAAGGATTACCTTCATGTGATCTTCATTATTCGTTGCTTGGAGCGCGTGGGCGATCATTCCGTGAACATCGGGGAGGAGGCGGTTTTCATGGAGAGTTCCCACGACATCCGGCACGGCAACGTGGATAAGCTGGAAGAAGAGGAATAGCGGCCTCCCGCGCTCACCGCACAGGCCACCATTTCCCGGGGGCAGCTCGAATCAGAGTCTTCTCCAGACGCGGCCGTCTCCCTCGAGCAACTGGTCGGCTTCTCTGGGCCCCCAGGAGCCGGCAGGGTATTCGGCCATGGGGGGCTGTTTTCCGTGGTTGCCGTGCCATGCGTTCTCTAGCTTATCGACAAAGGCCCAGGCATTTTCTACTTCGTCCCGCCGCGCAAAGAGTGTGGCGTCGCCCGCCATGGAGTCGAGGAGCAGGCGTTCGTAGGCTTCCGGGCTGGCTTTGCCGAAGCTCGTGCTGTAGCGGAAGTCCATCTTTACCGGCTCCATCCGGGGGGTTGTTCCGGGTACTTTCGCGAGCATTCGGAGAGAGATCCCTTCGTCCGGCTGGATGCGGATGACGAGGACGTTCTTGCTTGAAGGCAGAGCCTTGGTGTCGAAGGGGATCTGCGGGGTCTCTTTGAAGTGGATTGAAATCTCCGTCGCTTTCTTTGGTAATTGTTTGCCGACTCGGATATAAAAGGGAACTCCATCCCACCGCCAGGTGTCGATGAAGAGGCGGATGGCGACGTAGGTCTCGGTTTTCGACTCCGGGTCGACCCTGTCTTCCTGGCGGTAGCCGGGGCGGTCGATGCCATCGACCGAGCCGGGTGTGTATTGAGCCCGGATGACGTTGGCGGCAACATCCTCGGGGCTGGTCCAATGACGCAGCGACTTGAGAACCTTGACCTTCTCGTCTCTGACTGCGTCCGCGCTGAGGTCGGAGGGGGGCTCCATCGCAACGAGGCTTAAGAGCTGGAGCAGGTGATTCTGCACCATGTCCCGGAGGGCTCCGGCAGAGTCGTAGTAGCCGCCCCGGCCACCTTCCATGCCGAGGTTTTCGGCACAGGTGATCTGGACATGGTCGATGTAGCGATCCCGCCAGAGTGGCTCGAAGATCATGTTGGCAAATCGCAGCACCATGATGTTCTGCGCGGTTTCTTTGCCGAGGTAGTGGTCGATCCGGTAGGTGTCTTCTTCCGCGAAGGTCTCTGCGACAACGCGATTGAGGTGCTGGGCAGAGGGCAGGTCGGTACCGAAAGGTTTCTCGCAGACAACGCGGGCCCAGCATCCCTCGGTCGGCTGGTTGAGGCCCGAGTCTCTGAGCATGAAAAGAATCTTATCGAAGTAAGCCGGGGCGCTGGCGAGGTAAAAGAGGCGGTTGGCGGGAGTGCCACGTTCTGCGTCCAGTGTGTTGAGACGCTTTTTCAGCTGCAGGTAGCCATCAAGATCGGCAAATTCGCTTTGGTGGTAGTGAACCGAGTCACTGAAATTCTTCCAGAGGGCGTCGTCATGATCCTGCCGGGAGTGTTTGCGATTTCCCTCTTCGAGCTCTCCTCTGAAGGTGCTGTCGTCTTTCGCCCGTCGAGCGAATCCTATCACCTTGAATTTAGAAGGAAGAGAGTCATCGACGGCAATGTTGTAGAGGGCAGGAATCAGCTTGCGATTGGTCAGATCGCCCGTAGCTCCGAAGATGACAAGGGTGCAGGGATCCGGTCTGCCGCGGGAGACAATGTGCTCGCGAAACGGGTTTTCTTCCATCGTGCGATACCCATTCGGGCAGTGACAGCGAACGCAAGGAAAGAATCAGGTGAATGCATGTTTCACACCGAAGTCCGAAGGGAAGAATTTGGAGCTGCAGGGCCGCATCTGTGGCTCCGAAACAATAAAAGAATGGCAAAATAATTTAAGGTAATATCCGGTTTAAAGTAAGTCTAATTAATGAAAGTAAAGCTTGTTGATCCGGGTTTGAGTGATTATCCTCTCTTTGTTTTTTAAATTTGAAATCCCTGAAAAGCGAGCGTCCGGAGAAAAAAGGGCGGGCTTTGTAGAACTGATCATATGATCTCGTTAAAATATATTTGTGGCTGCACCGGATTGGTGATTGCGGTTCTGACTCATAATTTGTCAACTGAGGAGAATGAGGCGGAAGAGAGCTCCGCTCTTGAAAGTAAAATTGTCGTTCAAGTTGAGCAACGAGTGGTCGAGTAAAAGGAGGCGGGCCGACAGCGGCAGACGTGGCTCCGGAAGAGAGGCAGGCGGTCTCGTGAATGCCCCGATTCAGACCCCGGAGGCCTGTGTTGTTTTCTGATGGCCTCGTCAGTCTATGTGCCCGTTAGTCTGGACGGCGATGCTGCGAGTCCGAGGTTTCTGGAATTTTCAGATCTTCTGCACCGTGGCGACGTCGCATCCAGTTGAGTCCTTTGCTCACTGGAGGTTGCCGGATGATTGCGAGAATGAGCCTGTGCTTTCCTGGGTAGGATGCGAGCAGAAGGCCAAGAAAGATGGTGAGGATCCCTTGGCCTGGGATGAAACACATGATGATGCCAGCGAATATGACGAATCCCCCTAGGATGTTCTGAAGAACGTGGCGAAGAAAATGGTGATGGGTGGGTGGACGGATTCCATTCGTAACTTCCTGCATGTGGATGAAGTAGTCCGGATCGACCCGGCGCAGAAGGTAGGGGATGAGAAAAATAGCACCAATGTAGATGAGAAGGCTGCCGCTGCCTATGCACCCGAAGAGGAACGCATGGTGTCCTGCCCATTCGATCAGAACTTGTATGGACTGCGGAAGGTTCAATGCTCAGGCTGCGTTGGTTTCGAAGTAGCGTGGACTACCCGGGGAGCATGTCCATTGTTCTCTTCATGGTTCGAGAGTGGGGCGAGGATAGCGGAGAAGAGAAGCGGTGGTTGGCAGAGAGTCCGCATGATCACGGGCAGTGAGCTCAAGCTTGTCCGGAACAGCGAATACGCGTCAATCTATCCTTGCGCCTGAGGTTGCTCGCGCGAGTTTCAAATGAGGCGGACCCTGAGAGAAGAGGCGCCTGGTTTGTTGGTGAGCTATTTTTTCGATGAAACTATTACTTTTAGGCGCCGGTGGGTTTATCGGAGTGAATTTGACGGAGCGGCTGATCAAGGACGGGAAGCACAATGTGGTGGCGGTCGATATCGACGACGAGAAGATCGATTATCTCGTTGAAACGAAAAGTCCGAAGCTGGAATACCACAATCTGAACATTTCAAGTGACGAAGCTGAGATCGACGGTCTGGTGGCTGCTGCTGATGTCGTTGTGGATCTGGTGGCCTTTGCGAACCCTGCGCTTTATGTCGAAGATCCGGTAGGAGTTTTTGATCTGAATTTCACCCAGAATATGAAGGTGGTGAAGCAGTGCCTGAAGCACAAAAAGCGTCTCGTTCAGTTTTCGACCTGTGAGGTCTACGGGATCACCCCGGCTAAGGCAGCTGAGCAGTTCGGGCTGAGCTCGGACACCCACATCACGCCATTTAGCGAAGACGAATCGCCGCTGATTATGGGGCCGGTGAAGAATCACCGGTGGATTTACGCCTGCGCCAAGCAGCTCCTAGAGCGGATTCTCGACGCTCATTGGAAGCGCGACGGATTCCAGTTCTCGGTGATCCGGCCGTTCAATTTCATTGGCCCGAGGATTGATTTTCTCCCGTCCGAGGCAGGGGGGGGGAGTCCGCGCGTGTTCTCGCACTTCATGGATGCGCTTCTCTACGGGAAAAAGCCGATCAAGCTAGTCGATGGTGGTGAAGTCTATCGTGCCTACACGTATATCGATGATGCGGTCGACTGCATCGTCCGGATCATCGAGGACAACAACAGCAACTGCGAGGGGCAGATTTTCAACATTGGCCAGCCTGAAAATGAACTGAAGATCAAGGAGCTGGCAGTCAGGATGTGTGAGCTGTTCGACGAACACTTTCGCGCGGAGGGTGACCCCCCGCGTCCGGAGATCATCACGGTGTCGGGAGAGGAGTTCTATGGCAAGGGCTATGAAGACTGTGATCGCAGGATCGCCGACATCACTAAGGCGAAGACACTTCTCGGCTGGCAGCCGGAATACGACATCGACCAGGTTATTTTTAAAACCATGGAGCATTTCGTAAATAGCCACCGCGAAAAACAAAAAAAAGAGTCGGGTGAGGTCTTCTGATCTCGGTGAGCCTGGGGCAGAGGGGAAATCCAGACGGTTTGTGCTGTCGTGTTGCGCCATAAATTAATCACACCGGGGCAGGTTCTGGTTTGTGACTTCGTTGATTGATAATGCGTGACACCGGGGATGGGGTTCGCTCACCCCCTTCCGGCCCGGTGGCCCCTCCCCCCATTAAAAGTCCCACTCGTCGTCATCCTCTGATTCCCGATGGCGCAGCTCGAAGGCTTCGCGTAGCATGGGTTTCACCAAGTTTGAGAGTTTGAACGGGTTGTTGGTCGCGAGTTGTTCTTTGATGTCGCCCTGTGGGCAGCCTGATGACTGGCTGTCTGCGCTGCGATTCGCTCCCATTGTCGCTGTCGAAGTCGAGCATCTCTAAGGGCAGCGACCACTCGATCTCCTCAATGGCTGAAACCACGCCTTGCTGCCCTTCGTTTCACACCGCGCGGCACCCCGTCCACTGGCTGTGCACATCGGTCATGTCTATGGTCGACACAAGCTGCCTCCGCAATGCGCCACCTTATCCGCCTCCACGCAGCAGGGTTGGTCGATATCATCGTTGTCAGTACGGATCGGGATCTGCGTCTTGAGCAGCGTCCCCGGCTTTGTCCTGCTGTTGCGCTTGGCAAGCTCCTTATCGATCTCCTCCTCAAGATGGGGCAATCACAACGACAACACACCCTTGAGTTGAGTAGCCATCGCATCCCGCCGGAAGCGCTTGCGGAACCCCTGGCTGGTGCCGAATTCAGGCGGCAGCAGCTTGATGGCGACGGGCCGCTCGGGGGTGAGGGCTGTCTTGCAAGCTCG
>CALSSN010000025.1 GCA_943789025.1 uncultured Verrucomicrobiales bacterium
GTCGCATGCTGCTGGAAGGTGATGTCAGAGTGGAAAACACGATCACCGGCACGGCCACGATCAGCAATGGTGGGGCAGCAGCTAACAGCGGCTTCATCGACATGGCCGGCGGCGAGCGCGTTTTCACCGTGAATGATGCTGGCCTAACCCGGGAGCTCGAGATCTCCGCAGTCATCAGCAATGGCGCGCTGACCAAGCAGGGAGCAGGCACCCAGACACTCACCGGCAACAACACCTACAGCGGCGACACCAAGGTCTTTGGTGGTGAATTGGAGTTGGGTAACGGCGGCCCTGACGGCGCGCTCAACCCAGACAGCGACATCATACTCGATAACAGCGCTGCCTTCGTCGTCAACCAGAACGACACCGTCACGCAAGGAACTGAGTTCGATAATGACGGCATTACCGGCGACGGCAATTTCGTGCAGCGTGGACCCGGCACCACCATTCTCAATGCTGACAACACCTACAGCGGCAACACCACCATCGAAGCCGGAACCCTGTCGATCGATCGCGCCGGCGGTGCACTGCCGGATAGCACAGATGTCGAATATCTTGGCACCGGGCACGCTTGAGCTCGATGGCAATGATGAGACTATCGGTTCATTGACCGGCGCCTTGGGTAGTATTGTCACCAACGGCAGCGCTAACGGTGCAGAGCTGACGACCAACACCGGAGATAACACGATCTTTGCTGGCGTGATTCAGGATGGTGGTAGTGGCGCAATGCAGTTGGTTAAGGCCGGCACCGGTGAACTTACCTTGAGCGGAGTAAACACCTACACCGGCAGTACGGTCATCAACGATGCTGGCGGGTTGATTATCGGCGGCTCAGGGCAGCTCGACGGCGGCGACTATGCCGGCAATATCACTATCGATGATGCGGATGGCTTCTTTGAGTATGCCAGCTCTGCTGACCAAACCTTCAGTGGCACGATCAGTGGCGCGGGAAGCTATGAGCACACGGGCAGTGGCGAAGTGACTTTAACGGGAGCCAACAGTCTCGCCGATGGCTGGGAAATTTCCAGCGGTAAGGTGATCTTGGGCGGGGACGATGACGAGAACAACCGCATGTCGGGAACCATCACGATTTCCGGGACTGGAACGCTCCGCAGTGATGCGAGCGAAACCTGGACGATAGTTCCAAGATTGTGATCGAGGGCAACGGCACCTTCAATCTCAATGGCGAGTTCGAGACAATTGGTTCCCTGACCACCAATGTCGGCGGCACCTTCACCACCGGCGTCGACGGCACCCTCATCGGCTTAGGCAACACGATTACCTGGTCAGGCGGCACCAACACCATCAACGCCGGCGGCACCGTGCAGGACACCCACTGGGATGTCTCGGGCGGCACCAACACCGTGGAAGGCGACGGTGGCACCACCTCCGGCGGCGGCACCCTGCACGTGCAGAGCGGCGGCACCGGCTTCGAATTCACCGGCGCCGGCGCTCCCAATATCACGCTCAACAGCGACAACACCGCCGCCGGCCGCATGCTGCTGGAGGGTAATCTCAGCGTGGCCAACACCATCACCGGCACGGCAACCATCTTCATCGGGCCTCGCACTCGCCAATGACGGCTTCATCGACATGGGCGGCGGCACGCGCATCTTCACCGTGAATAATGCCGCCCCGGCAGTCGACCTCTCGATCTCCGCCGCCATCATCAACGGCGGCCTGACTAAGGCGGGCCTTGGCACGATGGAACTTTCCGGCACCAACACCTACACTGGCGACACCAACGTCAACGCCGGCACACTCGAACTCAGTGGAGGCAGTGCAATCGCCGACACCGGCCACGTGCAGATGGCGGATGTGGCAGGGGCCACCTTGCACCTCAATGCGAATGAAACCATTGGCAGCCTCGCAGGTGGCGGGACTACCGGTGGCAATGTCGACTTGGATACCTTCACCCTGACCACCGGTGATGCCGGAAACGATACCTACTCCGGCGGCATTTCCGGCACCGGAGCCTTCACCAAGGAGGGTGCCGGCACCCTGACCCTCGACGGTGCCAACACCTACACCGGCGACACCACCGTCAGTGCCGGCACACTCGAACTCAGTGGAGGCAGTGCAATCGCCGACACCGGCCACGTGCAGATGGCGGATGTGGCAGGAGCCACCTTGCACCTCAATGCGGATGAAACCATCGGCAGCCTCGCCGGCGGTGGAACCACCGGCGGCAATGTCGACTGGATACCTTCACCCTGACCACCGGTGACGCCGGAAACGACACTATCGCTGGCGCGATCAGCGGCACCGGCGGCCTGACCAAGAACGGCGCTGGCATCCTGACCCTCTCCGGCAGCCAACACCTACACCGGCGATACCACCGTCAGCGCCGGCACCCTCGAGCTCTCGTGGAGGCAGTGCAATCGCCGACACCGGCCACGTGCAGATGGCGGATGTGGCAGGGGCCACCTTGCACCTCAATGCGAATGAAACCATCGGCAGCCTGGCCGGCGGTGGAACCACCGGCGGCAATGTCGAGCTCGATTCCTTCACCCTGACCACCGGCGACGCTGGAAACGACACTTATCGCTGGCGTGATCAGCGGCACCGGCGGCCTGACCAAGCAACGGCGACGGCATCTTGACCCTCTCCGGGCACAACACCTACACTGGCGATACCACCGTCAGCGCTGGCACCCTCGAGCTCTCGGGAAGCAGTGCAATCGCCGACACCGGCCACGTGCAGATGGCGGAATGTGGCAGGAGCCACCTTGCACCTCAATGCGGATGAAACCATCGGCAGCCTGGCCGGCGGTGGAACCACCGGCGGCAATGTCGAACTCGATACCTTCACCCTGACTCACAGGCGACGCTGGAAACGACACTTTCGCTGGCGTGATCAGCGGCACCGGCGGCCTGACCAAGCAAGGCGCCGGCATCTTTACCCTCTCCGGCACCAACACCTACACTGGCGATACCACCGTCAGCGCTGGCACCCTCGAGCTCTCGGGAAGCAGTGCAATCGCCGACACCGGCCACGTGCAGATGGCGGATGTGGCAGGAGCCACCTTGCACCTCAATGCGGATGAAACCATCGGCAGCCTGGCCGGCGGTGGAACCACCGGCGGCAATGTCGAACTCGATACCTTCACCCTGACACCGGCGACGCTGGAAACGACACTTTCGCTGGCGTGATCAGCGGCACCGGCGGCCTGACCAAGCACAGGCGACCGGCACCTTTACCCTCTCCGGCGCCAACACCTACACTGGCGATACCACCGTCAGCGCTGGCACCCTCGAGCTCTCGGGAAGCAGTGCAATCGCCGACACCGGCCACGTGCAGATGGCGGATGTGGCAGGAGCCACCTTGCACCTCAATGCGGATGAAACCATCGGCAGCCTGGCCGGCGGTGGAACCACCGGCGGCAATGTCGAACTCGATACCTTCACCCTGACTACCGGCGACGCTGGAAACGACACTTTCGCTGGCGTGATCAGCGGCACCGGCGGCCTGACCAAGCAAGGCGCGGCACCTTGACCCTCTCCGGCAACAACACCTACACTGGCGATACCACCGTCAGCGCTGGCACCCTCGAGCTCTCGGGAGGCAGTGCAATCGCCGACACCGGCCACGTGCAGATGGCGGATGTGGCAGGAGCCACCTTGCACCTCAATGCGGATGAAACCATCGGCAGCCTGGCCGGCGGTGGAACCACCGGCGGCAATGTCGAACTCGATACCTTCACCCTGACCACCGGCGACGCTGGAAACGACACTTTCGCTGGCGTGATCAGCGGCACCGGCGGCCTGACCAAGCAAGGCGACGGCACCTTTACCCTCTCCGGTGCCAACACCTACACTGGCGATACCACCGTCAGCGCTGGCACCCTCGAGCTCTCGGGAATCAGTGCAATCGCCGACACCGGCCACGTGCAGATGGCGGATGTGGCAGGGGCCACCTTGCACCTCAATGCGAATGAAACCATCGGCAGTCTGGCCGGCGGTGGAAGCACCGGCGGCAATGTCGAGCTCGATTCCTTCACCCTGACTACCGGCGACGCCGGAAACGACACCTATGGTGGCGCGATCAGCGGCACTGGCTGCTCTGACCAAGCATCGGCGACCGGCATCCTGACCCTCTCCGGCGCCAACACCTACACCGGCGATACCACCGTCAGTGCTGGCACACTCGAACTCAGTGGAGGCAGTGCAATCGCCGACACCGGCCACGTGCAGATGGCGGATGTGGCAGGGGCCACCTTGCACCTCAATGCGAATGAAACCATCGGCAGTCTGGCCGGCGGTGGAAGCACCGGCGGCAATGTCGAGCTCGATTCCTTCACCCTGACTACCGGCGACGCCGGAAACGACACCTATGGTGGCGTGATCAGCGGCACCGGCGGCCTGACCAAGCACGGCGACCGGCATCCGACCCTCTCCGGCACCAACACCTACACCGGCGATACCACCGTCAGTGCTGGCACACTCGAACTCAGTGGAGGCAGTGCAATCGCCGACACCGGCCACGTGCAGATGGCGGATGTGGCAGGGGCCACCTTGCACCTCAATGCGAATGAAACCATCGGCAGTCTGGCCGGCGGTGGAAGCACCGGCGGCAATGTCGAGCTCGATTCCTTCACCCTGACTACCGGCGACGCCGGAAACGACACCTATGGTGGCGCGATCAGCGGCACTGGTGCTCTGACCAAGCAGGGCTCTGGCATCTTTACCCTCTCCGGTTGCCAACACCCTACACTGGTGCTACTACGGTGAGTGCGGGCACGCTTAAGGCGGGCAGCCTCCAGGCATTTGGCGTCAACTCGGATACCACCGTGACTGGTCTTCTCGATCTTGACGGCTTCGACAACACGATCGGCAAACTCGATGGTGCAGGTAACGTGGTTGCCGACAACGACAGCGCGGGCAGTGCCACCCTGAAGGTGGGCGGCGGTGACGCCACCGGAGGTCTCTTTTTCGGAGTTCTTTCTGACGGAACTGGTGCTGGCAGCGAACTCTCGCTGACCAAGATCGGCACTGGCACCCAGACCCTCTCCGGCATCAACACCTACACTGGTGCTACCACCATTAACGACGGCACGCTGCAGGCAGGCAGCACCCAGGCATTTGGCGTCAATTCCGACGTCACGGTGAATATGACTACCGCCCCGCCAACCGATGGTATCCTGCGCCTCAACGGCTTCGATAACACCATCGGTAAGCTCAATGGCAACGGTACTGTCGAAAATGGCAGCAACGTGAGCGAAGCCACACTCACCATGGGCGGTGGTGACAAGACTGGCGGGGTATTCTCCGGCATCTTCCGGGACGGAGGCACCCAACCACTGCACCTGTGCAAGATCGGCACTGGCACCCAGACCATCTCCGGTGGCCCCAGCGTGATCACGGGGGACACCAAGGTCGATGGAGGATGGCACCCTGCAAATTTCCAGCACAGGCAACCTGCAGTCGCGGGATCTCGACGTCAGGGGCATGTCGACCTTCGACGTGGATGGCATATTTACCGCCACCCGCGATGCCAACATCAACGACAGCGACGTGGATGTCTCCGGAACGCTCACCGTCAATGGGGACACACTGTTTGAGAACGGATCGAGCCTGACAGTGCGCAGCAGGTGGCTCTGTTCGATGCCCAGGGTGACTTCACTCTCGAGAACAGCACCCTGGATATTCTTCGGAACCCTCAACGTCGATGGTGACCTGTGAACTCGGCACCGGCTCGGACCTGACGGTCCAGAGTGGCTCCCGGCTTGGTATCACCAACGGCTTTACCTGGCCGGGGCAATACCGTCGACATCTCGGGCACCCTGACTGTCGGTGGTGACGCCGACTTCAGATCCAACTCGCGCCTCAATGATCCGCAGTGGCGGCCTGTTTGATGTCGAAGGCGACTTCACCTCCAACCGCAGCAGCTCGGATGTTTCCGGCCGTGTCGAGGTCGGTGGCAACTCGCTCTTCGAGAACGGCTCGGACCTGACCGTGCGTTCCGGTGGCGTGTTCACCACCAGTGGTGACACCACCTTCAACGACAGCAGCGCCACCATCCACGGGCTCCTGAATACTGACGGCCACTTCAGCGCCAGCAACAGCACAGTGGACGTCTACGGCCGCACTACAGTGGGTGGGAACAGCAGCTTCAGCAACGGCAGTGACCTGATGGTCGGCCTAGCGGCAGCTTCACCACCGGTGGCAACTTCAGCGCCAGCAACAGCACAGTGGATGTGCTTGGCACCGTAAGCGCCGGCGGCAGCGCCGACATCCTTGCCGGCAGCTCGCTGAACGTGCTCCGCGGTGGCGGCTCTGTTCGCCTCCGGGGGCCCGACCACCATCCACCGTGGTGCGACGAGCCATCGTCAACGGCACCCTGCGCGCCCCGGTACACCATCGTCGTAAACGGTCGCCTCCTCGGGCGCCGGCCTGATCGATGGCGACCTGACCAACAACGGCTGGGTCTGCACCCGGCAACTCGCCGGGCACGCTCACCGTGACTCGGGCAACTACACCCAGACCAAGGGTGGCACCCTGGAGATCGAGGTCCAGAGCGGCCATGTGCACGACGTGCTCGCGGTCGGCAAGACCGCAGAACTCGCAGGCACGCTCGATGTGCGCAACTACCGCGGCCACAAGTTCGAGTTCGGCGATGTCACTCCTGGCATCATCACCGCGCAGAAGTTCAAGGGCAGCTTCGATAAGAGTCCTCATGCCGGCAGAGCGGCTTCCGTGGCCGCGTCTTCCAGCAGGGCCGCAACCTCAACATCGGTGCAGCACCAGTGAGCTACACCCAGGTGGCCAGCAATGCCAACGAGCGCAGCGTCGCCCGCGCGCTCGACAACTGGATCGGAACTGAGTCCGGTGATGTCGGTGAGGTGACCCTGGTGCTCGACCTGCAGCGCGAGGACAGTATGCGCAAGCCTTCGCGGCAATCAGCCCGGCCTACTACGCGGAACTGCCCCGCATCGGTATCGAGCAGAGCGTGCTGCATACCCGCAGCCTGGGGCGTCGTATGAACGCCCTGCGCGCCGGAGTCAGAGGTGTCAGTGTCAGCGGTCTCAGGCAGCCTGTCATGGTCGCACCCGCACCGGGAGGCAAGGCACCGGTAGGTGGTAAAGCACCAGTGGCCGGCGCCAAGCAGCCGATTGCGTTCACGAGTCCCGTGATAAGCTACTGACCCATCCCGCCTCGGTGGCTTCGTGCAGTTGCAGGGACAGTTTGCGGAACTGGAGTCACTCAACTCGATCGCTGACAACGACTTCGATTCTGCAGGAGTCCTCGCGGGTGTCGACTACCGTCTCACCGAGAAGGCGATCATTGGACTGGGTATCGCCTACAACCGCACCGAGGTCGACTACGCCAATGGTGGTCGGGCCGACGGCGAGGTGGGTCGCTTCACCGGGTTTGGCACCTACGCGTTGCCCTACGGTCTGCACCTCGAAGGCACCGTGGGTATGGCGGTTTCCAGCTACGACGTCAAGCGCCCGATCCAGTTTAGCTCGATCGACCGCACTGCACGCAATGACGTCGATGGCACGCAGTTCTTCACCTCAGTGGGACTGGGCCGCGACTTCCGCAGCGGCAATCTGCGGGTCACGCCAAGCGTGAACTTCCAATACACCTACGCCGACCTCGAAGGAGGCCTGGAACGGGGTGCAGATGCCCTCAACCTGAATATCCACGACATCAGCACCGAGAGCTACCGCCTCAACGCCGGTGTGGAAGTGGCCTACGACGCACCCCTCATGGGATCGCCTCGCACGCCACGCCCTACGCTTACGCGATGTGGTCGCATGACTTCGGCGATGCCGGGGGGTCAACATCTCGTCGGCCTTGCCCTTCGGTGGTGGTCGCTTCAACTACGACGCCGGTGGCATGGAGCGCGACCGGGTTGAGCGCAGGAGCCGGTGTGCTTCTCGACGTCGACAGGAGCCGTTCGACGTCAACCTCGGCTACCAGAGCGACTTCGGTGCTCAACGACTACGTTGTCGCACTCGGTCTTCCTGCAGTTCGGCATGGATTTCTAATCCGGCCGCGCCATTCAGAGCATATAAAAAACCCCCTGGTGAAAGCCAGGGGGTTTTTTGTTGCCCTGCCCTGCCCCGCCCTGCTGCTCCGCCCTGCTGCCCCGCCCTGCTGCCCCGCCCTGCTGCCCCGCCCTGCTGCCCCGCCCTGCTGCCCCGCCCTGCTGCCCGCCTGCGCCGCCCTGCTGCCCCGCCCTGCTGCCCCGCCCTGCTGCCCCGCCCTTCCCTGCTGCTCTACCCTTTCCTGCGCCGTCCTGCGTTGCACCTCAAGAACGGTGTCCAAAGTTCCTGCTCACAATTTCGCGTAGAGGGTGCGTAGCTGCGGCAGGGCTTCCTCCAGTGAAGTCTCTTTCCAGAGGTGGTATCGTATCCAGCGGATGAGCTTTACTGAGTGTTGCGTGAGACGCTGGAGCCTCACATAGAGTTCTGGAAGCGGCTGCTTGGCCTTCTTTCTCTCCTTTGCCAGCCGCTTCTTTTTCCGTTTGTGTTCGGCGACGTTTTTCACGTCGTGCTCCCTCTCCAGCCGGAGGGATTCGACCTCGATCAGGTTGTGGGCCATGCAGAGGAAGGACGCCTGCATCGCTTTGGCATTCGGGGAGGACGCCCAGCCCTTTTTCTCGCCGAGCTTGTTCTTGAGTTCGTCGAAAACTTTCTCCGCATCCCAGCGCATCCGGTAGAGCTGGGCGATCACGCCTGGTGGGATCGATCTGGGAAGGTTCGTGATGAAGGTGAACTCCCTGTCGGTGGCGGGATCGGTGTAGATGACCTGGCGCACGCTCACCCCCTGGCTGGTGGAGACCTCGCGGTCGGAGACGACGCCGTTGTTGACCGCGTCGGCGCGATCCCACGGGTGCTCGCAGAGGGTCTCCGGGCGCATGTTCTCCTTGGCGTGGCTGAGGAAGTAGATGCCGCTGCCCTGTTTCCAGCGGTACCACTGCCGGAAGTCGATGCCCGCGCGATCCCAGATCCAAAGCACCCTCTTCCCCTTCGGGGCACCACGGCGCAGGTCCTCGATCGCCGTGCGCTTGAGCCCCGACATGTCGTGCTCCTTGAGCTTGTTCTGCTGGTCGGCAGCCTGGAGATGGAAGAGGGCATTGTGTCTGAGGTCGAGCCCGTAGAGATGTCCGACGGCGTGCTTCTTTCCGGATTTCTTCGGGTCGTGCGCGGCGGCGGCGTGCCAGTGGCCATCTCCGGCGAATATCTCGAAGCCCTCGAGCGACGGGATGGGGGCCAGGCGGTCGGGCGCCGCCGAGGCCAGATGGTCATGGATCGAGTGGGCGGCCTCCTGGCAGAGGGAGAGTCGGCGGCTGCTTTTGAGGGTCTCGAAGAAATGGGTTCGGCCGATCTCGCCGAGGTCGGAGAAGGCGAGCTGGGAGAGGAAGTCCAGGCCGCTGTCGCAGGCGGAGAGCACCCTGCGCACGCCGGTCTGGAGCCAGTCCTTATCCGCGAGTTTGGGGCAGGATCTGGAGGAGGTCAGATGATCGGCGATGTCGAGAAGCGGGCGGAAGAAGAGGTGGGCGACGGAAGTGTTTGCATTGTCCATATGGAGGCGAAAAAAATTTTGCCGCCCACCTGTCAAGGGGTATTTTTGGGCCCGCACAAGCGTTATGCGAACTCCGGCAGCCCTTCCGAGGGGATTTCAACCCGGATGAAACGGGCTTCTCAAGGGGGCTCCTATAGCCTCCCAGCCCCCTTCTGGGGCGGTTTTTGGAGGAGAATCTTGGACACCGTTCTTCCTATCGCTGAAGGGGACATTCTTTGGAGCTCTCTGAGAACGCATATTCCCTAGGGGAAAACGGGC
Organism: uncultured Verrucomicrobiales bacterium; assembly: GCA_943789025.1. Taxonomy (GTDB): domain Bacteria; phylum Verrucomicrobiota; class Verrucomicrobiia; order Verrucomicrobiales; family DEV007; genus CALSSN01. The sequence continues at coordinate 9,792 of CALSSN010000025.1, forward strand.
TTCTATTCCTGTTTTCAGGGTACGAACAGATAAGTTCCGAGCCCTCTGCGAGAAGTTCGGTATGGCACCGATCGGTGCCTCCTGTGGGCAAGGCGCTTGCTTTTTGATTGTGAAAAAGCAGAGTCCCTTTAGGCCATCTCTCGGAGAAAAAGAGTTTGTGAAGGATCGCCTTTCTATTGCCCTGCGGGCGCAGGCCAATCGAAAAGCAACGTCATTACTGGAGGTGAAATTGTCGAATGCAGAGTGAGAAAGCATCATCTATGAAATGGTTTGTTCGCGGTGACGTTGACGGCTTCTTCGGGCTGGCGCTTGATAACCTCGTTCAGCTTCTGGTCATCGATGCTCTTTGCCGGTTCGTGCTGGGATTTGACGGGGCTCTGCTCTACGGTCATGTGCTGCCCGGTGTGGCCGTCTCTATCCTCGTGGGCAACCTCTACTATGGGTGGCAAGCGAAGAGGCTGGCTGCATCGACTGGGCGTCGAGATATCTGTGCTTTGCCCTACGGGATCAACACTGTCTCGCTTTTTGCGCATGTCTTTCTTGTTATGCTTCCTGCAAGATTTGTGGCAGAAGCTGCCGGTGCTGAGGATCCAGCGCGGGTGGCTTGGCAGGCGGGACTTCTGGCGTGTCTAGGTTCCGGGATTATCGAGTTCGGCGGAGCCTTCGTTGCGGAAAAAATCCGTAAAGCCACCCCGAGAGCGGCGCTGCTGGCGACTTTGGCAGGCATCGCGCTCGGCTTTATTTCGTTCGAGTTTCTGTTCAGAACTTTTGCGGCACCCGTCGTGGGTCTCACTACGCTTGCAGTCGTTCTGGTCGTTTACTTCGGTCGTGTGCGCTTCAAAGGCGGAATTCCCGGCGGACTGGTAGCGGTGGTCCTCGGCACGGCGCTGGCGTGGATCACTGGGCTCTCCCCGACGGGCCCGCCGCCGCAGCCGCCGCAGTTCGGAGTTCCAGTTCCAGTTCTGGGTGACCTCGTTGCCTCGCTGACCTGGAGTAATCTGATGGCTTACGTTGCTGTGATCATTCCTATGGGGGTGTTCAATGTGATCGGATCGCTGCAGAATATTGAATCTGCGGAAGCTGCTGGCGACTCGTTCCCGACGAAACCATCGCTGGCGGTCAATGGAATCGGGACGATCGCCGCGGCTATATTTGGTTCGTGTTTTCCCACCACGATTTATATCGGACATCCGGGGTGGAAGGGTCTTGGGGCTCGTGCTGGTTACTCGGTCATGAACGCCGTCTTCATCACAGTCATCTGCCTGACCGGAGTTCTCGGGCACATCGTTTACGTGATCCCGATCGAGGCAGGAATGGCTATTGTTCTCTGGATTGGTATGGTCATCACAGCGCAGGCCTTCCAAGCCACCCCCAGGGAGCACGCGCCCGCAGTGGTGATGGGTCTGCTTCCGGGAATCGGAGCATGGGGAGCGCTGATGGCCAAGCACGGGCTGCGTGCCGCCGGTGCCGGCACACCGGAGTTTCCTTTCAGTGAGTCGCTGGTCGGGGAGTTTAAAAAGTCATCCGTGTATATTGACGGGGCATTCTCACTCGCGGAGGGCTTTATCTTTACTGCGATGATTCTGTCAGCAGCGACCGTGGCAATCATCGGTCGGCGTTTTGGCACCGCAGCAACATGGTGCCTGGTTGCCGCGGTTCTCTCGGCGCTTGGGCTCATGCACACCTACCGCTTCACGCTCGGAGACACGGCGCTTCATTTAGAGCCCTCCTGGTCGTTCGTCGTCGGCTATGCTATGATGGCAGCGGTGTTCTTTGTCGCTCGATTCGTCACCGAACCGACCACAAGCCACTGAGAGATTCGGGTGAAGGTGAAAAATAGATGAGCAAGAAACGACAAGAGATGATGATCTGGAGAGCTATCGCGGTTACGTGCAGTGTGCTGCTTCTTCTGCCCGGAGCGCAGGCGACTGCGGCTGCGGCTGCGACTGCGGCTGATGAGGAGACACTGGCTGAGGACCCGTTCGCGGTCGAACGCGAGCAGCACGGGATAGATGCGGGCGAGCGGCCGTGGGAGGGGCGCTCGCCGGAGGAACTTCGGAAATGGGCGAAGGAGAACCTGCATCGTAAGCTGGTGGCCAGCTCCGTGATCGATGAGAAGGCTCACCCCGAGTGGGCCTGGTTCAGAGAGGCAGGTCTCGGCCTCTTCCTCCACTGGGGACCTGCCAGTTTACCGCCTAGCAATGGCGACGCCTGGGCGATGGTCTGGAATGAGCACCGATCAAAGAACAACCTTCTGCAAAAGCCCGAGGCCATGTTCGCGGCTGCGGAGTCGTGGAACCCGGAAAAGTACGACCCAGACAAGTGGATGGCCGCCGCCTCGAAGGCCGGCTTCGGATACGCGGTGCTGACTTCCCGCCACCACGACGGCTACTGCCTCTGGCCCAGTGCTCACGGTGACTGGGATACTGGCGACAAGATGGCCGGCCGGGACCTGGTCAAAGACTATGTCAAGGCCTGCAGGAACAATGACTTGCGAGTCGGGCTCTATTATTCCGGGCCGAACTGGCATTTCGACTACCGAAACAAAGACTTCTCGCATCCTCCCAGCGGCTACAACTACAAGCACGAGAAGGTCGATGCGGATCCACCCCTGGCGGCATTGATGGGTTACACACCGCCGCTGCCGGGAGACGGTGACCGCCTCGAGCTCGAAGAGTCGACAAGGCAGGTGCGCGAGTTGATGACCGGTTACGGGCTGATCGACATCATGTGGTGGGATGGTAACCTGATCATGTCCGAGCAAGAGCTGGCCGAGCTCCAGCCAGATATCTTCGTGGCCCGTGGGAACATCGCCACGCCGGAGGGGAGACACCACGGCAAGAGCGAATACGTCAAAGTGACGAACGAGGCAGGCTGGTGGTGGGAGCTTTGTATCAAGTCGGAAAAAGAAGACACTCCCAACTGGCACTACGGGCCGGGCCTGGAGAACAACCACTGGGGTGCGGATAAGCTGCTCGCTGAGTTGGTGCGGTGCCGGGCGTTAGGTGGAAACCTCCTGGTCAATGTCCCTCCGCGTCCAAATGGCGAAATGATGGACTGGTTCTACGTCGTCTGTGACGAGATGGCAGGGTGGATGGAACATTCGCGCGAAGCGATCCACGGGGTCGACCTCGCCGCGCCGCGGCCATCACTCGATCAGACAATGAACTGGGTGACCACAAAGGACGACGTCTGCTACGCCATGCCCGACGCGAAAGGGAAAATTTTGATCGAAAATCTCGCAACCCCGACGTCGGTTACCCTGCTCAGAACTGGAGAGCCTCTGGATTACCAGCATCGGGATGGGGCGCTGTATCTCGTCGTGCCGGAAGCTCTGCGGACCGGGTTGCCGGACATGGTCAAGATCTGTGTTTCCAGGTAGGCTCTTCTCTTATCCTGAAAACGGCAATAGAAACCAGTTTTCTTTAAGGGCACATGCGGGCACATGCGGGCACATGCGGGCACAGCGAGCTCCGAAGAATGTCCCCTTCACCCATAGGATGCATGCCTCTCTGTGAGGAAAATCGAGTTTTGACCTCTTGAACCGAGCCTCCAGCGAGAGTGAAAATGGCAGCGCAGACACGCGAAGATGGGCGGATAGAGAAGAAGCCAAATTTCTGGATTGGCATGTGGCGTAGGGGGTTACGCAAGCCGTCCGCAGGTTAGGGGTCCATCGTCGCAGACTCCTCAGGATGACAAGCCTTCAGATCATTGCCGTTTTTATAGGTTCAAGTCAGCATCGCTGCGCCCTGGGGCCACTCAAAAAGCCCTTCGGGTTGTGCTGCCCGTACCCAGCGTGGCTTTGTTGGTCGTTGGTCGTTGCGTCGTTGGTCGTTGCTCGTGGATGTTCATCCACTTCCACTCCACCGCCTCGCCCCGTGCCACACAGAATGCGGATAACAATGACGGGCACCGCCATGAATCCGCCCTTCCTTAAGTTTGGATGAAAGTAACCGTAGATTCGCCCGTTCTTAGAAGGGAGTGATGATACGTTGCAGCATTCTTTTCCTGATCCCGGGGGTCTTCCTGTTCTGCCTGCCGCCGGCTTCGGCCGAGCTCGAACTCGCCGGCAGCCGACCTAACATCATCCTGGTCATGACAGATGACCAGGGGATGGGGGATCTCTCGTGCATGGGGAATCCCATCCTGAAGACGCCGCACCTCGACCGCTTCTATGCCCAGAGCACCCGCTTCACCGACTTCCAGGTCAGTCCGACCTGCGCGCCGACCCGCGCGGCCCTCATGAGCGGGCGCCCGCCCTTCGAGGTCGGGGTCAGTCACACGATTTTCCAGCGCGAGCGCCTGGCACCTGAGGTGGTGACGTTTCCTCAGGCGTTGCAGCAAGCCGGCTATGCGACCGGCTTGTTCGGGAAGTGGCATCTCGGTGACGACGACGAGCAATACCTGCCGCAGAAACGCGGCTTCGACGAAGTCCTCATGCACGGTGCGGGGGGGATCGGTCAGTATAGCTTCGGCGACTTCAGAGCCAATACCGAGAATACCTACTTCGACAATGTGCTGCTCCAGAATGACACGGTGGTCCGGACCAAGGGGTTCTGCACTGACCTCTTTTTTCGCTCGGCGCTGGCGTGGATCCGCGGGCAGCAGCAATCCGCTGACCCCTGGTTTGCCTTCATCTCGCTCAATGCACCGCACGGCCCGATGATCGCGCCCGAGCGTTCCAAAAAGCGCTTTCTCGAGCAGGGTTACGACGGCAAGACCGCCGGCCGTTACGGCATGATCGAGAACATCGATGCCAATGTCGGATTGCTGATGGAGAAGCTCGGTGAGTGGCAGGCCTTGGAAAACACCCTGGTTATTTTCATGACCGACAATGGCATGGCCATGCCCATGATAGACCGGAACGGCGAGAAGATCGCGCCGCACAATGCCGGCCTGCGGGGTGGCAAGAATTCCTCCTACGAGGGCGGTACGCACGTGCCCGCATTCTGGCATTGGAAGGGGGTTCTCGAGGAAGGGGCGGCTATTCCGGCGCTCGCCGCCCACATCGACCTCTACCGAACCTTCTGCGAACTGGCCGGTGCAGAGATCCCCGAGAGTGCTCTTCCTCCGAAAGGGCGTTCGCTGGTAGCCTTGCTGGAGGACCCGCAGGCGGATTGGCCGGACCGCAAACTCTTCGTGCACTGCGGCCGGTGGCAGCCGGGAGAGCGGGAGCAGGCGAAATACGTGAAGTGTGCAGTCCGCAGCAAGCGCTGGCGGTTGGTTGGAAATACGCAGCTCTTCGATATCGTCAATGATCCGGGCGAGAAAAAGGACGTCGCCGCTCGGCATCCGAAAATCGTCAATGAGTTGCGCAGCGCCTACGACAGCTGGTGGCAGTCGACCGAGCCGTTGCTCGTTAACGAGGGCCTGCCCACAATCGAGCCGGGCCAGTTCTACCTCCAACGCCTCTACAAAAAACAGCACGAGGAGGCCTGCATCCCCGAATGGCAGCCGGACGGTATTTGAAGAAGGACGGGCGTGGACCCAGTCGCGCAGAACGAATCCCGAGAATGTGAGCGAATAAGATGATGAAATTAAGATCCCGTATTTTCTATTTTCTGGTTGTGCTCTCTGCCGCGCATGGAGTCTCCGCCAGGTCCGCTGCTGCTACGTCCCCAGGAGCAGAGGTGAAGGACAACTTGCAAAGCGTCGATGAGGTCAGTAGCCACGACGACAAGGCAAGCTGGCGGGTCGATTCCACCGCAGAGTGGGAGGAAAGCGCGCGTGCCAGCGAGGGATTCAGCTTCGAAGACGGATTCGCGAGCCCGAAGGGCAAGAAGGTGGCGACCTACAGCAGTGTGGTGCATTGCTTCCCGGAGAAGCGAGTGGCCACCCGTCTGGTTCTCGAGCAGTCGCCGGTCTGGGAAAACTGGCAGCCCGCCGGGAGGATCGTCCCGGAGAACCTTTCCGATGCGCCGGTGATGCTGTCGCTCGGCCCACAGAATTACTGGGTTTTCGGCCGCTACAAGCCGGCGCAGCGTAAGGGCTTCGTCGCTGAGGATGCCGAGTTGGAAGGCTTCGATATGCCGCTCAAAACGACGCCATTCAGCAACCAGTTCGATGCCCCCGGTGGGCTGAAGAAGAGCCGCTCCGGCTACCACGCATGGCAGAGTAGGGACATGGTGAACTGGGTCCACCACGGGTCGGTCACCGAAAAGTTTTCCGCGTGGGTGACCACTGCCGAGCAGGTCGATGGCAAAGTCTATTTTTATTACGACTACCCGAACGACCAGGACCCACACCTCTACATCGATGAAGACCTGACCGACGGGATTCCAGGAAAGAACGTCGGGCTCGTCTTTGCTGACCCGTCGCACGGCTCGGACTGTGCCTTCATCCGCGACCTCGACGGGAAGTTTCACGTTATCTACGAGGACTGGAGCCCGATCGATGCCAGCCGCCACTCGTGGGACTCACCGCTCGCCGGGCACGCCGTCAGCGCCGATGGCATCAGCGACTTCGAGATCCTGCCGCCGGCGGTCGATTATCGCACCAATCCGACCGGCAGGATGGAGGAATACAGGCACCCGCACTGGAAGCAGCACCCGGACTGGGACACCAATAAAGGCGTCTACGAGGTGCACGAGCCTAAGCAGGACGCCTTTGGCGACTGGGCGGCCATCTCCATTGGAGGTCGCTATTACCTGTTCGGAGACTACCACCCCGCCCACCGGGGCATCTGCATCGGCTGGTTCACCTCGCCGAGCCTGGACCAGCCGTTTGTCCTCTGCGGCGAGATGGGCAAGGGTCATCCCGACCCGGACATCGCCTTTGCCGAGGGACGCTTTTATCTCGTTAACCAGACCAGGCACGACTATACCAGCCCCGGCCCATGGGTGGAGAAGGTGGAGGCTCGTGTGGGGGTCGATGCTGACGGCGACGGCGCCATCGACACGTGGACCGACTGGCAGGAGGTCAAGGAAAGCTACGATTACATCGAGGGCTTCTCGAAGCAGGTCGCGCGCCACCCCGCCACGCTCGATGTCAGCAGCCTCCCGGCTGGTCGAGGATTCGCCTTTGAGCTCCGTGCCGAGGACACCACCGCAAACCAGTCGCAACCAATCCTCGACCGCGTGACCCTGGAATTCTGAACTATGCCCGGCCCTCGCGGCCATCGGGGTGCTCGCTGGCTCCGCGTCGGCAGAGGCGCAGAGTCCCTGAGGACAGTGCTGGTTGTCTGCCCTCAATTGCAGTGATTAACTCCTGAGGAAGGTCTGATCCATTGCTCCACCCACCACTTGGAATGGAATAGGATTCAAGTCAGCATCGCTGCGCTCCGGGCACCCCATTGGGGTTTTTTGTTTGAGTGTCTCGATGCCGGGTTGTTGTGACGGGATGATTGATTTTCATTTTTTCTATAAAAATCCGAGACATTCAGACCTGACGAATCTATAAAAACCAGATGCTTCTTTCCTCCCTGCGCGCGTCCTTTGTCGAGGCTTTCGGAACGTCCCCGACCGCTTTCAGCGTCGCGCCGGGTCGCGTTAACCTGATCGGCGAGCATATCGATTACCTCGGCGGCTGTGTCCTCCCTGCTGCGATTGACCGTCAGATCCGCATCGCCTGCCGGCCGAACGGCACGGATGATGTGCGGATTCAAAGTGATCACTCGGGTGCCTCACCAGTTTCATTCCCGGTCACTGACGACCGTGTTCGCGAAGGGGATGAAAGCTGGATCAATTACCCTCTCGGGGTCCTCGGCGAATACCGGAAAGACGGAGTCACCTGTCCCGGCTTCGATGCCTTGATCAGTTCGAACCTCCCTGCTGGAGCCGGCCTGAGCAGCAGCGCCGCTCTGGAGGCAGCAACCGCTCTCATTGTCGAATGGCTCTCGGGGGAAGCTCGCAGCGCCGCGCAACGGGCAGCACTCTGCCGCCTCGCGGAGCACCACTACGCCGGAGTTCCCTGTGGCATCATGGACCAGCTGGTGGTCTGTGCCGCTGAGGAAGGGCATGCACTTCGCATCGATTGCGAAACCCTCGAGACGCGGCCAGTAGGCCTGCCGCGGGGGATTGTTCTCGTCATCGCGAACACCGGTGTCCAGCACGCCCTGGGAGACGGAGAATACCGGATCCGGCGTGAGCAGTGCGCCGAGGCCGAGCAGATTCTCGGGGTGGCCTCGCTCTGTCAGGCAAGCCTCGAAGAGATCGGGAAGCAAGAGTCCCAGCTCGGTGAGCTCTTAACCCGTCGGGCGCGGCACGCTGTCACGGAACTAGAACGCGTTGAGGATTTTATTCTCGCCATGGCAGCAAACGACAGCGCCACTACCCGCCGGATCATGCACGAGGGCCACGTCTCGCTTCGCGACGATTTTGAAGTCAGTTGTCCTGAGCTCGACTGCCTTGTCGAGGCGGCAGAAGAGTTTGGTCACGGCCTCTGGGGAGCCCGCATGACGGGTGGCGGTTTCGGCGGATCCACAGTCAATCTTATCGAGGCGAAACAGGTCGCTGCTTTCACTGCTTTCCTCAGCGAGCATTTTTACGTTACTTTTGAGCGGAAACCTGATATTTTCACTGCGCATCCGTCTCCGGGTGCGCAGATTTTCCCCGCTTCCGCGGGTGATGCTTGAACCAATCGACACCGAAGCCGCATGACAACCACACTTCTTACCTTTGTTTTTTTCACCGCCCTTGTAGCAGTCGCCACCTGGCGGATCACCCGGGGTAAAATCGGGGATACAGAGGAAGGCTTCTTTCTGGCGGGTCGCAGCCTTTCCGGTCTGGTGATCGCAGGCTCGCTTCTGCTCACCAACCTTTCGACTGAGCAACTCGTCGGGCTCAATGGAGGGGCCTTCAAGGAAGGCCTTTCGGTGATGGCCTGGGAGGTAATTGCCGGCTGTTCTCTCGTGGTTATGGCACTCTTCTTTCTCCCCCGCTACCTGAAGTCCGGAATCGCTACGGTCCCCCAGTTCCTCGAGGAGCGTTACGGTTCCGGTGTGCGGGCCCTGACCACCGGCGTTTTCATTGTCGCCTACATGCTGATCCTCCTCCCGTTCGTGCTTTACAGTGCCGCTGCGGCGCTCTCTTCGATGTTGGACCTTCCCAGTGCGCTTGGCATCTCGCGGACTGCCACGATCTGGGTCATCGTGGCCTTCGTGGCGATTGTCGGGTCAGCCTACGCCATTTTTGGCGGGCTCCGGGCTGTGGCAATTTCAGACACTTTCAATGGCATCGGTCTCCTTATTGGTGGCTCTTTAATTACCTTCTTCGCTCTTAAAGTTGCGGGTGGGGGAGAGCTTTCCTTGGGTGAAGTCTTCGCCAAGGTCAGCGAGTCCAATCCCGACGCCTTCAAATCGGTCGGCAGCGCGGGCGAGGACATCCACGGATGGGGGCCACTCTTCACCGGGGTTCTGCTCCTTAATTTCTTTTACTGGTGCACGAACCAGCAGATCATTCAGCGTACCTTCGGAGCGAAAAACCTCGCAGAAGGGCAGAAAGGTGTCCTTCTGGCCGCCTTTTTCAAGATTCTTGCTCCCTTGATTCTCGTGCTTCCCGGTATTCTCGCTCTTTACATAGCGAATTCGGATGAGGCTTTCAATGCTACCTTGCTTGGCGATGACGGTGAGCGTGATTCCTCACTCGTCTACGGCTCGCTCGTCCGCTTCGTTCTCCCCGCGTCGCTGACAGGATTCTTTGCAGCTGTCGTCGTCGGGTCGATCCTATCGACGTATAACTCGGTGCTTAACTCCTCTGCCACCCTCTTTTCTCTTGGGGTTTACAAGACGAGCCTGAAGCCTGATGCCTCCCACCATGAGGTGGTCCGCTCCGGTCAGATCTGCAGTGGTGTCGTCGCCGTCTTCTCCGCCATCGCGGCGCCACTGGTCTTTATGGGAAGAGACGGAATTTTCGGATTTTTCCAAGGTCTCAACGGGGTTTATTTCATTCCCCTGCTTGCCATTATTCTGTTTGGCTTTGCCAATAAAACAGCGAATGGCAGGTCGGCTATCATCACCGCGGTGATCGGACTGATCATCATGGGGTGGGGAACCTTCCTGGGAGGGGATACGGTGAAGGCCGCTTTCGGTTCAGGCTACCATTTCATGGGCGTCGTTTTCGCCGGTCTGGTGCTCTTGCAGCTCTTCCTTGGAACTGTCTGCGGGATGCGGAATGCGCAGCCATACGTCCAGAAGGACGCGCAGGCTGTCGACCTCACGCCCTGGAAACCTGCTCCGCTGGTGGGCGGTGCCCTCATCGTCATCGTTCTCACCATTTACATTGCCTTGAGGTAAGGAAACCGGGTGGTGCCGAGGGCTCGTGCCGGCATGGAGGATCAGGCTTCCGCCACAGGAAGTCCCGGCACACCTCAGCCGCTGGATCATCCTTGGGAAAATTTCTGGTCATTTTCTTGCAAGATGACGCTTTGTCCTGACGTTTTCTTTGTACTTTTGCCCAATTTACACTTTATGAAAAACATTCCATCGCTTCTCATTGCGGCCTCTGGCTTCGCCTGTCTCCTGCCTGCTTTCGCAACGGCCCAACAAAATCCGTGGGTTAATTTCTCTGCAGATGCTGTCACTGTGGAGGTCGATAGCCCGGGATCTCCGAGTTCAAGGGAGCCTCCTCGGCCGTTTACGAAGTCGACGGGAAGCGCCAGCGCATCGGCACGAAAGGCTTCCAGCTGCTCGGGGAGGTGGTTCGCACAACCGGGACGACCCCATTTGGGGATGCCGAAGTCAGCACCGCAACCTATGGAGCGGAAGGCTCACCGATCCAGTACAGTCTCAAGTTGAAGCGCCTGAAGAACCTGCGTGCATTTACCTTGCAGGGAGTGCTGCACAACCGCTCGGGAGAGGAACTCAAGCTGCATGAATTCGACCTTCTCGATCTTAAGCCAGGTGTTGGTGGTAGCTTAGCCGTGGCGAACGCGGCGGACTGGCTGGTAACTCCCCTGATGCAGGATCTGGAGGCCCAGCCGCTCAGCGAGATGGAGACCAATCTCAACGAGGCGGCCATGGTCTATCACCGTGATGGCAAGGGGTTCCTGGTCGGTCCGGTCGGCCCTGCCGAGGCATACACCAATGTCGAGGTGCGCCAGCAGGCGATTAAAGCATTCGTGCGTATGGACGGCGTGCTGGTTCGCCCCGGCGAGAGCCGCCGCAGTGAGGAGATGATCTTCTGTTTCGAGCCCTCGAGGACCGCAACCGACGTCTGGACCCGCTGGGTTGCCGCTACCCACGGTGCCCGCCTTCACCGCGGCCCGGTCTACGGCTGGTGCAGCTGGTATGACCTCACCACCAAGATCACCGCCGAGCACGTGCTCAACGTGACCAAGACCATCAAGGAGAACCCGCACACCTTCGGCAAGGGCATCATCCAGATCGATGACGGCTATCAGAAGATGGACGGTGACTGGAGTGCCAATGAGAAATTCCCCATGGGCATGGCCGCTGTTGCTAAGGAAGTCCGTGATGCGGGTTGCATTCCCGGGGTGTGGTTCGCCCCGCTGATGATCAATCCTGAGCACCCGTGGGCAAAGGAGAACCCCGACGCCATCCAGACCAATGCCAAGGGAATCGCCTCGTTCATGAATGCCAACCCCTTCCACCCGGCGGGGGCGAACTGGGTCAACCCGGATCACCCGGCCACCAAGATTTTCCTGCACAAGATTATTTCCGACGCGCGGGAGCGCGGCTACGGCTACATCAAGATCGACTTCAACGGCATCGGCTCGCGCTTCGTCGACCCGACCAAGACCCGCCTGCAGGTTTTCCGCGATCTCTACACTCTCTACCGTGATGCTGCCGGTGAGGACATGTATATCCTCTCCTGCCTCGGCCAGCCGACTCGTGGGGTGATCGGCTTCATCGACGCCGCCCGGGTTGGCCCGGACTCGCACCCCGCGCACTTCGAAAAATGCCTGAAATCAGTCCTGCGTTTCCAGATTTATGACAACGTCTGGTGGCAGAATGACCCGGATGTCGCCTATGTGAGCCCCACTGGCACGAAGGTAGACGGCACGCCCCGTTCACTCGGGGGCACACCCCAGGGTGAAGGTATGTGGCGCACCTGGCACAATGCCGTGGCCATGGTGGGAGGCACTTCGATGGTGAGTGATCCTGTCGACGCGCCTGATGTCCATGGAAAGTGGCACAACTACGAGATTCTGCGTCCTTCCCACACCGAGACCACGCGCCTGCTCACCCTTGGCAAGACCGCGGATAACAGCGCCTTTGGTTTTTGTGCTGACCGCCCATACGGCGACTTCGCCGTCTACAACCTCTACAATGCCACCGAGGGCGAGCGCCACATCAACCTCGTTTTCGAGGAAGCAGGTATCCCGGCCGAGGGTAAGTGCGCGGTTTTCGACTTCTGGGACAACAAGGTCATCGCTTACACAGAGGGGTCCTACAATACCCGGCCACTCGCGCATCTTTCGTCCGCACTGTTGCGTTTCACCCCGGATCGCGGATGACGGCAGCCCGACCCTGGTCGGTTCGAACCTGCACCTCGCAATGGGTGCTACTGAGATTGATAACCTGCGGGTTTCTTCCGAAAAGATCGAGATCGACCTCACCGATGCGGGAGCCCAGGAGGGCAGCTTGACGTTCCACAGTGCTAAGGCGCTGGCAGCTGGTGGCTCCGAAGGGTGCACCATCGTGGGAGTCGAGGACCTCGGTGAGGATCTCTGGAAAGTCAGTCTCGCAGGGAGAACCTGGGGCGACGACCAGTCCGTAACATTGCGTGTCGGAAGTGATTAGCAGGGTGGCTGTACGCGACCAGGCACCAGCTGCAGCAGTCGCGCTGCGCTGCCACCACCACTACCACCACCACCGTCACCACTGATCAGCAGCGAGTTGTTGTTCCGGGAGTGCATGAGAACTGGCAGGCTTTCCGCTGGGGTGTTGCTGGCTCTGGTCTCCGCGCAGCAGTTCGCTGGTGCAGCGGAGGCAGCGGAGGCAGCGGAGGTGCCCATACCCCAGCTCACCGAGACCCCAGAGCAGCGCGAGGAAAGGCTCGCCTGGTTCCGCGAAGCCAGATTCGGGCTCTTCATTCACTGGGGTCCGGCCACGATCAGCGGCGAGGAAATCAGCTGGGGGATGGACGGCAGGATCGAGGGCGGCGAGAAGCACAAAAAAGTGCCGCGGGAGAGTTACATGAACCTTTATCGGGAATTCAATCCGGTGAGCTTCGACCCGGACGCGCTGCTCGGCCTCGCCCGGGCAGCGGGGATGCGATACGTCGTCTTCGTTGCCAAGCACCACGACGGCTTCAGTCTCTGGCCAACTGCGGAGCAACGGTTCCCGGCAGGCGCTGATTATCCAGCCCACTTTAGCATTGCTGACACCCCGTATGGGAAAGATCCGGTGCGCATGGTCCAGGAGGCCGCACAGAAACACGAACTCAGGCTCGGATGGTATTACAGCACCCGGGATTGGACCCACCCCGACTACCTCCAGGGAGATAACGCGAGCTACAACACCTACTACGAAAACCAGGTGGAAGAATTGCTCCGCGATTACGGCCCGGTAGACATGCTCTGGTTCGACCATTGTTTCGGAAAGTGGCAGGACTACACCATTCCCAGGCTGTTTCGGAAGATGTATGCTCACAACCCTGAACTCCTCGTGAATAACCGGGCTGCCAAAGGGCTTCCCGATGTTCCCGCAGAATTCCTCCCGCTTCACAGCGGTGACTACGACACCCCGGAGAACCGTATGGGTGCCTTCCAGTTTGGTCGGGCCTGGGAGTCGTGTATGATTCTCTCCCCGCACCCTGACCACGGTGGTTGGTCTTACCGACCCGATGCGGTCACCCGTTCGCTCGAGGAAACTCTGCGTCTGTTATCTTCCTGTGTCACGGGTGATGGGAACATGCTGCTCAATCTCGCTCCGCTGCCTGACGGTTCCATCCGTCCGGAAGAGAAAGCCATCCTCGAAGGAATAGCCGGGTGGATGGCGGAGCATGGCGAGGCCATTCACGCCACCCGCGGCGGCCCATGGATCAATGGATCCTGGGGAGGCTCGAGCCACCGTGGTTCGCAGGTCTTCCTGCATGTCTTCGATCCAGAAGCTGACCCGATCGTACTCAAGCGACTCCCACAGACCGTAGTCGCGGCAGCCACTCTCAAGGGAGAGGCTGTTCCATTCGTCCAGGACGACGTAGCGGGCACCGTCTCGGTAACCATCCCCGAACATGCTCGCGACCCATCGGTCAGTATTATCAAGCTGACTCTCGACAGCGAGGTCACCGGCGTTCTTTATCAGCCTGCTCTGGCGGCAGGCCGTATCGAAGACGTTCCGGGAACCCTCAGCTTCCTTCCAGAGAACGCAGACCGAACAGGTGCTGTCATGGCGGGTGGGGAATCTCCGGTTCTCAGAAACTGGAGCGACCCGGAAGACCTCGTCAGTTGGTCACTCGAAATCGACAGTCCGGGCACCTACACCATCGAATTGACGACTTCAGCCGCCCGCCCGGATGCCATTCTTACGGTTCTCTGTGGGGCAAAAAAATTACGTTACGCGCACATTCCGGTCACCGGTGACCCTGAGAACTTCCAGACCTATGAGATTGGGGAAGTGACCTTCGCGAATGCCGAGAGCACTCGCCTCACTCTCCGGCCAGTCAGCCACCCGACCTGGAGCCCGGTCCAGGTGAAAAAAGTGCGGTTGATCCCGTCGAATTAGGAGAAATTACCCCCCTTTTCCTGCGGCATCGGGGGCATCCATTGGGGGTGTTTTTTCCTGCTGCGGCTGGCAGGAAGGGCGTCCCCCGTGCCGCCTCCGAACGATGCTTGGACGGTTCTTTTTTGAAAGAACCTGAGACATTTCCTGTTATGAATATACGATGAAGCAGAAAACTCTACGCATGCATGTTTCCGTCAGTGGCCTGGTCCCAGCTCTTTCGTGTCTGTGTCTTTGCCTCGCCTTGTGTTTAAGCCGGGGGGAGAGCGCCCCCGAGGAGTCGCTCGGGTCAGCGAATGCAGAATCGACAGAAGTGAATGCTCCCATGCCGCTGAAGGCGCTACTTATCGCAGGCGGTTGTTGCCACGATTATGAGAAGCAGCACCGCATTCTCTATGAGGGCATTCAGGCCCGTGCACAGATCAGGGTCGATGTCGTCTGGACACGCGACACTTCGCACACACCGCCCTTTGATCTCTTCGATGACCCGGATTGGGCGCAAGAATACGACCTGATCATCCACGACGAGTGCGCCGCCCTCCAGAAAGACCCTGAAATTCTCGGCAATATTCTTAATGCTCACAAGACTGTTCCCGCCGTTCACCTCCACTGCGCCATGCATTCGTTCCGCACCGAGGCATGGACCCGCCACCTCGGCATCAAGTCCGACCGCCATGGCCCGCACGTCGGAGTCAATGTCGAGATTGTCGATCGTGACCACCCGATCACCAGCCCGCTCGAAGACTGGCAGATCGCCAAAGACGAACTCTACAACAACGTCGATGTCTTCGACGCCCACCCTCTCGCCATGGGGCACCAGACATACAAAAATAAAGCGGGTAAGGAGGTCACCGATGCGGCCATCGTTGCGTGGACGAACGAAAAGCAGGGCGCCCGATCGTTTTCCACCTCACTCGGCCACTTCAATGAAGTTGTGGAGAGCAAACAGTACCTCGACCTGGTCGTCCGTGGAGCTCTCTGGGCATGCGGGAAACTCGATGACCCATTCTACCACAATCCTTACACCGGATCGAACCTCGTGCGCGAGATTGCAGCCGGTCAGCCTGCCCGTCCCGCTGCCAAGGCCGCCCCTGCCGCCCCGCCTGCCGACGCTACCGTCGTCAAGCTCTCCGCCATCAGCACGCAGGTCGGGAGCAAAAATTTCCTCCGCAACGCGATCGACGGCGATGCCAAAACCCGATGGTGCGCTGAGAGCGGCAAAAGACCCGCCTGGTTTCAGGTAGAATTCAAAAAACCCGTCTCCCTCACCGGAGCGGAGATCGATTGGGAAATTCTAGGCCAGTGGATGCGGTATACCATCGAAACTTCCGCTGACGGTAAAAACTGGAAGCTCGCTTTCGACGCCTCACAGAATGTGCAGGGAGCTACGCGTAAGGACGCCATGACTGCGGAAAACGTCCGTTTTCTCAAGCTCACAATCCTCGATCAGCAGAGTAATATGTGGCCGAGTCTCTGGGAGCTTCGTCTCTACGGGAGTGACGGGAAGCAGCTCAAGCTCCATGCCGAAGCCGACGGGCCAGACGCCGCTGCCAAGAAAGCCCTGACTGAGGGCGCCTCACGCTATAAGGAGGCGGGGAATGTCCCACCCCGCGCCCACCGTCTTGCCCCGGCAGAAGAGGCCGCGCTTCTCAAGGATGTCAGCGTTCCTGATGGTTTTACTGCCAGTCTTTTTGCCCCGTGGCAGATGGCCAACTACCCGACCTATGTCGCGGCAGCCCCCAA
The DNA here is from genome assembly GCA_943789025.1 of uncultured Verrucomicrobiales bacterium. Lineage (GTDB taxonomy): Bacteria > Verrucomicrobiota > Verrucomicrobiia > Verrucomicrobiales > DEV007 > CALSSN01. The sequence continues at coordinate 26,158 of CALSSN010000025.1, forward strand.
TGGGGACCTCTACGTCTCCTCTGATGGCAATGCTTCGGTCGGGCGCCAGCAAGGCCGCGGCCGTGTCCTCCGGCTCCGCGATACCGATCAGGATGGGCGTGCGGATCAGGTGTCTGAGTTCGTCCGCGACATCGACTCGCCGCGTGGCCTCCTCTGGGATCACGACCGCCTCTACCTTCTTCACCCTCCGCATATCACCGTCTTTCACGATCAGGATGGCGATGGCGTTGCGGAGTCATCGGAACGTCTTATTTCAGACATCGCTTTCGGCTTCCAGGATCGTCCCGCCGATCACACTACCAATGGACTTGAGATGGGCGTCGACGGGTGGATTTACATTGCGGTGGGCGACTTCGGATTCATGAAGGCTACCGGCAAAGACGGGCGCACGCTTCAGATGCGCGGTGGCGGCGTAGTGCGCTTCCGCCCGGATGGCTCGGGCATGGAAACCTTCTCTGATGGTACCCGGAATATTTACGGGATCGCTGTCACTCCGACGCTCGACCTTTTCGCCCGTGACAACACCAACGACGGTGGTGGATGGGACGTCCGCTTTCATCACCTCAGTGGCTTGGATGACCACGGGTATCCGCGCCTCTACATGAACTTTTCGGACGAAATTATCGCGCCCCTCGGCGACTACGGAGGCGGTTCCGGAGTCGGCGCCTTTTACCTCGGTGAGCCCGGCATCCCCGAGGCGTGGAACAACCGTCCCTACACCTGTGACTGGGGACGCCAAGGTTCGTATCGCCACGAACTGGAAGTTGCCGGAGCCACTTTTAAGGAGACTTCCAAGCCCGAGATCTTTTTTAAGATGACACGCCCTACCGATGCCGATGTCGACGGTTGCAGCGCCATCTACCAAGCCTCGTGGAAAGGCCCGGCCAATTTCTCGTGGAAAAGTCCCGACCAAGGCTACATCGCCCGGATGGTTCCCTCGGATTTTGCGCCGGAACCACTCCCTGACTTCGAGAATCTAAGCGACGATGATCTGGTCCTTCTCCTCAGAAACTCCAGCAGCAACGTTCGTCGTCTTGCCGCTCAACGCACCCTGCTGCGCGGCCCAGCCAGCGCCGACACCACCCAGGCTTTGCTCGCGGTGGTCAAAGACAGCGGCCTTGCGCTCGAAAACCGCATTGCCGCCCTTTACGCTATGGCTCAGAGGGGCACTCACAGCGCACAGAGCAGTGCAACCCTCGAGCTTCTCATCGCTGCTGTCCCGGAGGATGACCCACTGGCGCCATTCATCACCCGCGCTACCGGCGACATGGGAATCGACCTGCGCACTGCCGGCCAACCTGGACCGACCCCGGCGGGCTTTCTCAAGGAGCGTCTGCAGTCCAGTTCCCCCCGCAACCTGCTCGAAGCGATCATCGCCACCGTCCGACAAGGGAAGAGTGAGCTCGCCCCCGACCTTGCCAGGCACCTCTCCGATCCTGACCCGCTTATCCAACACACCACCTTCCGCGCCCTCGCCATGCTGAAAGCCTGGCCAGCAGCTCTCGCCAGTCTCGATGCTGGCGATGCCCCGACCCGCGCCGCCGCCGCACGAGCTCTTATGCGTATCCACGATGAAGAACTCATCGATGCTCTGCTCGCCAAATTGAGCGGGCAGACCGAACCAGCAAAGCGGCATACCCTCCTCGCCATTCTCACCCGCCTCTACCACCGGGAAGGCGTGTGGAAAGGGGACTCGTGGCGAACCCGCCCCGATACCCGCGGCCCGTACTACCAGCCCGAAACCTGGGGGCAGTCCTCCCGCATTCTTGCTGCCCTCAACGGCCTTCTCAAGAACCCGGAAACCTCGAAGAAAGAGAGCTCGCTGCTCGTCTCGATGATCGGAAAGAACCGCATCCAGAATGACCAGGGCCTCGAGCAAATGATCACTCTCGCCCGGAACGACTCCAGTCTGCTTCCCTCGCTCCTCGAGCAACTGGCCACAAAAAAGGATTTGCCTCCGGCAGTCATTCCCCTGGTGATCGAGGCGGCGAAGAATCCTGAGAATCCTTCCAAGACGCATCAGACTGCCGTGCGCTTTCTCCTCACATTGAATCACCCCGAAGCTTTTGATGCCATCCTCAGTTCGCTCGGCGCTCTCATGAAAGATTCGAAAGCCAGCAAGGTTCGTGACGAGACCCGCAATCTTCTTCTCAACTCACCGAAACTCGAAAACTACCACCACGAATTCGAGACCATCTTCAAGGCGAATCCAGGATCACCCGAGGGACGCTGGGCAGCTCAGGTTCTTCTGCAACTCGCAGGCGGAAAAAATATCGGGGTCGAGGCTCGCGAGGGCAGTCGCATGCTTATCGACGAGGCGTGGTCGCAAAGCGACAGCAACAAACACAGCCTGATGGAAGCCGCCTTCTGGACGCGTATCCCATACCTCAATGAGCGCATCCGCGTCATGCTTTCCTCTCCAAATGCCGGTCTTGCCCAGCGCGCCGAGGGCGCTGCTAAACGTCTCGGCATCCAGAAGCCCGGCGCCGATACCACCCCGAAAATTGCGGCCTTGAAACCAGAAGCCGCCGTCGCTCAGGCGGTGGCGCATCAGGGTGGAGATGTTGCTTTGGGAGAAGCGATCTATGCACGGGCCACCTGTGTCGCCTGTCACACCGTGAGCACGAACGACCCGCCAAAGGGGCCCTACCTCGGGAGTATTGCTGAAATTTACCGTCGCCCGGATCTGGCCGAGGCAATCCTTATGCCTAATAAGACGATCGCGCAGGGCTTCAAGACGAACCTTTTCACTCTGAAGGACGGCACCGCTCAGATGGGCTTTGTCACCGACGAGGCTGGCGACTCGGTTACCATGCGCGACATTTCCAGTGCCAGACACACCTTCCAGAAAAGCGCCATCGCCAAGCGCGACACGCTTCCTACCTCGCTGATGCCTCCTGGTCTTATGCAGCAGTTTTCCGTCCATGAGTTCGCGAGCCTCCTTGATTACCTTGAATCCCTGATTAAAGACAAAGACTGAGAGGATTGAGGCGGACTACGCATTGTCCACCCATCCACCTATTCATCCACCCATCCACCCATTGATTCCTCGTTGCTTATGATTCACACCCTTGCCCTTGTCCTGGTTTTCGTTCTGACCACTCTCGCTCAGGCGAAACTGGAACCTGCTCACATTTTCAGTGACAGCATGGTCCTGCAGCGGGACCTGCCAGTGCCTGTCTGGGGATGGGCTGATCCGGGTACGGAAGTTACTGTTGTTTTTTCGGGGCAGGAAAAAAACGGCAGCAGCGAGTTCCTCAGGACGCTGGGAAGTGAAGCTCGATCCTCTGGCTGCCAGCAGCAGTGCCCGGGCCATGGTCATCACTGGCAAAGCGGGCGAAAGCGTGACTTTCAACGACATCCTGATCGGAGATGTCTGGATCTGCTCGGGACAGTCGAACATGGAGTGGTCGGTCAAGGCATCGCATAACCCGGCTCAGGAGATCGCGCAGGGGAATCACCCGATGATCAGGCTCTTCAATGTTGCTGGTCATGAGATTGCTGCCAGTCGGCAGGCGAAACTGAAGCACCATGTGCGCTGGCACAAATGCTCACCGCAATCCCTCCCGGATTTCAGTGCAGTCGGGTATTCCTTCGGTCGTGCAATCCACCAGCAGAGCAAGGTTCCGATCGGGCTGATTGGTACTAACTGGGGGGGGACGAGGATCGAGCCATGGACCCCGGCGGAGGGCTTCCGCACTCAGCCTGAACTCGCTGCCTACTCGCAGGCGATTGATGCGCAACTCCCGACGACCGAGCCGGGCAAGGGGTTATGGAGCCGTTACTTCCAGGATATGGAAGCGTGGAATGCTACCTGTAAGGAACACCTCGATCAGGGAATTCCTTTTCCTCCCATGCCGGTAGCTCCGGGGCCGCGGAGCGCTGGCGAAGGGGGTGCCATTTACAATGCGATGCTTGCTCCGATCGTGGGGTATGGCGTGCGCGGTGCGATCTGGTACCAAGGTGAATCGAACGCGGGGGATGGTCTCAATTACCTGCCAAAGCTAAAGGCTCTGGTCGAAGGGTGGCGCAGTGTCTGGAACCAGCCAGATGATTTTCCTTTCTACTTTTACGTCGTCAAACTGGCCCAGTTTCTGCAACCTAACCCAAATCCGGCAGGTGGCGATACGTTCACTGCCATCCGCATCGCTCAGGACCGGGTCTGTGAGCTTCCCCATACCGGCGTGGCTTCAGCCATCGATATCGGCAACCCGACCGACATTCATCCGAAAAACAAGCAGGACGTCGGGCAGCGCCTGGCCCGCTGGGCTTTGCGTGACGTCTACGGCCAAAAAGACACCGTGGTCAGCGGGCCTACCCTCAAAGGTCTGGCGATCGCAGGCAACAAGGCGGTCATTTCTTTTAATCACCTCGGCGGTGGCTTGATGAAAGCATCGAAGCAAGGTTTGGCGGTTCCTGTCGAGACTCCGGATGCGGAATTGCGCGGCTTCGCCATCTCGGGTGCGGATAAAAAATGGCACTGGGCGAAGGCGCAGATTGTCGGGGAATCCGTTGAGGTCAGTGCTGCAGAAGTTGCCCAGCCGGTAGCGGTGCGCTACGCCTATGCGAGCAATCCGGGCAAAGTGAACCTCTATAATAAAGCGGGGCTCCCGGCGATTCCCTTCGCCAGCGACGTTTGGATGCCTTGATTTTCTGCTTGTTCTTTCGCGTTTGCCCGCTCGGCGGAGCCGCAAGAGAAGTGTGATCCAAGAGCCTGGTTGTGCTAGGAAGTCCTATGCCGTCGGCTGCGACGCGGGGGGCCTCACCCGCTGCGCTGTGCAGAATCTTCCTGAGGTTTTGTGTCACGGGATCGGGACAGCCTCGGTGAGTCGGTGCGTTTTGAACGTTCTCCCGGTTCCGGAAGAGGCGTCGAGAGGAGAATTTTTGGTTGGCAATTTGAAGTAATTCGGAGTGCTATGCGTCAGACTGAGGACCGTAGTTCCGAGGTCCGCATCCTATTACTGTATTAACCGAGTGATTCTGAATGGCCAGTTATACGACAGCGGGAAAATTTTTTCTCCGTGATGGAGAGTTTTTTGAAGTCAAAGGAGTGACTTACGGCCCTTTTGGTCCAGCAGCGATCAACTCCGGGTTGGTCGGTCTTCGGCAGCTGGAGCAGGATTTCGAGCTGATTACAGGCATCGGGCTCAACACGATCCGGACTTACGAATTGCCCGACGAGAAAGTCCTGAATCTGGCTGCGGATCATGGAATCGCTGTGCTGGCGACGGTGCCGTGGAGTGATCACGTTGATTTTCTGGCCAATTCGGAATCGAAAGAAAGCGGGCGCGAGGCGGTGGCTCGGGCAGCAGGCGAGCTGGGAGAGCATCCAGCTCTCCTTGGTCTGGTGGTCGGAAATGAGATCAGCAGTCCCCTGATCCGATGGATGGGTGACAGACGGGTTCGGCGTTACTTGGAAGAGCTGGTAGAGCTCGGCCGGGAGACAGCCCCGGAAATGATGTTCTCGTATGCCTCATACCCCTCGACGGAATACCTGGAGATCGGGAATGTCGACTTCCTTACCTTCAATGTCTTCCTTGAAGAGGAGTCGGTGTTTCAAAAGTATCTTCGTAGGCTTCAATTGATCGCGGGTGATAGGCCTTTGGTAATCGGAGAGTTCGGTCTCGATAGTCTTGCCAATGGAGAAGCCCGCCAGGCAGAGGTGCTGGCATGGGGAATCCGCGCGATGAGGGAGGGAGGTTGTGCAGGGAGCGTCATGTTCTCTTTCAGCGACGCATGGTACCGGGGAGGTCGTGATGTTGAGGGATGGGCGTTCGGGCTTGTGGATGGTGGGCGTAACCCGAAGCCCGCAGCCGAAGCGGTGCGCAAAGCCTTTGCTCTCGCGCCGGGAGAGGCGGAGCACGCACAGTTGCCAAGTTTTAGCGTTATTTGTTGCACCCACAATGGTGCAAGACGTGTCGTCCCGTGTCTCGAGAGTCTTGTTGCTATTGATTACCCTGATTACGAGGTGCTCGTGATTGACGACGGATCCACCGACGGGACACGGGGGGAGCTCGAGCGTTTTGCTGCGCGGAACAGTCATCGCATGGCTTTTGTCACTCAGGAACATGCAGGCTTGAGTGTGGCAAGAAACCGTGGTGCGGAATTGGCAAAGGGTGAAATTCTTGCATTCATTGACGATGACGCCTGTGCGGACTCACGCTGGCTTCGCTTTCTGGCCGTGGCATATGGCAATGACGCTGGTCATGTGGCGATTGGTGGGCCGAATATTTTTCCTGCTGCGACCAGTTGGAAGGAGGCCTGTGTAGCAGCCGCGCCAGGGCGTCCTCATCATGTGATGCTGAATGAGACCTGCGCGGAACATATTCCGGGAGTCAATCTGTCTGTTCGGAAGGACGCTTTCTTTGCTGTCGGAGGGTTTGATCCTTGTTTCAGACGAGCGGGTGACGATGTCGACTTCTGTTGGAGGGTGATCGATGCTGGATGTAGCATCGGATTCTGCCCTGGTGCGATGGTGTGGCATGCGCCGAGACGGACTTTTCGGGCCTATCTGAAGCAGCAGCGAGGTTACGGCCATGCGGAGGCCATGCTTTTCCGAAAACATCCTCTCAGATTTGGAGCCTGGGGGGGAATCCGATGGCGGGGATCGATTTATGGTCCCCTGGGGCGCGGCTTCGGTCAGGCCATCTCGCAAGGCATGATCTACCGTGGCACTTTCGGGCTGGCCGGGTTTCAAGCGGTCTATGGAAGGGCAGAAAGCAATTTTTTGAGCTTGATTGCTTCGCCTCTTTGGATGGCTGCTGCTGTGATTGGGGCGATAGCTGGATGTTTCTGGTCGCCTAACTGGCTGTTTGCTGCCGGCATGTTTCTGATCAACCTGGGGACTGTTGTTTTTGGCGCTTTGAGGGCGCAGATAAGTGCGCCATGGAACGGATGGAAGGTGCGGTTGGGCTTAAGTGCGCTTTATTTTCTCCAGCCTCTGTTGCGTGGCAGCACGCGGCTCCTCAGGATGTTTCTGCAAGATTAAGAGGAGAGAGAACGCTTGTTTGAAACAGTAGATGATCGATATGGCAACTCCAGGAAAAGACCTTACCCGCCTCTGGCATGAGGACGGATTGGGGCGTGAAGCATTGCTCTCGTTAGTAGAGAGCGCGTTTCTGGAAGAGGGATATCATGTGGTCAGAGACGATGGGTGGCACCCGTATGATCTCAGAATCGCGAAAGGTCCGTGGCTCCAATGCGATTTGCTGACAGTGACCGAATACCATGACAATGGGGCAGCCCTGACTCGAATCAGGCTGAAAGTCCGAGCAACGCGTTTCGCCTTGGTTTTATGTCTGGCTACCGCACTTTCTTTTGTTTGGTTTGCGAAGGCTTTGCTTTTTTTGCCGCTGCTTTTTTTGCTGTTGCTGTTCTGCTTGTCGCGCCGTTGGACCAGCACTCTGCGAAAGAAGATTGAGGGTGCTGGTGAATCCTTGGGTGCGTCTGTCTCTGGATCAAAGATCTGAAGAATCTTTGGAGAGTCTGATTCATGGCGGTGCCCGTCATTGTTGTCCGGATTCTGTGTGGCACGGCGCGAGGCGGAAGTGGATGAGGAAGTGGATGAACATCCACGACCACGAGCAACAAAGCCACGCAGCGATGCTTGCCTGCAATCCATTCCATTCCATTCCAAGTGGCGGGCGGAGTAATTTTTCCGACCTTGCCATTGTTAAAAACGCAGCGCGGCAAACAGAGAAAGAGGCATAGCCCTCGGTCTCCAGTTCCTACTGAGCTCATTTTGAAGTGTATAACCAGAAACCCAGGGGCGCCGGGCGGAGCAAAATTTATGGAGTGGCCTTTCCATGGCGAGGCTCTCCTTGAGACCTTTCGTTTTATGCGCTTGAAAGCATGAGAGGCACGGAATAGGAGAGGAGCATGAGGCCGGTGCTATCGATCCTTCTTTTAGCGTTTGTTGGATTTTTGTCTTTTCAATTTCTGTATCCATGGGTTGCCGAGTCGGTGGGCATGAAAGAAAAAGTCATCACGAAAGTGATCGAACCCGAGCCCGAGCCTGAGCCCGAGCCCGAGCCTGAGCCTGAGCCTGAGCCTGAGCCCGAGCCTGAGCCCGAGCCTGAGCCCGAGCCCGAGCCTGAGCCTGAGCCTGAGCCTGAGCCTGAGCCCGAGCCCGATCCAGATGCATTTATTGCCCCGGTATTTCCGACGCTGGAAGAGGCGGTAGGCTACTGGGCAAGCATTCCAAAAAGTGCTTTTCCCAAGCAGGTTGTCATCCATCGAGACGTCGAATTTGTCATGGAAGTCGGAAAATCGAAGCTGCTGGCAGGGAGCCAGGCATTTGCCATGTCAGAAGCGGAAGGGATTCTTACCCTCGCCCCCAGTGTGGCAGCACCAGCTCGTGCGAAGGTGGCGATTGACGACACCAATTTCAAAGAGGTGATGAGAAAAGTTTACGAGGACTGGAAAGATCAGAGGGTAAGAGTCGCCAGGGCCCAGCATGAACATGCTCTGGACCGGAGAGACGAGGCGCGGCAGACTGCAGATTCAGGGGATGAGATTGAACCGGAGGGTGCAGGAGATCGTCCAGAGCAGGCGGCCGATGGAAGCGTGCCAGTGATGGAAGAGAGCATGCGGCGTGGAGAAGTCACTGAGGTAAGTGCTGACATGGTAAAAGAGTGGGGGCTCATCGAAGCTGAGGAAATTGACGGAGTCCCTTACTGGACAGCGACCGTTACATATTCGACGCTGACAATCTTTGGTGAATTTCCTGTCGAAGCTCAGGCTCTGATGAGGCATGGTAAGGTGAAGAAGTGGGTCTATACCGGTTCGCGTGAAGTGGTTCCCTGAATACGAACGAGAGCCCCCAAGAAATTAAGTTTCTTGAGCGAAGAATTTTTCTGAGCTCAGGGAAATGTGCGAAAAAAGCAAAGTCAGCGGCAAGTCATGAAGAAATCGGCACCACTCACATCACCTTCAGGTGACCTGGCACCCGCCTGGTATGCGCACACCCATCGTGACGAGGTGCAGTCGATAGTCGATGCGAGACACGGAAATCCGTTTGCGTTTCTTGGTCCTCAAAAGGTGCAGGGGCAGTGGTTGATACGGATATTCCGGCCCGACGCCAAAGGAGTTGTTGTATGCGGGATTGGTAAGGGCGACGGGCTTCAGGCGACACGAATTCACGAGGCAGGTTTTTTCGTTGCGGAGATTCCAGCCGCGAGTGAATGGAAGCCCGAAGACGGGTATGCACTGCGGATTTCTCCCAGTGCCCCCGAGGCAGCAGAGTGGGAATCTGGTGACCCGTATGCTTACGGAAACTTGATCTCAGACGACGAGCTTCATTATTTCGGAGAAGGAAGAAACTGGGAGCTTCATGAAACCCTGGGAGCGAACCATCGGGAGCTTGATGGCGTAGAAGGATTTCTTTTCGCCGTTTGGGCTCCCAATGCGCAACGGGTGAGTGTGGTGGGCGATTTCAACGGATGGGACGGTCGTATCCATCCCATGAAAAAGCGCGTGGAAGCGGGGATCTGGGAACTGTTTGTGCCGGGTGTAGGATACGGAGCCCATTACAAGTTTGAACTGCTCGGAGCAGGTGGAGAATTCCTTCTGAAGAGCGACCCGTTTGCTCGATTTTCGCAGAATCAGGAACAGACAGCGTCGATCACCTTTGATCTGGAAAGCTACTGTTGGAGCGATAAGGCTTGGATGAAGGCGAGGGGACAATCGAATCCCTACAAGAGCCCAATGAGCATTTATGAAGTGCATCTGGGGTCATGGAAACGGGTGCCAAGTGAAGGTAATCGCTTTCTCACTTACCGAGAACTTGCCGAGGAACTTCCGGCTTACGTAAGCGATTTAGGCTTTACTCACATCGAATTGATGCCCGTTTCGGAATTCCCTTTTGATGGAAGTTGGGGTTATCAAGTCGGTGGATACTTTGCCCCGACGAGTCGTTTTGGAAATCCGGATGATTTTCGCTACTTCATCGACCGATGTCACCAAGAGGGGATCGGGGTGATTGTAGATTGGGTGCCTGCGCATTTTCCTAAAGATTCTCACGGCCTCGCTCGTTTCGACGGAACAGCCCTTTACGAACATGCAGACCCACGTCAGGGAGAGCACAGAGACTGGGGCACATTGATATACAACTTCGGAAGAAATGAGGTTCGAAATTTCCTGATCTGCAATGCTTTGTTCTGGCTCGAGCACTACCATATCGATGGTTTGCGAGTCGATGCGGTGGCGTCGATGCTATATCTCGACTATTCACGGGAATCCGGGGAGTGGATTCCGAATGCATCTGGTGGTCGGGAGAACCTTGATGCCATTGAGTTCATGAAGGTGCTCAACCACGAGTGCTACGCCCGTCACCCCGGGGTGCTTACGATGGCTGAGGAGTCGACGGCCTGGCCGGGGGTTTCCAAGCCCACGGATTCAGGTGGGCTGGGTTTTGGGTTCAAGTGGAACATGGGCTGGATGAACGACTCCCTCTCGTACATTGAGAAGGATCCGATCCATCGACGTCACCACCACGGAGAAGCTACTTTCTCCATGATCTATGCCTACGACGAGAATTTCGTTCTCGTACTGAGTCATGATGAAGTGGTGCATGGAAAAGGTGCGCTTCTCGATAAGATGCCAGGTGACCGTTGGCAGAAGTTTGCAAATCTCCGCATGTTTCTTTCATGGATGTATGCGCATCCCGGCAAGAAGCTTCTCTTCATGGGAAGCGAGATCGGAATGTGGAATGAGTGGAATCATGAACGAAGCCTCGATTGGCATCTCTTGCAGAATGCGGATCACAACGGATTGAGAGTCTTGGTCAGTGATGTCAATCGGCTCCACCGTGACTGTTCCTCGCTGCACTCGAGGGATCACGAACCTTCCGGATTTTGCTGGCTTGAGCATTCGGCTGCTGACGAAAGCGCTTTCTCCTTCCTTCGTTTCGGGGATGACGGCTCATGCACTGCGGTGGCGATTAACGCGACGCCAGTCCCGCGAACAGGTTATCGCATTGGCCTGCCATGTGGAGGCTACTGGAGGGAAGCACTTAATTCCGATGCCCAGTGCTATGGAGGATCAGGGCTGGGGAACGGGGGTGGGGTCCATGCTGTTGAAGAGCAATGGCAGGGCCAGCCATTTTCTTCGGCGGTGACACTTCCCCCGCTTTCTGTCGTCTACCTTCAGAACGGTTAGAAGGTGAGGAATTCCGAAGTGGGACAGGACGAGGACGCGGTAAAAGAGCCTGGCAGTTTAACGAGCGAGCGGGTTAGCGTAGCCTGAAAACGATGCGCGCTTTTTCTGTGTCGTAAGGCGACATCTCCATCTTGACCCGGTCTCCCACGACAAGGCGGATGAAACGCTTGCGCATCTTGCCGGAGATGTGCGCGAGAACAACGTGACCCGGACTCTTGTCGAGCTCGACACGAAACATGGTACCCGCAAGCACTTCCTGAATGGTCCCTTCAAGCTCGATGGACTTGGCCTCTTTCGAGTCGGTTCCTTCCGCGTTGCGGGTTTCACCGCTTCGGTTTTGACGACCCCGTCCTCCACCAGGCCTTCGGCCACGGCCTCCGCCTCCTCTTCTACGTCCTCTGGGTGCGCTCACGATTGTTAAAATCCGGTTTGATCTGGCTGCTGGTGTCTCAGGTTGCCGGGTAAAGAAAATGCGGTCATTCGGGCTATTTACAAGCACTATTACCTCAATTTGAATAGCAGGGAGCAGTTCTGGAGCAATTGAGCGTGTGTCGGGCGCATTTTTGGCCGTGTTGATTCATCTTTGATGGGAAAAACCGAAGGCGTGTTACTTGCTGACAGGAAAAGCGACTAATATCTTAAGGTCGGGATCGATGCGATAGTCCACTACGCGGGGTGGCTGATCAGCTGATCGGCTGATCAGTCGCCCCTCGGCATCGAATCTGGTGAGCCTGCCGCCCTCGATCCGGTGCCATCCGGTTACGGCCCCCGCATCATCATGGAGGTAGACATCACGCCAGAGCTTGGTCGAGGTGAGCCGCGAATCGACAAAGTCCGACTTTTCAGGATGTCGGATGACTCCCGGGAAAAGAAAATCGCTGGCGACGATGAGGGTAAGGCGTCGGAGGAGAAGACGGTCGCGTTCCGAGATGATGCCATCAGGGTGAGCGAGGCGGTAGCTTGTTCCATCCTCGTCCTGCTCGAGGACACCAAGGCTGACGAGTAGGAGGAGTTCGTGTTTCGTGCGTTGTTTATCGATTCCGTTTTGATCTCCAAGCAGGAGTAACGCTCTCTGGTGACGGAGAAAAAACTCGGCGTCTTCAAGAAGTGACTCGATTGCTTGTCTGAGAATGGAACGCGCTGTGTTTCCGTGTCGATCAGGGTGGTCGAGATTTTTGGCTAAGCTTCGAGAAAGTGTGTCAGCTCGAATCTGAAGGCTGCGGGTTTCAGATTCTGCGATTTTATGGGGTGGAGAATGAGATTTTTCTTGTGCTTTGATCTCAGCTTTCAAGCGCATCATAGCAATAGAATCTTGTGCTGATTTATCGGCCAGGGACCTGAGGAATGCGAGTTCTTGAGGCGTGATTTTCTCGCTGAGGAGGCTGCTCAATTTAACGCTCGACTGTGGGCGGAATTTTCCAAGGACCTGGATCCACCGATCCGAAGAAACCGGTGCAAGAGTGTATGCGTGGGACCGCGACGCGTAATCGATCTCGAGAAGGCGGCCGTCGGGTGCGTAGCAGCGGTTTTCATTGGCAAGAGTAAAAAACGTGATCAAGCCTGGCGCGGAGTAGTGATGGCCGTTGGAGGCAAAGACACCGATATCAACCCGGTTTGAAGTGATCGGAGAGTCTGCGTGAACCGGTCGTCGCGGGGGGTAAGAGATAGATATCTGTGCCTGACCTCCGTCAATGGCCGGAGTGATTTTGACATGCTGGGGATCTCCGCGTAGAAGAATCCATCGATAAGTGAGCGCTCGGTTATTGATATCGATGCTCTGGCGAGCGGAGACAGTGATTGAGCGTGGGTTACGGTGTGTGCGATAAATCCTGGCAATGACCGCATTGCTGTTGTTGAGGGTTTCAGATCGCAGAGGTTCTGGTTCGAAATAATCCACCCCGTGAAAAGCCATATCCTCTCGAACAAGCTCCAGATGAATCAGGGGAGGGAGAGTGTCGATCCTCATCGCCTGTGCGGCCCGAGCCATCGCCGTTTCATCCAGTAGCTTGCCATCGAAAACCGTGGGATGAGACAGCCCGGAAAGGTAGTCGAAGGAATTTCCTTGGGGACCGTAGTGGGATCTCAGAATCTGCTGAAGAGTGGGGGCGATCATGCCTCGCTCTGCAAGGCGCTTGCGCACCTCGGGACGAAACGCTGCAAGGGTCTTCAGCAAGGCATGAACGAAGGGCCGATCAGAATGAGAGGCCCCTTGAGAGATCACAAGATATGGGGTGTTCGTGGGATAAAGGTCACCAAATCCCGTTGAACCGTTGAGGCCAGGGTCGTGGTCCTGATGCTCTGGGAAGACATAGAGGTTGTTGGAAAGGTACTGGCCGGAGAGGAAACGCAGTCCTTTTGGAAAGGTATAATAGATGCGAGGCAGCGACCCGGCTTGTCTTGCCCCTGAGGCCATGGAGCAGTTTCCGATCGTAATGCCCGGCATGATGTGGCCGGGAAGGCCTGCGTTGAGCTGTGCTCTTTGTTCTGCTTCCGAGTATGACGTCCGTTCAAGGCCGACATAATTCTGGATTGGGATGTCGGAGTGGGCACCGTCGCGGTTGTCGTAATAAATGCCCTCGTTCCCTGCGGCTTTGCCTTCAGCAAACCAGCGGTTGATCAGTTCGGCAGCGGGAGATCCGTCTCGACAGATGACCGAGCGATCTTGGCTGGGAGAGACAGTTTGTGCCTGAGCAAAATCCGGCGTGGTCGTAAGTAGAGCCATCAACAAAAAGCCTGAAATTTCAGACATGGAATGCGACATGCTACGAGGGGAGAAAAGTTGCTGACGGTGCAAGGCCTAAGACTGAAGGAGGAGGCAGGAGGCCTCTGATCAGGGCTGGGAAAGAATGGCAGCAGGCTACCGCTCTGGCCATTGTTTATTTTTTACGACCACCGACACGCTTTCGGGGCATTGCTTTCCTCCAGTGATTGTCTTTGGAAATCTTTGTGCGTTTTTCCCGTCGTTTTCGGCTGACTGTTGGGTTTTCTTTTTTCTTTTCCGTTGGAGCAGGGCGGTTGAGATTACGGAGAAGAAGCTGGATTTCATCGTCTCCGAGGGTGCGCCAACGGCCGGGTTTAAGATCACCAATGGGAAGACAGCCAATACGGACACGAACGAGTTTTTTTATGCGGTAGCCCATTTCCGCAAACATTCTGCGCAGTTGCCTTTTCATCCCCTGCTTGAGAACTACCTGGAGGCGGCGAGGGGAGAGGTGCAGGTAGGACACGGCGGTCGCTCGACCTTCTTCGAGGACGATTCCCTCTGTCAATTGGCTGCCATGCTGCTGGTGGTCGAAGCTGCGGTCGAGAGTGATGAGATATTCTTTTTCGATCCCGGCCGAGGGGCGTGTGAGTTGTTGTGCGAGGGCTCCGTCTCGAGTCAGAATGAGGAGGCCCTCGCTGTCGAGATCGAGCCTACCTACATGGTGGAGATCTATGAAATGTTCAGGGAGAATCTTGTAAACCGTGCTCCGGCTCAGTTCATCTTTGCGGGTTGTGACGAATCCTCTAGGCTTAAAGAGAGCGATGGTTTGTGGCGGGGCTGGCTTGAAGGCACGCCCATCGACCTTCACTTGGTCTCCTTCACGGATCTGCCGGGTGAGGTCCTGGCAGAGGGATCCGTTGATACTGACACGTCCGTCGAGGACGAGGGTTTCGCATCCGCGGCGTGATCCCAGGCCGCATGCGGCTAGGTATCGGTTGAGGCGCATGACACGGGAATCGAAGCGGGTCGGGAGAGAAAGAGTGCTCCGAAAAATATACCGAGTGAATCAGGAGGGGGGGTAGTCGAGAAGGAAACTAGCTGGAGTCCGGTGGCAGGCCCTCAATCCAGCAACGTGTGAGGAGGAGAAGCGCAAGCGATGCCAGGGGATGCCCTCAGGCCTCGGGTTCAGTCTTTGGGAGTCCTAAGTAGCCCATTCCTTTTTTCCACTTTCCACGTGCTTTGAGCAACTTAATGCGTTCAAAGCGCTTTAGGACACTGCGTTTTGCTCCAACGGTGCCGGATGCTTTAAGGCTGCGATGCTGGGACATGGTAGAAATAGGTAAAAGGTAAAAAAGTGCTGGGTTCTCTTCTCGGGGAGAGGGAGGGGAAGATGATAGTGGTCGCGCAGAGATTGGCAAGAGAGAATTCGCTTCGTATCATTGAAGTATCAGAAACGCTTCTTTCCAAAAAAGACTATTTCGCTATTGGTGAAAATGCGTTGGTAGAAAGGGTAGGGAAAGTTTGGGATGCTTCGATAGCCGTTGGCTTGAGGGAACAACTGTTGGATAGGTCCTTGCATAATCAGTGGAGCCCAAGGTTTTTCTGCGCCTTGGAGGATGGTATTGGAGAGCCCGAGAAACGTCGTATTGGGGGTCAGGAGAACGCCCATAATCGAGTGTTCGACTTGTTCCAGGTCGGAACTGATCTCTGCGAGTTGGGCGCGGTTGCGAGGCAGCAAGATGCTGGGACAGTTCCCATACCATGCAAGACCGGCAGGGTTGTCGGTAACGAGATACTGGCCTTTTTCCATGCGCTCTCCAAGCTGGCTGAAAACTGGTGGATAGTAAGGAGGCCAGTTGGCGAGTGTGACACTTTTTGTTTTCCCTTGAAGCCCCCTACTGATTTTTTGCGGAAGGCTGAAGACAAGAGGAAGAGCACTGATCACGATGGCGGCGATGAGAGGTCCGCGAAGAACATAAATGTGACCACTTCGAATCTGGAGGCGCCCCCAGAGGATCGAGAGAAGAGCCAGTCCGAAGGCGCTCATGATTGGCATGAAAAGAATGTGCATCTGATTGAAGGCGACCTTCTTTTCTCCGTCGATGCCGAAAAGAACCATGCCGAAGGCTGAAAAAACCCAGGCGCTGAGAATGATCCACCGGAAGGTTCTAACCGCTGGGTTTCGATAGTTGTGGAGGACGGCAATGAAAAAGAGGGGAGCCACCACGACGGAGCCGAGAAAGACATAGAGTGTTTCAAGTTGACTGACAGTGCCGTAGGCCAATTTGCTGGGAAGTCCCTTGAGCAAGAAGTTCAGGTCGGGGGAGTAGTCCCTGAGCAGAGGGTTGCTGGACCCCTGACTGAGAGCGGCAAGGGGCCCTTGTTTTGCGATCCCGAGCGGGTCGCCATACACGGCGATGTTACGGAGACCCCAGGCACCAAAAGAAACGATGACCGGGGAGGATACTCCCAGAGCGACGACCCGGTTTGCAGGGAAGGAAGTGGCGACCACGACAAAAATTCCTAAAAACGGCCAGAAAGCCAGCCAATGCGTGAAACAAAGAAGAGCGAACATGCATCCCGCAAGGATCGAAGGAACCAAGGGTGATTTTTCGTTCCCGGCACTTGCGCGCAGGTATGCTTCGTGAAGAAAGACGAGTGCCAGGTTGAAGAAGAAGAGCAGATGCATCTGAGCCAGGCCGCTTCTTGTAAAAAGCCACATGGTTTCGCAGAGAATCATGAGAATAACCGAAACTAGAGCAATACGGGCATCGAAAAGCCGCGAAATGAGAAGGAAGGCCGTCGCGATGGCCAGTACGAAGAAGATCAGAGATTGGGCGACGATAACGCGGTCGAGTTCAAAGATTGTCTCATCATCAGGGAGGGTTTGTTCGGCATCTGTGATGCGGAAGAAAAGGCTGTTGAAAAAGGGGAGAAGGGGGGCGTGCGAGGTATGGATGCTCTTTTCAGGGCGGAGGATCTCCACCCCTCTTTTCTCCACAGCCAGTTTCATCGTTTTTGGGAAATGGATGTTCGTCGAAAAGCCCTCACCGACAGCCAGGCTCCTCGCCAGGTCGGCTTGCTCCATCCCTTCTGCTTCGGTGATTCCTTTGAAATCGATGACCAGGTAGAAAAAAAGCAGGAAGAAGAAGCTCAGGACGAGCAGGCACCCTTGGATGAGAAGTTTGGGATCGAGCTTGGGTAACATTTGGCGATGTGGTGCTCTGGAAAGAGGCGGAAAGTCGCAGGAATTAACCTGCTGATCGACTTTTGACGAGGCCCATCTCGCTGAGCTTTCGCTGCAGAGTGCGACGGCTGAGGCCGAGGAGTTCTGCAGCCGCGGTACGGTTTCCGTCTGTGCGTATCAAAGCTTCTCTGATGAGATGTTCTTCCATGCGTTGGATGTTCAGGTCATTTGTCGGAGCGCCGGCAGCAGATTTCATCGTGTCCACCCCGGAGAGCGGGGGAGAGATCGCTGCAGTATTTTCCGTCTGGTGGTTGGTTTGCGCAGGGAGAGAAGGAGAAGAGAGGTAATCGGGAAGGTTTTGCGAGGTTATTTGATCGGTGTTGCTCATGACAACCCCGTGCTCGATAACGGTGTGAAGCTCCCTCACATTACCCGGCCATCGGTAATTGAGCAGGAGTTGCAGGGCTTCGGGAAGAATTTCTTTGAAGGGCTTGTTATTTTCCTCTGCGACCTCTTTTAAAAAGTAGTGGGTGAGCGGGATAATGTCCTCTCTCCTGTTACGAAGTGGAGGCATCGTAATCCGAACTACGTTGAGGCGGAAAAAGAGGTCTTCTCGGAAGTCACCCGCCTCAACCATGGCACGGAGGTTACGGTTGGTCGCTGCGATCACGCGAACATCGACTTGGATCGGAGTATTCGATCCCACCCGTTCAATGGTCTGTTCGCCGATGGCACGGAGGAGCTTGACCTGCGTGTTATGATCGACTTCGCCGATCTCATCAAGAAAGAGGGTGCCCCCATGGGCAAGCTCGAAGCGGCCGACGCGTTTCCCGCTTGCGCCTGTGAAAGAACCTCGTTCATGCCCGAAAAGCTCGGATTCAAGAAGTTGTGGAGAGAGAGCCGCGCAATGGACGGTGACGAGTTTGGCTTTTGGGCGACCGCTGAGATTGTGAATGGCACGCGCGGCGAGTTCCTTACCTGTTCCACTTTCGCCATCGATGAGGACTGTAGCGCGGCTGGGGGCCACCTGTTCGATGGTCTCGATGACCGGACGGATTGCCTCTGAACTGCCTATGATACTGGAGACATTGAAGGAGCGGTCGACCTGCTGTTTAAGCGTGATATTTTCTTCCTCGACCTGCCGGGTGTGGAGAGCTCTCTTGATGAGAATTTCGAGTTCATCAATGTTGAGAGGTTTTGTGACGTATTCGTGGACTCCTCGCTTCATCGCTTCCACGGCAACGGCCTCTGAGCCGTAAGCAGTCATCAGGATACAGAGAGGGGGAGCTGCGAGGGCCAGGGCGTCGTCCACAAGCGTAAGACCATCATCGGTCCCGAGGCGGAGATCGGTCACCATCAAATCGATCTTCTCGTTTCTGAGTATCTCAAGGGCGGCCTGGCGGTCAGCTGCAACGAAGATGTCATGGTTGTCCTCCAGAGCAAGGCGCAGACCGTCGCGAGTATGTTTTTCGTCGTCAACAAGGAGGAGGGTCGGTTGCATTGAGGTATCCGCTGGTGCTGTTGAAATTCTTTTGGGGTGCGCGCGGCTTTGGCTAGAGGTGGCGTCCCAGAGCTTTGGAGATGACCCTACGTGGTGGCTTCCCTACCATGATTTGGCTTGGTTTCTGCGGGGATCGTCTCGCTACTTGTTTCAAGAAAGCGCATTCTTTTATCCACTCGAGGCAGGTGAATGGTGACCTCTGTCCCGATGCCTTTCTCGCTTTCAATTTCAATCTCCCCACCGTGTTCGCGGATGATGCGGCGAACGATCAGAAGCCCAAGGCCGGTGCCCGCCCCTTTGGTGGTATGGTAGGGTTCAAAGGCCGCTCCGAGATCTTCCGGCGACATCCCGGAACCTCTGTCGATAAAGCTGATTCTGGTTTCCTGATTGTCTGATTCACTGCGGATGGTCAAAGTTCCTTCTGCCCCCATGGCCTGGGAAGCATTGCGGATGAGGTTGAAGAACGCCTGTTTCATCTGATCCGTATCGAGCGGCATCTCCGGAATCAAGGGGTCAAGTTCGAGAACAAGTGCGATCTTTCGGTTTTCCAGTTCCGGTGTGAGGACACGTGCGGATTCCTGGATGATATCATTGATCCGAGCGGCTGCGAGCTCTGGTTGGCTGGGACGGATGGCACCGAGGAATTGCTTGATGATCGAGTCGAGCCGGGAGATTTCGTTCTCGGCTACTTCAAGCATGGTGGTGAGTTCTTTGCTCAGTTGTTCATCGATTTGCGTTTTTCCGAGCTTCCTGCGAATCAACTGGAGGTGAATAGTGAGCGAGTTCAGCGGATTTCCCAGCTCATGGGCGACACCTGCGGCGAGCAGGGTGAGAGCATTGAGACGCTCTGATTCGATTTTCTTTTCCGTGGCGCGTCGCGAGTGCGTGATGTCACGGATGAGCATGACAAAAGCCCCATCGCTGTCTTCAGCATCCCCGACTGGTGAGAGGTAAAAGTTCAGGAATCGATTTTCCGGATAAAAGATCTCGAGGTCTCTGCTGAGCACCCTTCCTGGCTGCAGCGAGTTAGCGAAACTGTCCCAACGGAGGCCGAGGACGGTTTTTTCCAGGGGTTTCCCGATTGCCGAAGCGCCTTCAGGCACACCAAAAATTCGTCGTGCAGCACTGTTCAGGTAGGTTATTTTACCTTCCGAGTTAAGAATGATGACCCCTTCCTGCAGCGCCTCAAACACCTGTTCCAGAAATCCTTTTCCCTGCTGAGCTGGATGAGGTAATTCTGAACCTCGCCGGTTTCAACGCGATCCACCCGGTCGATAAGCTTGTCGAGAAAGCCGGATTTCATTGGAAGCAAAATGGGAATGAGGAGTCGATGGAAGCTGAAGAATGAAGTTACTACTGGTTTATGTAACCTTTCCTAACCTGGAAGAGGCGAGACATATTGGCGCAGAAATGGTAAGGCGACAACTGGCTGCCTGCGTGAATCTGTGTCCAAGCGTCACTTCCATATACCGCTGGAAGGGTGAAGTGGAATCTTCTGAAGAGGTCCTTGCGGTGTTCAAGACGAGCAGGGCATGCTTCCCGCTCTTGGAGAAGACACTCAAGGAAATGCACTCCTACGAGGTGCCAGAGGTGGTGGGGGTCGAAATTCTCGAGGGTTCACGGGAATATCTGCAATGGATTTCCTCGCAGCTCAGTTCTTGACCGAGGGGTCGGTCAGCAAAAAATTTACCGACGAGCAAAGGTTGCTCTTAGGTAGCTTCGATTTAGAATCGACTCGTGTTCCAGGTTATTTTCAATACGATCAGCGCAGCCGAGATTTCCCAGCTCGACACCATGGACCAGCTCGCCTTGTTAGCGAGCTTCAAGGTAACGCCTGATCTTCTGGAGAACCCAGACGGCGAGAGCTTTGGCCGAGTGGAACGAAAAGGGAAGGTGCTTTTTCGTTATCGAGCAGGTGATCACCGTGTCTACTTCTCGATGGAGGAAGGCAATGTGATTGTCCACCGGGTGCTTCATCGAAATACGTTCTCCGACTTTCTCTTCCGCTCGACCCAGCTTCCCGTCACTGAGGACGAGGAGCTGGCTGGTTCGGGAGGGTTTTGGAAGCTGATTGAGGATGGCGAGAAAGCGAAGCGCGTGGAGTAGTCGGGCGCTGACAATTGCGGGAAGATAGCCTAAGGGCCGTCAGAGGGCTTTTCCGTATGGGTAAGAAGCGCGTTGATGGCGGTTTTGACCGCCGTCGCATCCATGGTGTGGACCTCAACTTTTTTTCCGATTTCAGGAACCAGAGTGATGGTGAGTTGACCGCCGAGGTGCTCACGGAATT
>CALSSN010000026.1 GCA_943789025.1 uncultured Verrucomicrobiales bacterium
GCCTCCTCCCGCGTCATCGGGGCCAGCACCCCGCGCATCCTCTTCAAGCACCTGCTCCCCAACTCCGTCGCCATCGTCGTCACCCTCATTCCCTTCTCGGTCTCCGGGCTCGTTCTCTCTCTCACCTCGCTCGACTACCTCGGCTTCGGCCTGCCGCCCGAAGTACGCCACCTGGGGCCAGCTCCTCCGCGACGGCCTCGAAAACCTCTCCTCTCCCGTGGCTCGTCACCTCCGCCTTCCTCTGCCTCGTCAGCCTCCTGGTGCTGATCACCTTCATCGGCGAGGCCGTCCGCGAAGCCTTCGACCCGAAGAAGTTCAGCTACTATCGCTAGCCATCGCGATGCCCGGCATTCCAACCTCCCCTCAACCTCGAAAGCACTCCCCGCTCGTGGCGTCCGCTATCCTTCGCGTGCTGTGACCCCGTGCCTCGCCACTGGCAGCCTGTCTCGACTGTCCTCGTTTCCTGTAGCCCCGCCGCTAGAAGACAACCGCTGCCCGGGCCGACTTTTAGACTCCTGGTATCCCCAGTACAACGGTTACATCGCCAAGTGGCTCGCAGAACAACTCGCCGATCTGGACGACAGCATCGCCGATCTGGAAGCCAAAGTCGCCGCCGCCAAGGCACCAGACGAAAAGGAAAAAATCCGCGAGGCTCTCGCCGATCTTCAGCTCACCCATGCCCGCCTCCGTGGGCGCGAGGAACGAGGCGACTACTTTCAATTTCACGAGACCTCTGATCTTCCCACAGACCTCGTCTGGGAGAATGGATGGAAGAGCCCGAGATCGGTGATCCAGCGGCTACCAAAGGCGGAAGCTTCCGCTTCTGGATCTCCACCTTCCCTCCGACCATCCGTCCATTCGGACCGAACTCGAACAACAGCTTCCGCGGTCAACTCTACGATAACATTGAGCTCGGCCTCATCGATCTCCACCCGGAAACCGGAGAGCTTATCCCCGGCTGTGCCAGCGAATGGGCGGTAGGCCCGGACAGGCGGACGGTTTTCTTTCGCATCGACCCGGACGCAGCCTACAACGACGGAGTCAAGGTTGAGCCGATCGACTTCATGTGGTTCATCTACCTGCGCGCCTCAGACAATGTGGTCACCCCGTGGTTCAAACAGTATCTGCGAGAACAGATTGCCGGATTGGCCGTCTACGGGGAAGACATTATCGCGGTCACCCTTCCCGACCCCCGCCCGAAACTCGCATGGTCCGCAAGTCTCCCGCCTGCACCGAAACATTTCTATGCTGATTACGGCCCAGACTATGCCGAGCGCTACCAATGGCGGGTCCCACCAACTACCGCTCCCTACACCATTCTGCCGGGCGACATCGTCAAGGGAGTCGCTATCACCCTGACCCGCGACAAGGACTGGTGGGCGAAAGACAGAAGGTTCTACCGACACCGCTTCAATACCGACCACATCCGCTACACCGTGGTCCGTGATCTGGCCAAAGCATGGGAACTCTTCCGCGCCGGCGAGATCGACTACTTCCCGCTCACCCTTCCGGAATACTGGTATGAAAAATCAGAGATGCCCCCGGTCTTTGATGGATTCATCGAGCGCTTCACTTACTACAACCAGTTCCCGCGCATCCCGTGGGCCCTCTACTTGAATATCGCCAAGCCACCCCTCGATAACCACGACGTCCGCCTCGGCATCGCCTGCGCGACCAACTGGCAGAAGATCATTGATGTAGTCTTCCGCGGCGACGCCGAACGCCTTCCCGGCTGGACCCGTGGATTCGGCCCGCTCGACAATCCGAACATCGTGGCACGGCCATTTTCTATCAACAAAGCACGGGCGCACTTTGCCAAGGCAGGATTCACCGAGGAGGGGAGTGACGGCATCCTGCGAAACGCGCAAGGAGAGCGCCTGGAAGTCATTATCTCCTACACGAAAGTCCCGGTGCGTGACACCATGATGGGGATCCTCAAGGAAGAGGCGAGGAAAGCGGGGCTCGACTTTGTTCTCGACCCTGGCGACGGCACTGCCGTCTACAAAAAGGAGATGGAGAAGGAACACGAAATCGCCTTCTCTGCCTGGGGCTTTCAACCTCCCTACCCGAGGTTTTACGAATACTTTCACTCGTCAAATGCCCGTGATGAGAAAGGCAATCTCAAACAGAACACCAACAACGTCTTCTCCTACGCCGACGAGCGCATGGACAAGCTGGCCTCGCAGTATCGCTTCGCCACCGACGAGACCGAGCTCATTCGAACCGCGCATGCAATGCAGCAGATCATCCACGACGAAGCCATCTTCATCCCCGGATATATGACCGAATTTCAGCGCCTGGGAACCTGGCGGTGGGTCCGCTGGCCGGATTCTGAATTCACCGAGTTTTCGCCTCCCATGAAATACAGTCCCTTCGAAAGCTACGCTTTCTGGATCGACGCAGAACGCAAGACCGAGACGCTTGAGGCAAAACGCAGCGGCAGGACTTTCCCGGAAATCCAGGACATCAAAGACCGCTACCGTACACGCTGAGGCTCAGTATTCCCTCCCCCCCATGCTCGACCCGCTCCTCCAGATTCGAAATCTCACTACCGGCTTCCAGACCGAGAGTGGGCTCGTCTGTGCCGTCGATAGCATCTCCTTCGATCTGGATGCGGGAAAAACTCTCGGAATTGTCGGTGAGTCCGGGTGCGGGAAAACAGTAGCCTCGATGTCGATCGTCGATCTCCTGCCAAAACCCGCCGGGCAAATTTGGGAGGGGTCCATCGAATTCCATGGTAAAGAACTGGCCAAGGCGACGGAACAAACTCTCCGCTCTGTCCGTGGCAATGAAATCGGCGTCATTTTCCAAGAGCCGATGGCGGCACTCAATCCCGTCCATCGTATCGGGAAACAGATTGTTGAAGCTCTCCAATTGCATCGGAACCTTACCACTCGCGATGCTCTTGCCCGGGCGGTCGAACTTCTCGACGCGGTCGGCATCCCGGTCCCCGAACGCCGGATTACCGAATACCCGCACCAACTTTCCGGTGGCATGCGACAGCGCGTGATGATCGCCATCGCTCTCTGCTGCGAGCCTGATCTACTTATTGCGGACGAGCCCACCACAGCTCTCGACGTCACCGTCCAGGCCCAGATCCTCAATTTGATTTCTAAGATGCAGGATGACCTCGGCATGGCGGTTCTTCTTATCACCCACGACCTCGGAGTCATCGCTGAACAATGCGACGAAGTCGTCGTCATGTATGCCGGCCGGATCGTCGAGCGGGCGCCAGTTCACTCGCTCTTTGCCAGCCCGCGCCACGCCTACACCATGGGCCTCCTGGCAAGCATCCCGAAGCTCACAAACCCTCGAAAATCTCTGCTCACAACCATCCCCGGCCAGGTTGCTTCCATCTATGAGTTTGTTCCAGGCTGTCGCTTCTGCCAGCGTATGGAGCGCTCCGGGCCAACCCTCGAAAAGCGCCCACCCTACCTCGAGATCACGCCTGGTCACTGGATCGAACAATGCCCAGAATGCACCACGTGAGAGTCCGCCCCCGCTGATGCCCACTCCTCCTCCATCCACCGAAGCCGTGAGCGTGTCCTCCCTACTTCTTGAAGTCGAGGCACTGAAGATGCATTTCCCTGTCCACGGTGGAATTCTGCACCGCCAGGTCGGGGCAGTCAGGGCGGTCGATGGCGTCTCGCTTACAATCGGCGAAGCCGAGACCTTCGGGCTCGTCGGGGAATCGGGATGCGGCAAGTCCACGCTCGGGAAAGCGATTGCCCGGCTTCTGAAACCAACCGCCGGAAACATCCGCTTCAAGGGACACGACATCACCAAGCTCTCGCAGTCCCGTCTCCGCCCGCTGCGCCAGGATTTTCAGATGGTCTTTCAGGATCCTGCTGAGTCGCTTGACCCGCGTATGTCGGTCGGCGAGCTCATCGCCGAACCACTCCTGGTCCAGAAAATTGGCACCCGGACAGAGCGCGAGGAAAAGGTGCTGCAGCTGCTCGACCGCGTCGGCCTCCCCCGCAGGGCGGCGGAAAGGTTTTCGTTCGAGTTTTCCGGTGGCCAGCGCCAGCGCATCGGAATCGCCCGTGCCCTGGCCGTCAATCCAGATCTCGTTATCCTCGATGAACCGGTCTCCGCACTCGACGTCTCAGTGCAAAGCCAGGTCATCAATCTGATGATCGAGCTGCAGCGTGACTTCCAGCTCTCGTATCTTTTCATCGCTCACGATCTCGCAGTCGTGAAGCATGTCAGCGACCGAATCGGTGTCATGTATCTTGGCAAGCTTGTCGAAGTCGGTCCGGCCGATGAGATCTACCACCACCCGCGCCACGCCTATACCAGGGCTCTTCTTGCCGCCATTCCGGTGGCAGATCCCAAACACCGCCACAAGCGCGATCCGCTTGTGGGCGAAATCCCCAGCCCGATCCACCCCCCTGATGGTTGTGCCTTCGGCCACCGCGTCTCACACCCGCGATGGCAGGAAAGCGTCGGCATGGATCTCTCGCTGAAAGAGTGTGCCCCTGCCCACTATGTGATGCCTTGCCCGTGCTGCACCGAGGGCGGGTCCGGCTAAGGTTTTCGGAGCTCCGCGGACTCTGGACCATGGCAACTGGCGGTGAATCTTTAAAGCAACCCACACCTCGAAGCAGCATGAAACTCTTTTTCCTTGTCGCCACCTCCCACCTTCTCCTCATCGCAGGCTGCGACCAGCCCGTCTCTGCCGCCGCTGCCTCCCTTCCATGGCAAAAGCCGTACGACCAGCTGGTCCAGAAATACGTCGCCAGCACCGGCGTCCGCTACGAGGACTGGCACTCCAGCTCAAAGGACCTCGAAACCCTCAAAATGGTCGTTGATGCCATTGGTTCCTTCGACCTCACTGGGATGGAGGAGCAGTCCCGCCTCGCTTTTTACCTCGATGCCTACAATGCGTGGATCCTTTTTCGCATCTTGGAAGACTATCCGACCAAGGGTCCCGGTGGTGGCGGCGCCATCGGAAGAACTGCCTTTTTCAGGTCGAAGTCGATCCGAGTGGCAGGAGAGAAAATGAGCTTCAATTCGCTCGAAAACGACATCATCCGGAAACAGTTCAAGGAACCTCGCATCCACTTCGCCCTCAACTGTGCCAGCGCCAGCTGCCCGCCGCTCCACAGCCGCGCCTTCTCCGCCTCCGATCTCAACGCTGCGCTCGACTCGCTGACCCGTGCCTTCGTCAACACCAACCCGCTCGGAGTCGCACGTGTCAGCGAGAAGAGCATCACTATTTCGAAAATTTTCGACTGGTATAAAAAGGACTTCCTTGGTCGCGGCAACGTCCTCGACTTCATCAATGCTTACCGTGACCAGCCGTTCCCCAAAGAGACTGAAATAAGCCACCAAGACTACCTCTGGACGCTCAACGAGGCGCACTGAATCGTCACAGGTCTAATTCACCCAGATCGCGAACCCGATGAAGTTGCCTCGGAAGGTTCGCGTGATCGCCGACCATGTCTCCCGTGATGAGACCTCCCCCACTTCCAGATACGGGATCACTGCAGATCCTTGCATCCAGAATATCGGGTCGAAGGGCCTGGGATCGTAAAATACGCGCTTCAGATTGATTCCCTGGTCGCCACCAATGCGCCAGTGTGGAACCAGTTTCTCACCGGTCAGAATCGCCTCAAACTCATCGAGAAACTCCCCCCAGCTATCAATCATCTCATCGCTGATCTGCACCCCAGTGACACCGGTCTGCAGGGGATTAGGAATCCATTCGTTCTGGTCATCGCTTTCCTCTGCGATCAATCCCCAGGTCAGCCGACTGCAGTGCACGGTTTCCAGAAGTTCCCCGTGGGCGCTTTTCAGGCGCTCAGGACCGGTGACTGGCAGGCCCATGGCATGGACCCCGGCGATCAGATCAGCCCACATAGCGTATCGAGTAGCCTCCTTCTTCTTGAGCGATGCGAGCGCAGATCCTGTCTCCGAATCGACCGAAGCAAAGAATACGTGGGCGGCGTGCTCGTAGACCTTACTCCAGTCATGGGCAAGGATCACATCGGTAAGCGCGAGAAGCAGGTGAGAATACCCTTTGAGCCAATAAGCATCAGCGAGATCGAAATCAATGACGACAGATGCGTCATTCTTGAACATGGCTCCCGCTCGTCGGTTGTAGAAAGTGTAGACGGTGTGAAAGTTCTCGCTTTCCTCGAGTTGACCATTGGCATTGATGTCGATACGGATCATCGCAATGTCGATCGGGGTGGAAAAGTGTTCTCCATGGTTAAGGTCCTTCAGGTTCTCATTGACCGATTCGATGTGGGAATGAAACCGTTCAAAGCTGTCGCGAATGCCCTCGCGGGATGCCTTCTCGGGGTTGGGATTGCTCGGAACAGGCAGCCTCAGGAACGGCACCCCCGCCCGCTGGCCGATACGGCTGTCGAGCCCCATCCTGTGAAAGTCCTGGGCGAGGTTTTCCAATGCAGCAAAAAACTGGACTACTCCCAGAGAAAAGAGCTCCTCGTTCGTGGCCTCGCCTCCAGCTTTCACTCCCGAGAAATGTTCGACTCCCTGCCGGAACTCTCCCTCTCTGAGATACTCCGCCAGGTCCTTTGCCGATGCCCCATGCGTGAAGGTGAGCCACACGATAATGATCCGGGTGATGGTGTGATTTCTAGTCATGATAGTTGTGCATCGTACTGGCGTCGGAAACCTACTGCGTGGGCAACAGAGCATTTCAGACACTGCTTACAAAGACAGGTTGCTTCCGCGCACCTGCTTGTCGAGGAGAACATCGCAGGCAGAGAGAACGCGCACGCTGGTCTTGCTCTACAAGGTCATCCGACTACCCGATCATCGGGGCGATGACGAGCGCCACGATCGCCATCAGCTTGAGGAGAATATTCAAGGACGGTCCGGAGGTATCCTTGAAGGGGTCACCGACAGTGTCCCCGACCACAGCCGCCCTGTGGGCGTCGCCCCCCTTCGAAAGATGCTCCCCATCCACATCGATCCCAGCTTCTATCATCTTCTTTGCATTGTCCCACGCCCCTCCAGCATTGGCCTGAAAGAGAGCAAGAACCACCCCGCAGGCAGTCACTCCGACGAGGAGACCTCCCAGCATCGCGGGACCTCCCAGAAAACCGACAATTACCGGCGCTGTCACTGCCAGAAGAGCCGGGCGGATCATTTCACGGATGGCTGATTCCGTGGAGATTTCCACGCACTTCGCATATTCCGCTTTTCCATCAGCTGCCTCGAAAGTCTCTCGGTCTTCGGCCGGCCAGTCGGTCACAGAGCTCGAACCATGCCTCGCCATCACAGCAAGAGCGGCGTTCAATTCAGGAATCTCCCTGAACTGACGACGCACCTCCTCAATCATCGCCATGGCGGCGCGCCCCACGGCTCGCATGGCAAAGGCGGAGAGCACAAAAGGCAGCATGGCTCCGCAGAAGAGGGCAGCAACCACTGACGGGTCGGTCAACTCGATTTTGAGGGCCACTCCGCTCGCCGTCTCACAAGCCGTCGTATAAGCCGCAAACAGCGCTAATGAAGTAAGGGCAGCAGAACCGATGGCGAAGCCCTTGCCGATCGCCGCGGTGGTATTTCCCACGGCATCCAGCTGATCGGTTCGTTCTCTGACTTCGGGAGGAAGTTCTCCCATCTCAGCGATGCCACCGGCGTTATCCGCAATCGGTCCATAGGCATCAACCGCCAGCTGAATTCCGGTATTGGAAAGCATTCCCACTGCCGCGATGGCGATCCCATAGAGACCTGCGAAGTGGTGCGCCAACAGGATCGTGCTGGCAAGAATGAGGACCGGAATGGCGGTGGAAAACATCCCGAGGCCGATCCCGGCGATCACGTTTGTACCGGCTCCAGTTCGGGACTGGCGGACGATTTCGGTCACCGGGCGTGATCCGCAGCGGGTATAATACTCGGTGACAAAACCGATCGCCAGCCCAGCCGCAAGACCCAGCAGGATCGAAATAGACACCCCGGCGGCAGAATAAAGCTTCCCATAGCATGCCCAATTTTCCGGTAAGAGCAAAGAGGGCATCAAAATCCCCCCAGCAAGAACAAGCGCTCCCGCACCAAGCTGGCCGCTGTTCAGCGCCCGGTAAGGCTTCCCGTTTTTACGCACCTTGACGAGAAGACAACCGACGATTGACGCAAAAATCCCGACCGAAGCGAGTGCAAGAGGGAGCAGAACTGCTCCGAGTCCCTGCCCGGTCTCCCTGAACTCAGGAACAGCCACGAACACACTCCCCAGCACCATCGCTCCAAGGATTGCGCCGACATACGACTCGAAAAGATCAGCACTCATTCCTGCAATATCGCCCACGTTATCACCCACATTGTCAGCGATGGTGGCAGGATTCAGCGAATGATCTTCAGGAATCCCCGCTTCCACCTTTCCCACAAGATCAGCACCCACATCCGCTGCTTTGGTATAAATTCCTCCCCCGACACGTGCAAAGAGAGCAATCGATGATGCTCCGAAAGAGAAACCTGTGACAATTTTCATCACATCGAGCACTCCCTCTTCCTCAAAACCGATCAACGAGCCGAAAAGAAGCAACACCCCTCCGAGCCCGAGTGAACCAAGCCCAACGACGGTGAGACCAATCACCGAGCCACCTCCGAAAGCCACAGCGAGCGCCTCGCCCAAGCCACCCCGAGCAGCCTCCGTACAGCGCACATTCGCTCTGGTGGCAACTTTCATCCCCACCAGACCGGCCAGACCGGAACAGAGTGCACCCACCAGAAAAGCGACGGCAGTGAACGGGTTTAACCCGTCGGTTGTGACCCCAGCGAGGAGGAGGAGAAGCGCGACAGAGACGACAAACAGGGCAACCACCCGATACTCAGCGCGCAGGAAAGCCCAGGCCCCATCCGCAATGTGACCTGCGATGCGCACCATGCGCTTCGTTCCAGTCGGTTTTCTTAAAACCCAGCAAATACGATAGCACGCATAACCCAAAGCAAGAATCCCGAAGATCGGAAAGAGAACAATGAGAGCAGGCATAGAGAAGATAGTGTTCCAGCACCCTCGCCGGGAACTCAACTGCAAAGGAAGCAAGCCATCGGTTCTTGAAAGCTGCAAGACATTCCATGATCCATACAAATTTCTTCTCCCGAAAACCTCCGCTGCCTGGCATCGAGGCAAGGAGCTGATTCCTTCGACCGCTGGGTCCGAACTTCTTCATTTCGCGAAAATCAGTGGCTTCCCAGGCCACTCGGGTTATTCTGCTATGTTCTTTTTTTTTTGCGCGATTAGCTCAGGGGTAGAGCGCTTCCTTCACACGGAAGAAGTCACAGGTTCAAATCCTGTATCGCGCACCACTTTCCCTTTTTCTTTTCCCCTCCCGAAGCGGATGCTCTCTCGCCTCCCCTCCTGCAAAGCTTGCCTTCTGGCAATCTATTGCTTTCTCATTGCCTCTTCGCCCACCTCATTTTCTGCCCCGCCTGGAGAACCCGCGCACACCAACCGGCTGGCCAAAGAGAAGTCTCCCTACCTCCTCCAGCATGCCCACAACCCGGTCGACTGGTATCCCTGGGGAGACGAAGCCTTCGCCAAAGCGCGCGCTGAGAACAAGCCGGTCCTCCTTTCAATCGGCTACGCGACCTGCCACTGGTGTCATGTCATGGAGCGCGAATCCTTTGAAAACAAGGCAACCGCCCAGCTCATGAACACGCTGTTCGTCTGCGTCAAGCTTGACCGCGAGGAGCGCCCGGATATCGACCGGATCTACATGAACTTCCAGCAGGCTATCTACGGTCGCGGCGGCTGGCCTCTCAATGTCTGGCTGACACCGGATCGCATTCCCTTCGCCTCGGGCACTTACTTCCCACCCGAACCGAGCCACCACTCACCGTCCTTCACTCAAGTCTGCCAGCAGATCGATAGCCACTGGAAGAAAAACGAGGCGAAAATCCAGGCCGACCCTGAGGGCGCCCGTGCCCAGCTTCAGAAGCTGCTTTCCGGGCTCGGGAACGACAGTCCGGTGGCCGACGAATTCAAGATTTCCAATGCCCTTGCTGATGTCGCCTACCAGCAGGTGACCGCTCGCTTCCAGCCTGATCCTGCAGGCTTCGCCAATGAGCCGAGATTTCCTCAGAACGACATCATCGACTTCCTTCTCCAGCATCATCTCGATGCCAGCCGCCCAGAAGAACAAAGGCAATCCGCTCTTTCAATGGCCCGATCGACCCTTCATGCCATGGCGCGTGGCGGTATCCGCGACCACCTCGGCGGCGGCTTCCACCGCTACGCTGTCGACCGCTACTGGCATATCCCACACTTTGAAAAAATGCTCTATGATCAGGCGCAGATCGCCCGCTCCTACCTCACCCTCCACCAGATCCTCGGCGAGAGTGCTGCCGCTAAGATCGCCAGAGAGATCTTCCAATATCTCGACCGTGACCTCAGCCACCCAGAGGGTGCCTTCTTCAGCGCCGAAGACGCCGACAGTTACGCAACCACCGATTCTGAACACAAAACCGAAGGCGCCTTCTATACCTGGACCGCATCAGGGATCGAAAAAGTCCTTGGAGCCGACGAAGCCAATCTCTTTTTCAAAGCCTATGGAATCCGCCCGGAAGGGAATGCGCGTCCCGGCTCCGACCCGCACGGCGAACTCGGCGGCCAGAACCACCTCTACCAGCACAGCCTGCCTGAGGAACTTGCGGCTTTCTTTGACACAAGAGAAGAAGACATCATCAGCCGGCTCGCTACGGCACGGGAAAAACTGCTCGCCGCCAGGTCCCATCGTATTCGACCTATCCGGGACGGAAAAATCATCACGGCTTGGAACGGACTGACCATCTCGGCACTCGCCCACGCCTACCGCGCCCTCGGTGATGTTGCCTATCTCACCCGCGCGAACCGGGCCGCAGATTTCATCCTCACAAATCTGACCCACCCGAGTGACGGCCATCTTCTCCGCTCTTACCTCGACGGCCCGTCAGATATCCCTGCAACTGCTATCGACTATGCCGCCATGATTGCGGCCCTCATCGACCTCTATGAGGCAGATTTCAATCCCCTGCGCCTGACCCAGGCAATGGACCTTCAAGACATGATGCTAGAGCTCTTGAACGACCCGAAAGCCGGAGGGTTCTATGATGCTGCCGAAACCCAGACCGACCTCATCATCCGTCTCAAGGACCTCCGGGACGGCGCTCTTCCTTCAGCAAACTCTCTGGCAGCAGTCAATCTTATGCGTCTTTACCTGCTCTCGGGTCGAAAAAAATACCACGATGCCGCCAGTAGGATCTTCCAGCTTGCCCTACCGCTTCTTGAGTCATCCCCACAAGCTCTCCTTCGCCTTCTGAGCGCGATCGATCTCGACCAGAATACGCCTCCCCAGATTATCGTTGCAACCCACGAGCTAGCCTCTTCTGAAGCACGCCGACTCCTCCTGCCTGCTCAGCGTGCCCCGCATGCAAACCGCGTTCTGGCACTCGCAGCTCCAGACGCTCTGCCCGGAAAGATCGCTGCCTACAAAGCGCTTGATGACCTCCCTACCCTCTATCTTTGTCAGAATTTCACCTGCCAGGCTCCGGTCAACGAAGCGGAGGAAATTATACAAATTCTCAACCGGACACTCGCCATACCAAGCGGGGGCGGGGGCGGGGAAGTCGACGAATAGCAGACCGACTCTCGCCCCTTCCTAGAAGGGCTGGAAGACTTCCGGCTGGGTCAGTCGCGGACGCGGAGTCAGAATCTCGGGCCCGTCTTTGGTCACGAGAACGGTATGTTCGAAGTGCGCGCTCGGCCGCTTATCGGCCGTGACCACCGTCCACCCGTCCCCCAGGGTCTTTGTCTTCGCCACGCCGCTATTCACCATCGGCTCGATAGCAAGAATCATCCCTTCCCGAAGCCGAGGGCGTTCACCGGGTTTTCCATAATTCGGCACCTGGGGTTCTTCGTGCAGCTTCCTTCCAACTCCATGTCCAACATATTCACGAACAACCGTGAATCCATACTCGACGACACACCGCTCGATACTGGAACCAAGATCACCCAACATGACTCCGTCCCGGGCATAGGACATTCCTACAGCAAGTGACTCTTCGGTCACAAAGAGCAGCTTCTGAAACTCCTCAGAGATCTGTCCAACCGGAACTGTCACAGCATTGTCCCCAACCCAGCCATCCTTCACAATCCCAACGTCAATCTTCACGATATCCCCGAACTGCATCACGCGGGGACCACCAATGCCGTGGACCACTTCTTCATTGATCGAAATACAGATATGCCCTGGAAATCCTCGATAGCCAAGGAATGCACTGCGACAATCTGCCTCGCGCATGAGCTCCGCAGCGAAGGCATCCACATGACCGGTGGTTATGCCGGGTTCCACAGCCTCGGCACACTTGAGCAGAATATCCCGCGCGATCCCGCAGGAAACCCGCATCCCATCAAGTTCCTTGCCTTTTCGGATGGGAATGGCCATGATTTTTTCCTTACGGAGGGCAAGACAGAGACTCTCCGTAAGGCCCCTGTGCCCCTTTTTGTGTCACTTCACGAGCGAATAGCTGACACCGACAACTATAAGGAGTGCAATCACCAGCCAGAGGATCAGAATCCCTGTCCCTGTGCCAGAACTCTGCTGGCCTTTTTTCGTGGCCTGACGGCGTTCACCACGACCACCGCGACCACGGATCCGGCCCTTCCTGAGGAATCCGTCGTAATGACGTTGCAGAAGGTGGGTTTCTACCTGCCGCATGACGTCGAGAAGCACACCGACAAGAATGAGAAGACTAGTGCCTCCGAAAAACTGGGCTGTCATCGGCGCCACTCCCAGCGAGCGACTGAGAATACTCGGAAGAACTGCCACGATGGTAAGAAAGACTGCACCCGCAAAAGTGAGTCGACTCATGGTGAAGTCGAGGAATTCCGCAGTCGGCTTCCCCGGACGAACACCAGGGATATAGCCACCATTTTTCTTCAAATCTTCAGCAATCTGACTCGGCTGGAACATGGTAGCTACCCAGAAGTAACTGAAGAAGAAAATCAAGAGTCCGGAGACAGTGTAATAAAGCCATCCGTCCTGCATCATAGCGACGAACTTCTGCGCCCCGACCGATGCGGGGAAAAGGTAGCCGACGATCTGCGAGGGGAAGATAAGAATAGCCTGCGCGAAGATGATGGGCATCACACCAGCGTAGTTCACCTTCAGTGGCAGATACTGAGTCTGACCACCATAGACCTTCCGACCGACAACGCGCTTGGCATATTGGATCGCAATCCTCCGCTGTGCCTGCGTGAGTGAAATGACGGCAGCGATGACAATGAAAAGAAAAGCGACAAGAATCACAAGGGTCATGGCGTCCATCGCCCCTGCATCACCACCGATATAACTCTCCCAGACTTGAACCAGAGCACCGGGCAGACCGGAAATGATGTTCACCGAAATAATGAGAGAAATTCCATTGCCAATTCCCCGCTCTGTAATCTGCTCGCCAAGCCACATCAGAAGCATGGTCCCTGCCGTGATGGTAATCACTGTAGTCACCACAAACCAAAGCCCGGCATCCGGAACCAGATCACGCCCGGAGGAATCGATGATCGACTGGAGACCGTCGAGGAAGATATTCTGCCGTGGGTTGACGAGTGATTTCGCGAGGAGAAAGCCTTGGAAGAGACACAAGATGATCGTCAGATACCTCGTATACATGTTGATTTTCTGCCGTCCGCCGTCTTCCCGTGAAAGCTTGGAAAGCTGTGGCACCACAGCAGTCAACAACTGCATCATGATCGAGGCCGAGATATAAGGCATGATCCCCAATGCGAAAATGGCGCAGTTCTGAAGCCCCCCGCCACTGAAAACGTTAAGCAGAGCTGCTACAGCTGCTCCCCCACGGGACTCAGGGTCACTTTTACTATCTACCCAGAGCTGGAGCACGCCGGGATCTACTCCCGGGAGAGTAATCGCGGCACCCACCCGGACGATGACAATCATCGCCAAGGTAAAAAGAATACGGTCCCTCAGCTCTGGGATCTTGAGAGTATTCGAAAATGCAGAAAGCATGGGAGAAGAAGTCTGGAAATTTGGAGGGGAAAAGGAGTGTTAAGAGAAACCTTTTTCAGAAAATCTGGAGTCTCTCAGCTGGGAAAAATATGCTTAGGAAGAATTCCCGGCTTGCGACAGACAACCACTCTTGGGCCGCAGGATTCTCGCGCCAGGCTCAGCCCTCATCATCGACGGGTCTGGTCGGCTCTTTGATTGTCCCTCCGGCTTTTTCGATTTTCTCGCGTGCCGTTGCACTGGCCTTATCAACCACCAGGTTCAGCTTTTTGGAGACTTCGCCCCCTCCAAGAATTTTCACACCATCGTAGCGGCCTTTCATGAGACCGCAGTCTCGAAGACTCTGCTCGTCCACTGTGGCCTCAGCATCGAAACGAGCCTCAAGGGTCTCGACATTAAAAACAGCGTAGTTTTTGTGAAAATTGACGTTATTGAAACCGCGACGTGGAAGTCTGCGATAGAGAGGCATCTGCCCGCCTTCAAAACCAGGACGCAATGAAGCTCCAGAGCGGGATTTCTGTCCCTTATGCCCTTTACCACTGGTTTTACCTTTCCCTGAGCTCTCCCCGCATCCGAGCCGTTTACGGCGATGCTTGGAACCTTTATTCGGACTGAGATCGTTGAGACGCATAATCAATTACCTGTTGTTATAGAAGAAAGTGTCGATATTGAATGGCGAGAATAAAAAGAACTCCCTACTAGATCGCTTTCTGCTCGGCGAGTTTCTTTCCACGAACCTTGTAGATCTGCTCACGAGTGCGCAGAGACTGAAGAGCATTAAGGGTAGCTTTGACCACATTCGCGTGATTATTCGAACCCATTGACTTGGTGAGTACATCTTTAATGCCTGCTGATTCGATGACTGATCTCACTGAACTTCCGGCGATAATTCCGGTTCCGGGAGAGGCCGGCTTGAGCATGACGACTCCTCCCCGGTGACGTCCGATAACCTCATGAGGGATGGTTCGACCTTCCACGACAGGAACTTTCACCATTTCCCTGCGCGAGGCATCACTTGCCTTACGGATGGCTTCAGCAACTTCGTTAGCCTTACCGAAGCCGATGCCCACTGAGGCCTCCTGGTCACCCACCACGACGAGTGCGCTGAAACTAAAACGCCGACCACCCTTCACCACCTTGGAACAGCGGTTGATGAAAACGACTTTTTCAGTAAGGCCATCGCTCTCAGGTTCCTCACGTGGAGGACGCGGCCCACGAGGTCCTCGTCTGCCGCCACCTGGTCCGCCTGGCCCGCCGCGGCGATCACCTCCCCTGCCGCCTGGCCCTCGGCCACTATCTCCTTGTCCTTGCTGTTGCTGTTGCTGTTGCTCTACATTAGCTGGAGCGCTAGCTTTCACCTCCTTCGCAGCAGCAGCAACCGTAGGAGCTACCACCTCGGGCTCAGGATCGGTTGCAGGCACCTCTTCAGGAGCCGACTCGACTGGAGATTCGGAAGCCTCAGGAGCTTTTTCAGCTGGGGCCTCCGCCTCAGATGCTGCGGTATCCGCTGCTTCCTCGGTGTCGGGCTCGTTAGAATCGTTTTCGTTAGCCATAGGGAAATTAAGAATATCGGTTTAAATAGTGAGGCCAGATTCGCGGGCTGCGTCGGCAAGCGCTTTGACCTTGCCATGGAAAATAAAGCCCCCGCGGTCGAAGACGACTTTTTCAATTTTTGCCTCCTTGGCACGCTGAGCGATTAATTCACCCACCGCTTTCGCCGTAGCCTGACTGCTACCGGCTCCGCCGATCGTCTTATCTCTCGTGGAAGCAGAGGCAAGCGTTGTGCCGCTCAGGTCGTCTACCAGCTGTGCGTAAACATGCTGATTGGAGAAGTGGACGGCGAGACGCGGGCGCTCAGCAGTTCCGGAGATTTTCTTACGAATACGGCGGTGCGACTTACTACGAATGGCTTTGCGGTTGAGATGTGGCATGGCCTTGGAGGTGTTAATTTTTCTGGAAAATACGACTCTGGGGTCGTCCTGGAATTCTGGTCTTACTACTTCACGCTTTTCCCTGCCTTGCGGCGGACATACTCGTCAACGTAGCGGATTCCCTTCCCTTTGTAGGGCTCAGGCGGATAATAGGCCCGGATATCGGCAGAGACCTGACCGACAAGCTGCTTGTCGATCCCTTCGACTTTAATCTTGGTACTTTCCTCTACCGTGACGGTAATCCCTTCCGGAACCGGATGGTTGATCGGGTGGGATCGTCCCAATGAGAGCTCAAGAACTCTTCCTTTGAGTGCAGCACGTAGCCCCACTCCCCGAATCTCGAGGTTTTTCGTGAAACCGTTCGCCACCCCTTCAACCATCGCATTGACTAGGCTGCGGGCGGTTCCGTGAAAAGACTTGTCCTGCTTGCTGTCGGAAGAGCGGCTCAAGGTGATCACGCCTTCCTCAAGCTGATAGCCAATCCCCGGAGGAAGGGTGTAATTGAGGCTGCCCTTTGGACCCTCGACAGTGACGGTTCCAGAGTTTTCGGACACGTTGACCTTTTCGAGAAGGGTGATGGGAGAATTGCCTATGCGGGACATGATGACTGGAAGAATGAGCTGCTGGTTCTTGTTGCTTTTGACTACCGGATTACTGGACTACTGGACTACCAGACCTGTGCCAGGAGTTCTCCTCCGATATTCTCTTTTTTCGCTCGGGTGCAAGTCATGAGCCCTTTTGAGGTCGAGAGTATATTGATGCCGAGTCCGCTGAGCACGCGTGGCGTCTCCTTTGACCCGACATAGCGTCGAAGTCCAGGACGGCTGACGCGCTTGACCCCGTGAAGAGCTGGAGCGTTGTCAGTGAACCGGGTGCGCACCTTGATCTGTGGAAACTTGCCATTTTTATCAATGTCAAACCCCCAGATATACCCTTCCTCCTTAAGAATGGTGGCGATATCCTCCTTGATCTTGGAGTATGGGGCAGTGCATTCCTCATTTCCGGCCATGTAGGCGTTCTTGATACGAATGAGGAAGTCGGCGATGGGATCGGTAAGTGCGGCCATGGTAAGTCTCGTGGTTTCCGGTTGTCAGACCTTCGGGACGATGGTTGTTCGGATGTCAGATATCAGAAATTCGATGTCGGACGAAGGAGTTCAGTAATCGTTGAGAAGGGATGAAGAATTTTTTATTTAAACAGCTGAGGCAAGTTCAGGGCTTGCGTGTGTTTCCTCGACTGCGGCAGGCTTCCGGAAAGGCATGCCCAGTTCGCTGAGAAGAAGCCGGGCATCGTCGTCGTTGACAGCACTCGTCACAATGTTCACATCAAAGCCGAGGTTGCGCTTAATTTTGTCGAGTTCCACTTCTGGAAAGATCGACTGCTCACTGATTCCGAGGGTATAATTGCCACGGCCGTCGAAAGCTTTTGCTGAAACTCCGCGGAAGTCACGAATGGTCGGGATTGCCGCGAACATGAGACGCTGAAGAAACTCCCACATTGTGGCTCCACGTAACGTCACCTTAGCACCGACGGCCTCACCCTCGCGCACTTTAAAATTCGATACCGATCGCTTTGCATAGAGCACAATCGGCTTCTGACCGGTGATTCTCTCGATTTCTTCAGAAGCATCTGCCACAGCCTGCTTGCGATCGGCAGCCCGCCCCACATGGGGAGACTGGACGACGACTTTCTGAATTTTGGGAATCTGGTGCGGATTGTTAAATTCGCCCTTCTCTTTCAGAGCAGGAATAACTTTATCCAAGTAGTGGGTCTTGAGTTCGGGCTGCATTGCAGGCTGTGATTAAAAATCTTGACGCAGAAAATGATCTGTGGGGGGGCGGATTATCGACTAAGATCCTGCCTTTTCAACAAGTTTGACGTTGGAAATATGAATTGGTCCTTCCGTCTCGATAATCCCGCCATCCTCATTCTGCTGGCTGGGCTTGGTATGCTTCTTAATCATACGCACGCCCTCGACCAGAACTTGTTGTTTCCGGGAATTGACATCGAGTATTTTACCGACGGAACCTTTGAAGTTACCGGAGATGACCTCGATCTGGTCGCCCTTGTTGACATGTGTTTTGATTCGGCTCATGGCTGGTTCAAAGAGTGAGAGATAATATAATTAAGGAAGGTCTGAAAAGTGCGCCCGCCTGCCACTAGAGCACCTCCGGGGCAAGGGAGACAATTTTCATGAAATTTTTCTCGCGCAGCTCACGGGCAACCGGGCCAAAAATCCGCGTGCCTTTCGGATTGTTGTCTTTATCGATGATGACGACAGCATTGTTATCAAAACGAAGCACGGAACCGTCGTTGCGACGAA
The DNA here is from genome assembly GCA_943789025.1 of uncultured Verrucomicrobiales bacterium. Classification (GTDB taxonomy): domain Bacteria; phylum Verrucomicrobiota; class Verrucomicrobiia; order Verrucomicrobiales; family DEV007; genus CALSSN01. Next base: position 18,222 of record CALSSN010000026.1, read on the forward strand.
TCGGGTAAGCGGACCTGACAACCACGCACTTGACCACTTCACCTTTCTTCACGCTGCCGGTAGGGCTGGCTTCTCGAATGTGTGCGGTGATGACATCGCCAATGCGGGCGGTGCGACTTCGCTTCCCGAGGACGCCGATCATTTTACAGCTCTTGGCGCCGGTATTATCGGCAACGGGGACCTTGGACTCCATCTGAATCATGGTAACTGATTGGTAAGTGGTTTGTTAATTGCTGGGGGTGAATAATCTGCGGAGGAGGGTGGCAGGCTGCCACTCCCATTTCACCTGCTGCTAGTGCGAGAGAATTCTGGTAAGCTGCCAGTTCTTATTTTTACTGACTGGCTTGCACTCGGTAATTTCTACCTTGTCGCCTTCGACCGCTTCACCCTTCTCATCGTGGGCGTGAAATTTGGACGAACGCTTAATGATTTTTTTGAAGCGCGGATGCGGCACGCGGCGCATGACCTCAACGAGAATTGTCTTATCCATCTTGTCGGATATGACGACTCCGACCCGGGTCTTCCGCAGCCCTTTTTTCTTTTCAGTTTTGGTCTCTTCGCTCATCTGTTTTAAAAATTGAATGTATAAAATTTCTGGGAATCAGATCGCTTTACTCACCACCGACAGGGGTGGAAATGGACGGCTCAAGCCGGCGCTCGGAAAGGGAAGTCTCGATTCGGGCGATCTCTCTGCGCAGTGTCTTGATGCGGGATGGATTTTCAAGTTGTCCGGATTTCTGCTGAATCCGAAGGTTGAGAATTTCTTCTTTATTCTCCCGCGCTTGCACTGCAAGCTCAGTGAGGCTCATCTCGCGAATCTCTTTAATTTTCATCGTGGTTACTGGTCAGTCAGGAATGCTTCTTCCGGGAGGGTGCTTGAAATAGAATTAAACTCCGTCACGCTTTACGAAACGTGTGCGAATCCCCAGTTTGTTGGCGGCAAGGCGAAATGCCTCACGAGCCAGAGACTCAGGGACACCAGCCACTTCAAAAAGAACATGTCCGGGCTTTACGATCGCTACCCAGGAAGCAGGTGCTCCCTTTCCTTTTCCCATTCTCGTCTCAGGCGGACGCGAAGTGATCGGTTTGTGGGGGAAGATCCGAATCCAAACCTTACCTTTTCTTTTGAGATAGCGGTTAATAGAGATTCGGCAGGCCTCAATCTGATTGTTCTTCACCCAACCTCGATCAAGCGTCTGCAGGCCGTAATCACCGAAATCCACCTTGGCACCACGGCTGGCGTTTCCGGCACGGCTTCCGCGCTGGCTCTTACGAAACTTTACTCTTCTGGGCATCAAGGCCATGGTTCTTATCCTTTCTTTGTAAAATCCGGAGCGGTTGGAGAAAACTCAGGACAGCTTTCTCGCTTTGATCCCGGATTTGCCGACTCTTAAACTTCCGGCGGGTTAGTTGAAAATGTTACACTTAAAAATTCTGCGGGGCTTGTCCTCTGGAGGGTTTCCTCTTCTGTTACGATGATTTCGCACCAAACTCTTTGGCCTGCGAAATCCACTCGTCACGTTCGATGCGGCCCTTAAAGGAAAGTAGGTCGTCAAAGGTCTCGATCTGATCCGTCTCCCACTCTGCGATCTGCGAATAATTGTAGACTCCCAGTTTGTTGAGCTTTTCTTCGAGCTGCGGACCGATGCCGGCGATTTTCTTCAAATCATCCACCTGATCGGGACGGGACTCAAAAACACGTCCGAGGTCTCTTTCTTCTTCTGCCTCACCTTCTCCTTCGACAAGGCCTGTCGATAGGGAAGCCGCGGCAGTCGCTGCTGCGATCGCTTCTGGAGCCGGTGCTGTCGGTGGTTGTGCGCCACCTTCAGCGCGTGGAGCTCCCTGCCGAGCCCCTTGACGTCCGCCCGTATTAACACGGGAGCGACCAGCTTCGCCTTTTTTCTCCTCGGTCTCATCAACCTCTTTCTTGTTGATCCAGCACTTCACCCCGATAATTCCGTACACGGTGCGGGCCTCGCAGAAACCATAGTCGATAGGGACTCGAAGCGTCTGGAGAGGCACTTTCCCTTTCCGATACCACTCTGCACGCGCGATATCCGCCCCACCGAGTCGACCGGCACAACGAATTCGAATACCTTCAGCCCCGAAGTCCATGGTTGTCTGGACAGCGCGCTTCATGGCACGACGGAATGAGATCCGCCGTTCAAGCTGTACTGCTACATTTTCAGCTACAAGTTGAGCGTCGAGTTCAGGCTGCTTGATCTCGTAAATGTCAATCTTCACGGGCCGTCCGCCGCAGATCGCAGAAATCTCTGTCTGCATGCGCTCGATCTCACTGCCTTTTCTTCCGATCACGAGTCCTGGACGTGCTGTGGACAAAGTGATACGAACGCTGTTGAATGCGCGCTCGATGAAAACTTTTGAAAGCGCAGCGAACTGCAGGTTCTTGCCTAGATATTTCCGAACCGCGAGGTCGGTGTGGAGATTATCGCTGTATTCTTTGCCTGTGGCATACCACTTGGATCTCCAGTCTTTCTGGAGCGCGAGGCGATAACCGATCGGGTTGACTTTTTGTCCCATGGGATGTGTGCAGTTTAGAGAGTGACTTTAATTTGGTTGCTGAATCCTTTGTGCTAAGCGTTGTCTTCGCTCTCGACCTCGGGCTTTTTAACCTCGTCGGTCACGGTTTTGTCAGCAGGTATTTTTTTGGCGGCGACCTTCTTGGCGGCGACCTTCTTAGCAGCGGACTTCTTGGCTTTAGCTTTCTTCGTTGCCTCTTTTTTGGCTTTAGGCTTTTCTCCGTCGGATTTCTTCACCTCGGCTTTTTCCGGCTCAGGCTTCTTCGCTTCGGGCTTCTTCGCCGCAGCCTTCTTGGCCTTGGCTTGTTTTGATTCCGCTGTCCCACCTTCGTCGGTGAGAACGACACGGATATGCGATGTATGCCGCCTGATAGGTGCTGCGGATCCCCGGGCTCGGGCCTTGAATCGGCGGAAGCTTGGACCGTCACCTACTACGCACTCTTTGACGACCAGACTGTCGGCGTCGAGCTCGTGGTTGTTTTCGGCATTGGCAATTGCTGACCTGAGCGTCTTGCCCACGAGCACAGCAGCTTTCTGCGGAATGAAAGTAACGATGTCCAGTGCTTGGGAGACAGCGAGTCCCTGAAGCTCACGGGTAATTTTCCGCGCCTTGTAGGGCGAAATTCTCGCGTATCGGTATGTGGAGATAACATCCATGATAAATTCGACTTAAATGTTCAGATTCTTGCTACGGGTAAATTGGGCAGGGAGGCTTCAGAGCGTGCTTTGATTGGCTGTGTCGACGAAGGCAGAATCACCAAGTTGGATACCATCATCGGCGGCGGCAAGATCCTCGACAATGATCCCGCAGATGTGATCGCGCACATCGATCACCAAAGCATGACCGATCGGACGATCCTTTCGTGCAATGCGGAAAGGCATACCAACCTGAACTCCCGAATTTCTGCCCACATTGAGGACAGCAAGGTCGTATTCAGCCTTCAGAGAGATCACACGGGCATCCTGGAGTTGAACGATCTTTTGATCTGCTTTCGGACGTGCCGCTGCCTCCACGAGACCGGCGGCGCCACGAAGCGCTACTTCTAAATCAAACCGTTCCCCACTGCCCGCGCTGATCACGGTTTTCATGTAAGCCGAGAGCGCACTGCTCAAATCCCTGATGCCGTCGGCAAGGCGATCGTTTTCTTCACGAGTCAGCCGATAATCGGAAAGTGCGCGGATATACTGCGCCTGCAAGCTGGATGGATCCGGATCGATGGCAGCGATTCCCATGGCCTCGATGCGTTCCCTGAGCTTCTGGTAAGCGACCTTGAAAAAGTCCCCTTCAGCATTTGCTGCCAGAAGTGCTTCCCCAAGGTAGTTGTTTTTCTCACTAAGTTCGTTGAGTGATGCTTCCAGTTTCTGCACTTTCGCCTGGGAGGCTGCGAAAGCGATCCGGAGCTCTGCCAACTCAAAGTCTTCCTCGGCGGTCTGAGCATTGCCCGTTACCAGCGGCACCAGGCACACGAGGGCAACTGCCAGCAGCGCAAAAATACGCCGGGACTTACCTTGAATGCTCTGAATGGATGGGGTCATGCTGGCGTCTGATCTCAGTAGCTCGAGTTTAAAAGAATGAGAATTTCCAGGAGATTCCTTTTTTTCGGCTATTTCTTACCGAGGCCTCCGTGCGCCTTGAAAATGGAAGTCGGCGAGAATTCGCCGAGTTTGTGCCCAACCATGTTTTCCGACACGTAGACGGTGATGTGCTCTCTCCCGTTATGAACGAGAAAAGTGTGACCCACAAAATCCGGGGTGATCATGGACCTGCGGGACCATGTCTTAATTGGTTTTTTCTTCCCGGAATCGGTCATCTGATCGATCTTGTAGAGCAGTTTCTGATCTACAAAGGGTCCTTTTTTTAGCGAACGTCCCATAATCTTGAAGTGAGTAATCGTGAATTTTTGCTGACTATCTGGTCGGCGGCGTTAGTGGAGGATTGAATAAAACCCGAGAGCTTCCTTACTTATTCTTGGTTTTGCGGCGCTCAATGATGAGTTTATTGGATGCCTTGTATTTCTGGCGGGTCTTTTGTCCCTTGGTGTGCCCCCACGGTGACTTGAGGTGCTGACGACCACCACCGGATTTTGATTTTCCTTCGCCCCCGCCGTTCGGGTGATCGACCGGGTTCATGCACATACCCCGGACAGTAGGACGCACTCCTTTCCAGCGCGAACGGCCTGCCTTTCCGCTGACCTGGTTCATGTGATCCACGTTGCCCACCTGGCCAATTGTGGCGACACAGCGTGAGTGAATTTTACGGATTTCCCCGGACGGCATCCGCACGAGAGCATAGACCCCTTCCCGGTTGTTCAGGATTGCTTCTTGACCTGCAGAGCGGGCTACCTGACCACCACGGCCAGGCTGAAGCTCGATGTTATGGATAGCAGTTCCGAGGGGGATGTTGGCAAGGGGAAGGGTGTTTCCAACTTTCGGAGCTACTGACTCCCCTGCCTGCACGGTGGCGCCTTCCTCCAACCCCACCGGAGCTAGGATATAGGAGCGCTCGCCATCTTCGTATTCGATCAGCGCAATTCTTGCAGTGCGGTTCGGATCGTATTCGATGCCGATCACCTTGGCTGGATCGTTCGTGCGCTTGCGCTTGAAATCGACAAGACGGTAGTTTCGCTTGTGGCCTCCACCGATATGGCGGCAGGTGATACGCCCCTGGTTGTTCCGCCCGCCACTCCTCTTCAGAGGAACGACAAGCTTCTTTTCCGGGGTGTCCTTGGTAATCTCATCGAATGCCGACCAGACCTTGTAACGGTTGGACGGAGTGACTGGCTTGAATCGCTTGAGTGCCATAGGATCCTTGGTTGAGTGTGGGTTGTGGGCTACTTTTGAGCGGCCTGGGAGAAAATGTTTGGGTGAGTAATATGGACGATGCTGGCTCGGGTGACTGCCTGCATTGCTTTTAAATAATTCTTCTAGACGAGGTCGAGGGATTCCCCATCAGCGAGCGTGACAACCGCCTTTTTCCAATGCGCGGTCCGCCCAGCATCCGAGCGGCGCTGGCGCTTGAGTTTCCCCCGGTAGTTTGCCGTGTTGACTGAGGCAACCTTAACATTGAAAGCCCGTTCAATGGCCTCCTTGATCTCCAGTTTATTCGCCTTGCGGTCGACCTTGAAAACATGGGCATTGGCTGTCTCCCTGAGAAGCGCTGCTTTTTCGGTGAGGTGGATTGTCTTGATAACGTGATGAATATCTTTCATGGCGTTTGCTATGCTTGGGTCCTGCGGGCGAGGGTTTCCATTGCTCCGTCACTGATGATGATCTTCTTATGATAGAGAATCTGCTCGACATTGACTTCGTCAGCTGTGATGAGAAGGACAGCCTTCACATTGCGGGCTGCGCGGTAAGTCTTTTCATCAAAGCCCGCTCCGATAACGAGCACTTTTTCAGAGTCTGTGTGAGCGCTGATCGCCTTGACGAAGCTACTCGTCTTGCCGTCCTCGATCGAGAGATCACCTCCGCTGAGCACATCACCATCCGCAATCCGACTCCCGAGAGCGCGTCGAAAAGCCAGGCGGCGTGTCTTCTTGTTAACATCTTTCGAATAGTCCTTCGGGAGTGGCCCGAAGACAATGCCTCCGCCTCTCCAGATCGGTGAGGAAGTCCGACCGGCACGAGCCCGCCCGGTTCCCTTCTGGCGCCACGGCTTCTTGCCTGAAGCGGCGACCTCACCTCGCGTCTTGGTCGAAGCACTGCCCTGGCGACGGTTTGCCCGCATCGCGGTCACAACATCGTGAACCGCCTGTTTCCCCTTATCGCCTTCGGCGATTACGTTGAGACTGGCGTTCTGTGCGTCGTCTAATGAAATTGCTTTTCCTGCCATTTTTCTTGATTCTGGTGGTGGAATTTCTGATGAAACACGGCCCCTGAGCGAGCCGAAACTTTATCGAATTTTACTCGCTCGTTTCTGCTTTTTTCGGTGGCCAGTTTTCAGGAAGAGCCTTTTTGACCGCTGGGCGAATTACCATGTAGCTCCCCTTGGACCCGGGAACAGCACCTTCGATGAGAAGAACATTGTCCTCGGCCCTGGCTTGGACCACCTTGAGATTCTGGACTGTGGTCCGATAGTTTCCATGGCGGCCGGGCATTTTAGTTCCTTTCCAGACCCGACCGGGGGTCGATCCAGCGCCGATCGCTCCCGTCCTACGGTGCATCATGGAGCCGTGTGTCATCCGAAGGCCGCCGAACTTGTAACGCTTGACCGCGCCTTGAAAGCCTTTGCCTTTCGAGGTCCCAATCACGTCAACCCACTGTCCGTCAGCAAACATGGAAGCGGTGAAGTCTACTTCTTTGATCTGTTCGAGTTCTTCGTCAGAGTCGACTCGAAACTCTCGAACCAGCTTCTTCGGAGCTGATTCGTGCTGTTTGAAGTGACCTGCGAGCGGCTTGGACAAGCGCTGCTCCTTCTGGTCGTTGATGCCGATCTGAACGGCGGAGTAACCATTGGTGTCAGACTTTTTGATCTGCACGACACTGTTTCCAGCGACATCGACAACGGTGACGGGCACAGCACGACCGTCCTCGTCATAGACGTGGGTCATACCAACTTTTTTTCCTAAAAGACCTAAACTCATGAGCGGGTGGGTGGGCTCGGGGTGAACAAAGACGGAGAGAGAGAGAGAGAGAGATAAATGAGATGAGAAACTAGATGCGGATCTGAATATCGACACCTGCGGGGAGATTGAGCTTTTTGAGTTCATCCACGGTTCGTGAAGTAGGATCGACGATGTCAAGGAGACGTTTGTGGGTCCGGATTTCAAACTGCTCTGCCGACTTCTTGTTCACGTGCGGCGAACGGTTGACGCTGAACTTTTCGATGCGGGTTGGAAGTGGAATCGGACCGGCTACTTTTGCTCCTGTCCGCTTCGCTGTGTCAACGATCTCCACGGTGGAACGCTCGAGGACACGACTGTCGTAAGCGCAGAGGCGGATCCTGATTTTCTGGTTTTGCATGGCGTAGAATTAAGAGGAGTTCTGAATAGAGAGAATGATAAGAATGGAAAGGACTTATGCGCAGCGCCGCTCGATAAGCTCGTTGGCAATACGTTGTGGAATCGCATCGAAATGGGAAGGCTCCATACTGAAGGAAGCGCGGCCGCTGGAGAGGGTGCGGATGTCAGTGCTGTATCCAAACATCTCAGCGAGGGGAACCTGGCTTTTAATGATAGCGAGCTTGTTTCTCGACTCAATCGCTTCGATGTGCCCGCGACGCCGATTGAGATCGCCGATGATGTCGCCTTGATACTCGTCAGGAGTGGAGCATTCGACACTCATGATTGGCTCGAGCAACTGCGGACTGGCGCTCTGAAGAGCCTCTCTCATCGCAAGAATGCCGGCAACTCGGAAGGCCTGCTCATTGGAATCAACATCGTGACTGGAACCACCGACAACCGCGACATGGAGATCGACTACCGGATACCCCGCGATCACGCCATTGGCAGTGGCCTCCTCAACTCCGGCAAGGGTGGCGTTGATAAATTCTTTTGGAATCTCACCACCGACGACTTGCGACTCCACGGAAAAACCTGAGCCACGTTCCGCCGGGCTGATTCGTAAAAGGACGTGCCCATACTGGCCTGTGCCCCCGGTTTGCTTGATAAACTTACCTTCGCCCTCAGCAGGAGCGGCAATGGTTTCACGGTAGGCAATCTGAGGTTTTCCTGAGCGAACTTGCACATTGAACTCTCGGATCATTCGATCGCAAAGGATTTCAAGGTGAAGTTCTCCCATGCCGGAAATAATTGTCTGACCGGTTTCCTCGTCGGTAGAGACAAGAAATGTAGGATCCTCTGCGGAGAGCCGCTGGAGGGCACCTGCAAGCTTATCCTGATCAGCTGTGCTCCGGGGCTCGATCGCCATCGACATCACGGGCACCGGAAAACTCGGCGGCTCGAGAAGAATCCTGAAGTCAGAAGCACAGAGTGTGTCCCCTGTGGTGATATCTTTTACCCCGACGATGGCGGCAATGTCACCGGCGTAGCAGGTTTCAACGTCCAGAAAGTCATTCGCTTGAATGCGGACAAGCCGGCCAATACGCTCGCGCTTACCCGTCCGCGAATTCATTACAGCATCTCCCTTTGAGACACTCCCGGAATACACCCGGAAAAACGCAAACTTTCCAAATTTGTCGGAGGCAAGTTTGAAAGCGAGAGCACAGAACGGTGCAGAATCGTCGGTCGGCGCCTTGACTACCCGCGAGGCATCCTCCGGATCCTGTCCCGCCGCCTCTGGAACATCAAGCGGACCGGGGAGGTAATCGACTACCGCGTCGAGCAGATACTGAATTCCCTTGTTTTTGAAGGCAGAACCGCCGACAACCGGGACGATGGCGCCGGCGATGGTAGCACGACGGAGAGCCGCCTTGATTGCAAGCGGGCCGAGTTCCGACTCATCAAGATACTGCTGCCCCAGTTCCTCGTCGACATCGACCAGCGCCTCTACGAGGCGGTCGTAAGCCGCAGCGGCTTTCGCAGTAAGCTCTGCAGGCAACTCCTCGACCCGATAAGTCGATCCGAGCAAATCGTCGTCCGCATAAAGAATTGCCTTCTGGTTGATGACGTCAATCTGTCCGCAAAGCTTTTCCTCCGAACCGATCGGCAACAGAACAGGCAACGCATTCGCTCCGAGTTTCTCCTGAAGATCTTCGACCGCAGCATCAAAGTCTGCTCCAATGCGATCCATCTTATTGATAAACGCGATCCGCGGAACACTGTACTTATCTGCCTGACGCCAGACTGTTTCTGACTGTGGCTGGACACCCGCAACCCCGCAAAAAACCGCAATGGCACCATCCAGAACACGGAGGGAGCGCTCCACTTCCGCGGTGAAATCGACATGCCCGGGCGTGTCGATGATGTTAATTCTCTGGTCCTGGCCATCGAAAAGCTTGCCAATGCTCGGCTCGCTCTGCTGCTTCCAGTCGCAACTGACGGCGGCAGATGTGATCGTGATTCCGCGCTCCTGCTCCTGCTCCATCCAGTCGGTGGTCGCCTGACCCTCGTGGACTTCGCCAATCTTGTGGATCCGCCCGGTGTAAAAGAGGATTCTTTCGGTCAGGGTTGTTTTGCCTGCATCAATATGCGCCGCGATCCCGATATTTCGGGTGCGCTGCAGGGAAAATTCCCTGTCTGGTGCATTAGCGGACATAAGAGAGGAGAGAAAATGAATGTCTTAGAAGCGGAAATGCGCGAAGGCCCGGTTTGCCTGGGCCATCTTGTGAACTTCATCGCGCCTTCGGACCGCCGATCCTTGATTCTGCGAGGCATCTTTTATCTCATTTGCCAGGGCCACATGCATCGGGACCCCGCGGCGAGACCGCGCGTAGGAAACGATCCAGCGCATGGCAAGGGACTCCTGACGGTCCAGGTCGACCTCTAGCGGCACTTGGTAAGTGGCTCCCCCCACTCGGCGGCTTTTCACCTCCACTCGTGGCTTGGAATTCTCGATTGCACGATTGAGGACTTCCAGAGGGTCGACTGTCTCGGTCCCCTCGTTCGCCCGCTCAATCGCGGCATAGACGATGCGCTCAGCCAGAGATTTCTTTCCAGCGCGCATAACCCTGTTAACCAGTTTTGCGACCAGAGCGCTCTCATATCGAGGGTCGCTCAGTTCTTCCTTATGACGGACTCGTCTTCTACGTGACATCGGCTTCGGGTATTTAAGGTGAAATGTTTTTTTAAATTTCCTAGAGCAGACTTAGCCCTTCTTCGGACGCTTGGTTCCATACTTCGAGCGACCGCGTCTCCTGCTATCAACTCCCAGAGTATCGAGTGCACCTCGAACAATGTGGTAACGCACGCCCGGAAGGTCTTTCACCCGGCCACCGCGAACGAGCACAATCGAGTGCTCCTGAAGATTGTGTCCCTCACCTCCGATGTAGGCGATGACTTCCTGCCCGTTCGTCAATCTGACCTTGGCAACTTTTCGAAGCGCAGAGTTTGGCTTCTTCGGCGTCCTGGTCATCACTTGGAGACAGACTCCCCTGCGTTGAGGGCAGCGGGACAGGGCAGGAGCTTTCGATTTTTCGGTCTGCTTCTTGCGTCCTTTGTTGACGAGCTGGTTAATTGTCGGCATGGCTTTAGTTCTGTGATAAGCCGACTGCCGGAACCAGCTACTCTGATTCAACGCACGCGCATCTTTTCCGGAGCTGCTCCCGATAGTCGGCCCATGAAGGGAAGGGTGTTGCCCATCCTTTGAGGGGACGCGAATATAGGGGGAAGGTTCTCTTAGGCAAGCGCTAAAATATAAATTTTCTTTTTTGCCTTTCCGGCTGAATTTTCAGGCCAGTTCTAAGCCCGCATTTTCATCAAAATTATGGGAAACACCAACCCTCCATTACCCCTGCCATCGGGCGAGGACTTCAAATTCCCAAAGAGAAAACCATCACTGGCCCAGCTGGCCATCCGGTTCCTGGTCAAAGCCACTCTCATCATGACCATTGCCACCACGTTGCTTCTGCTTGGGTGGTTCCTTGGGCGCGAAATGGAAAAGCAGGTGCGGACCGACACGCGATCAGAACTCGCAACTCGATACTCGCTGCTTGGCAAGCAGAAGGCACTGCTCGATCTCGAAGCCGATTCTGCCAGAGACACTGCCGCCACAACTATTGCGGAGGCTGTGATGCTTCGCGCCAAACAAAGCGTCTTTGAACAACGGATCGCAACCCTTGAACAGCAAATAAAAAACCAGCAGCGGGCCGCAGAGGATCTCGAAAAATCCTACATCAAACGCTGGGAAGGAACCAAAGCCGAGCTCGAGCAAACCAAGGGAAAATTCAAAGCGTATCGAGATGCCTATAAGACCCACGTCCGGGAGGAAGCCAGGGGAGAACATCTCGGAACTTTCACTTACCGTGACTACGTATTTAACGACACAGTCATTGAACGCATCACGCCGGTTGGCATCGAGATTCGACACGAGTCGGGTGCCGCCCGCCTTCTCTTCTCTCTCCTGCCGCCGAAGATGCGGAACAGGTTTGCCTACGACCCTGGCGAAGCCGCCGGCCACCTCCAGGCCGAGCGAGCAAGCTGGCTCAAAAGACAGGTCATCGCTGACAACGCCCGCTTGGAAAAAAGGAAAAAAGAAGATGAGATGGGTAGGCGCATCGCTATGCGTATCGCCGAGAAGGAAGTGGACGAGATCCTCTCAAAAATGGCTTCGGCAGAGCGCTCACTCACTTTCTGCGAGAGCAAGCTCGCCTCTCCAGGTCGAAGATCTCCCAAAGACTACGAATGGAAAATACGCCAACTCAGGAGCGACATCGTTTACTACGAGAGCCAGCTCGAAAACTACGGCATCTTTCGCTGATCAGGCACCTTCATTCGCGACGTCAAAGATCGGGAAGTCCGCGCCTCATGAGTCGGCCTTCGATTGAAACTCCCCGTTCACTCCCGAAGCGCTTCCAGCTTTCATCTCGGAGGAAGAAACAAATTGCCTGCTACGATTCCATGGTGACAAAAAGCAGATGCCCATTCACTCTTCCTGCATGCATGTTCCTTCTTTGATTGAAAAAAAGCGTGACGGAGGCACTCTCACGAATGAAGAAATTCGAGGGCTTGTCGACGCCTTCACTTCCGGTGGGATGCCGGACTACCAGATGAGCGCTCTTGCAATGGCGGTCTACTTTCAGGGGCTGGATGGAGACGAGACCGCCGAGCTGACCGCCGCCATGCTGGGAAGTGGCAAATCCCTCGAGCACCCGGCAGGGTGCTCACCAAGCGTCGACAAACACTCCACCGGAGGAATCGGAGACAAGGTCTCACTTGTCCTTGCCCCGCTCCTCGCCTGTGACAATCTACGCATCCCTATGATCGCCGGCCACGGACTGGGAATTACGGGAGGAACTCTGGACAAGCTTGAATCAATCCCAGGCTACCGCTGCGACCTCAAGATCGATGAGATGCACGAGGTGCTCGGCAAAGTCGGGTGCATGATTACCGGCCAGACTGCGGAGATCTGCCCGGCGGATAGAAAACTGTATGCCCTCCGCGACGTCACCGGCACGGTGCCTTCCCCGGCATTGATCGTTGCCAGTATCATGAGCAAAAAACTTGCCGAATCGCTCGACCGCCTCGTCCTCGACGTCAAATTCGGCTCTGGCGCTTTCATGAAAACCCGCAAAGAAGCACAGTCTCTTGCCGATGCCATGGTGCTGATCGGAAAAAACCTAACGCTAGATGTGACAGCTGTGCTTACGCCCATGGACGAGCCTCTCGGCCGTGCTGTTGGAAATGCCCTTGAGGTGCACGAGGCGATTGAAACCCTCCATGGCAAGGGCCCGGATGACCTCGTCCGCATTGTCCTTGATCTTGCCACCCATCTCTCAACTGCCCCACGAACCCGGCTTGCCGGCTGGCTTACTGACGGCTCGGCTTTAGAAAAATTCCGAGCCATGGTCACCGCCCAGGGAGGCGACACGGCCAGCCTCGAAACACTCACTGAGCTGCACCGTGCGCCGTATTGCGCCGAGGTGAAAGCTGAACGTTCAGGCACCCTCACTCAGATCGACGCTGGGACCCTAGGCCGAGCGCTCCTTAAGATTGGAGCAGGTCGTCAAGTTTCCTCCGACGCGATCAACTTCTCTGTGGGTGCCGACGAAATCCGCAAGTGCGGGATTCAGGTCACGGCAGGGGACTCCCTGATGCGCGTCCATGCACCCACAACAGATGCTCTTTCCCAAGCCATCACCGAAATCGCAGCAGGTATTTCAATCGCCTGACCCTGCTTCCGACGCAGGTGCCTCTGCCTCGCCCTTCAGTGCAGGAAGAATCTCCACGATATCAGCAAAATCGATACCCTCGGCATCGCTGAGCACATTGCACCTGCCAAAGAGAAGACTCCCTTCCGGCGCTTGCAGCAGCGCCGCTAAATGGCTGTCGATACGTATTTTAAAAAAGCCTCTCGACCGGCTGCTATGGCTGATCTTTTCCTCGCGCAGGATGCCGCCAAGAGGTTGCTCACCCGCCCGGATTTTCTCGCGAATCAGTTCGGGAAAAGGCTCCAACTGGATGCCGATCGCGCCGAACTCAACCGGCTCACACTCCCCGCTCAGGCCTGGTTTTTCGAGCACCACTGCCCGCATGATAAAATCCTCGGAAGCCACCTGCTCGCACACCTGCAGTCCGATATTCGATCTGTGAAAGTCGGCCAGAGTTGACGTCATGTCCGACTCATGAACGAGCAACTTGCGGTACGGCTCGGGAATGTCCTCGCCTGCCAGGAAGGCTACATCGAACCCTGAGTGCGCTCCAAGAAAAAAATGAAGCGGCATCAGGAGGTCAAGTTCACTTCCCGGTGCAGGCGGGCTTGTGTGAGAATTATCAGACATCAGATGGACTCTCGCAGGGGTAAATGGGGTTCGTGTTTTCCTGGTTTGCTTTTCGCTTAAACATACCGCGCACCTTGGTGGCGTTCCAGAAAGAAAGCGTGGAGAAGACGGTCAATTTGCAGGAGTCCGTTTCGGGTGATCGTGATCTCACCGCCATCGAGAACCGCGTAGCCGTCTCGCTGAAGATCCGACAATTGCTTGCCGTAAAACTGCAGTGGATCAATCCCATATTTTTTTCGGTAGTAGACAGGATCGCCCTCGCCAAGTTTCATGCGCAGGAGAAACTCTCTGACAAAACGTTCTTCCGGATCGGTGACGTAAGCCCGACTAAGACTGTGGTGCCCCCCTTCTCTGGTGACCTGATCAATGTAGTCGGGCATGTTATTTTCGTTCTGAATATGAATCCCCCCGAGGTGCCCAAAACTGGCTACTCCGAGGGGGAGAAGGTCCGCTCCTCCAAAAAGATTATCTCGATAGACAAACTTGCTTTGGGCCGGATTTTTTACCACTGTATATGCGCTGGTCACGGTATATCCTGCCGCCTCGAAACGCTCGTAGGCCTTGTCCACCCAGTGGCGCTTGGTAGCCCAGTCAGCAACCGGAGCCACTGTCTTCCCCGCAGACTTCATCTCTCGATAGATGCCCGTATTGTACGGGATTTCCATCTGGTAGATCGTGACCATCTCGGAGTCGAGCTCGATTGCCCGGTCCACTGATCGAAACCAGTTCTCCTCGGTCTCGCCCATCATTCCCGCGATCAGATCGATATTGATCTGATCGAAGCCAGCCGCTCTTGCAGCAGTATAAGCCCGATCGACCTCGGCTCCTTTGTGGGCCCGACCATTCAGTTCCAGAATCTCGTCGTCGAAACTTTCGATTCCGAGACTGAGACGCGTGACTCCGATCTTCTTGATCGCCTCAACCTTCTTTGCATTGAGCGTCCCAGGCTCGCACTCAAAAGCGACTTCTCTCGTCGAGTCCCAAGGCATGAGATCCTTCATTCGATCAGTGAGATCAATCAACTGGCTCGGAGAAAGGTATGATGGAGTGCCACCTCCGAAATAGACGCAGTCCAGCTTACGCCCTTTGACGTAGGGTTGCGCAGCATAAAAGGCCAGCTCCCTGATCGTCGCATCGAGGTAGGCTTTGATCTCCTCGGCGCTCTTTTCCGTGTAAACCCGGAAATAACAGAAGTGACAACGGCGCCGACAGAAGGGTACATGGTGATAAAGCCCCAAGGGCAGCTCAGGATCGGCAGGAGCTTTCAGAAGACGTTCCACCTCAGCCACCTGTTCCGCCTGCCAGAACGAGAACGGGGGGTAATTGGCTACGAAGTAATTTCCGACCTCGGTTTTTTCGTTCCCGGGAACGACAACCCCCTCGGCATTTGCCACCTGAGCACGAAGCGCTGCCTCGGAATCAGCCGGCTGGTTAGTGATTCGGTTGCGATCGGCCATGCGGAGAAAAGAGAAAGAAGAATAAGCAGGCAGGGCGGAAAAGAAGGAACACCCGCCAGCGCATGATGAAGATAGCCACCATCCCATGACAGACAACGCCTATCCTCTCCGCACTTGCACAAATGATGCGCCCGAGCCGGTCATAGCCGAGCAGGCCCCGTGCATGAGTCGAGTTCTTTTGCTCCACATGAGCCTGGTCGTTCTTGCGATAGGGGCGCGATCGAGTCACCTCAACCGCCGGTTCGCGCCCCTTGAGATGCGAGACGAGCGCCCAGTTGAGGAACTCCCCCCCATTGTCGGTATCCCAACCCTTCAGCCCAAAGGGCATCGCTCTCTCGATCTCCTCAAGACGCTCGATGACACCATATTGCCCGCGGTTCCACGTCGCTCGCAACTCCGTCCATCCGCTCCAGATATCAGTGACCGTCAACGTCCAGATGAAGCTCTCGGACATCGAACCCCCGCAATGCGCTACGGTATCGGCCTCTACCCATCCGGGCTCCTCAACCGACCATGCCTCCGCCCGCACAGGCACCTCCGCCCTGATCGCTGCGTCACTCCGACAGCCTCGCGCCCGTGCCCTCCCGTCCTCCACACGGTAGGGCGCGAGCAGGCGATCGATCTGCGCCGGACATCAACGAGATCCCGCGACCTGAGCTTGCGGAAACGTGACGCTGCATCTAAACTTCAATTTCCACCTTATCCGGGATCATGGTTTCACCGACAGCTACGATCAATCTATTTACGGACCTACAGTCCCCAGTCCCAAGCAATGCCTCGGGATATGAATTATCAGGGGATTTCTTCATCATGACCTCGACGTCATATCCAAGCAGGACGGCGGTGCGCTCCTCTGGAACCATACGAACAAACAATTCTAAGGATGTCCACCACACCAACCCAAGACGAACCCTCACAGAACCCCACCCGTAAACGCCGGAGACGCCGCAGCGGCGATCAGGATAAACAATCTCAACAGCAGAGCAGCAGACAGGAAAAAAGACCTGGAAATCGCCAGAACCGAGAACGCTCAGGAAACAGGTCTCGCTCAACGAGGCGGCAAAATTCCGACCGCGGCTCTGGAGGTGTCTACCGAGTAGACAGAAAGACGGAGCGTCCCACACCCGCTCTCTGGAGGCGTCTCCTTCAGGTGATCACCTTCGGTGTCTTCAGGGCTGACCCGTACTTTGTGCCGGGCTCGGAAAGATTCGCCAGAACGGCTGCTCCCACCGAAAAGCAACCGGCAGAAAAAAACCACCGCCGATCCGATAGTGGCGAAAGAAAGCAGCAAAGCAGAAGACGCAGGAGCAGCGACCAAAGCGAGAGCAGTGAGCCGAATAAGCCGCCCCGCAATTCAGAGCGCACCCCGGAGGAAGTCGAAGTGACAAGTCCTCGCTGTTTCGTGGGAAACCTCTCTTATGACGTCGGTGAAAGCGAATTGAACGAGCTCTTTGCGAGCGTCGGATCAGTGGCAACTGCCGAGCTCGTGATGAATTCCCGCAGTAACCGATCGAAGGGCTACGGCTTCATCACCATGGGCTCGATCGAAGAAGCAAAGGCCGCGGTCTCCCGCTACAATGGCCACGAACTCATGGGTCGAAAAATGGTAGTCAGCGGTGCCAAGTCATCCGGACCAAAGACCGCCGAGAATACAACTGCCGACTGAGCCCAGAACAGGGCTTCCTCACGAGGAGCTTCTTCAACATGAGACCGCGCCACTCACCTAGTGGGAAAGTCTGATCCATTGCTCCACCCGCCACTTGGAATGGAATAGGATGAAAGTCAGCATCGCTGCGCTCTGGGCTCGCTGAAGAAGCCCTTCGGGTTGCTGCCCGCATCCAGCTTGGCTATGTTGATCGTTGGTCGTGGACAATCGTCCACTTCCGCCTCGCGCCGTGCCACACAGAATTCGGACAACAATGACGGGCACCGCCATGAATCCGACCTTCCCTAGGCGCGGATTACATCGATAATCGCATTGAATGTCTCGCTCGGCCGCATGGCAGCATCAGCCTTGCTGTCATCAGGTCGGAAATACCCTCCGACATCCATGGCTGCGCCCTGGCAATCGATGAGCTCCTGCACAATCCTGCTTTCTTCCGCGGCAAGCTGCTCAGCCACTGGTGCAAAGCGAGACTCCAGCTCGGAGTCGCCGCAGGAAGAAAGCTCCTGTGCCCAGTAGAGCGCGAGGTAGAAATGCGATCCTCGGTTATCGATCTCGTTTACTTTTCTTGAAGGGGCTTTGTTTTCGAGCAGCAGCTTGGTAGTAGCATCATCGAGAGTCCGCCCGAGCAGCTTGGCCTTCGCGTTGTCGCAGACATCGCTGAGATGCTCGAGTGAAACGGCAAGAGCGAGAAATTCACCCAGCGAGTCCCAGCGGAGGTGGTTCTCTTTTTCAAACTGCTGCACATGCTTCGGCGCAGAACCGCCTGCCCCGGTTTCGAAGAGCCCCCCACCCATCATGAGCGGTACGATTGACAGCATCTTTGCGGAAGTTCCCACCTCGAGAATAGGAAAGAGATCGGTAAGGTAATCGCGGAGAACGTTCCCGGTCACCGAAATGGTATTCTTGCCCTCGCGCAGACGCGCACAGGAAAGGCGGGTAGCCTCGGCCGGCGGAAGAATGAGAATTTCCAGACCGTCGGTGTCGTGGTTCTCAAGGCAAGCCTCAACCTTGCCAATGATCTGAGCGTCATGCGCACGCGTCTCGTCCAGCCAGAAGACCGCGGGGTCACCGGTGGCACGGGCGCGGGAGACCGCAAGGCCAACCCAATCGCGAACCGGCTCGTCTTTCACCTGACAAGATCGCCAGATATCGCCAGCCTCGACTTTGTGCTCGATCATGGTGATGCCAGAAGCATCGATCAAACGGACACTACCGTCCGCAGGCATTTCAAATGTCTTATCATGGGAGCCATACTCCTCCGCTTTCTTTGCCATCAGACCGACGTTCGGAACTGTGCCCATGGTGGTCGGATCGAAAGCTCCCTTCGTCTTACAGTCATCGATGACCGCCTGATAAACCCCCGCATAGCAGCTGTCAGGAATCACCGCCAAGGCATCCCGCACAGATCCGTCAGCATCCCACAGCTGGCCCGAGTTCCTGATCATGGCAGGCATC
This sequence comes from uncultured Verrucomicrobiales bacterium, assembly GCA_943789025.1. GTDB lineage: Bacteria > Verrucomicrobiota > Verrucomicrobiia > Verrucomicrobiales > DEV007 > CALSSN01. Next base: position 36,675 of record CALSSN010000026.1, read on the forward strand.
GACGCGTCGATAATGATATCCGAGGGCACATGCAGACCAGTGATCCCTTTGTCGGAGTTCACCATGGCAAGGTCTGGACCAGCTTGGTAGACTTTTTGAATATCTGCTTCAATCGCCTCGCGCTGTTCTTTGGGAAGTTCCTGAATCTTAGACGCGAGGTCACCAAAACCATTGTTAAAGTCGATGCCAAGTCCGTCGAGGACATCCCCATGCCGGGCGAGCAGATCACGGAAAAAGACCCTGACAGCGTGCCCGAAAATAATCGGATCCGAAACCTTCATCATGGTTGCCTTCATGTGCAGTGAGAAGAGAATCCCCTGCTCCTTTGCAACAGCGATCTGCTCTTCAAGAAAACGCACCAGCGCCTTTTTACTCATGAAGGTGGCATCGATAATCTCGCCTGCTTCAAGAGGAGCCGCCCCGCGCAGAACCGTTCTCGATCCATCGTCTGCCTCGTGCACAATACTGAAAGTCGTGGCCTCATCGACAGTGATCGAGCGCTCGTTCGAGCGAAAGTCATCGTGCCCCATGGTGGCGACGTGGGTCTTCGAGTCCGGCGACCATGCTCCCATCGAGTGCGGATTAGCCCGAGCATATTCCTTGACTGCCTTGGGAGCACGGCGATCGGAATTGCCTTCCCGAAGAACCGGGTTCACGGCGGACCCTTTGATCTTATCGTAACGCGCCTTGACCGCGGCTTCATCTTCGTCGGCTGGCTCCTCTGGGTAATCTGGGATGTCATATCCCTGAGCCTGAATCTCCGCGATGCATGCTTTGAGTTGAGGAACGGATGCCGAGATATTCGGAAGCTTAATGATATTCGTCTCCGGGAACTGAGTCATCTCGCCTAGTTCCGAAAGCGCGTCAGCGATCTTCTGCTCGTCACGCAGATTCTCAGGAAAATTGGCAATGATCCGACCGGCCAGTGATATATCTTTGATTTTCACCATGATTCCCGAAGTGCCGAGAAAAGACTCGATAACAGGAAGCAGAGAACGGGTCGCGAGAGCAGGCGCCTCGTCGGTCAATGTGTAGATGATGGTGGATTGGTCAGCCATAGCGGTGAAAGGGGAAAAATTACGTCGCGCCCACCTTATCTTCCTGAAGCTACTTCGGGCAAGCGCTAATCAGCAGTTGATTCGTTGGCTCTGCACGGCACACTATCCTCACTATGGCATACCAACTTCCACCGCTCCCCTACTCCAACGACGCCCTCGAACCCCACATAGATGCGCTGACGATGGAGATCCACCACGACAGGCACCACAATGCCTACGTCACCAATCTCAACGCTGCGCTCGAGAACGTCGACACAGGCGGCAAGTCCATCGAAGACCTGATTGCCGATCTCGACAGCCTCCCTGAAGACAAGCGCACAGCAGTCCGCAACAATGGCGGCGGACATGCCAACCACTCGCTTTTCTGGACGAGTCTCAGCGGCTCGGGAGGCGGCGCGCCCGAAGGGGATCTCGCCTCAGCAATCGACTCTGCTTTCGGCAGCTTCGAGAGCTTTAAAGAAACTTTCGCCAAGGCAGGGATGACCCGTTTTGGCTCCGGCTGGGCCTGGCTGATCGTCAAGGGTGACGGCAGCCTCGCAGTCACCTCGACTCCCAACCAGGACAGCCCTCTGATGGATGGATCAGGGACCCCGGTCCTCGGACTCGATGTCTGGGAGCACGCCTACTACCTCCACTACCAGAACAAGCGCCCAGATTACATCGCCGCTTTCTGGAACGTCGTCGACTGGGGAGCAGTGGGAGCACGCTTTGCTGCCGCAACAGGCTGATCCTCTCGATCTGATCTGATCTGATCTGATCTGATCTCCCGCCACCCACCAAGGGCGAGAGGAATCACGAGAAAAGGCGGCCCGACCGAATCGGATCCCGCTTTCACAGACCTTCCCTGTGCCCGACATGGCACAGAGAAGGTCCTTTTTTTGGTGAATCCCGATCCGCACTGCCACTCCTTTTGCAGGTGACAGCATCGGCAGATTGACAGACATTGAAGAAGGCTGAGTTGTCACTCCGACACCGGCCAAAATGATGCCCGAGTGAGTCAGGACACCAACCAGAACGACTGTGGCGTGGTCTATGCGGCCACCGGAGAGCGCTACCTTTCTGAAGTCGAAGTCTCGGTAACTTCGCTTCGCAAACACATGGCCGAAATCTCGGTCACTGTCTACGCAGACACAAAATCGGATCGACTGGCCGATCTCGGGGTGCTCCAGGAATCGGTCGAGAATCCTTCTTTCAATTATCTCGACAAGGTCATCGCCCTCCAGAGAAGTCCCTACCGTCGAACGCTTTTCCTCGATACTGACACCTGCATCACAGCACGTCTGGACGACCTGTTTCAGATTCTGGAACGATTTCAGGTTGCGGCTGCTCACGAGTTAGCCAGACAACACACACGCTTTCCGGAGATCCCCGACGCCTTCCCTGAATTCAACTCCGGGGTCGTTGCCCTCCGTATGGATACGGAGGTCAAAGCCATGCTTGCAGATTGGGAAAAGCGCTACCGCGCACTTGAAAAGAAGGTGGCCGGAGACCAGGACGTTTTCCGCCTCACCTGCTACCTCTCCAAGCTCAGTCTTTATGCCCTCACACCGGAATACAACTGCCAGCTGCGACAGGTTGGATGCGTCAACGGACAGGTCAAAATTCTCCATGGAAGGAACATTGATATGGGTCATGCGGACAAAGTGCTCAACGCTTACACCGGGAAGCGCGTCTTTCTCCCCACCGTCAAAGGCGGCATCCATGTCGAGCGTTACGAAGAAGGCACCATGAAAGTCTGGTCCAGCATCTCTCTCCTGCGCACCCGATTCCTCGACCGCCTCGTCGCACCTCTCGGGAAGCTGCTCTGCCGAATGTTCGGGAAGCCGTAAGTAGGCCTTAAGCGTTCTCTTCACGCTGCCCTGCCTTGCCCTACTTGATCGGCTGAATCGAATAGATCCCCTTGGTCATGCAGTAAGCTTCCTCAAGCCCGAGGCGTTTTTTTTCGTGCCCTGCTCCCCAGCTGTCGGAGAAAATAATTTCCCTTTCCTTTTCGTCGTAGCCGATGATCAACCGCATATGCCCGCCACGGCTCTGAGAAATTCGCTTCGGCTCTTCAAAGATCCCAACCGTGACCGTCCAGAGCAGGGGGATGCCGATGTCGATGGTCCGCTTGACCTCACGCTCAAACTTACCGATGCCCGACTTACTCCTCAGCCGCGTCTCTTTGAGAACCTCCGGATCAAACCTGTCAAAGTTATCCCACTGATTTCCGCTGTCAGGCAGTTCCTTTTTGTCCATGCGCTTGGCCATCCGGTTGTAATCATCGGTGAGGTCACACACGTCATCGTATTCCATCTCATCATGCGTCCGAACCCGAGTCTTAAACCGACCTGCCAGGCGACCAATCTCCTCAATCATCTCCTGCACACTGGTCCCCTTGTCCGGATCGGCTCCTGAGAGTTGGGCCAATTCGTGCATGGTGACTTGCAGACCGTAGTAATTGAAGATCCGAGCGGCGGTGGCCACCACACAGTAGCCTTTCCCTCCCTGGTCCACCATCGGGATGTTATCGATAAACAACGTATCCCCCTCTTTCACGACATTATCAGGCAGGCTTGCCTTGGCCACTGGCCCGGTCTTCTCACCTTCCAGCTTTTCCTCCATGAAACTCTTCTTCATCGCCGGAGCCACCCGCAGACGGATAAACTGGGATTTAAAATCGTTGGTGCGGCCGACAGAGCTGTATTCCAGCAGGTAGGCCCGATCTGGCAGTGTCCAGATCACCCCGTCTGCCTTGACCGCACTCTTCTTATCTTTTCCCCGATGCTCCATCGTTACTCCGGTCACTTCGTCCAGAAAGGAAGCCCAGTCCTTGATTGTCTCATTGAACTCCTCACGCCCTGATCTTCCACTCATCACAGGGTCGTCAGCACGGTTATGAATGGAAATCTGAATCTGAATGGGTTTTCCATCCTCAAAATAGACGATACTTTCGCCGACCTTCCTGTCCCTCAAAGTCAGATCCTTGCTGATTGAACGTGCAGAACCCTTCGCCTCCGAAGTCCACCGGAAACCGAGTGCTCCGAATTCTGTCATGAAGGAATCAGCCTGACCCTCAGCCCAGAACGTTTCGCTCGTCACCAAATCGCCCAGCGGATCCGCACGGAGGAAACCAGGAACTAAAGTGAAACACGCGATGCAAAAGACAAAAGCCCTCATCAACTTTCATGCCAGAATAAGCGCTCATCGTCAAGCAAAGCCCCTGCCTGCCAACCGTCCACCACCCGCCTGACCGTGCACAACGGCAACAGGCATCCATCGCCTTCCAGAGCACTTTTATTCCCCCAATGCGATCGCGCTGGCACCAGCTACGCCGTCTGTATGGGTCAAACTGATCTGAATCTGCGTGATCCCTCGTCGCTCGATGTAAGCCTTCGTCTTACCATGGAGAACGACAAATGGCTGGCCTCGCTCGTCGCGGCAGACTTCCAGCTCTGCCCAGGAAACCCCCTCAGCAATACCGGTTCCGAGCGTTTTACTGATTGCTTCCTTGGCGGCGAAACGCGCAGCGAAGTGCCGAGCTGCTCTCTTGCCCATCGACCGGCAGTAGGTCTGCTCTTCCTCAGTGAAAAGCCGATCAAGGAAACGCTGTCCCGAGCGCTCGATGGAGCGCTCAATACGATCCACCTCAACAAGGTCGATACCGATGCCGTGAACATTCATACCTGCACTCTCTTCTCAGTTCTCCTCATCACCTGATAGATAACCATCCATGACCTCCCTGATCTCAGCGATCGCCTTGGGCAAACCTACCATAACCGCCCGCGAGATAATGTGGTGGCCGATATTGAGTTCAACGAGATGCCTGACTCCGAATAGACCGGAGAGATTCTCCGTGGTCAAACCGTGGCCTGCATTGACCTGCATCCCACATCCGTGAGCAACCTCAGCGGCGCCGGCCAGCCTCAGAGCCTCGACCTTTCTCACATCTCCCGTGGCATTCGCAAAGGCTCCGGTATGCAACTCGACCATCTCCGCTCCCGTGCTGGCACAGGCCTGAATCTGTTCAACTACCGGGTCGACGAAGAGGCTGACGCGAATCCCTTTCGATTGCAACTCCTCCACTGCCGCGGTGATCTCAACGATCTGCCCTGCCACATCAAGACCACCCTCGGTGGTCACTTCCTCGCGGAGTTCAGGAACAAGGCAGGCTGAGTGCGGGACAACTTCCAGGGCAATATCCACGATCTCCCGAGTGACACCCATCTCAAAATTCAGGGGCGTCGAAATCCTGGACTTCAGCTCATGGATGTCGCTGTCCTGAATGTGGCGTCGATCGGCGCGCAGGTGAGCAGTAATCGAGTCGGCCCCGGACTCTTCAGCAACAAGCGCAGCTTCGATCGGACAGGGCTCTGCCAGCGATGCACCCGGCATCGCGCGGTAGCGAGCCTGACGTAAGGTTGCTACGTGATCAATATTTACTCCAAGATGCAGTGAAGAAGCCATCCTGCTATGGTAGCCAGAGTGATGGGAATTGCCACTAACCATCGCTCATTCATGGCTGATTTTTACTCCATCTGACATGCATGCATGCTTGCATGCAGGTCAGACATTCCCTCTTTGCCCTGGGCGCCTCTCCGGTGGATCGTGCCACATGCACATCGAACTGATCAATACCGGAACCGAGCTCCTGCTCGGTGAGGTCGTCAATACCCACGCTGCCTACGTCGGAGCTAAACTCCGCCCGATCGGCCTCAGACTGGCCCGTCAGGTAGCTGTCCCGGACGGTGATCCAATCCGCCAATCTCTTGAAGCAGCGCGGGGCGCTCACATCGTCATCGCCACCGGCGGACTCGGGCCTACCCCTGACGACATGACCCGCGAAATCGCCGCCGCTCTCTATGATCTCCCCCTCCGGATCGACGAGGACTTCATCACCGCGTTGACCGCGTATATGGAAAGTCGCGGTCACACCATGACCGACAACAATCGACGGCAGGGCCTGGTCCCTGAAGGTGCCACCCTGCTCGCCAATCCGGCCGGAACTGCACCCGGACTCTACCTGCCAGCCCAGGATGACCTTCCTCACCTCTTCCTCCTCCCGGGCCCCCCGCGCGAACTCTACCCCATGTTCGAAGAACTGGTTCTGCCGCGGATCGTGGCAATTTCCGGCGCGACCAAGCCCGCACCTGCAAGTCGAACCTGGACCCTTTACGGACTTGGCGAGAGCATGATTGCACACACTATCGGAGATTCCCTCGAGACCCTTCCGGGGATGGCTGAAGTCGGGTATCGGCTTGGCAAGAAGGTCGACATTAACCTGCGTTGCTTTGGCAGCAAAGATGCTCTCGAAAAAGCAGACTCCCTCGTCCGCAAGCACTTCCGTGATCAACTCATCTCCACCACCGGTGAATGCATGGAGGAAGTCGTCATCCGTCTGCTTTGCGAAAAAAATACCACCCTCGCCACCGCCGAATCCTGCAGCGGCGGTCTCGTCTCGCACCGACTCACCAACGTCCCCGGATCATCCGAAGTCTTCACTCACGGCTTCGTGACCTATGCCAATGCAGCCAAAGTCAGCATGCTTGGAGTTTCCCAGGCCGACCTGGACACCCACGGGGCGGTCAGCGAACCGGTCGCCCGCGCCATGGCCGATGGTGCTCTCCGGCAGAGCGGCGCTACCTGCGCGATCTCCCTCACTGGCATCGCCGGGCCAACCGGCGGCAGCGAGGCAAAGCCGGTCGGCACGGTCTTTATTGCCTTTGCAGCACGTAACGGGGCCACTTTCTGTAAAAAGTTTTTCTACCCGCACGAGCGGGAATACTTCAAACTTCTGGCTTCCCAGCGTGCTCTGGAGTTGGTGCGCCGCCACCTCGCGGACCTGCCTCTGGGTTGATGTGTGAGGCACTGTAAGACCGCTGCTCAGGGCTCGCGAAAGTCGGGCTAGCCAGAGCCACCCAAAAGCACTGGCAGCGACAGCGCCCTCCTGCCTGTCTGCCTGCCTGCCTGTCTGCGTCGCCTGCCTGCCTGGCACCGCATTATCATGGTGTATTCGACCCCTCACGCCTGACCTTGGGACACCTTCTGGGCTCGGTTCCACTTCGATCATTTCCATTCATACCAAGCACCCCGCCCACTTTTCCTCCTTATATCAGGAAACGAAAAAGGCCGCCTTCCCCGGAGGAAAAGCGACCTGAAAAGACGCCGAACTTCAGCGGTCTGCTCGGGGATTATTTCACTTCCCCCAGACTTCGACTTCCACGTAATGGTTCATCGGATTCGCAGTATTTCCGTTCGAGTAGAGACGGACAAACTGCCCTTTCGCCCCGTTGGCCTCGATGATCCGACCGTGATTGGTCTCGATGTAAGCAGGATCCTCTCCAAGCCCGAGGCCAGAGGAATTGTCATCATCATTATTAAAGACAGTCACCGGGTCGGTGAAATCCGCATCTTCTGAAATCTGCACAACGACATCGAGGTATGCGGCAGCTGACTTATGAAAGTGCCACACTGTCACCGCCCAGATCTCAGCGGGAGCTCCTAGGTCAATGGTAACACTCTGCTGGCCGGGGCCGAGTTCCACGTAGTTGCCATCGGCACCGTCCTTGTTTCCATCGGTGGTCAGATCGATGGAACCGAAAATCGGGGCCATGTCGGTGCTCTGAACAATCTTGTCGGCAGCGAGGTTGGTGACCCCTGCGGGTGCCTTGAAGCTGACCCGCGGCTCACCCGGAGCTTCGAGATTGTCGAGTTTGACCGGCACAGGAGTGCCCTGGAAAAGTGGCTTCGGAAACTCCAGTTCAATGTCAACCAGTTCCCCGGCCGGAGGAGCTGAAGCAGCCTCAGCAGCGGGAGCATCCTCACTGGAAGAAGGAGTATCCGCACCGGCAGCGGGACCACGGGATCCCGTATTGGACTCCCCACAACTGGAAAGGGCAAAGGCTAGCGCGGCAGGAAGGGCCATGAGCCCGAACTTCTGGATGTTTTTCATGTTCATGTCTATTCGTGTTTTAAAGATCTTTACTTATGGTCTGTCTCGGTTTCGAAGCGCCTGAATGGGCAAAACTAAGCTGTGAACTCGCCCGGCTTGAAGGTGTAGGTGCCGCCGTTCTTGATCGCCTTGATCGCGCTCAGAACCGTCACACATGTAGCAAAGGCAGACTGCACGGTGCAGTTGACGGCGGCGGGATCGTTTTTTCGTACCGCCTGGAAGAATGCTTTCACGTGGGGCGCATGCGGGCGCACATCAAGCGTGATGGGAAGGTCCCAGGGATCGAGACCTTTGGTCTCGCGGACATCCGCTGTTGCCTTGCCCGCAAGCCAGCGAGACGGCAGGTGCGGACCCGGCCACTTCTTCGGCTGCTCCCAGAATTTATGGTAGATAGTCTCTTTCGTGGCGTCCTTCACAATCAGCCCTTTTGCGGCATACGAATCCCACGATGGCGCCCGCGCTTCACGATAAACCTGATTGACCGCATCGGATTCAGAAATCGACAGAGTCCCGTTCACACCCATGAATTTCTCGTAAAACCCCTGAGAGCTCGTTGTCGTGAGCACTTGGTAGTAGCCGCGTGAGGTGGCTCCATCCACGTCATATTCGTAAATGGCCATCACGTTGTCCTCGTGCTCGAACTCCTTGTAATAATCGACTCCTCCAGCAGCGACAACACGAGTCGGCATAGCATCGAACATCCAGTTAAAGAGATCGATCTGGTGAGCTCCGAGGTCAGAGATCGGCCCGCCTCCGTATTTCTTATACCATCGCCAGTTTCGAAACGATTCCATCGAGTCATAGCCCCATTTACTCAACTCTGCAGGGCTGAGCTCACTCCCCTTCGGCCAACCATAGGGATCTGAGACAGCGCGATTCCACTGCCCGTATGCATGCGTCACACGGCCGAGAAGTTTATCTCCAAACACAATCTTGTTGCGGGCATGAAGATAGCGTGGATTCGATCGCCTCTGGTGGCCGATCTGAAGCACTCCACCGGTTTTTTCCTGCGCCTTCACCATCGAGGCGGCGGCCGCGATGGTATTCGACATCATTTTCTCGCAATAGACAGCCTTACCTGCCTCCAAACCAATGATGGTATGCGGAGCGTGCATCCAGTCAGGAGTCGCCACCATGAGCGCATCGATCTCTTCTTTCTGAAGCATCTCCTCAATGTCTTCATACGGGGTCGCCGGCCCAAGCTTGTATGCCTGGAGTGTTCGACTCATTCGAATAAGATTCGTCTTCCAGATATCGCAGACTGCCACCATCTGGTAAGTCCCTTTCAGCGACTCATCGGTTCTCGCCGAATCCATGAGGGCCTGCCCCTGAAGCCCGCATCCCACCAAGGCCACTTTAAGAACCTTCTCCGACGACTCTGCTTGGGCGATAGCACTTTTGCTGGTAAGGGCAAGCCCTGCTCCAACCGCCATCCCGTTCTTTACGAAGCCCCTCCGATCCAGGAAGGAGTGGAAACTTCCAGGCTCGCCAGCGCGGTCGCTCGATCGGTTTGTCTTCTTGTCCGTCATTCTTACTTCCCTGATTTCAAATCGTTCTGGTGAACCGGGCACTTACTTGCGCGCTGATTCTCGTCGCAGAGCCCTTGCTGTGCTCTTCCCTACCCTTTCCTACGCTTAAGAAGTGAATCAAGAGTGAGCCAGTCTTTACTACACAGGGTCAGGGCAAAAGCCGTAATCGCCACGTGAATCCCCAAGTCCAGTGCACCCTGATCATCTGGAAGCACCATCAAACCGAAAGCCAACGAAACGAAAAGCAGTCCCGCCACGAAAAGCGAGAACCTCGTGAAAATTCCTACCAGGCACATCACCCCGAATCCGACGAGAAGAAACCCCAGCGGATAAGCGTAAAGATTACAGACCCAACCGGGGAGGATACTGTTCTCTGCCGTGATCTCGGCAATTTTCCCCATCTTCTTCACGTAGTGCTCCATCGTCCAAGACATGTCGACTCCGGAGCCTCCACGAAATTTCTCAATCCCGGAAAAAAACAGACGAAGTCCGATCCAAAGCCGGAGGATCAAAGAAGCAGCACCTTGGCTGCACGAATCACAATTGGTAGCGTCAGTAGACATTTTTTCTTTTTTATTGCATCCGAATGCTCATTCAAGCATTTCACCACAGCTCTATTTATTCCTCTTTTTGAAGCGCTTCGCTACTGAAAACGTTCAATCTCAATTATTCTTTCATCAAGCTGCCAAAAATTTCCGCAATCCCTGCGCGATAAAACTCTCAACAATGCAACTTGCCCGACCTCCCTAGATCGGCATACAATAAGCCTTCGCGAAGGTCCAACCTCACTCCAGCTACTTCCCTAAAACCATTTCACAATTTTTCATGAGCAGCGATTTTTCCACACCCGAACTTCCCCCGATCGGAATCGTCGAGCATCTCGGCGAGGATGATCGACGCATTCTCAGCTCCTACGGCGAATTCCTCCCTATTCATCCAGGCAAAACTCTCATTAAAGAAGGACAGGAACAAAATTCTCTTTTTCTGGTTATCTCGGGCAAACTTCACGCCGTTGGACTCCAGAACGGTCGCGAAATCCTCCTCGGCAGAATCGGCCCGAAAGAGACCATCGGCGAAGTCAATATGTTCGACCCGGCAAAAGCGAGTGCCACCGTGAAAGCGGTCGAGTTCTCCCAAGTCTGGCGCATCGACAGGGAGGCACTGGAAGAATTCATGAATTACAGCCCTCTCCCTGCAGCCCACGTCCTCATCGGTGTTGCAACCACTTTGAGCCGCCGCCTTCGCCAAACGAACGAGCGAGTGATTATGCAGACTGGATCCGCCCTTCAAAGTCTGGGGGGACTCCCTGAATCAATCAGTTAAGAAGGATCTGCGTTCCTCCCACTGAGGTCTCTCCCTCGATTGTTTTCTTTTTCCCCACGGTCTGCCCCCTTTTTTATGATAGCAATCAACACGCCAGTGGCTGGAGATTCCATCGGTGCGCTCTCGCTCGTCCTCGCACTCATTATTGGGCACATGTTGGGAGACTTTCCCCTCCAAGGTCAATTTCTCGCCCTCGGAAAAGAGCGGAATTACTGGCTGCGAAATGACACTCCAACGCCTCCCACGAAAAGCATGTGGCTTTACTGCCTCACCGCCCACTCACTCATTCAGGGCGGAATCGTTTGGCTTATCTCAGGGAGCATCATTCTCTGTTGCCTCGAGTTCGTCATCCACTGGACTATTGACTTCTTAAAAAGCGAAGGACATCTCAGTTTCACAAGCGACCAGATCCTTCACATCGGTACAAAGGTCCTCTTTGTCGTGGCGATCTACCTGGGTCTCGTTTCTTGAAAGAGTCATTTTTGACTCACTTTTCTCAAAGCGTCGATATATCAAGACGCCGCGGACTCCCCTTATCCCGCTTCGCTGAAACCACCGAACGGAGGAGGGCAAGAGGAAGCAGCGCGTGAGGCAGACGGGTGAGAAACTCGGAGCTCCAGCGGAGCCACCCCAACTGTTCTTCAGAAAATTCCAGGTAAGCCCACGGGTAGGCCAAAGAAGTCATCAACCCCCATACCACCATATAAATCAACATCGACATCGCCAGCTTGCGCACAAAGACCAGAACCGCCGCCAAGAGATTCAAGATACCCACCATGGTGAGAAAAATAGACGCCGCGCTCGCCTCAAGGCCGATGGTTCCAAATACCAAGTTCTCAAAGAGCTGGGGTCGGGGGCCTGGCCATCCCAGAGCATAGCTACCATGCCCGAGAAAGGTCAGGGAAACCAGAATGTAAATCAGAAGCTCTGGCCGGCGGGCTAACCCGAAAGCCATCACCAGAGCCACCACAGGCAAGCCCATCCTTCCAGCATGGCCGGCCACTGCCAATAGCGCCCACCCCTGTGCGGCAATGATCGAGAGAAATCCTATCATCGCACCAACTGCTCCAAAAATGAGCAGGATCCGCGGAACCGGTCCTTTGCCACTGAAAACCGATCCGAGAATACCACAAACGAGGAAAGCTCGCACCAGACCGACAAAGATTGGAACCGTGGCCCAGACCGGAGCCAGAGCCGAGTAGGCAAGCCCCTTGGAAAAATCTAAACCCAGAAGCCCCAGAAAGAGTGCCACTAAGGCGATGCGATAAAGGGGTGGCAAAGCAACCCTGCTGTTACTAGGTGATCCTCCCTGAAAGCTGAGGGTGGCGGCAAGAGACTGCATGAGAAAAAAACTAACTGAACTTTTACCTAATCTGCCGGTCGTTTGCCTCCATACCTCAACCAGCTCCCCTATGTCAAAGGAAGGCTGCTGAAAAAAACCTTCTCAAATCCATGCTTTAAAGACAGGCTCCCTCTTTTCTCGAGCATGCAAGAAATTTATTGGTCCTCAGATTTTTCTTGTCGAACCCCTCAAAAATGGTTATGCAACACCCTTGAGAATTCGACTTCGAATTCTTCAGCTTCTCGTAAACACAAAAAAGTAACGAAGAATAACGGAGGGCAATCATTCTGAGACGCTCTTCCTCAATCAAAGCCACTTCAACCGGTCCCATAAAAAATGCAAACACACGACAAGAAACTTTTCTGGGGATGCTTCATCGCCCTCGTCACCACGGCCTTCGGCTTTGTCGGAAGGCTCTTCCTGATCGGTGAATGGGCCGGTGAATTCGGTCTCGACGGTGGTCAGGCCGGCCGTCTTGCCGGGATCGGCATCTGGCCCTTCGCGGTCAGCATCATCGGATTCAGCCTCATCATCGACAAGATCGGCTACAAGACCGCGATGCTATTCGCCTTTCTCGGTCACATCATCTGGGCCGTCATGGGAGTGAGCGCCTACTTCATCTCGAAGGGTGGAGACACAGATACCGCCTACCAGCTCATCTACTGGGGCAGCCTGATCCTCGCACTCGGGAACGGAACCGTTGAGGCCTTCATCAACCCGGTGGTCGCCACCATGTTCAGCAAAGAGAAGACCAAGTGGCTCAACATTCTCCACGCCGGATGGCCCGGCGGTCTCGTCATCGCGGGAATCATTACCATCTTCATCGATGCGGTGCCGTGGTGGATCAAGGTTGGCCTCATCGCTATCCCCGCCGTCGTCTATCTTATCATGCTTCTTCCCTGCAAGTTCCCACGGTCGGAGCGCGTGGAGTCGGGCGTCAGCTACAAGGAGATGCTCTCCGAGTTCGGTATCCTCGGCGCCGCCACCGTCGGATTCCTCGTCTCCCTCCAGCTCAAGGACTTCTTCCAGGACATGTCCCCAGTCGTCTACTGGGGCATCGGCCTCGCCATCGTGGTGGCCTTCGGGATCTATACCAAGAAGCTCGGCAGCCCGCTCATGTTCCTTCTCATCCTCGTGATGGCACCTCTCGCCACCACCGAGATCGGAACGGATGGCTGGATCGAGGAAATCCTCAAGGGGATCGCCGCAGACAATAACTTCCACGCTGGCTGGGTGCTCGTTTATACCTCCGCCATCATGATGATCCTCCGCTTCTACGCCGGACCAATCGTGCACAAGTTCAAGCCTCTGCCGCTCCTCGCCATCAGTGCGGTGCTGGCCATTCTTGGACTGTACACTCTCTCGATCGCGGCTGGCCTGACGATCTTCCTCGCTGCGACGCTCTACGGTTTCGGCAAGACCTTCTTCTGGCCGACCACTCTCGGGGTGATCGCCGAACAGACCCCTAAAGGTGGTGCCCTCACGCTCAACGCCATCTCCGGTATCGGGATGCTTGCAGTCGGCGTGCTCGGTTTCCCCTACATCGGGAAGCTCAAAGAGGACGTTGCGAACGAGGCCCTCGCCGAGAGCGCGGAGGTCGCCGAGGCTATACCTGGCCTAGTCGAAAATGGCGCGGTCACCGCCCTTGAGGACAAGAAACTCTACGAGATCATCAACTACAAAGCCGTCTCGGGTGAGAAACTGGATACCCTCATCGCAAAGCTTCCCGAGGACAAGCAGAAGGCTGCGAAGGAGGCCTACACCGGCGTCCGCGAGCGTTCCGCGCAGGGAGCACTTGGAAACATGGTGGTCTTCCCGTTCATCATGCTTATCGCCTACATCGGTCTGATCCTCTACTTCAAGAGTAAGGGCGGCTACAAGCAGCAGCACCTCGGAGATCCTGGCGACGCCGATGCCACTGCGAGCGAGTTCTAAGCGACTCCTGCTCAGCACAAAAACTTCCAGAAGGCGTCTCCGATGAGCATCGGAGGCGCCTTTTTCTTTCCTCCAATCGAGAACGGCAACAATCACCGAGCCGGCGGCGTGATAAACGTTTCGAAACACGCCCCATCATTAAACCACTTGATCTTCCAGTTCGACTGCATGTCGCAGGAGATAGCTCTGGCCTGCGCCAAGACTCTTGCCATTCTGTTCCTCCCAGAACTGCGACACTGAGGGTGCTTGACAAAGCAATTCCCAAGCAGTCCATTCCTCTGCATTCACTCTGACTGCACTTGATGAGACGGATGAGCTTTTCTTACCCCAGCTATCTTCTCAGCCTGCTGTTTTTCATTGGTGCTGCCTGCCTTTTTATTCTGATCAGGTTCGTCGGGCTGTCGTCGGTTCCGGCTTTCGCGGCTTTTGACTATGACTCGCTCAATCATGCCGCTTTGTTTGGTCGGGCAGTGGCTGTTGGATGCGTGATCGGGACTCTCTACTACTTCGTCAGTCAAGTTCTTGATACCCCGGCAGTCCGCCAGCGGCCATACGGCTTACTGCTTATCATTCAGGGCTTCAGCAACCTGATCTGCGTGGCTTTCGTGCTGATTGGGTTAAGCGTCTTCAATACCATCGTCGAAAGCCAGAGCTTCAGTGTATCGGCAATCAAATCCAGGGTGATAAGCGTCAATTTTTTCGTCATCTTAATTTATTACACTTTCGTCAGTTTCGGGTTCGTCATGATCAAACAAATCAATCGAAAGTTCGGCCCGGGAAACCTGCGTAAACTTATCGCCGGCACCTTCTATCATCCCCGCGAGATGGAGATAATTGTGATGTTCCTTGACCTCAAGGATTCGACGACCCACGCCGAGCGTCTCGGTCACCTTCAGTTTGGCAGCCTCATTCAGGACTGCTTTATCGACATGTCTGTCGTCACCAGTACCGGAGCCCAGTTCTACCAATACGTCGGCGATGAAGCCATCCTCTTCTGGGATGTCGCCGACGGCATCGAGAATGGAAATTGCCTGCAGGCCTACTTTGAGTTCAGAAATCAGCTCGAAAAGAGAAAAGATCACTACCAATCTCAATACGACTTGATTCCCGAGTTCAAGGCCGGCGTAAACATCGGCTTTGCTACCGTTCTTGAAGTCGGAGATATCAAGCGCGAGATCGCATACCTGGGAGATGCCCTTAACACAGCAGCGCGAATCCAGGGACAGTGTAACAAGTATCAGGAGAATCTGCTGATATCGGAAATGTTGGGCTCTCGGTTACAGTCAGTTCCCGAGCATCTGGAAATCGCCCCCGTCGACATTACTGAGCTCAGAGGCCGGGCAGAGGCGGTCCACCTCTACGCTGTTCGAGAGCAGCTCGTATGCGATGCATAAAAAAAGATGGAGCTGAACGCCCGCTCGCGCTCGCCTTCAACGTCGCAGGCATTGAAAGAACCGCTGGTCTGCTCGGGGCTAGAGAGCCGCCTTGCGTCCACTTCGCGCGAGAGCTCGAAGGGGTTGTTGGGCGCCAGTTGTTCCTCGATCCATTCCCGGTGCTCCGGCTTGATTTCCTGCCAGTTGAGCAGGCGCTGTACCGGGGTCTGCGGGTCGTCGTAGCGCTTTTGTAACGCCCACCAACGCGCATCTTCTCCTTCAGAAAAGGTCTGATCAATTGCTCCACCCGCCACGCCACTTGGAATGGAATAGAGTGAAAGTCAGCATCGCTACGCTCCAGGCTCGCTAAAAAAGCCCTTCG
The DNA here is from genome assembly GCA_943789025.1 of uncultured Verrucomicrobiales bacterium. Classification (GTDB taxonomy): domain Bacteria; phylum Verrucomicrobiota; class Verrucomicrobiia; order Verrucomicrobiales; family DEV007; genus CALSSN01. Next base: position 52,548 of record CALSSN010000026.1, read on the forward strand.
GGTTGCTGCCCGTATGCAGCTTGGCTTTGTTGCTCGTTGATCGTGACTATTCATCCACTTCCGCCTCGCGCCGTACCACGCAGAATTCGGACAACAATGACGAGCGCCGCCATGAATCAGACCCTCCTTAGCTGCACCACCGACACGAAGAGGTTCTTCATCAGGCACCACGCACGGTAGGTTTTGTTGAGAGAAACGGTGGCAGACAAGGCAGTAGCGCCGTGAAAAAAGTCGAGAAAGGCCTCGGCCACATGGCTGAAGAGACGCCCGACGACATGGAGGACATCAGCCACAAGCTCCATGAGAAGGTGCGGCAAGAATCAGGGGAGATACCGATGGGGGTTTTCTGGGCTGGTCAGCCATCAAAGAAGAAAACGCGGTTGCAGGGGATCCAGCCGAAGTGAGGGGCAGGGAGTACCTTGTCACGGCCGACACGGATCGCTTCAAGTGCCTAGCGATCGACATTTGACCATAGAATTCCGGTGCAGCGGGTTTCGTCATCGCGCCGATTGACATTCCCGGGCCGCTCACTCATGCTGACTTGTCATGGAGGGATCGATCTGCAAAGTCAAAAGGGGATGAGCCCCCGCGGTTCGAGCATCGATGTAAATCCTGTTGCAACCCTGCTACCCTGATGGCAAACGATCGATCTGAGCAGACTCTTTCCCGACCCGAGGGGGGTGTGGTCGGCACGTCCTGCGGTGCCCGTCATGCGGTCTTATTCCTCTCGGGGGCAATCACCCTGGCGTTGGAGTTGCTTGCCTCGCGAATCCTGACCCCGTTCTTCGGCGTCAGTCTTTACATATGGACTGGGATCCTCTCGATCACTCTAGTCGCCCTGGCGCTCGGCTACTGGTGGGGCGGGTGGCTGGCGCAGCGGGCCGTTCAGGCAGGTGCGGGAGCCGGTCGGGGACGGTTGAGTTTTCTCTTCGCGCTCATGCCGGGCGTTGCGGCACTGAGCCTGGTAGCCGCCTGCCTGGCTTACCCGAAGCTGTTTCTGCCCATCGCCGAGTGGAACCTCGTGCTTGGCTCTTTCGTGGCCAGCGGCATCCTGCTCGTTATTCCGCTCGTATGTGCCTCGTCGATGAATCCACTGTTAGTGGCGATCGGGGCGACGCATGGCAGTGGCAGTGGCAGTAAAGGCGATGTAGGCGCCGACTCCGGTGCCGGACGTGTCTTTTTCGTCAGCACGATCGGCTCGGTTGTCGGAGTGCTGCTCACGACGTTTTTCCTGGTTCCCCGATGGACAAACTTTACCTCCGTTCTCGTGCTTGCGGTCGTGGCCGGTGGCTTAACGCTGATCTCCGGACTGTGCGAGCGTGACCTCAAGCCGCGTCGCCGCTGGTTGCTGGTGCTCTGTGGCACCGTTGGGCTGTTGCTTGCCGGAGTCCTGCTCGTCACGGGGGCGCGCTACCTCGGCAAGGATCGGCCGATCCGCAGCCAGGGGATGACATGGCGAATCCTTGAGGAGGTTCCCTCGTTTTACGGTAACATCAAGATCGTCAACCGGGAGATCACCGCGAATCCGGAATGGCCCAGCGCATCGCCGACCTTCACAAGTTATCTGAACAACGGTACCGTGCAGGGGCAGAGCATTTCCAGTGGTCAGCCTGGAATGTTTTATGTTTATGGGGTGGAGTCGCTTGCGCGCGGGGCCGTGCCCGAAGCGCGACGCATCCTCGTGCTTGGCCTCGCTACCGGTGCGCTACCGATGCGCCTGCAGGCTGCAGCGAAGGCGGCTGGAAAGGGCCTCCATATCGAGGCGGTCGATCTTGAGCCTGCCTGCGAGCGCCTGGCGGTGGAATATTTCGGTTACGATCCCGGGGCTGCGGAGACCTACACGGAGGATGCCCGGACCTTCCTTCGGGCTCAGGTCGCTGCTGCCGATGATCCCTACGACCTGATAGTGTTCGACCTCTATCGTGGCGACGTCAGCGTGCCGGAATATATGCTGAGCGTCGAAGCGCTGCGTGAGATGGCTCGCTGTCTTTCCAGAGAAGGTGTTGTCCTTTTCAACCTGACCGGGTCGTTTGAGAACGGGGTAGGCCCCTCGCGCTGGAGTGTGCTCAAGACGATCCGGTCGGTCCTGCCGAACACACTGCTTTACCACCGCTTAGATGCCGGCGCCTCTCACCTGCTCGTCCTCGCTTCGCGAAGACGGCTCGAGCACCGTGTGGCTCCACTCAGGGAAGTTCCCTCCCCCTTTGTCGAGGCTTTGAGCGATTTACTCGAGGCTCCCCGCCCGCTGGACCTCGAGGCGTTGGCGCGAGCGCGTATTCTTATTGATAATGACAACGCGTTCCCCTTCCTCAGCGCAGGAGAGGCGCTTGAGCGGCGGCGCGGCATGCTGCGTGCGGTGCCCGTCCCGTTGCTGTTGAACTAGGATGGGGCCCCCTTATGCCCTTGCGTTTGCTGATTTTCGGCATGATCGCGAGTAGGAAACACTCCATTCACCCGTTAAAAACGGCAATAGGGCATTGCGACGTGTCATTCAGAGGCGCTTGCGACGATGAATCTCGGGCCTGCGGACGGCTTGCGGCACCGCCCACACCACAGGCCAATCCAAGGATTTGGCTTCGCCTTCGTCCACGCATCTACGCTTGTCTGCACTCCCATTTGCGCTCACATTTGCACTCCCATTTAAAGCTCGGTTCAAGAGGTCGAAACTCGATTTTCCTTAAAGAGAGGCATTCATCCTATGAATGAAGGAAACACTCTTCGCAACTCACTAAGAATCAAGCTTCCATGAGAAAAAATGGTTTTTATTACAGTTTTCATGTTTATGGACCCCATATTCTAAAAGGCAAGAATGACTTGCGTGGCAGATTCCATGAATTATCATCCACAAGGATCAAGCAGTCGATTTAAGAAGTAAATCCATGTTAGCTTATAAGCCCCTGTTTCCTTGCCAACTGCAGTTTCACAAAAGGCATGCGCTTAGCAGTGCAAATTCTTTGTTTGTGGCATTGGGTGTCGTTGTACTGGTTTTCTTAGGCATTGGCGTGCAGTCTGTTCTTGGGGGGGGTGCGGGTGGGGGTGTATCTGGAACCTTTACCTGGACGAGCAATGCCAACGGAAATTGGTCGACCACGACTAACTGGACCCCGACGGGGTCACCGGGGGATAATGATACGCTTATTTTCAGCGAAGTGGGTGCCAACGTCACCGCGACCAATAATTTGGCAGCAGGGTTGCAAGTCAAGAGCCTGACACTTGCAAACACGGATTTCAGTTATGTTTTGAGCGGTAGTTCGATTCTGCTCGGTGGAGAGTGGGTCACTCACTGAGATCGACGCCAGTGCTGTCGGGGCAGGCGGCGGAATTAAGGACACCATCAGTTTTGATATCGAGTTGACCAAGAATGTGGTCATCACTGCGGGCAGCAACCACGACCTGCGTTTCGAGGGGGTGATTTCAGGTGCTCAGGGAGTGGATATCGAAGGCGCTGGCACAGTTGAGTTCGCCGCGACAAACACCTACACGGGTGACACGACGGTCAATGGCACGCTGGACCTGGTTGGAGTCGATCAGGTGGTCAATGGCCTGGAAGGCACTGGAACAATAACCAACAGCGGGGCCTTGGCGAGTTTGACGGTGGGTTCAGGCAGTGCCACAGGCAGTGCCAAAACATCTGAGAACTTAATAACGGGTGACATTTCTATTATCAAAGAGGGATCGGCAAAACAGACGTTCAAAGGAGTAAGCACCTACACAGGAACGACCACGATCAACGCAGGGATTCTCGAACTGCAGGAAGGAAGCGCAGTGACGGATACCAGCGCAGTGACGGTAAACAGTCTCGGCACGCTGGAGGTCGATAACAATGAGACAGTCGGCTCGCTAGCGGGCGCCGGCAGCGTGACTCTCAATGCAGTGCTTACCACTGGCGGCGATAATTCCGCTACCGAATTCTCCGGCACGACGACGAGCAACAAAGACGGCGGGTTGATTAAGCAGGGCACGGGCAAGTTCACGCTCTCCGGCAACAATGACTACAAGTTTGGGGTCACAGTCAATGCGGGGATCCTTGAGCTGCAGAATGGCTCGGCGCTGGCAGATGACAACGACGTGACGGTCAATGCATCGGGCACACTGGAAGTGGATACAGCGGAAACCATCGGGTCGTTGGCCGGTCCGGGCTGCGTGTAGTCCTCGGATGCGGGTGCTACCCTGACCACCAGCGGGATCAGGAGCTACCACACTACTCCGGTGTGGCCAGCGGTGCGAGCGGGTACCTCAGCAAGGCAGCAGGAGTCGGTGGTGCCGGTAGCACCTTCACCCTGACCGGTGTCAACACCTACACCGGCAGGCACCACCATCAATGGCGGTGCTCCTTGCAGATCGGCGGTGCCGGGCAACTCGACTCGGGCGCCTACGCCGGAGCCATTGCCAATGAGGGCACACTCGACTTACAGCAGCAGTGCCACGCAGACCCTGAGCGGGGATATTACCGGCAGCGGAGATATTGCCATGAACGGCAGCGGCACCTTGACCCTGTCTGGAGCTTCCTCCACTCTACAGCGGAGCAACCAACGTGAACACAGGAGTGCTCTCCGTGCAGAGTAATAATGCGCTGGGAACCACTGCGGGAGCGACCACAGTGGCCAGTGGTGCGACCCTGAACGTGACCAATACGGTGACGGTAGCGGAAAACATCACGATCAGCGGCACCGGTGACGGCGGCAGCGGTGCGATCAACAACGATGGCACCAACACCCTTTCAGGAGCTATCACCATGACTGGTGATTCGCGGGTTCAATCCGACAGCGGCACCCTGACCATCAGTGGAGTGGTTTCAGGAGCGGGAGACGCCCTGGAGAAAACCGGGACTGGCAATTTGATCCTATCCGGAAACAACACCTACACCGGCGCTACTACGGTGAGTGCCGGCACGCTGAGTCTGACAGGGACAGGATCACTGAACAGTGCCACCACGGTCAACGGCGGCGGCACGCTGAGCGGCACGGGAACGATCAATGACAACCTGATCGTCAACAACGGCGGCACCTTTTCGTCCGCGGGTTCGGGCACCCTCGGCGCCTTCACCGTCAACGGAACCACTGACCTACAGCTAGGCTCCACCTCGCTCTTCGAGATCGCGGGCACCGGCGCCGGCGAATTCGATAAGCTGACTGGGGTAACAGAATTCACCGTCAACGGCACCATCGACGTAAATCTGCTGCAATCATTCGCGCCATCGGCAGGCGAATCCTTCGACCTGGTCGACTTCACGACATTCTCCGGGGGCACGCCCATGTTTAATTTTGACGATGCTGTCCTAGGTACTGGCCTCTCGTGGGACACGACGCAGTTTTCCACCACAGGTGAAATCAAAGTGATTTTGGCGGCCAGCTCAGGCACTTATCTAAATACGACAAGTGCCAGTGTGAACTGGGCCGACGGGATCTGGAATACCTCGAATGCAGCCGGCACGCTCTCCTGGGAAAATAATGAGCCCACGGGCAGCGTGGCGCATCTTGAGTCCAGTGGTAGCACCACTATCGCGAACAACCAGTTGGAGTTGGTGCTGACCGGGGTGGAAGTCACGGGGGGAGATCTGACGATCGCCGCTGGCTCTGGCATTGAGCTCAACGAGACTCCGACCGGCACGGGAGAGGGCAACTTTGAGGCTGTGGAAGTCAACGTAGCCTCAGGAGCGTCCTTGACGATCGCAGACAAACTCACCAATGATGGCACCCCAGGTGATGGCCTGACCAAGACCGGGGCGGGCACACTGACGCTCACCGGCACGAACACCTACACTGGCGCGACCAACGTGAACGCCGGCACGCTGGCGCTCAGTGGTGGATCTGCCATAGCTGACACGGGCGAAGTCGTGCTCGCGGATGCAGCCGGCACCAAGTTGCAGCTCAATGCCAACGAGACCATAAGCAGTCTCGCTGGTGGCGGTGCTACTGGCGGCAGTGTTGATCTGGGTGCTAATACTCTGAGCACCGGTGACGCAGGCGATGACACCTTTGCCGGTGTTATCTCTGGCACTGGCGGCAGCCTGATCAAGCAGGGGGATGGCACTTTTACTCTCACCGGCACGAACACCTACACCGGTGCTACTACGGTGAGTGCGGGCACGCTTAAGGCGGGCAGCATCCAGGCATTTGGCGTCAACTCGGATACCACCGTGACTGGTCTTCTCGATCTTGACGGTAACAGCAACACGATCGGCAAACTCGATGGTGCAGGTAACGTGGTTGCCGACAACGACAGCGCGGACAGTGCCACCCTGACCGTGGGCGGCGGTGACGCCACCGGAGGAAACTTCACCGGCGTGCTTGCTGATGGTTTTGCTGGCAGCGAACTCTCGCTGACCAAGACCGGCAATGGCACCCAGACCCTCTCCGGCACGAACACCTACACCGGTGTGACCACGGTCAGTGGCGGTGTTCTCTCCGCACAGAACAACTCCGCACTGGGTAGTACAGCTGCTGGAACGACTGTCGCCGACGGGGCAACGCTGAATATCGACGCCAACGTGACGATTGCAGAGAATATTACCATTGCCGGAACGGGATTTGGGGTCCAAGGCGCCATTAACAACGATGGCGACAATACGCTGAACGGAAACATCACGCTGGCAGGCGATTCATTAATCGTTTCTGACAGCGGAACGCTTACTTTGGGTCCGATTGACGGAGCTTTCGCTCTGACAGTCACTGACAGCGGCACCACCACCTTCGGTGGCGAAGTTGGCGGAGTCACGGCTCTTGCCAGCCTGACCACCAATGCCGGTGGCACGACGGCCATCAATGGCGGCGCGGTGACGACCACAGGAGCCCAGACCTACAATGATGCGGTTACCCTGGGAGCCGCCACTACTCTCACTGGCGTCGGCAATACCTTTGCCAGCACCGTGGACGGAGCTTTCGCTCTGACAGTCACTGACAGTGGCACCACCACCTTCGGTGGCGAAGTTGGCGCAGTCACGGCTCTTGCCAGCCTGACCACCAATGCCGGTGGCACGACGGCCATCAATGGCGGCGCGGTGACGACCACAGGAGCCCAGACCTACAATGATGCGGTTACCCTGGGAGCCGCCACTACTCTCACTGGCGTCGGCAATACCTTTGCCAGCACCGTGGACGGAGCTTTCGCTCTGACAGTCACTGACAGTGGCACCACCACCTTCGGTGGCGAAGTTGGCGCAGTCACGGCTCTTGCCAGCCTGACCACCAATGCCGGTGGCACGACGGCCATCAATGGCGGCGCGGTGACGACCACAGGAGCCCAGACCTACAATGATGCGGTTACCCTGGGAGCCGCCACTACTCTCACTGGCGTCGGCAATACCTTTGCCAGCACCGTGGACGGAGCTTTCGCTCTGACAGTCACTGACAGTGGCACCACCACCTTCGGTGGCGAAGTTGGCGGAGTCACGGCTCTTGCCAGCCTGACCACCAATGCCGGTGGCACGACGGCCATCAATGGCGGCGCGGTGACGACCACAGGAGCCCAGACCTACAATGATGCGGTTACCCTGGGAGCCGCCACTACTCTCACTGGCGTCGGCAATACCTTTGCCAGCACCGTGGACGGAGCTTTCGCTCTGACAGTCACTGACAGTGGCACCACCACCTTCGGTGGCGAAGTTGGCGGAGTCACGGCTCTTGCCAGCCTGACCACCAATGCCGGTGGCACGACGGCCATCAATGGCGGTGCGGTGACGACCACAGGAGCCCAGACCTACAATGATGCGGTTACCCTGGGAGCCGCCACTACTCTCACTGGCGTCGGCAATACCTTTGCCAGCACCGTGGACGGAGCTTTCGCTCTGACAGTCACTGACAGTGGCACCACCACCTTCGGTGGCGAAGTTGGCGGAGGCACGGCTCTTGCCAGCCTGACCACCAATGCCGGTGGCACGACGGCCATCAATGGCGGCGCGGTGACGACCACAGGAGCCCAGACCTACAATGATGCGGTTACCCTGGGAGCCGCCACTACTCTCACTGGCGTCGGCAATACCTTTGCCAGCACCGTGGACGGAGCTTTCGCTCTGACAGTCACTGACAGTGGCACCACCACCTTCGGTGGCGCAGTTGGCGGAGGCACGGCTCTTGCCAGCCTGACCACCAATGCCGGTGGCACGACGGCCATCAATGGCGGCGCGGTGACGACCACAGGAGCCCAGACCTACAATGATGCGGTTACCCTGGGAGCCGCCACTACTCTCACTGGCGTCGGCAATACCTTTGCCAGCACCGTGGACGGAGCTGTCGCTCTGACAGTCACTGACAGTGGCACCACCACCTTCGGTGGCGAAGTTGGCGGAGGCACGGCTCTTGCCAGCCTGACCACCAATGCCGGTGGCACGACGGCCATCAATGGCGGTGCGGTGACAACCACAGGAGCCCAGACCTACAATGATGCGGTTACCCTGGGAGCCGCCACTACTCTCACTGGCGTCGGCAATACCTTTGCCAGCACCGTGGACGGAGCTGTCGCTCTGACAGTCACTGACAGTGGCACCACCACCTTCGGTGGCGCAGTTGGCGGAGGCACGGCTCTTGCCAGCCTGACCACCAATGCCGGTGGCACGACGGCCATCAATGGCGGTGCGGTGACAACCACAGGAGCCCAGACCTACAATGATGCGGTTACCCTGGGAGCCGCCACTACTCTCACTGGCGTCGGCAATACCTTTGCCAGCACCGTGGACGGAGCTTTCGCTCTGACAGTCAATGACAGTGGCACCACCACCTTCGGTGGCGCAGTTGGCGGAGGCACGGCTCTTGCCAGCCTGACCACCAATGCCGGTGGCACGACGGCCATCAATGGCGGTGCGGTGACAACCACAGGAGCCCAGACCTACAATGATGCGGTTACCCTGGGAGCCGCCACTACTCTCACTGGCGTCGGCAATACCTTTGCCAGCACCGTGGACGGAGCTGTCGATCTGACAGTCAATGACAGTGGCACCACCACCTTCGGTGGCGCAGTTGGCGGAGGCACGGCTCTTGCCAGCCTGACCACCAATGCCGGTGGCACGACGGCCATCAATGGCGGCGCGGTGACGACCACAGGAGCCCAGACCTACAATGATGCGGTTACCCTGGGAGCCGCCACTACTCTCACTGGCGTCGGCAATACCTTTGCCAGCACCGTGGACGGAGCTTTCGCTCTGACAGTCACTGACAGTGGCACCACCACCTTCGGTGGCGCAGTTGGCGGAGGCACGGCTCTTGCCAGCCTGACCACCAATGCCGGTGGCACGACGGCCATCAATGGCGGTGCGGTGACGACCACAGGAGCCCAGACCTACAATGATGCGGTTACCCTGGGAGCCGCCACTACTCTCACTGGCGTCGGCAATACCTTTGCCAGCACCGTGGACGGAGCTGTCGCTCTGACAGTCACTGACAGTGGCACCACCACCTTCGGTGGCGCAGTTGGCGGAGGCACGGCTCTTGCCAGCCTGACCACCAATGCCGGTGGCACGACGGCCATCAATGGCGGTGCGGTGACGACCACAGGAGCCCAGACCTACAATGATGCGGTTACCCTGGGAGCCGCCACTACTCTCACTGGCGTCGGCAATACCTTTGCCAGCACCGTGGACGGAGCTGTCGCTCTGACAGTCACTGACAGTGGCACCACCACCTTCGGTGGCGCAGTTGGCGCAGGCACGGCTCTTGCCAGCCTGACCACCAATGCCGGTGGCACGACGGCCATCAATGGCGGTGCGGTGACGACCACAGGAGCCCAGACCTACAATGATGCGGTTACCCTGGGAGCCGCCACTACTCTCACTGGCGTCGGCAATACCTTTGCCAGCACCGTGGACGGAGCTTTCGCTCTGACAGTCACTGACAGTGGCACCACCACCTTCGGTGGCGAAGTTGGCGCAGGCACGGCTCTCGCCAGCCTGACCACCAATGCCGGTGGCACGACGGCCATCAATGGCGGTGCGGTGACAACCACAGGAGCCCAGACCTACAATGATGCGGTTACCCTGGGAGCCGCCACTACTCTCACTGGCGTCGGCAATACCTTTGCCAGCACCGTGGACGGAGCTTTCGCTCTGACAGTCACTGACAGTGGCACCACCACCTTCGGTGGCGCAGTTGGCGGAGGCACGGCTCTTGCCAGCCTGACCACCAATGCCGGTGGCACGACGGCCATCAATGGCGGTGCGGTGACGACCACAGGAGCCCAGACCTACAATGATGCGGTTACCCTGGGAGCCGCCACTACTCTCACTGGCGTCGGCAATACCTTTGCCAGCACCGTGGACGGAGCTTTCGCTCTGACAGTCACTGACAGTGGCACCACCACCTTCGGTGGCGAAGTTGGCGGAGTCACGGCTCTTGCCAGCCTGACCACCAATGCCGGTGGCACGACGGCCATCAATGGCGGCGCGGTGACGACCACAGGAGCCCAGACCTACAATGATGCGGTTACCCTGGGAGCCGCCACTACTCTCACTGGCGTCGGCAATACCTTTGCCAGCACCGTGGACGGAGCTTTCGCTCTGACAGTCAATGACAGTGGCACCACCACCTTCGGTGGCGCAGTTGGCGGAGGCACGGCTCTTGCCAGCCTGACCACCAATGCCGGTGGCACGACGGCCATCAATGGCGGCGCGGTGACGACCACAGGAGCCCAGACCTACAATGATGCGGTTACCCTGGGAGCCGCCACTACTCTGACGAGTGGCACTGATATCTTCCTGCAAGACACAGTCAACAACGGGGGGAATCTCCTCACGATCGATGTGACGGGAACG
>CALSSN010000027.1 GCA_943789025.1 uncultured Verrucomicrobiales bacterium
TGTTGCGGGACAGGGTTAATGTGGCGCGTCGACCGCGGTCAGTCGGGATGGAGAAGACCATGCACCGGGTGGCGGAGAAGTTGCGCGGCGGCGGGCTCGACCGACTCGTGTGGCTCGTGCGGCGCAGCGGTCTGCCGGATTTTCTGCGCCGTTTCAACACGCGGGGCGCATCCGGCAACGAAAACGACGAGGACCGGGACAGGGAAGTGCTGCGGAGTTGTTTTGTCGAAGATGCGGAGAAACTGGGAGAGATGCTGGGGCGTGATATGATAAAAGAGTGGAATTTGCGGTGATTGGCGCAGTGGGTATGTCGTTGAGTTCATGAAAGAGCGCGTGCAGGAAGCAATGGCATGCGTGGCCTCCACGCTTGGTGCCGCGGCACTTTACCGGGCCCGGGAGCGCCGCAAGCGGCAGTTGCTCCGTGTGCTGGTGTTCCATGATCTGCCGGAGGGTGCATGGTTTGACGAGATAGTTGCAATGCTCGTCGAGGAGTTTTGCGTGGTGGGTCCGGAGGTGCTGGAGGAAAAGCGCAGCGGTCCGGCTTCCGAAGCGGATGTCGGTATGCGGGTGCTGCTGAGCTTTGACGACGGCTTCGCCTCGTGGGAAAAAATCGCGCTGCCAGTGCTGGAGGCACGGGGCGCCACCGGATTGTTTTTCATTAGCAGCGGGCTCATCGATGTGGCTGGCAAGGAGGCCGAGGCGCGCGCTTACGTGGAGAACCGGCTCGGGGTGCGCTACCGGAAGCCGTTGTCCTGGGCGGGAGTGCGGGCCGTGGCGGCCGGAGGACACCGGATCGGAGCACACACCGTGACTCACCCGAATCTGGCTTCCCTGGCGGCTGAGGAGGAAGAGCGGGAGATTGGTGACGGCAAGAAGAAGCTCGAGGACGAGACGGGTGTGCAGGTGCAGGATTTTGCCTACCCGTTCGGTCGCTGGGAGCATTTCACCCGGGCGACCGAGACGCGGCTTCGGGAGGCGGGATATGCGCGCGGCTTCACGACGATGTCGCGCTTCGTCCGTGACTCCGACTTTCCGTGGCGGATCCCCCGCCTGTGCATTACCGAAGGACAGAGGCCGGGAACGGTCCGGCGCTATTGCGCGGGAGCTTATGACCTGGTGGGCCGCAGCGGCCTCTGGTGTCGTGGATCCGGGTGAGTGGAGGCGTGGCGATGCTCCGGGATGTAGAATCGATCGAGATGTGCGGGCACATAAACGCGGTAAACGCGGGCGCATGAGCAGCAAGAAAACAAATACTGTTCCGTCTTCGAGTGACACGAAGCCGGTGGATTCGTCGCCGGCACGAGGGCTTCGTCTGGTTTACCTCTCGCTGGCGCGGTTGCCGACGGAAAAGGCCCACGGATTCCAGATCAGCAAGACCTGCGAGGCGCTGGGGGAGCTCGGCGTCGATGTGGAGGTGCGGCACCCGTGGCGCCGCCAGGGACAGGGGGTGCGGCACAGAAGCGTCTTCGATTACTATGATGTGCGGGAGACATTCCGGGTCAAGACGCTGCCAAATCCTGACCTGACGCGCTGGTGGGTCGCTTTTCCCGCAGGGGGAATGCTGTATCGGTTCCTGTGGACTCTGTTTGCGGTGCTTGGTTGCAGGAGGGGGGACGGAAAAGTCTTTTTCACCCGGGATGTAGCGTTCGCATATTGGTTGACCTTGCTCGGGTTTCCCACGGCGCTGGAATTGCACACGATACCGAAGCGGTTCCAGAGGCGACTTCTGCAGGCGATCGCGTCCCGCAAGTCACTGCGTCATGTTTTTCCGCTGACCGAACAGATGCAGCAGCGGCTGGTAGATGATTTCGGTGCCGATCCCGACCACGTGACCGTGCTGCCGGACGCGGTGGATCTCGAGGTGTTTGGTGAAGATGAGGCACGGGACGCCTGCCGGGAGAAGTGCGGGTTACCGCGGGATCGCAAGATCGTCGGGTATGTGGGGCGCTTCCAGACGATGGGCGAGGAGAAGGGGATTCCCGAACTGCTGCGGACGGTGTCCGCCGTGTCCCGGAGCCATCCGGATGTTCTCTACCTGCTGGTGGGGGGGCCGATGGATGTGGTCGCGGCATACCGGAAAATCCTCGAGGATTGCGGAGTCGACGAGGACCGGGTGAAGTTCGTGGACCGGGTGCCCAACAACGAGGTGCCGGCGTGGATCCGCAGCTGCGACGTGGTGACGATTCCCTGGCCCTTCACCGAGTTCTCCGCCTACTTTACCTCGCCCATGAAGCTGTTCGAATACATGGCCGCGGGAGTGCCGATCGTTGCCAGTCGGCTGCCCTCGCTGGAGGAAATCCTGGAGGGAGGTAAGACGGTGGAGTGGAGTGAACCGGGGGATGTGGATTCTCTGGCTGGTGCGCTGAACACCGTGCTGAGCGATTCCGGCTACGGACGCCGGCTGGCGAAGCAGGCGCGGCAAGCGGTCGAGACACACACCTGGGAGGGGCGGGCGCAGCGCATCGTGGATGCTTTAAAATGATGATTTCCGAGCCATCCAGCCGTCCACCGATCCGCATTCTCATGCTGGGAATCGGCGGCGCCGGATTCTTTGCCGAGAATTCCTCTGATGTGGTCAGGCACCTGGCCTACCTCGGGCGCTGCGGACGAGGCAGTCGTATCGACTTGCTGGCCTTTGCGCCGGGACAGCAGTTGGAGCCGAAGCGGTTGCAGGTGAAAGAGCACGGGCAGACCTTGACTGTGGAAGCGGTTGGCGGTTCTTATTTTGCCTACATGAAGACAATGCGGCCGCGGGCAGCACGAGCCTGCGAAGCCCGGACCTACGATGTAATTTATTGCCAGGATCCCTTTCGCCACGGCGTGGCTGGCCCGCTGGCTTGTCGCGCCGTTTCCAGGTTCCCTGCATCATCGGCAATCACTGGCAGCTTTCTTCGCGGCGGGAACGAACTGGACCCGTGAGAAGCCGCTCTTTTTTCCGGCTTACTCAAGGGCCTGGCCTCGGTGGAACCTGCGCGCGTGGCGCGACGCGCTTCCAGGTCCTCAATGAGGCAGAGAAGGCGGCTTATGTGCGCGTCGGGGTGCCCGAGAAGCGCATTCGCATCACCACGACACCGGTGCCTTTGGAGCGTTTCGAGGAGCCCTTGGGTGCAATGGAACGGGCGGCGGAGCGCGAGCGTCTCGGAGTGCCGGAAGGCGGAGTCATTGTTCTCTGGGCCGGACGTCCGGTCCGCGTCAAGCGGGTGCCCTGGCTGATGGAGCGGATGGCAGAGGCGCTGGCGCTGGAGCCGTCCCTGCACTTTCGTGCTCTGTGGGGGAGGCGCGAGAGGCCCAGGAGGACCTGGAGACGCCGGCAGGCCGACTGGAGAAAACCGGTCGCTTTCGTTGGCTTCGGGACGGGCTCGACCAGGCTGGCTTAAGTAGGCTCTACCAGAGTGCGGATCTCTACGTGCACACCAGCCTGCATGAGGGCCTTGGGCGGGTGATGATCGAGGCCGGCGTCTGCGGTCTCCCCGTAGTGGCAACTCGCAGCGAGGGCGTGGAGCGCATCGTGACCGATGGTGAGACAGGCCGGATCGTGGAGGCTTGGGATGGTGACGGATTCGTGCAGGAGCTTCTTGGACTGGCGTGCGACGGAGTCCGCAGGAAAGAATGGGGCGAGGCCGCTCGGCAACGCATGACCGGAGAATTTAACGAGACTCGGTGCCTGGAGAGCGTGGTCCGGGTATGGTATGAGGCCGCGGAAGCAGGTGGCTTGTCATGAGAATCCTGCATGTCATCACCACTCTGAATCGCAGTGGGGCTGAGAGCTACCTTGCTGATCTGGCGGCACTGCAGGTCAGGGCGGGGGACGAGGTGCATGTCTTCTACATGAAGGGTGAGGGGTATTGGGAGCAACCGCTCGAGGAGTCCGGGGTGGTGATTCATGGCGGCCTTATGCGCAGGAATCTGGAAGTTGGCGGAGTGCTGGCCCTGCGGCGCTGTATCAGGGAAACCCGTCCGGATATCTGTCACGCGCACATGCCGCCCGCGGAGCTGCTACTCCGGCTGGCCCGGCTGGGATCGGGCAAGGGCTACGGATCATGTCCGGTGGTTATCACCAAGCACAATGACGAGCCGTTTTGCCCGGGGCCGCTGGCCCGGCTACTGGGTCGCTGGGTGATCCGGCAGGCCAATCACGTGATCGCTATTTCTGAGGCGGTGCGCCGCAGGCGTTGTCGCGAAGAACTGGCAGTCGCGGAGGAGAAGACCGAGGCCATTTACTACGGCGTGGATGAGCTGCGGCTCGACCCCGGCCGGGTGGCGGAAATACGGGCCGAGGTCGGCGCGGGACCGGATTCGCTGGTGGTGGGAACGGTCTGCCGCCTGGTGCCGCAGAAGCGGGTCGATCTTCTCCTGCAGGCCTTTCGTGATCTGGTGGAGAGCAGCGATCGTGACTGGAGGCTGGTAATCGTCGGTAGTGGCGAACTGGAGGCTTCTCTGCAGGGCGAAGCGGAAGAGTTCGGTCTCGCCGGCAAGGTCCTCTGGGCCGGCTTCCAGGCCGACGCGACCCAGTGGATGGGAGCTTTCGATGTCTTCGCCCTGTCCTCTGAATTCGAGGGACTCGGACTGGTCCTGCTTGAGGCAATGTCGGTGGGCAGGCCGGTGGTGGCATTCGATACCAGCGCTATGCCCGAGGTGGTGGAGAACGGGGTAACCGGGCTGCTGGTAGAGCCTTTCTCGGTGGCGGCCCTCACGGATGCGCTCGGGCAGTTAGAGGAGTCTGAGTTGCGAGACTCGATGGGCGAGCGGGGGCGCGAAAGGGTGGCCGAGCGATTCCGCAAAGAAGTCAACGAGGCGGCAGTCCGGGCCGTCTACCACCGGGTAATGAAGAGGGAACAGCCATGTGCGGAATAGCGGCGATCTTTCATGGCTCGGGGAGCGAGGCGGCATTTCTCGCCGAGATCGATGGCATGGTCAGCCGGCTTCGGCATCGTGGTCCTGATGCCCGGGGCACGTGGACCGACGCCGCGGCCGGAGTCGCGTTGGGGCATGCCCGGCTGTCCATCCTCGACCTCAGTGAGGCGGGTTCTCAGCCGATGGTTTCTGGATGTGGGAGGTGGGCTATTTCCTACAACGGTGAGGTATACAATTTTGCCGACCTGAAGAAAGAGCTGGCGGAGCGGGGACACGCGTTCCGGGGAAATTCCGATACGGAAGTGGCTCTGGCGGCAATTGCTGAGTGGGGAGTAGAGAAGGCGCTTGGAAGGTTCGTCGGCATGTTCGCTTTTGCCCTCTGGGATCGGCAGGAGCGGCGCCTGTGGCTGGGCAGAGACAGGCTGGGAATTAAGCCGCTCTATTACGGGCTTTTCGGGGGACGTCTCTTGGTCGCCTCGGAGCTCAAGGCGTTTCGTGGGCTTCCTGGCGTTGATCTCGCGATCAATCGCGATGCGCTCGCGGCGTTCTTTCGCCACAACTGCATCCCCGCGCCGCACTGCGTTTACGAGAATCTGCACAAGCTGCGCCCGGGCCATCTGCTCTGCATCAACCGAGAGGATCTCGACAACCGCCAGGTGCCGGATTCCAGGCCGTTCTGGTCGGCCCGGGATGCGGTGGCCACGCGGGGCGGAGGAGTCTTTACGGGTGGGCCGGAACAAGCCGTCGAGGCACTCGAGGAAGTCTTAAGCGAGGCGGTCGGATGCCGGATGATCGCGGACGTCCCGCTGGGCGCGTTTCTCTCGGGCGGGATCGATTCCTCGACAGTGGCGGCGTTGATGCAGGCGCAATCCGGCCGGCCGGTGAAAACCTTCTCGATCGGGTTCGATCGCGAGGGATACAACGAGGCCACCCACGCGGCGGCGGTTGCGCGCCACCTGGGTACTGAGCACAGCGAGCTCTACGTAACGGAACAGGAAGCGCAGGCGGTCATCCCCGAGCTCCCGGTGTGTTATGACGAGCCCTTTGCCGACTCCTCGCAGATCCCGACCCTGCTGGTCTCGAGGCTGGCACGTCGCGAGGTGACGGTGGCTCTTTCGGGAGATGGGGGCGATGAACTGTTCTGCGGCTACAACCGCTACCATGCCGGATGGAAAGCGTGGCAGAGGCTGCGCTCGCTGCCCGGTCCCGGCCGACGATTGCTGCAGGGACTGCTGACTTCGCGCTCACCGGAACAATGGGACAGGCTCTATGCGCGGGTGGAACCGGCGTTGCCGGAGTCCCTGCGCCTGCGTCTGCCAGGCAACAAGGCGCACAAGATGGCGGCTCTGCTGCCCCTTTCGACACCGCAGGAGGTCTACAGGTCCCTGGTGTCGCATTGGAAGGATCCGGCCGCCTTCGTGATCGGGGCAAACGAGCCGCTGACCAACGTGACGGATCCCGCGATGCAGCTCGATGAGTGATGCAGCGTCCTTTCCCGAGAAGATGATGTATCTGGACCTGGTTTCCTACCTGCCGGATGACATTCTCACCAAGGTGGATCGCGCCTCGATGGGGGTCGGCCTGGAAGCCCGGGTACCGTTGCTCGACCACCGGGTGGTGGAGTTTGCCTGGTCGTTGCCGCACTCGTTGAAGGTGCGCGGCGGTGATTCCAAGTGGATTTTAAGGAAGGTGCTCGAGAAGCACGTGCCGCGGCATTTTCACGAGCGACCGAAGATGGGTTTCGGGATTCCGCTGGGTGAGTGGTTGCGGGGCGATCTCCGGGACTGGGCTGAGGATCTGCTCGACGAGGGGCGGTTGCACCGCGAGGGCTATCTGCGGCCTGAACCAGTGCGCGAATGCTGGCGGCAGCATCTGGAGGGCTCGGGTGATTATGGCTACCAGCTGTGGGACGTCCTCATGTTCCAAGCCTGGCTGCAGCACTGGGCTTGAAAGCTCCGTTTCCGGAGGCGAGTCTCCATGGCAGTAGCTTTGAATATTATCCTTTTTTCGAATAAACCATGCAAAACCAGCAACCAGAAAAAGTTTTATTAACCGGCGTAGCCGGATTCATCGGCAGCCACACGGCGCGACAACTTCTCGCTCAGGGTATTGAAGTGGTGGGTATCGATTCGGTGAACGATGCCTATGACCCGGAGATCAAGCACCACCGGCTTGCGGAGCTGGAGGGCCGCGAAGGCCTGCGGATCGTGCGTGGAGACATCGAGGATCGCGACCTTCTCAAAGAACTCTTCAAAGCCAACGACTTTGGAGCGGTGGTGCATCTGGCGGCCCGGGCGGGTGTGCGCTACAGCATGGAGAACCCGTCGGTCTACCTGCAGACCAACGCCCAGGGAACGCTCAATCTTCTTGAGCTGATGCGTGATCGTGGGGTGAAGAAGATGGTGCTCGCTTCGACTTCTTCCCTCTACGCCGGTCACCCGATGCCGTTCCGAGAAGACATGCCGGTAAACTGTCCCATCTCACCCTACGCGGCATCCAAGAAGGCGGCCGAGTTGATGGCGCATTCTTTTCATCACCTTTATGATCTGGATATCAGCGTGGTCCGGTATTTCACGGTCTATGGTCCCGCAGGGCGCCCGGACATGTGTATCTTTCGGTTCATGCGCTGGATCGACGAGGGGACTCCCATTGAGCTTTTTGGTGATGGAACCCAGAGTCGGGACTTTACCTACGTGGACGATATCGCCCGGGGCACTGTTGCGGCGATGCAGCCCGTGGGTTACGAGATCGTCAACATTGGCGGCGGCATGGAACCGGTGTCCCTGCTGCAGGTCATCGGAATGCTCGAGGAACTGCTCGGCAAGAAGGCGGAGCTGCTGCATCGGGATCCGTTTGCCGCCGATGTATGGGAGACGCGGGCAGAGATCTCCAAGGCCGAGGAGTTGCTGGGTGGAAACCCCGGACCAGCCTGGATGAGGGGCTGAGAAAAACGGTCGCGTGGTATGAAGCCAATCGTGACTGGGTAGGCAAGGTTTCCCTCTGAGTGATGTCGATCTGCGTTTCTACCGGCTGATGGATACAAACAATCCGCTTCCTCCCCCGCTTGATGGGAAGCCGTTGGCAGGAACAAGAGTGTTGTTCGTTGTCACGGAGGATTGGTACTTTGTTTCCCACCGCCTGCGCTTTGCGCGATGGCTGGGTGAGAATGGCTGTCAGGTTGCTGTGGCTTGTCGGGTGGGGAACGACCGGGAGAAGATTGACAGTGCCGGGATAAAAGTCATATCGGTTGATATCGGCCGGAAGGGAATGGGCCCGGTAACCTGCCTGCGACAGGTGATGGATCTAGGCAAGGCCCTGCGTTATTTCCGGCCCGACCTGATCCATGCCGTAGCGTTACGCGCTATCCTGGTGACCCGCTTCGCGCGCCTTCTGGCCTGTCCTCGCAGACCTCTTGTCAATGCGGTGGCCGGCATGGGGGGGTTGTTCGCCGGGGAACTGCGCAGTGTGAAACATCGGGCAGCTCGCCGTGGTCTGGGTTGCATGCTGCGATGGCTGCTCAAGGGTCCTGCTGTGAGGACGGTCTTCCAGAACCGGGATGACCTGCAACTGGCGCTCGATGAAAAGTGGTGCAGAAAAGATCAGGCCGAGATTATTCCCGGGGTCGGAATTTCGGTGCCTGAGGATTCCGAATGCGATGAAGACGAGTCACGCGAAGCGTCTGCTCCTGTGCGGATCCTGTTCGCAGGACGCCTGCTGCGCGACAAGGGAGTAGAGATTCTCCTGCAGGCCTCGAAGCAACTGCATGAACGCGGCGTAGCCCATGAATTGGAAATTATCGGCGAAGGAGACGAGGCGAATCCGAACAGTCTGAAACGTGAAGACCTGGCGGAATGGCAGCAGTGTTCGTGGATTGCCTTCAAAGGGCGCCGGGATGATGTGCCGACAAGAATGAGGCAGGCGCATATCGTGGCGCTTCCCACGTATTACCGGGAAGGAATTCCCAAGGTGCTGCTGGAGGCGGGCGCTGCGGCAAAACCCGTCGTCACTTGTGATGTTCCCGGCTGCCGTGACCTGGTGGTCAATGGGCGAACAGGCTTGTTGGTGCCTGCACGAGATGTCGAGGCGCTTGCGGGAGCGCTGAGGAACCTTGTCAAGGATCCGGAGCTGAGGACGCGAATGGGGGGAGAGAATCTTCAGCGGGTGCGAGAACTCTACTCAGAGGAGAAGATATTTACGGCCTTTGTTCTCCTTTATGCGGAGATCCTGGAATTTGCCAAGGACTTCCGAACTCCTATCGACTAGCAGTGACCCGGTTGGGTTTTGGACGCCTCAGCCTAAATCAGACAAAACCCGATTGCCTGCTATTGAGTTCCTGACCACCATCAGGAACCACAATGACTAAAAGAAAAAGACGACAGTTCAGCGCGGAGGAAAAAGTCAGAATCCTCCGCCTCCACCTCCTCGAAGGCACCCCCGTCAGCGAGGTCTGCGCCTCTCAGGAAATCAGCCCAACCCTCTTCTACCAGTGGCAGAAGACCCTTTTCGAGGAAGGGGCTGCCGCCTTTGATCGCGCACGCAGACGCCCCGACCCGAAGGACCGAGAGATCGGCCAGCTCAAGGAGCAACTCACCCGCAAAGTCGCTGTCATCGGTGAACTGGCACAGGAACTCGTTGAGGCAAAAAAGCCACTTGGGGGATCGTGAAGGGACGCTGGGTCGAGCCCGATCTGCGCGACGAGGTCGTCGACAGGATCGAGGCCTGGCACACTCTCACCGCGATCCCCCGCACTTCCTTGCTTTCCTGGGCCGCCATTCGGCGTGCCACCTACTACGACTGGAGCGGCCGTCAGGGCTTGGCCAACCGACATAACCCGCCGCCCCACCAGTCCCACTGGACTCTGCCGCAGGAGCGGGAGGCCGTGCTCACGTATGCCCGGGAGCACCCCGGCGAGGGCTACCGCAGGCTGACCTACATGATGATCGATGCCGACGTAGCTTACCTCTCACCCGCGACCGCCTACCGCATCCTTTCCGGTGAGGGGATGCTTGGGCGGCCGCCGAAACCCTCGAAGAAAGGCACCGGCTTCCACCAGCCCTCGGCGGCGCACCGGCACTGGCATATCGACTTCACCTACCTCAACTTGTCGGGAACTTTTCATTTCCTCTGCGCCATCCTCGATGGCTACAGCCGAGCCATCCTCTCCTGGGACATCGCCCCCACGATGACCTCCGAGGACGCACAGATCGTCCTCCAGCGAGCCCGCGAGGCCTTTCCCGATGCCCGCCCGAGGGTCATAAGCGACAACGGCAAGCAGTTCGTGGGACGGGAGTTCACCAGCCTTCTCAAAACAGCCGACTTCACCCGGGCCACCACTTCTCCCTACTACCCCCAATCCAACGGCAAGATCGAGCGTTTCAACGGCAGCCTCAAAAACGAGTGCATCTACCCCACCACGCCGCTCACTCTCGAAGACGCTAAGCGGGTGGTCGCGGGATACGTCGACCACTACAACAACGTCCGTCTACACTCAGCCATCGGCTACGTCCCGCCCGCAGCCGTCCTCGAAGGGCGCCGGGACGCCATTCACGAACAGCGGGACAAAAAGCTTGCCAAAGCTCGACTCCATAGGATAGAAATCTCAGACAACAAGAACCTTCAGGACTCAATAGCAGCGTAGTTGCCTTTGTCCGATTCAGGGTGAACCAGTACAGTCTACCGAAATACGAGGCGGCTCGCCACGGTGTGTTAATCAGCGTAAACACAAAAAACTCTCTTGCAGGAAATCAAAAATATCAAAAAAGTAACCATGCATCACGCGTTGACCGCGCTGGGTGATGCGCTGGTTGTCTGGATTGATCCGGCAAAAATTTCGTTGCATACGGGTGGCGGGCACTATGCTCGAGCCAAGTGTCTTGGAATGAAAATGCGGAGGCTCCGGGTCCCTGATATTGTGACGGCTAAAGTTCTGCGAGCAGCAGAACGGTGCGAGCCGTATGTTATTTCTGCGCGTTATTTCAAGGTAGAAGGACTGGATGGCGAAATGAAAAAGTATCGAATTATTGAAGATTTTGTCCTGAACCGGGAGAATATAGAGCGTTCGGCATGGAGTCATATGTTGCACAAGCGAGTGTCGAAGCGGGGTTTTGCCAGACATAAGGGAATTCTTATGAGGAGTTCGGAGGATATTGACGCTTTCCTGCGGGGATATGTTCTCCAACTTCTCGAGAGCTTGGAAAAAGGAGGATATGATGAGGATAAGGGTGGTGAGCTAGGTGCTGGAAGAATTGATATGAGCGGGCAGTTGGTCAAGTCGGGTGGTGCAACGCACAGATTTCTAATAGCGCGTATGCTTGGCGTGAAAAAATTTCCTTTGATGATTACCGGTGTGCATGAAGCTTGGGTAACTTCGGTGGCTGCTGTAAATGGTCAGCTATCTGGAGAGTCTTTGGCAGCCAAGCTCCTAGGCATAGCTGAGAAATACAAATAATCATATTTGTTGATGTTTGACTCTCTCTGGTATGATACCTTTTCGAGATGTCTGGATCGGGCAACTTGGCCTTTTGTTAATCGTGCAGAGATCAGAAACAAATGTGTTACACATCTGAATGTATTCAACCTTGCTCGTTTGCTTTAAGCGTTGTCTTTGCATTTCTCCATTAGTCACAAACAAATGATTAGGAATGTGAAAAGACTAAGCCGAAAGACAGTGCTCTCCGAGTTGAGCCGTTCGTTGGTGGTTCGGATTGATCCAAAAAAGGTCGTGGATCATGTCAGTGGGAATGCGCATTGTCCGGTGGCCGGGTGTTGCAAGGCGCAGATGCAGAAGTTTGGGTTTCCTCCCGGGATAACGAGAAAATTTGGTAAGTATCTTACTATGTATGAACCTTATGTTATATGGTCCAGGTTATTTACCAATCAGGGCCCCATCCGTGCTTGGTCAAAATATCAGAAAATTGAAAATCTGATTGCCAATGCAGCGAATATTCATCGTTCAGACTGGTTCGAGAAGCTGAACAGGGATTTAATGAAGTATGGTCGAGCCCGATATAAAGGCATTTTTATGAACCGTGCGGAGGAAATAGATGCCTTCTTCCAGGATTATTTCATGGGCATGATCGACAGTATGAGAACTGGTGGTTATGATGAGGAAAAGGCTCCTGATACTGGACAGTGTCAGATTGATGAGCATGGCAACTTGATCAAGTCAGGTGTGGCCACACACAGGTTCTGTGTGGCAAAAATCTTAGGAATTCAGGAAGTTCCGTGGAAGGTAGCCGGGGTGCATGCGGCCTGGGGCGCCTCGGTCTCGGATGGACGAGGCAGACTTTCAGGTGATCGACTGGTCGAAGAGGTGCAGAGAGTTGCGCAGAGATATCGGTAGTGGTGAACGCTATGCCGACGGTTTTTGCTGGTGTCGGGTCTGGTTGGGTGGACGCGCAAGGCGTTCGGATTAATGAAACATGTTCGTCAGCATGATTGTGATAAAACACTTGTGAAAGATATAAAACCCTTGCGAAAAAAGCGGGTTCTCGAGGATATGGGCGATTCCCTCGTGGTGTGGATCAATCCCTCGAGGCTTCCCGATTTCACCGTGGGGGACCATTTTCCGAGGGCCAGTCACCTAAGAAAAAGAATGCAGCGTCTCGGAGTCCCTTTGCCAATTAGAATCCTTATCTATCGTGTCATGACGAAGATGGAGCCCTATGTAATTCCTGAGCGCTACTTTGAGAGGCGGTCCTCCAAGAAAGACGAAAGAATTCGCGAGAAAATCGAGAATTTTATAGCGAACCGAGACGACGTTTCACGTTCTTTGTGGCATCAGAAACTCATTCGGCAATTGACTGAGGATGGAGTTGCGAAGCATAAGAGTATCGTCATGCGCGGTGCAGAAGATATCGACAACTTTCTGCAGCATTATGCTCTCGATTTGATAAGGAGCATGGAGAGTGACGGATACGAGGCCAGCAAGGCAGGTGATACAGGAGCCGCCAGAATCGACAGGGAGGGAAACCTGATCAAGGGCGGCTCGGCAACGCACAGATTTTTCGTGGCACGGGCTCTTGGCGTATCGAAATTCCCGATGCAGGTTTGCGGCGTGCACGAGGCATGGGCTGCTTCTGTCTCCGACGCAGACGGTAGGCTATCGAGTGACCGGCTTGCAGCCTGGGTGCAGGAAATCGCGGCGAACTATCGCTAGCAACAGGAGACAGGGCGGGAGTTTAGTGGGTGTCATAGTGAAAAAGAAAATCAAGAAACTGGTTCGGAACCTCGGTTTCCACGTCTACCGGGCGGAGAAGGATGACGACAGGCTCAGGCTGAGCAGGCTCAGGGGAGAACATGACTGCCTGGTGGCGGGTCCATTCCTCGGGCGAGTTTGGCTGGGAACTGATGCAGTGGCAGGGCTATGTGCGGCAGTTGTCGAGGTTTTATGATAAAACGATTGTCTATGGGCGAGGCTCCTCCGAGTTTTTCTACCGCGATTTCGCGAGCGAGTTCAGGGAGACGGAAGTCGATTCCTGGGATACCACCGCCTATGTGTTAAATGGGTTCGATTATGCGGGCTGGGCGCAGCAGTTCAAAGATGTGGATATTCTTGTTGCCGACGAAAGGACCGGCTACGAATTGCCTCTGCTGTTCAATCAAGACTTCATACCCTTTGGGAAGCCCGACAAAGAAAAGGCTTATGATGTGGTGGTTCACGCCCGCTCGATTCCTGACCTGGGTGGCAATCGCAAGAAGAAGACCCGCAACTGGTCGACGGACAATTGGGATGCCCTCTGCGCTTCCCTGGCCGGCTTGAAGGTGGCTGCCGTGGGCATTCCTGAACTTTCCTATGCCCCGCCCGGTGTGGTCGATCTGAGGGGACTGGATACCGGGCAAGTGTGCTCGGTGCTGGCAAGCTCCCGATGCTGTATCGGGCCGTCTTCCGGATTGATGCACCTGGCCAGTCTGTGCAGAACTCCGCACCTCGTCTGGATGTCTCCAAGGGCGGGCGGCAGGTTCGGTGGAACCTTGTACCGTTATCTCCGCACTTGGAATCCCCTGGCGACTCCGGTGAAGGTCTTGACGGAGATGGGTTGGCATCCTTCTCCGGAATATGTGAGGGAAGAATTGCATGGGTTTCTCGATGCAGGTGGTGAGTGATGCGGATGCCGAAGTTTGGCTTGATCACTGGCGGCTTCCCCGTTTGTGAGATGCTTATGGAACGGGTGAGAAAAATCGCCGGACAAGGGCCGTGCTTTGATTGCATACACAGCTCATGAACCTCTGGTAAAACGTTCTTTTTTGGGCGGCAGCGCCCAGGTCGATGAATAAAATACTGATCACAGGTGGCGGGGGTTTTGTGGGCCGGGTCTTGTGCGGGGTGTTAGAACATCGCGATCGCGAGATCCGAATCGTATCCCGTGGAGGAGCGAGTGCCGGGCCGACTCCGACATTCTGCTGCGACGTGTGTTCGGATGCAGGGTGGGTCGAGGCTCTGGAGGGGGTAGACACGGTGGTGCATCTCGCGGCACGGGTGCACGTGATGCGGGAGACCAGTCGTGATCCGCTAGCGGAGTTCCGGGAGGTCAATGTGGAGGGCACCCGGCGGGTGGCGGAGTTCGCTCGCGCGGCCGGTGTGAGGCGGCTCGTTTTTTTAAGCTCTATCAAAGTGCTCGGTGAGAAAACCATGCCCGGTGCTCCTTTTACGCAGGAGAGCCCCATGAGCCCGCAAGATCCCTATGGGATTTCCAAGGCAGAGGCCGAGGAAATGCTAGTGAACCATTTTCAGGAGAGGGGAGACATTGAGACCGTGATCATCCGCCCGCCCCTGGTGCATGGCCCTGGTATGGGTGGCAACCTGGCAGCGCTGGCGGGCTGGATTCGCAAAGGGCTGCCGCTTCCGTTCGGGGCCATCGACAACCGCCGCGACCTGCTGGGCGTGGACAATCTCTGTGACTTGATTGCGGTCTCGATCGAGCATGCGGATGCGCCGGGCAAGCGGTTGCTGGCTGCGGATGGTGAAGCGGTGTCGACCCCGCAACTGATTCGTGCCATGGCCGCTGCGCTCGGCAGCAAGGCGTGTCTGCCGAAAGTCCCCCCTGCGTTGCTTGCGGCGGCCTTGAAGACGCTCGGTAAGAGCGCCCTCTGGGAGCGTCTCGGAGGCAACCTGGAAGTCGATATTTCCGGAACCTGTCGCACCCTGGGCTGGTCGCCTCCGGTTTCGTTTCCCAGTGGCATCGAGCGGGCGCTGGCTCTTTCTTGACGATCGTCCGGGCAGTTTGATCTCTTTTTTTTGAATGCCGCCGTGGCCCTTTGGCCAAGGCGGCATTTTCGCGTACAGGAGGCGCGGCTGGATGAGACGGTAGTAGTAGCGAGCGCCCTGCTGGGTGGGTTGGTGCCTTCAGTCGGGAAAGAGGAAAGCGTTGAGGTTCTGTTTAATTTAAGTTAATCTTGAGCAGAAGCATGGATTGCTGAGGCCGTTTTTGAGAACGGAGAGTGGTCAACGCGCAACAAATACAATGAAGGAACTTCGTAATAGCCGCAAAAGTGGTTTTCTTTGGATCATTGCAGCGGGGATGTGCTGGCTTGGTGGGTATTCGGCGTCTGCTCAGGTATTGGTCTACCGACTGGAATTCGAGAAGGCCGGCAGCAGCATTAATTTAGATCTCTACGACGGAGGCTTTTTCGCCGTGGAGGGCTTGGGCGGCACCGGGTCTTTCGTGTTCACGTATCGCGAGGATGGCAAAGATTTCTATCTCCGGGCGGATGATGCGGGTGAACTCTTTTTCGCGGTCAAGCCCGGGGTCAGTCGTGCGGTGATCCGCGCCACTGCCGACAGCGACACCGCGCTGGCGCATTACCTGGTGCACGGCAGGGTCAAGGATTCCGTGTCCGTAAATGTTCGGGGTCAGAAGATCACCTTCAAAGTGGCTCCCTCGCTCGAGGGGTATGTGCTGGCATCGGATTCCGAAGCGAATGCCGAGTTCCCGCGGGAGGACGGCACGCTCGGATTCGCGGGAACGGCGTCCATGAAGGCCTTGTTGCAGCGTGGTATGACCGACGATGTCAACAAGCAGAATCTCGATCCGAATGGTGTAATCGACCTTCTTGTCGAGGGACTCGAAGGGGAAGGATTTTCTGATGGATCGGTGGATGACGGCGGTGATGACGGCGGAGGTGTCGGTGATGACGGTGGCGACGGTGGCGACGGTGGCGACGGTGGCGACGGTGACTGGTGATGGTGATGACGACGGTGATAGCGAGGATCCCGCGGTAGTGGTTCCGTAGTTGCCACGGGCATCGGCAATTCTGTCAGCATCCAATTCACTCTACCCAGTGCCTTGATGAGATTTCCATTCCTGTTCCTGTTTGCTGTCGCCATCGGTGCACTCTCGTTCATCACCGAAGCTGAAGCCGAAGCCGAAGTCCGCCCCCCAAACATCGTCCTCATCCTTTCGGATGATCAGAGCTACACGGATTACAGCTTCATGGGGCACGAGCACATCGAAACACCCCACCTCGACAAGCTGGCTTCTGAGAGTGCTCTCTTCAAACGGGGGTATGTGCCTACCGCCCTGTGTCGCCCGGCGCTGATGACCCTGGCAACCGGTCTCTATTCTCATCAGAACAAGACCACCGGCAATAGCCCGGCCAACACACCCGAGAACGCTGCGCATGCGGAGCAAGCCGGTGAGGACATTCTCGAATTGCTCATCTCCCACATCGACGAGACCGGTTCCATTGCCCAGTGGCTCGGAGACGCGGGCTATGTCAGTCAGCAGAGCGGCAAGTGGTGGGAGGGCTCCTATCAGCGCGGAGGCTTCAGCGAAGGTATGACAAATGGCTACCCAAGTCCCGGCGGAAGACACGGCGATGCCGGGCTCAAGATCGGGCGCCAAGGTATGGAGCCCGTATGTGATTTCATCGACCGCTGCGTCGCCGATGAGAAACCGTTCTTCGTCTGGTATGCCCCTTTCCTGCCCCACACTCCCCATGATCCTCCCCAGGACCTGCTCGACAAGTACCTCGCCAAAGGGCTTGCGGAGAATGTTGCGCGCTACTACGCCAACTGTGAACGCCTCGATGACACCTGCGGTGAGTTGATGAGGCATCTCAATGACAGCGGCCTCTCTGAAGACACGCTCGTCATTTATGTGACCGACAACGGCTGGATCCAGACCGAGGCGAAGGGATATGCTCCTCGATCCAAACGCAGCCCCAACGAAGGTGGCACCCGCACGCCCATTATGTTCCGTTGGCCGGGAACCATTGCCGCCGCCGACCGCCCTGAACTGTGCACGTCGCTGGACATTGTCCCGACTATCCTCGCTGCCGCAGGTGCCGAAGGCCCGCACAAGTTCCCGGGGCTCAATCTGCTTCCCGAACTCAAGAGCGGTGACGCTATCGACCGCGACACTCTCTACGGCGAGTCCTTCGCCCATGACATTGCAGACATCGAGAACCCTCAGGCTTCGCTCCTCTACCGCTGGGTCATCAAAGGCCACGACAAACTGCTGCTGACCTATGACGGCGCCCCCGGCATAATGAAATACCCGCCACAGGGTGGCGAAGCCCAGCTCTACAAACTCAATGCTGATCCTGGTGAGGAGAACAACCTCGCCACTACCCATCCCGAAAAGGTCAAGGAACTCAGCGCCCTGCTCGACAAGTGGTATGTCCCTGAGCAACGAAAAGTGGGCAAAGTCACTGACCGCGCCCCCAAGGCCAAAAAAAAGCCCGCCCACGAGCCCACGGTAAAGGGTGAAGGGGCAGCCACGAAGAAGCAGGCGGCGGCCCTGAAGAAATCCACTTCTCAGCCCAATATCCTCCTTCTCTATGCCGACGATCAACGCAACCACACCCTCGGTTGCGCGGGACACCCCATCGTCAAGACCCCGAATATCGACCGACTTGCCGGGCAAGGGGTGCGCTTCGAGAACGCCTTTGTCTCCACCTCCACCTGTTGGGTGGGACGAGCCTGCCTCTTCACCAGCACTTACGAACGCAAACACCTCTACAAGGTCACTCCGGGCCCTCTTAATCCAGAGCTTTGTAAGAGCTCCTACTTTGCCATCCTTAAAGGGGCCGGTTACCGCACCGGTCATCTCGGCAAGGAACATGTCAGCATCGCGGCCGACTCCGCCGAACTGATGTGGGATGTGCGCCGGAAAATCAGTCGGGGGCCCTACTTCAAAAAAATGGAAGACGGCAGCACCCGGCACGAAACTCAGATCCTCGGCGACTGGGGCATCGACTTCCTCAAGGAACAGCCCAGGGACCAACCCTTCTGCCTCCAGATCAGCTTCAACGCCACCCACGCCGAAGACGGCGACCAGCGTCCCGGCATCGGTCATTTCCCCTGGCCCAAAGTCACCGACGGTATGTATGAGGACCAGGAGATGCCGCTGCCGCCGCTCAACGATCCCGCGATCTATGACGCGCAGCCTGACTTCCTCAAAGCATCCATCAACCGTGAGCGCTTTTTCTGGCGCTGGGACACAGCGGAGAAATACCAGACCAACATGCGGGCCTATTTCCGCATGATCAGTGGGATTGATCACGTCGTAGGACGACTCGTTGAGCAACTTGAAGAGCAGGGGCTCGCCGACAACACCATCATTGTCTACACCGCTGACAACGGTTACTACCTCGGCGATCGAGGCTTCGCCGGCAAGTGGACCCACTACGAAGAGTCACTCCGCGTGCCTCTTGTGGTTTACGATCCTCGCCTGCCCGAACCCATGCAGGGTCGGGTTCTTCCCGAGATGGCTCTGAACAGTGACATCGGTTCCACCCTGATCGACCTGGCTGGGCTCCCCACGCCCGAGGCGCACACCGGGCAAAGCCTGTCTCCACTGCTGCGTGGTGATGAAGTCTCCGATTGGCGCAAAGACTTTTTCTGCGAATTCCTCGCTGTGCCTAAAACGATTCCCCGCTGGGAAGGCGTGCGCGGTGAGCACATGACCTATGCCCGTTACTTTGTTGATGGACCGGACCAAGCTCCTTACGAGTTTCTTTTCGACCTCAGGAACGACCCTGACCAATTAACCAATCTCGCCGCGAAGGGTAAAGACCATCCGCTTCTCAGACGCATGCGCCAACGCTGTGATGTCCTCGTAGCCGAGGCAGGAGCGGCTATGAAAGACGTCGGAGAAACCCTGCCCTCATCGAGAAAGAAAGCCAGCCAGCGCGGCACCGGATCCCGCCACCAGACCCGGAACCTCCCAGGGGCAAAGACAACTTCAACGCCCGCAGATCTCCCAACGATGGCTGTGCGCTCGATGTCGCAGACGAAGAGATGAGCGATTACAAGGTCGCCGGTTGGGCCATCGATCAATGGAATGCCCGGGAGCGATAATAAATCATTGCGTTTTTTTAAGATAACCCCAGCAGTGCAGCAATCCCTCTCAGGCATTAACCTCCACCTCATTCACTCGATCAAGAATTGCACCCCCTCCAATCCCGACCGATGGTAGGTAGAGAAGAGAGCGTTGATGTCGGAGCGCCGCACGAAATATTATTTGTACAATGACTGTTTTTTTCACCACGCGATTGCCGGGACTGACTGTGCTGTCTCTGTGTTTGTTGCCATGCTTGATATCGCAATCGATGGGTCAAGAGAACGTCCGCGATTCAAATTTAAAGCCGAAGTTAGTCGTTCAGATTACGGTCGATCAACTTCGCGGTGGCGTCCTTGAATCGATGGCGGACCGGTTTCAAGGAGGATTCGCCTACCTGCTGAAGCGAGGCGTGATCTTTCATAATGCCCACTACCAACATGCGACGACATTCACTGCGGTGGGCCATGCGACACTGCTGACAGGAGGTCACGGGGCTCAACATGGAATGGTGGGGAACAGCTGGATTGATCGGAGCACCCAAAAGGAGGTTTATTGTGTGGACGATCCAACGCACCGCCTGCTCGACGGGCAACTCTTGAAAACGACCGCCGCAACTTCACCGAAAAATTTGCTCTCAACGACCACCGGAGATGAATTGGTTCTGGCCGGCGGTTCAAGCTCCAGGGCGTTCAGTGTCGCAGGCAAAGACCGTGCGGCAATTATTTCGGGAGGCAGACTGGGCAGAGCGTTCTGGTATGACTCTAAGAGTGGTCGCATCGTGACCAGTTCTTTCTATTCTGATAACTATGCAGATTGGGAAAAGGACTTCATCAGCAAAAATCACGCGGGAAATTTCCAAGACAGGACATGGGCCCTCGTTGCCTCACCGACGACTTACCGGTTCGAGGATGATCGGGATTCTGAACTTGGGATTGGCGGTCTGGGTAAAACCTTCCCTCATGAACTCGGACCGGTGGCGGAAGCTTCGGTGCCAAAATATAGATCGGTGTTTCGTTTTACTCCCTATCTCGACGAGTTGATTGCCGATTTCTCAATCACCCTGCTTGAGAAAGAATCGTTGGGTAATTCAGAAGTCGGCGCTACTGACTTCCTCGCGATCAGCTTTTCCTCAGTGGATTACGTGGGGCATGCGTGGGGTCCCCTGAGTCGCGAGTATGAAGACGCTGTGCTCCATCTCGACAAAACTTTGGACCGACTATTCAAAGCCATCGACACACACATCGGCCTCGATAATACTCTGATCGTCCTCAGTTCTGATCACGGCGCCAGCCCGGCGCCCGAAGCCATGGCGAAACTCGGATTTCCCACCGGTCGCATTAATACGGCGGAGCTTATGGAAACGATAAATAGCGGCCTCCGCAGCCAATTTGGGCTCGCTGATGATGAAAATGTCGTGATGAACTTTAGAAACCCCGGACTCTATTTCAATCCGGCAGTGATCAAAGCACGCGAGCTCGATCCGGAAAAACTGGCAACCGCAGCCGCCGGGTTGGCAGTCACCTCTCCGGGAGTGGCCCATGCCTTCACGAGAGCACAACTCAGCGGTGAGTCCCGCGTCGAAAATCGGCTGTTCGCTATGGCGCAGCGCGCTTTTCATCCCGGACGATCCGGGGACATCGTGATCATTCAGAAACCCTTCTGGTATCTCTATAAAGACCGCGACAAATATTCAGGCATGCATGGTTCGCCCTACAATTACGACACGCATGTGCCAATCGTATTCGCAGGCTCTTCTATCAAACCTCGTGACGTGCGCCGCGAAGTCGCCCCCCGGGATATAGCTCCGACGATTTGCCAAATTCTCGGGATCACCGCTCCGACTGGAAGCATCGGCAGCGTTCTCACAGAGGTCTTCGATGATTAGGGAGGGCCTGATGCATGGCGGTGCCCGTCATTGTTGTGCGGATCCTGTGCGGCCCGGCGTGAGGCAGGAGTGGATGAACATTCACGACCAACGACCAACGAGCAACGAGCAACGAGCAACGAGCAACGAGCAACAAAGCCACGCAACGATGCGGGCAGCAACCTTGTGCCTTCCGTGGTTCCTGTTCTCGTTTTCAGGATTACCTGGACTTCAGAGCGCCCGTCTGATCTGGCAAAACAGGCATTAGAAAGTAATTCTACGCTGAGCGCCGAACTGTGGTAAGCTTGGCTCCGCAAGTTTAACTTGGTGGGGACTTCTCGTTGACATTCGGCCACTTCTGGCCGGCACGATTCTGTCGCCTCCTCTGAGCCTAGCTCGAGGATTGTCTATGTCCATCAAACCACTTTTTTCTGCACCGTCGTCTTTACAGGTTGCCACCCCCGACCCCGCTGCCTCCCAGCGCCAAACCAAGAGGCCGACGCTTTCACCTTCCAGCAGCATCCCCCATCGATCTGCTGCTGCCATTGTCTACTGCGAGGCGAACTTCGGCGCCATCGACGGCAAGACGGCCAACGGCCTCGTTCGTCATTCGGAGAAAGTACGAGATCCTTCTCGTCATCGACAGCGAGAAGGCAGGCCTCGATGCAGGCTCGGTGCTCGACGAGTGAAGCCCAACGGCATCCCCGATCTGTCGCGACCTCGCCGATGCGCTGGCGCACGCTCGGCCACGTGCCCGACTACTTCATCTTTGGGATCGCTCCGGCGAGCGGGATGCTGTCGCCCACGAGCGGAGCCTCGTGCTCGAGCGATCGCCCTGGGATGAACATCGTGAACGGACTCCATGAGTTCCTGAACGACGATCCGGAGTTCGCTGCGGCGAGCGCAGCGGCAAAGGTCGTAGATTCGTCGACGTGCGCAAGCCTCGCGCCAAGAAAGACCTGCGCGTTTTCAGTGGCCGCATCGCCGAAGTCACCTGCCCGCGAATCGCGGTGCTCGGCACCGACTGCGCCATCGGAAAACGCACCACAGCCACCATCCTGACCCGCGCCTCAAGATCGGGCATGCAAGGCGGTGATGATCGGCACCGGCCAGACCGGCTGATCCAGGGAGCCCGCTACGGTATCGCGCTCGATGCCGTCCCGTCACAGTTCTGCGCGGGTGAGTTGGAAGCCACCATCGTCGAGGCGTTCGAAGGCGAGGAGCCCGACGTGATCGTCGTCGAAGGCCAGGGCGCGCTGAGTCACCCCGCCTACTCGACCTCGAGCTTCATCCTCCGGGGCAGCTGCCCGGACGGCGTCGTGCTGCAGCACGCGCCCGGACGGCCCACCGCGTGCGACTTCGACCACATGGCGATGCCGACGCCGGCCGACGAGATCAACCTCATCGAGACCTTCGCAGACACGAAGGTCATCGGCCTTACCCTCAACCACGAGAACATGACCGATGACGAGGTCTCTGCCGCAATCACGCAGTATGAGTGCGAATTGGGAATTCCCGTCACCGACGCACTGACCCGGTCTCCCGAGCGCCTGGTGGAGATGGTCCTTTCGGCATTCCCGCAGATTGGGAGTAGAGCCACTGCTGGAGCGGCATGACCGCGCCGCGTTTGGAGATCGATCTCGACAAGATCCATCACAATGCCCTGACGCTGGTCGCAACGGCTGGGCCGGCGGGGCATCTCGGTCACTGGCGTCACCAAGGCGGCCCTGGGTTCGCCAGAGATCGCATGCGTGTGGCTGCAGGCCGGCGTGCGTGGACTGGGCGACTCCCGTATCGAGAACATCGGAGCGATGCGACGTGCGCAGCGTCTCGGCATCGATGACGCTCATCCGCACCCCGATGCTGAGCCAGGCTGACGAGGTCGTTGCGCTCGCCGACGTGAGCTTCAACTCCGAACTCGACGTCATCAGTGCACTCTCAACCGCCGCAGCAGAAGGCGAATCGGACACACGGAATCGTGCTCATGGTCGAACTGGGAGACCTCCGCGAAGGCATCATGCCCGCCGACCTCGAGAACCGTGAGCGGCGACGCTCCGCTCTTCCGAACATCGTGTTCGAAGGGATCGGTACCAACCTCGCCTGCGCAGCGGGGTGTCACCCGACCCAGGAACATGGCGCGAGCTCTCCGCGCTCGCGGACTCGCTCGATGCGACTTTCGGCTCGGTCGAGATCGTCTCCGGCGGTAACTCCGCCAATCTCGACTGGGCGCTCAGCGGCGCAGCCACCGGGCGGATCAACGATCTCCGCCTGGGGGAGGCGCTCCTGCTCGGCTCGCGAGCCTCTTCACCGCCAACCGATCGACGGGCTCGCACACCGACGCCATCACGCTCGATCGCCGAGGTGATCGAGTCGAAGGTCAAGCCTACCAGCCATGGGGCGAGATCGCACAGTCTGCGTTCGGAGAGGCGACTCCCGGAATGATCGGGGCAGCATCATGCAGACAATTCTCGCCATCGGCCGCCAGGACATCGATCCAGACGGCCTCGACCCGCCTCGGGCATCAAGATCCTTGGGCAAGCAGCGACCACCTCGATCGTCGGACTCGAGCCCACACGGCCTTGCCAGTCGGGCGCGAGATGCACTTCCAGCTCAACTACAGCGCGCTGCTCCGCGCCATGACCTCGCCATTCGTCACCAAGAACATCAGCACGCCTGCTACGCCGGCAAAGCCTCACGCAGAAAGCGCACGAAGTTTCTGTGCATAATATTTGCCACATCCTCGTCGGCGTAGCCGCGGGCTTTGAAAATGTTCGGCAGGCGTTGTAGATCGGCGATCGAGTCCAGATCCATCGGACACTCCTCAAGTCCGAACCCGCCATCCAGATCCGAACCGATACCCACATGGAGCGAGTTTCCGGCAAGTTGGCACACATGGTCGATATGATCGACGAGATGCTCCAGTTTTACCCCGACCTCCTCCGGTCTGGTCTCGGAAAGAACCCAGCCGGGAACCATCATCCAGGCGTCGAGTGAGGCACCTACGACTGCACCGCGATCGATCAGTTCCTGCAGCTGCTCAGAGGAGAACTGGCGCTCATGCGGCACGATCTTCCGGCAATTGGAATGGCTCGCCCAGACCTTGCCCCGGAAACAATTCATCGCCTCACGAAAGGATTCGTCACACAGGTGAGAAACGTCAAGAATGATTCCCAGCTCCTCCATCTCCCGGAGTAATTCCTTCCCCTTGGATCCAATTCCGCCCGTTGCATGGGTACCCTGCGCGTAGGTTCCTGGCCCGAAATTCGCCGGCCCGATAGCGCGCAAACCCTGCTCGTAAGCACGTTCCACATGCCCGATCGTCACCATCGAATCCGCGCCTTCGAGACTGAGCAGATAGAAAATCGGCGCATCCTTTGACGGGCCGTGAGCCCACTCCTCCACCGCGGCGTCCAACTGCGCCACGCTCCCGACTTGCGACATCTCGCCCATCTCCTCCATAACACGATACCAGGCAAGTTGCCCCTGCGCCTGCGCCCACGCCTGCTCGGGAGAATGCCAGCCGTGAAGGGGATTAGTCGGCTTCACGTAGCGGCCGATCAATGTCGCCACACAGACGCCAACGCTACCTCTGCGCATTTCCGGGAAACACACCGTCCCGTGACCTCGATCTTTCCGATCGGTCTGCCCCTGCTCGCGCGCGCGGATCTCGTGCAGTGGGCGGGTGTAATCGCGGTTCCAATCCAGCGCGTTCATGCTGAGATCGAGGTGGGCGTCAAAAATCAACATGGATGGGCAATGGAGAAGAGCGGGACGCTCCACGATGCGTGCTACAAAGCAAGGGCACATCGTGCTCCCGCCATGGGAAGAGCCTGCTCCACGCTCCCCAGAGCGAAACCCTTCACCATTGCCTCCCTCACCTGTCGCGGCGGCCCCGCCGCCTGCCTTTGAAGAAGGAAACTCACGAGCAGTCCCAGCTCCTCGGCCCTATGGACCAAACTCCAGCTCACTGAACGCAACCGGATGCTCGATGAGCTTGTTGCCGTCTTTATTGATGGAGCTGAGGGAGATGCTCTGTTTTTCCCAATCGATTGCAATGAGCCCAGCGTTGACTTCCCAGTGGGATTTGCCGACCCGGAATGAATTCTTCGCCTGCGCCCAGCTTGAGTTGGCATGGGTCATGCCGCTGCTGGTCAGGGCATAGAGCGGGTAGTCACCAATCATGACTTTGGACAGCTCGGTATAGTGGACATCTCCCGAAATCATCACCGTGTGGTTTGCCTTGTGCTTTTTCAAAAGCTCAAAAAGGCGCTGTTGTTCATGAGGCACGTTGCCCCAGTTCTCTATGCCTTTTTCATAAGCGATCACCTGGATGCTTGAGGCAATGATCCTGACGTCCGCATTGACCTGTAATTGCTTCTCCAGCCACTGCCACTGCGTGTCTCCCAGCAAGGTCATGGATGATCTCTAGGGTTAATTGAGACACTTAAAATGCCGGGAGAAGGGACCCGAGCATAGAAAGTAAAGCTTGCAAAATAAATGTGTCTCCTTTGGTGGGTCTTCGCGGTTTGATTTCCGGCACGGAGGCAAACAACGGTCACGATATGTCGGGTCTGAAGTTGCGCCCCCTGCAACTTGGGGCGCGGGAACTGGCGTGGGCGCGAGCGAAGGCCATGCCGCATGAGGCGAGCTTGTCCCTGTGCGGTGGCTTTACGTCCAGGTAGCACTTTGTGAAAGTGAGGAAATCATTCAGGTCGTCGATGGCGATGTAAGGGCCTTTCGGCCAGTCTGTTGCTGTGTTCGTCGCGATCAGAACAGATGCGGTGGAGCGGGTCCGGCTACTCCGTGCGCTCGATGGTCAGGAGCGCGCTGTCGATAAGGTCGAGGGCGGAATCGAAGGATTCATCAATGTAGTAGAGGCCCCACCTTTGCTTGCCGTTGGCATCGTCGGCTTCGCGTTTTGGGTAGCCGCGCAGTTCCAGCAACTGGAAAGTCCGAGGCAGGGCATTGTCGATCTCTACGGCATGGACCAGTGATGCCTGCTGGTCGCCGACTTGGTTGATCTCGAGCAGCAGGCTGTAGGGCGTGGCATCTTTCGTGGCGGCGGGGAGGATGTAGTCGGCGGGATCAAAGGAGCCGTTCGGGGTCGGCGAGGAAACGGCATCAATTTCACCGAGTTCATCGGCCTCGCGCCTGGCCTGTTGCCAGCCGTCGTGTTTGAATTTCCAATACGGCACCCGGTCGGCATCAGCGGGCTCGAGCAGGGTCTTGATGTGGAAACCGCCCTGGTTCTCCAGCCAGATCGCAACGGTCGGTGGCGGGCTGGCAGCAAAGGACGGGCCGGTCTTGACCGTGAGGCGCATCTTGTAGGCGGGCGACGGACCGTAGCCGAAAACCATATCACCGTCCCGCATTTCGAAGCGTTCCATCGCCGGGCCGAGGTTGCCGCTCCATCCGAGCACGGCCTTGACCGGCGCGGGCTGCCACCAGAACAGCAGCGTGAGCATGCCGGTCACGGCAAGCGTCGCCCACAGCGCCCCGCTGTGCAGGTAGCTCATAAGCGGCCGGCGGTTGTTCGAGGCATGCAGGATGATCAGGCCGATGAAAAGGAACCCCATCAGTGCGTGAAGGCCGATGATGCCGATGGAAAATGGCAGGATGAAAGCGATCACGCCCGTCACCGCGAGCACGAGGAAGCTCAGTGCGGTGAGCAGCGAGATGCTGCGGCGGCGGAGCGTGCCGAGTTGCGGATGCCTTTTGTTAGACATCGCCGGGGATGATTGCGCCGTGGCCACGCAGCAGGTCGTGGATCTCCTTGAGTGGCACCTCGAGCGGGGTAGTTCCGTGCTTCACGGCGAGAGCGGCCGCGGCGCCGGCCGCCTGGCCCATACCCATGCAGGACGCCTGCACGCGCAGTCCCGAGTTCGCCAGCCGGTCGCTGCTGACGCAGCGTCCGGCGACGATGATGTTGCGGCTGTCCTTAGGAATCAGGGCGCGTAAGGGCACGGTGGGGATGATGCCGTGCTTCAGAGGCTCGGGTTTCACGCCGTTCTTCGTGTGCAGGTCGACCGGGTAAAAGGCGTAGCAAATAGCATCGTCGAATCTCCTGCCGGAGCGGTAGTCGTTCACGGTGATCAGGGTTTCACCCTGGATGCGGTAGCTTTCCCGGAAACCGGTTTCCGGCTGCAGGTGCATGAGGCGCTTGTCCCCCTTTCGGAGCCTGCCGAGAATGGATTTCCGCCCGGTGAGGTTGGCCAGGGTGACGGTGCGCGAATTGGTGGAATCCGCGCCGTGGACGTAGAGCCGGTGGATCTGGTTGCGGCCGGGATCATGGGCGCTGCCGAGCATGAAGAGATAAGAGCCCGGCTGGCGCTCTTCCTCGCGCAGACGCGGCAGGCCCAACAATCCGACGACCTCCGCGCCGCCGGTGCAGTCGATGATCTGCCTGCAGCTCACCCGGCGCCTGGTGCCGAAACCGCGGCAATCGACCTGCCACCCGCCTTCGGTTTTCGTCACTGCTTGCGGGAACTCATGGTAGGCGATCTGCACGCCTGCCTGTGCACATTTTTCCTCGGCGAGGATCACGTAGAGGAACTGGTTGATAGTGACCTGATTCTGCCAGTGGCGCTGCGGGACCTTGGAGAAGTCGGGAAGCGTGCCCTGATCGAGTTCGACGGCTTCCTTCACCAGGTCCCAACCGATGCCGGCGATGATTTGTTTGCCCCAGGCATCAAAGAGCCCGGGAAAGGCCACTCCGCCGGTGGTCATCGCGCCGCCGAGCTGGGTTCCCCGCTCGACCAACAATACTTTCGCTCCGGCACGGCCGGCCTGGATCGCGGCGATCGTTCCAGCGGTTCCTCCACCGACGACGAGCACATCCACCTGTTCGGTGACTTCAGGTTTGTCGGCATCGGGCACGGGCGCGGCATGCACCTCCGAAGTGGAGGCGATGGTCAGACCGGCACTTCCCAGCAGGGATTGCTGGAGGAAACTCCTGCGATTGTTTCTCATCGTGTCTTCAATCATGTGAAAAATTCGAAGGTGGATGGTGGGCGGGGACTTGCAAAGTGCGGATTTTTACCTCGCGCACGCCAGGGAGCTCTCGCAACAGGTCGGCAGCATCGGGTCCGAGCACACACGCGGCAGTGGCCAGTGGATCACTGAGCCTGGCCTCGTCGGCGACGACGCTGGCGGCGATTGGGCGGGTCAGGCCCAGGCCGGTCCGCGGATCAACGATGTGCGAGTATTTTATGCCATCGATTTCCACCGACTGGTGAAGGTCGCCGGAGGTGGACACGGCGGCGTTTGCCAGGACCAGGATCTCGTCGGGGCGGGTGGCATCGAAGGTCTGCAAGGCCACTCGCCAGCCCTCGTGTCCCGGCGGTGGATCGCCTAGACGAATATCGCCCCCGGCGGTGATCATGGCGCGGGGAATGTCGGCCTTGGCGAGCGACTCGAGCATCAGGTCGGCGGCGTAGCCCTTGGCGATACCGCCGAGATCGAAGGCCATGTGCTGCCGATAAAGGGTGATGCTGCGGGAATCCGGATCGAGGGTGAATTGGCTCCAGCCGGTGCCGGCACGGGCCGACCTGAGAGTTTCTGAATCCGGAAGCCGTCCGCTGTCGCGGCTCGTCCGCCAGAGTTTCGTCACCGGGCCGAGGGTCGGATCGAAGGCTCCGCCGGACGCTTCCGCGAGGCGACGCGCGTGGTCGAGCATTCCGTAAAGCAATGGAGAAAGAGGTACTGGATCTGCGGTGGCTTGGGTCGTGAGCTTTGAGAGCTCGCTTGCTGGCATGTAGTCGGACGCCTTATGGTCGATCTCTCCGGCCAGGGCGAACGCTGCGGCTGCGGCTTGCTCCGCATGGGCATGGTCATCGGCATAAAGGACCACTGTGAAGCGGGTGCCCATCAGCGGCCGCTCGAAGCGGAACCGCTCGGTCGGGGTGGTTCCCGGGCCGGCCGCCGTGGCATCCGTCAGGGTGACCACCATGGCGAGCAGGAGAAGGAGTTTGTTCACGATACAGATGCAAACGCTCGAGACGGCTGAGTTCTGTCAGAAATTATGGCATGAAGGACTCCTCAGAAAGCAGGCTCGGATGCCTTGGCGATGTTGACCTTGAGCAGGGAAAAAAGACTATCTCCTGCGTTGGGGGTACCATCATGGTGCCCTGAAAACTTCATCCACGTGTTGTAAGCCCCTCATCCTGGAGGGCGTGGCTCCCAGAATATTGGCGGGTGTCCTGAAGGTGACAAGTAACGTGCGATCCGGGGGGTATGAGGCACAATCTGGGGGTCGAAATTTTCAAAACCCGTCGTATCCTGCGCCGGCTTCAATTGGTTCCGTTCTGCTGCGGAATTGAGCAGGTGCTGGCCTTGCTATGACATTTTGGGAATTATTGTCTGTTTTTTTGGGAAGTGCCGTCGCCGCGTGGCTCGGTGGGCTTTACGTCTACAGGCTGCTTCTTAAGGCACACATCATGGATGTGCCGAATGCGCGATCGAGTCATGACCAGGTGGTTGTCCGGGGAGGAGGGGCTGGCAATCCTTCTCGTTCTGGTGGGTGCCTGGACTGTCGGAAGCTTAGGGATGGGAGGCTGGTTGCCCGCTTATGATTTTGCGCTCGACGGACGCATCCTGATCGCGGTGTTGCTGGTGGCGGGAATTTCCTTTGTGGATGACATGCGTCCATTGCCCTTCTGGGTCCGCCTGGGGGTTCACGGGGTGGCGGCAGCGATCGCTGTTGCGGGAGTGGAGGTGGAGGGATTTGGATGGCTCACAGCATCGACTGTGTGTGTGATCGCGTGGATCTGGGTGGTCGGGTATGCCAACGCTTTCAATTTCATGGATGGCATCAATGGCCTTGCCCTGACGCAGTCCGTGATGGCAGGGGGATTTGGAGTTGTGTTCTGCTTTCTCGGTGGTGGCGATGGCCTGGTCCCCTGGATCGCGATCCAGGGGGTTCTTGCTGGCGCGTCGCTGGGCTTGCTGCCTCATAATTTTCCCAGAGCCCGCATGTTTTTAGGGGATGTCGGAAGCATACCGCTCGGGTTTCTGATGGCCCTCAGCGTGGTGGCAGTCTGGCAGCTTGGCGGGTGGCGCGTTGGTGTGGCGCTCGGCGCAATGCAACTGAATTTTCTTCTCGACACGACGATTACGATGACGCGACGTTTTTTCCGAGGCGATCGGATTCATGAAGCCCATCGGGAGCATTTTTACCAGCGCCTTCTAAGGAGCGGGAAGTCCCACTCCTTTGTGACCATGGCGGAAGCTGCCCTGCAGGGTGTTTCGGGTCTGGTTTTGAGCTTTGCTCTTTATGCAGAGTTTGCGTTCCCTGGGTTCATCACAGTGCTGGTGGCTATTTTTGTGGGATGGTTGTTATTCTTTCTATTCTGTGAAATGTGCTACCGGGCGACCAGAGTTTCTGATACCCTCCCGGGGGCTGAGTCGAAAAAATGAATATTCTGGTAAGAAAATTGCGGGAGAACGTGGTTCCACGGCGCCTGCTCGGCTGGTCTTGGCATCTCGCTGGCGTGTTTCTCTGTTGGTGGCTGGCATTTCTGCTGCGCTTTGATTTCTCGACCGGTCATGCCCTGTTTCAGGCATTTTATCCGACCGTGTGGATGGCCGCGGGGGTCTTTGTTGTCTGCATCGCCGCCTTTCGGCTCTACCAGGGGCTGTGGCGCTTTTTTACGTTTCGGGACTGTCTCGCTACCGGAGTGGCCTTTCTGGTAGGGACCTTGGTGGTTGCCGGCGTCATTTTTGTATGGCGGGATTTCAGCTTCAGGGACTTCCCGCGCTCGGTGTTTTTTATCAATTACCTTCTCATCCTTGCCTGGGAAATCGGCGGGCGGGGAGTGGTGCGGTTTTTTCGCGACTGGCGGATCGAGAGGCTTACAGGATCCCGGCCCGGGTCTGAGAAGGATCAACGGATCGTGTTGGTCGGGGATCCGGAAGCATGTGATGGACTTGTTCGGTCCTTGAACCGGCAGGCCGCACACCTCGGGCAGATCGCTGCCATCGTGACGGATGGCCGACGGAATGAGGGCGGGAAGTTGCATGGAATCCGTGTCTTTGGCGGACTTGAATCTGGTTGGCCAGATCGTGCGGGAAAAGAAAGCTGGCACGGTCCTTATTCTGCCACCGTTCACCGCTCCGGGGAAGGTCAGACAAATCATCGACGCGGTCTCCACGGAACAGGTGAGCTGCAATTTCCGGGTGGTTCCGGCGATCGATGACATCACAGCGGGCCGAGTCGATGTCGAGCAGATTCGCCGGGTTGAAATCGAGGACCTGCTCAATCGGGATCCCTACGAGCTCGATTTCGAGCGGCTGCGAGAATTTGTTTCTGGAAAACATATACTCGTCACCGGGGCCGGCGGGAGCATCGGATCAGAAATCTGCCGGCAGGTCCTGAGCTTGAGAGCCGGCCTCTTTGACTCTTTTTGAGGTCAGCGAATTCCTCCTCTTTGAAATTGAACGAGAATTGTTGCCTCTGGCTGGCGACACAACCCTCCGCGCTGTGACTGGAGACGTGAAAGACCCGAGCGATGTGCGCGCTGCCATCGGTGGTGCCGATGGCGAGGTCGATGTCATCTACCATGCGGCGGCCTACAAGCACGTGGACCTGATGGAGCGCAATCCGTTTGCCTGCATGGAAAACAATGTGCTCGGGACCGCCACCGTGGCGGAGGTGGCCGAAGAGATGGGGGTAGCGCAATGTGTTCTGATCTCCACCGACAAAGCTGTCCGGCCAACCAGTTTGATGGGAGCGAGCAAGCGTCTGGCTGAAAGGATCATCATTGAGCGTCCGCTGCGCGGGACCCAATTCAAAGCGGTGCGGTTTGGCAATGTTCTCGGGAGCAGTGGCAGCGTGGTTCCAATCTTCAAGGCGCAGATCGCTGCCGGAGGGCCGGTGACGGTGACCAGTCCGGATGTGACCCGTTTTTTCATGACCATCCCGGAGGCCGTCGAGCTGGTGCTGGCCGCCGGAGCGATCGGTGACGACCGGCATATTCTTGTTTTGGAGATGGGTCAGGCAGTGAAGATCGACAGGCTTGCCCGCCAGATGATTGAACTTTCCGGGTTTGTTCCGGACATCGATATTCCTGTGGTTTACTCGGGACTGAAACCGGGGGAAAAAGAATATGAAGAACTTCTGACTGATGATGAGAATGTGACGCGCACCGACCACGACCGGATCTGGGTGGTGAAGAAGACTGCGAATAATAACTTGGATCCTCTTGATCTCGAGGAACTCAAGGGGGTGATCGGGGCAAGTGACCTGCAGGTGATGCGGGAGTATGTGCATGGGCGAATCCAGGGATCATTGCTAGTTGGAGGAGGGTAAGGGGTGATGCATGTATCGGATTTCGAGGAAAGGGCCGAACGGAGGTGGGGCTGGATCTGGCTGCTGGCCTTTCTTCTGCTGTGGCACGGGGGGCGCTGGTTCCAGGCGGATACAGAGGTGGCCATGCTTGTGGCGGTGGCTTTTTTTCTGATTTGGGCGGCCAGAGTTCTCTTTGCCAACCGCCGGGATCTCCGAAAGAGACTAGCTGAGATTCCCGCGCCGGGCCTCTGGCTTGTGGTGTCTGCAATCGCAATTGTCTGGGGCGCGGATCTTGAATGGCCCGGAGATAATTGGGATTACTGGTCGAGGCCGAAGAGGGCAAGTGACCTGTCCGAGATTCAGGGGATCGGGGAGTTTCTCAACCTGATCTGGTATCACTGCGCGCCAGATCGCTTCTGGCGTCTCGAGCCGGTGCTTCCGACCTTGGTCGGCACGCTTCTGATTCTCTCTCAAGTCTACCGGCTTGGGTGGGCGACAGGTTGTCGAGGGTGGTTCCTGAACGCGGCAGTCGTTTTCAGCTTTCTTTCCTGGGGAGTTTACGGCTTTCCCCTGCTCAGGCAGGTGATTCTCGGCAGGGCCGCGTTCGGGTTCGCGGTACAGATCGCAACCTTGGTCGAGTTGCTGATCTTTCTGAACAAGGGTGACAGGCGCTCGATTCCCTGGATTATTGTAGGTTTCTGGATGGCTTTAGTGAGTCACCCGCAGTCCTTCCTGCTGCTTCTTGTCGGCTCGGTTGGGATCGGTGCGTGGTGGATGGTCGAGCGTTTCGGCTGGCGTCGGTTTTTTATTGTGGGCGTGATTTCGTGCGTGGCATTCACAGTGATCTCGAACCAATTCATTGTTCCCAGAATCCTCTCACCTGAAGATTGGAAAGTCATGAACGAGGAGTGGATCGGGAGTTTTGTGGGATTTAATTTTCTCATCGCCGATGTTTCTAAATTATGGCAGTTGCCTCTCGGGTCGTGGGGAATGCTGGGCGCTGCCATGATCCCTTTTCTTATCTGGCGAAAAAATGCGGTGGGATTTATATGCGGTGCTTGTTTCTTCATGCTGTTGTTTCAGCCTTCGGCGAAGCTCTATTGTGCGCTGCTTCTCGAGTATGA
This sequence comes from uncultured Verrucomicrobiales bacterium, assembly GCA_943789025.1. Taxonomy (GTDB): domain Bacteria; phylum Verrucomicrobiota; class Verrucomicrobiia; order Verrucomicrobiales; family DEV007; genus CALSSN01. Next base: position 33,412 of record CALSSN010000027.1, read on the forward strand.
TGACCCGAAGAACTTCAGCCGCCTGTTGCTGGTGCTGCCCTGGTCTCTTCCGGTGATGCTTGCAGTGTGGGAACTCGGAAGAATCAGTAGCTTCGCTTGCAATCTCCTCAAAGACAGGCGCGTGGCGGCGGGCATCGTGCTGCTGGGCTTGTTCCTCGGGCTCAGTCCTAGACAGCCGATTTATGGCAAGAATGCACATTACCTGGGTAGAAGAACAGCCGAGGGCGGGCTCCATTTTTATGATGACCTAGTGCAGTACATGGATGGTCGGGTTGACCGATCGACGCTGATTATCTCTGACAAGACCACTCAGTATGTGATGAGTGCAGCCTTCGGTAGTGAAGTAAACTATTCCGGGCCGAGGGAAGAGTATGCGGATCTTTCGGGAGCTCCTGTCGACTGGGAGGCTGGACCGGATCAACTGGCGGTAGAACTGAGTAAGTGTGACTTCGTGGTAGCCGTCCGTTCGTTCGAGGGTGGCGTCAGTCCCCGGCGCTCCCTGATGACCGAGGCATCGGGGAACGTGTTGCCGCTCGGCCTGTGGAAAAACCTGGCCTGTGTGCCGGAGATCGTCGAAAAGATCGATCTGATTGCAGATAGAGAAAATTGGCAGGTGGAGGATGTTGCTCCTAATTTCCGTGTCTACCGAATAGATTGAACGTGAATATGAGTACGATAAATCTGAAAATAATCACTGCGCTCGGGCTTCTGGCACTGCTTTTTGCCGGGATCACGGCGGTATTTCTCGACCGGAATTACGGCCCCCAGCCGCTGCTTAGGTTCCAGGGTAAATCGTCTGTGGAGATGGCAGCGCGGGTCGATTTTCGATTTTGGCCATGAAGGCTGGGACATGGAAGCATGTTCGTTTCACGAATTGCTCATGGTGAGCGAGTCTGCACTGACTTTACGTCCCTATCGTCATCGCTCTTCCCGGCGACGTCATGCCGCGCAAGATGAAGATCAACTTCGATGCGATCGGTGGCGTGTTTCGAGTTGACAGGATTTTCAGGCTGGATCTGGATCGGTCTGGGCAGAATCGTGGTAGTCTCGGGCTTTTCGTTCAAGCCTGTCTCCGCGACCTCCGGCATACGGGTAATGATCCAGGACAAGGTGGTCGGTCATCGGCCACGGCCTTGCGGACCAGAAGCTTCCCTCCCTGCGCGTCTACCTTGCCGGCAGCACGAGGGTGCCTGGCCGCGGACTTGGCGGAACGCCTGCTGTTCTGGAAGAGATTCGGGTTTTCGTTCTTGTTCGGCTTCCTGATAGTGGGAGCGGTTTTGCTCATCGAAGCACCCAGAGAAAAGCCTCATGAATAACCCCGTGGTGAGTGTTGTCATGCCCGTTTACAATGGGGAGGATTATCTGGAAGAAACGATTCAGTCGGTCCTGGGCCAGACCTTCGGCGATTTCGAGTTTATTCTCGTCGACGACCACTCGACGGATCGGTCTGCGGATATTCTGCATGAGTGGGCGGAAAAAGACGAAAGAATCGTCCTCACGAAGACTGAGCGGAACCTCGGTATCTCAGGTGCAACCAATGTGGGATTCGATCTCGTGCGCGGCAGGTATGTGGCGATGCATGACCAGGATGATGTCTCGTTGCCCGGGCGCTTTGCAAGGCAGATTGAGACGCTCGAGTCCGATCCGGACCTGGGGATCCTGGGAACAAGTTTTGCGCTGATCGACGCGGACTCGAAGGTGCAGAAGACCGTCTCGCCACCTCTGAGTGATCCGGCGATCCGTGAGTGGATGCTATTTAGCAGCCCGTTCTGCTCGCCCTCGGTAATGTTTCGTTCGGCGTTACTTGAGGATGAGAGACTGGATCCGGACTTTGACCTGACGCAGGATTATCACTTGTACAGTCGGATTTACACGAAGTGCGGTGTCAGCAATCTGCCTGATGTGTTGATGCACTACCGCATTCACCAGTCACAAAACACGACAAAGAGCTTCGACGAGCAGCAGAGGCGAGCGGGACTTGTTGCGAAGCGCTTGATATCCGGCCTGGGAGGAGACTGGATTGAGGAGGCGCAGGACAAAGACGTCAAGCTGATGCGCTTTATGTATCTCGAGCCTAAGCAGGAAGTGGAGAAAGCATTTCAGATGAGAGCGCTTGCCCTGCTCAAGCGGACGCTTGATCTTCTTGGCGACCCGCAGCTCAAAGCGCTCGAGGACAAACTGGCAAGGTGCCCGGTGCTTCATCCCGTGAAGCTCTGGGGCGAGCCTCTGGAGCGGGATATCCATGCGCAGGATTACCCGCTGGTGGGTGGCGATGAACCGGATTTCAAGGTGCTCGTTCCTGGCAGGGTGCGGGTGTCAAGGCTGTTGTGCACGAGGCTGGCTCTGATGATCCATAGGAATCCAGGGTTCGATTCGTACAGATTTCGGGCCGGGGATGAAGCTGGGTTGACCCGGCATCTTGCTAGCAGCGAGATACGAGTCGACCGAATAGGGACGTTCCCGGATCATGGCGAAGCGATTGAGATTAAGCCTCTGTCGAGTAGATTCGCCTCGATGATTGTGCGGGATAAGTTTAAAGCACTTGCCAAGGGGGGAGCCATTAAGGGCTTGCTTTTGATGATCTGCGCTACGTGAATGGCAACATTCAGATGGAGAATCCGCCTAGAGTTTCGGTGGTGATGCGGACCTGCGATCGCCCCAGGTTCCTGAAGAGATCCATGCAGTCGCTGGTGGCGCAGAGCTACTCCGATTTCGAACTTGTGCTGGTGGGCAAAGCGGAGTGCCTCGCTGAGGCGAAATCGATTCGGGCAGAGGTGGTGCGAGAGAAGTTTTCCGTGGTTTTCTGCGAAGTCAGTGAAGGAGAGTCCTTGGGTGGCTTGCTTAATCGCGGAATCGAAGCTGCTTCTGGAGATTACATTCTTCCGTTTGATGACGATGACACTTTGGAGCCGGAATGTCTTCAGGTGCTCGTCACGAATCTGGACGCAGCTTTGGAGCTGAAAGGATTCGAGGGGGCAGTGTGTCGCAGTTACCTGGTCGAGGAGGAAGTGACAGAGGATGGAGAGATCAGGGAGATCTCCAGGAATGAGTTTAACAATGATCTCGAGCAGGTGGTAATCACTGACATTCTTGCAGTTAATCAGTTTACCATTCATTCGTTTCATGTATACGAGAGAAACCTGGAAGTCATTGGGTGGTTACAATGAAGATCTCGCAGTTGCGGAGGATTGGGACTTCAACCTGAGGTTTGTCCTGGAGCATGATGTGGTCGTCGTGCCGAGAGCACTGAACTCTTACTGTATCCGAAAGAATGCAGTGAAGGTGTCGGAGGGTAACACGCAGACCTTGGGCTTGACCCTGCATCGTAATGTCGCGACATCCGAATTGAACCGTAGGATCAGGAACTATCTGGTGGATGGTGATCGGGTCGGGGAATTGACTGCGCAGGCCCTGATCGGTATGCGGCAGGAAAACAAGCTGAAGAAGCTGCGCAGCTTAGTGAAGAAAGTCGGGCGTAAAGTAGGCAGGATTGACAGCCGCACAGAATTCCTGAAAGCCGAGACCAAGCGGTTACTCTCGGAGCGTGCCAGGCAGAGAAAGCCATGGTACAAGCGGATTCTGTGAAGTGGGAAGGGATCCTTTCTGGATGTAGTCCTCGGGGGGCTATCGAATGGTGTTGAAAGTTCATATCGGCGGGCGCGACTTGCAAGGGGGATCCAGCATGAGTGGTTTGGTGAATGTTGCGCATTGTCGCTTTTGGGGCATGAGTAATTTTTAATTATTGTTTCGCGGCAATTGCATTCGTAAGAGGCAGTCTCTCGATTTTTTAAATCTCCAGGGTTGGGTTTTGTCGCCATTTAGAATACTGCTCTCGAGGATAGCCAAGGCCTAATGAACTCTCGTTTAGAACTGATATCCGTTCATCTTCCAAAAACAGGAGGATCCTCGTTTCAGGAACTGTTGAGAAAATTATACAAGGACTCTCTTTTATTGGATTACGGAGGAGGGGCGGCGGTCTCCGAGGGTATAAGAGCCGTGCATGGTCATTTTCCTGTGATTCGATACGCAGACGACTTCCGGACGCTCGAGTGATTGGTTGGTTGAGGCATCCTGTGGAGAGAATTATTTCTTACTATTTTTATTGGAAGAAGTCACCGCCTCACGGAAATGCTAGTCACGAGTTATTTGTAGAGGAAGACATGTCGTTGCTGGAGTTCGCAGAGTTCGAGCCGATCAGGAACGAAGTTTTCGAGACTTATTTGAAGGATTTCGCTGCTTCGCGTTTTTTCTTCTTGGGAATAATGGAGCGCTATGAAGAAGATTTGGAAAGATTGGCGAAATTGATGAACTGGAGTCTGCCGGAACTTCCAAAAGTGAATGTGAATCGTCTGAAGCTCGATGTGGATGATCAGACTCGTCACGAAATCGGCAGGATCTATCAAGAAGAGGTCGACTTGTATGAAATGACCTTGAGTCATGCGTTGTCTCATTGAGACTCGGCGGTATCGGCAGTCGGCCTGTCGGCGGGGGACCGGCCTTGCCTTGCACCAGCGCCTTGATGTCTTCCAGGATGAGGAACTGGACTGGGACGAGGAACAGGGTGATCAGCGTGGCAAACAGGATGCCGTAGCCCAGCGAGACGGCCATGGGGATAAGGAACTGGGCGTTAGTACTCTTGAGCTGGATGAGCGGCATGAGGCCGGCGAAGGTGGTCAGGCTGGTCAGCAGGATGGGGCGGAAGCGGCGGGCCCCGCCGGTGGAGGCGGCCTCGAGCAGTGACATGCCTTCGCGGACCCTGCGGTTGATGTAGTCGACGAGGACCAGCGAGTCGTTTACCACGACACCGGCCAGGGCCAGCATGCCGAAGTAGCTGAGCATGGAAATGGGCATGCCAGGGTCGGGGTTGAGGAAGTCCCGCCACAGGTGGCCACCGACCGCCCCGACCAGGCCGAAGGGAATGACGCTCATGACGATGAGCGGCTGGATGTAGGAACGGAATGGGATGGCCAGCATGGCGAAGATGGCGAAGAGCACCAGGTACATCGAGGTGCGTTGGGAATTTTCGGTCTCGCGCTGCTCGCGGGCCTCGCCTTCCATCGACCAGCTGATGCCCGGATAGCGCTGGCGAAAGTCGCTGTCCAGGTAGTCGGCGAGCTCCTCGCGGACGGTGTCGAGATTGAGGTTCTCCTTGTCGGCGTCGGCGGTGATGTTGATGGCGCGCTTGCGATCGATCCGGCGGATGCGTGGCAGCGAAACTTCCATCGTGGCGTCGGCGACTGACGAGAAGGGCAGCTCATCACCGGCGGGGGTGCGGATGAACATGTTCTCCAGCGCGTTGATGGACTTTCTCTGGTCCTCGGGGTAGCGGAGCATGACGCGGATCTCGTCGCGGCCGCGGAGAATGCGCTGGATCTCCTCGCCGTAGAAGGCCTGGCGGACCTGGCGCCCGAGGTCGGTCATGGTGAGGCCGAACTGCCGGGCCTCCGGCTTGATGCGCAGCTGGATCTCGTCGCGGCCGTCATCGAGCGAATCGCTGATATCGAAGACTCCTTCGTAGGAGGACAGGTGCTTGCGCACTTCGGCGGTGGCGCGGTTGAGGCGCTCGATGTCGGAGCCGGTGAGCTGGATGTCGAGGGGGTCGCCGCCGTGGCGTATCTCGGCGCGGAAGGTAAACTCCCGGGCGCCCTTGATAGTGCCGATCTTCTCGCGCCAGCGCTTGACGATTTCGGTGGTGGTGATGGGCAGTGGGCGGTTTTCCGGCTCGACGACGTAGAACACGACCTCGCCGGCTTCGTCCTGGCCGGTGGCCTCGCGGCGCCGGGACGAGCCGATCGACGAGCCGCCGGCCACCGACATGATGTCTTTGACAATGGAGGCGCCGCCTTCGCTCTCGAGCTCATCACGCAACTCCTCTGCAGCAGCCTGAATCTTTTCGATGTGGGCCTCGGTAACCGCGAAGGGGGTGCCCTCCTGCATGCGCAGTTTGCAGACGGCGCGCTCCGACTGCACCCGGGGCATGTGGACCTGCTTGATGCGGTCACCCAGCATCATGCCGATGAGGACGATGAAGACGCCGACAAAGACCGACAGCGTGAGGTAGCGGTAGTGCAGGGCGCGGTCGAGGAGCGGCTGGTAGACTATCTCGACGAAGCGTTCGAGGCTGAGGGCGATGGCTTGCTGGAACCGTTCGAAGTAACCGTAGAGATGTCGCAGCGCCCGGATGACGATCTCCGGGAGAAAGAACCCGAGGATGCCGCGGACCTGGTGGCGCAGTGAGTGGCTGAGGTGGGAGGGAAGGATGAGTTTCGATTCGACCAGCGAGAACAGCAGTACCGGGATGACGATGAGGGCGATGTGCGAGAAGAAGCGTGTCATGCCTTCCTTGGCGGCGAGCAGCGGGGTGAAGGCGACCACGGTGGTCAGGACCCCGAAGACGACCGGGACATTGACTTCCCGGGTGCCGGTGATGGCCGCTTCGAGCGGGTCGCCGCCGCGCTTCTGGTGGGTGTAGATATTTTCCCCGGTGACGATAGCGTCGTCGACCACGACGCCGAGAACGAGAATGAACCCGAACAACGAAACGATGTTGATGGTGACGCCGAGGGTGGGCATCAGCGCGATAGCGCCGAGGAAGCAGACCGGAATGCCGACCACGGTCCACAGCGCCAGCGAGGGGCGCAGGAACAGGGTGAGGAGAAGGAACACCAGCAGAATCGATTTAAGGGCGGAGTCGTAGAGGATGTCGAGACGTGCTTTGACGATGCGCGAGCGGTCGGACCAGTAATCAATACCGACGCCCGGTGGGAGGGAGGCGCGGCGCTCATTCAGGTAGGCCTTGACCTCTTCGGCGAGGCGGATGGCGGACTGGTTGCCCTCCCGCGAGACAGCGATAAGGACACCGCTTTTGCCGTTGAAGCGCGCCCAGAACGGGTTCTCGTCGAAGCCGTCCTTGACCGTGGCGACGTCGGCCAGGGTGAGGCGCGAGCCGTCCTCGTTGGTGAGGACGGTGATCTCATCGAAGTCGGCCTTGTGGTAGGCGCGGCCCTTGGTGCGCAGCACGATGTTGCCTGACGGGGTCTTGAGGGTGCCGGCGGTGAGGTCGACCGAGGCCATGCGGACGGCCCGAGCGATGCCGTCGAAGGTGAGTCCGTAGCGCTGCAGGGTGGCCTCGTCGATCTCGATAGCCAGTTCGTGGGGTCGGACCGCCTGGAGTTCGGCGTTAGTGACCGATGGCAGGTCTGTGATCTCGTCGCGGATCTGTTCCCCGAGGGTGCGGAAGTCGCGCTCGTTGAGGTCGCCGAAGAGGACGACGTTGATGACCGAGAAGTAGCGCTGGCCGAGGGTAAGGCGCGGGCGCTCGGCCTCGTCGGGCAGCCCAGTGATCGAGTCGACGGCGGCCTTGACCTCGTCCATGACGAGGATCCGGTCGTAGTCGTGGTCGACCTCGACGTTGATCGAAGCGGACGAGGAGGTTGCGGTCGAGGTGATGCGGTCGATTCCCTCGATGTCCGCAATCGCCTCCTCGACCCGGATGACGACCGATTCCTCTACTTCTTCGGGTGTGCCGCCGCGGTAAGGGACGGAAATCGAGATGACGTTGGAATCGAATTCCGGGAACACCTCGATCGGGATGTTGCCCGAGCGCAGGGTGGCGAGACCCCAGATGATGATGCCGCCCATCAGGAGGTTCGCGGCGACCCCGTTGCGTGCGAAGAAGGCGATCATCAATGCGGGTGGTGGGGCCCTGGCCCGGTCTGACGGGTTGGTCTGGAGACGGGTTCCGGCTCGACGCCGTCGATGGTGGCGATGACCGGCGCGCCGGCGGCGGGGAAGGTGATCGGGGTGAGGCAGAGGACGGCACCGGTCTGGACGGGTGCATTGGGGTCGTCGCCCGGAAGGATGACATGCGCGTCGTCCGAGTAGATCGGATCGACCAGCTTCGGCTGGATGGTGGCGGTCTCGGGGTCGATAAGGACGATTTCGTTGTCGGCGCGGACGGCGTGGCGTGGCAGGACGAGAACCTTCTCGAGCGGGATGCCCTCGATGCGGGCCTCGACGTAGAGGCCGATCTTGAGCGGTGGCCTGCCATCGGGCGACGGGGCGTAGGGGTCGTTTACCTGGGCGACGACGAACAGCTGGCGGGTCCTGGCATCGAGGGCCCCCTCGACCCGGACGATGCGCCCTTGCCAGGTGTGGTGGCTGCCGGCGATTTCGCCGGTGAGCGAGACGGTGGGCAGCGCGGATGCTTCTGGAGCTTGTTCTCCGCGGCGTTTCTCCGGCAGGTGGACGAAGGCGAGTTGCTGGTTGTTGAGGGGGAGGCGGACTTCGACAAAATCGACGGCGTAGGCGGTGGCAAGTGGAGTGCCGGTCGAGACGTAGTGGCCGATGTCGACGTTCTTCACGAGAATACGGCCGGCGTAGGGCGCGCGGATCCTGGTGCGCTCGAGATCGCGGGTGGCTTTCTCCAGTTGGGAGCGGGCGGCTGCGAGCGCTGCCTGGGTCCGTGCCAGCTGCGGTTTGCGAAGCACGAGATCGGAGGGATCTCCGGTTTTGCCGAGGCGCTGCCAGTTTTCCTCTGCCTGATCTGCGCGGGCCTGTTCCTCGAGGTGTTCCGCCTGCGCTGCCGCGACGTTGCCCTCGGCCACGGTGACAGCTGTCTGGTAGTCGAGCGGATCGATGGTGGCGAGAACCTCTCCCTTTTCGAAAAACTCGCCCTCATAGAATGAGGCAGAGATCTCAATGATCCTGCCCGGCACTTCCGGGAGAAAAGTACTCTCGGTGCGCGGGCGGACGGTGCCGCGGGAAGTGATGTGGACCTGGTATGTCTCGGCTTGCAGGGTTCGCCCCTCGACTCGGATCGGGGTGGCAGGGATCGAATACTTCTTCGGCTGGGGCTTGCTGGTAATGAGGTAACGGGCGACGAGAATGCACCCGACGACTACGAGGATGGGAAGGATGGCGCGGAGGAGAGAACGCATGGGACAACTGAAAAAAGGAGCAACGAATAGTGCGGGCGATGATGCGGGATTGCGGTCAGGGCGCAAGCTGCGTGGGGACCGAATCGAAGTCGCCGCCCAGGGCGAGGTAGAGGTCGATGCGGTTCTGGATCCTGCGGGAGGTGATCTCGAGGAGCGAGGAGCGGAACTCGAAGGCCCGGCGCTGTGAGTCGAGAACCGTAAGGATCTCGACCAGGCCGTTTTCATAGCGGGTGACGGCGAGTGCGGCGGCACGGCTGGCCTCGTCTGCGGCGATGCGTAACTGCGATTCCTGGGCGATATAAAATGCCTCGGCGGCCAGGCTGACCTCTACCTCGGAAAATGCCTGGAGGGCGGTCTGCGCGTAGCGGGCGGCGATCACTTCGGCCTCCGCTTTCGCTTCGTCGATGGTGGCGCGGAGTTTCCCGCCCTGGAAGAGTTGCTGGGCGAGTGACCCGGCGATGTTCCAGACCAGGGCGCGTTCGTCGAAAAGGAGGTCGAGATCTCCGGTCGTCGAGGTGCCGGCCGAGCCGTTGAGGCTGAGTGAGGGCAGCAGTGCCTTGCGGGTGGCGGCGATGTCGTCGAGCGCGGCGTCGGCACGGAGTTCCGCAGCGATCAGATCCGGGCGTCTGAGCAGTAGCTCGGAGGGCAGGCCGACGGGAACCGGGCGGGTGGCACCTGGAAATTCGGTGAGACTTTCGAGTGCACCTTGCGGGTAGTCGCCGAGCAGTATTTCAAGGCGTCGGCGAGCGGTATCGGCCGTCCTGAGGTTGGCTTGCAGGGTGGCTTTTGAGCGGGCGACGTCGGCGCGGGCCAGCGCGATATCGAGGCCCATACGGTCCTCGGCGACGCCGGCCTCGAGGTTGGCGTCGAGGATTTCAAGGTTCGACTCGAGACTTTCAAGATTGCCGCGTGTGAGGGTGATCTGTCGATCGGCGGCAAGCAGCTGGACGGCGGAGCGGGTGACGTCCGCTGCGAGCGAGAGGCGGGCGGCGTGGAGGTCGGCTGTGGTGGCCTGAAGTTCTTTGCGAGCGGCATTTTTCTGGTTGGCGAGGCGCCCCCAGAGGTCGAATTCCCACGAGCTGGCGAACCCGAGCTGGTACTGGTTGGTGAGGGTATTCTGGAAGTTTGCTCCGCGAAGGCGCTCCGAGCGTGAGCCGTCGAAGTTCGCGGCAAGCGAGGGCAGGAGGTCGGCACCCTGGATGCGTGCTCGGGCTCTCGCCGAGCGGACACGCGCCGCGGCGCCTCGTAAGTCCTGGTTGGCGTCGAGGGCACGGTCGACGAGGGTTTTGAGCTCCTTAGATTGCAGGTCGTCGAGCCACCCGGTGGCGGCTTCGGTCGTGGCGGCGGAAATTTGCGTCCATCGTTCGGGGATGGATGACGAAACTTCCGGAGGAAGCAAAGCATCACCGTCCGGGCGCAGGAAGCCCGCGCACCCGCTGAGGGCAACGCTGGCAACGCTGGCGAGCATGGCGATGGAGGTCTGAGATTTTATGGTGTGGTATGGCTTACGAAGAGGAAACAGTAAGGGAGATGGAAAGTTTTGGCAGGGAAAATTTTGAGGCTGCGGTGGTATGAGGCGCGACATTTTCCGGTGCCAGGAGGAGCGAAGAGTGGCCGCTATTTGTTCCCTCTCTCCGGAAAAATCAATCCCTGCCTGCCTGCCTGCCTGCCCGTCTTTCCACCCGTCTCGCCCTCGGAACCGCACACCGGCCGACAAGTCGCAGGGCTCAGAAGGTCGCGATGATGGCGGTCCAGCGGCCTTGGGAATCGGTGGATTCGATGCTGGCTCCGCGGGAGGTGAGATCCTCCACCATATCGGGCGCCTGGGATTCAAGCAGGCCGCTGAGGATCAGGTGCCCGCCTGGGCGGAGTCGGTCGAGCAGTCCCTCATCGAGGAAATTATGGAGCACCGGGGCGAGGATATTCGCCAGAATGATATCGTAGCCGGCCGCACCTGCTTCTGTGAGTGACCCGACCTGGAGGTCGATGTTCGGGGCGACTCCGTTGCGATCGAGATTTTCTTCCGCGGTGGTGATAGCGCGGGCGTCATTGTCGATGGCGAGGACCGGTCCGGATCCGAGCAGCGACGCAGCGATGGCGAGAATCCCCGAGCCGGTTCCCAGGTCGAGGACGCGGTCGTTCGGCCGCACCAGGGCCTCCAATGCGCTGACACAGAGCTGGGTTGTCTCGTGGGCTCCGGTGCCGAAGGCCGGGCCGGGATCGAGCTCGATGACGAGGAGGTCTTCCGCCGCAGTAGCCGGGTCGATGGGTAACCAGCTCGGCTGGATAAGAAACCGCTGGCCGATGCGGACCGGGTGGTGGTGTTTTTTCCATGCGTTCTCCCAGTCCTCGTCGTGGAAGGTCTGGAAGGTAGGTACCGGGAGGTTGAGGTTGGCGAGATGCTCGATGATCTCGTGGCGAAACCCGGAGGTGTCGCGCTCGGTGCGCACAAAAAGCTTGATCGCGATCTGCGCACGAAGCGTTCCCGGGTCGATGGCTTCGGGGTCTCCCAGTTGCTGGGTGGCGACACCCTCGTCGCCTTGAGCGAAGCCGCCGAGCTCCGCCTCGAGAATTTCCGCCTGCTCCTGGTTGGTGGTGGTTGCTGTGATTTCAAGCCAGTCCATGGCAAACAATCACCCCGAATCGTGGATTTGTCACTGGGATGTCGAGGGGGTATCAGAATTGGCACGGGAGACCCGCAGGGCGAGTGTGGCGTGCCGCGGAGGCGGATCCTCCCGCATTCCAGAGTGCCTGTTTGACGCCAGCCCGTTGGGATGCCAAGGCGCTAAGCTAAATTCCAGTGCCGTTTTTTATCCCCCGTAGTAAGGGCGTAGCATGAGGTAGCAGACTGGCCCAGTGATGGCGACGTAGAGCCAGATGGGAAAAACCCAGTGCACCAACTTACGATGTTGCGCGAAGTGGTTGGTGGCGCCGCTGATAAAGGCGAAGAGGATGAACGGAAAGCTGACCGCCGCCAGGATGATGTGGGAGACGAGTAAGGTCAGGTAGACGGTAAGGACCGGGCCGGTGCCCCCGAATTTTGTCGGTGGCGTGGTGATGTGGTAAGCGACGTAGCCGAGAAGGAACAGCAGCGACAGAACAAGCGCGACGCTCACGGCTGCCCTGTGGGCAGCAATCTTCCCTTGCTTGACGAAGACGAGGGCGGCAATCAGAGCGACTGCTACGATGGCATTGAGGCATGAGTAGACCGGAGGCAGCCAGAGAAAGTCGACCCCGTCCGGCAGGGGAAGGTGAATCTTGCGCATGGCTACCACCAGGAAAAGGACGATCGCGGTGAGCACCCAAGCGCCAACGCGGAGCTTGCGAGCGAGATTGGGGAGCGGTGCGCGTTGCAGCCAGGTTGATTTGTTGATCATTGTTTTTGTGGGGTGGGGAGGAGAATAGCAGGAATGGCGGCTCGCCTGCCGGTCACGAGGGGGAAAGAAAGGCGACGATACGTGCCTTCGGTCGCCCGATGATCGCCTGGTCTCCCCGGACGAGTAGCGGGCGCTGGAGGAGTTGTTTGTGTTTTACAAGAATTTCGACCACCGCTTCAGGGTTTCCCGAGAAGGTGGCAGGATCGAGACCGAGCTTTTTGAAGAGGGAATCCTTCCGCACCAGATCCTCGACAGGATCTTCCAGAGCGTTGACGATGTTTTTCAATTCCTCCCGTCCGGGTGGTTCCTTGATGTAAAGGATGACTTCGTGCTCGATTCCGAGTTCCTCAGCGACCGCCAAGGCATTCTTCGAGGATCCTCAGTGCGGGAAGTGGTAGATGGTGACTTTCTCGGACATGGCGATGTTTTACTCTACGTGCTGGGGGGCGGTCAAGGATTCACTCTCTCAGGGGATCTCAAGCCCGCTAAATCGAGGGCGGGAGTCCAGGTGTCGCCCACGTCGGGAAATGCGGAGACAGTCTTTTGGTAAAGGTATCCGATCGCGTAGTGAGGACGGTGGTCTCGGTCTGGGTCTCGGTCTCGGTCTCGGTCTCGGTCTCCAGCGAGTCGGATCTCGGCCCGAGCATAAAGCCCGTGAGGGACCCCCTCGAGCACATCGAGGCGGTCAAGTGTAACTGGCTCAACTTCCCAGAGTTCTCCCCGGATACAGACCCCAGGAACCCCAAGGGGGGCGGCAAGGACGAGTGCGGGAAACCCTCCGTAGTCGAACATCCGGTACAGAGCGGCTGTAGCGGCCGTGCCGACGAAGGTCTGCCCCTCGAGCCACTGCTGGTTGCTGAACCCGCGTTTGAGGGAACCGTAGACAAAGAGGGTAGTCATCCTTGATGATCCTTTCTTTTTCTTGATGAATGGTGACATATGCCAGGCCCACAAGCTTCCTCCTGCCTGTCAAGCGGCCCGCCTGCGATCTTTCTGCGACAAGTGAATAGATAAGATATTAACCCGCCCCGTCTCCCTGAAAGAACATAAAAAAGCGGGCCCACCCTCAGGCGACCCGCTGCTGGGAGCGGTTCATGCTCCCTTGAAATTCTTGTTTCTATCGGCGACGACGTCCGATGAGAAGTGCCAGTCCGATGCCGAAGAGTAATCCAGCAGAGGGTTCCGGCACCAGAGTGTAAGTAGCCGTGGCTCTGATGGTAGAAGTTCCGCTGTTCGAAAAGCTTACCGAAAACGGATTACTTGATATGCCGCCGACTGAGAAGCTGTTGGTATTCAGGACCTGGTAATCAATGGAATTTGAGGCGAAGAAGCTGGTGATGTTGTTGACCGAATATGAATCGGTCGTCGTGTTAAAATTTTCTGATAGGTTGATGCTACCTAAGATCCCTCCGGAGTAGCCTGCTACTCCGTAGAAAGTAGAGGCTGAATCTGACGTCCCTCCATCAGAGCCAGCCGTGATGTTCGCACTGAAGTTGTCGAGAACAATGCTGGTTGAACTGGTTATGTTTAGGTCGGTGGCAGAAGAGCCAGGAAGTGGTAGCTCGTGACTCGCGGCAGTAGCAAGCTCGTAAGTGAAAGCGAGATCAATGGCCGTGACGTCAGCTGGAGCGAGACCCAAGCCAGTGAAGTTGATTGTCCCAGGGTTGGCTGCACTTGGAACGCTGGTATCGAATGTCTCGGTCTGTGTGAGCGCTGAAGCCAGAGAAGCGAAAGAGAGGAGCGTGAAGACGGTGAGGAGAAACGCTTTCATGGTGGGTGCTTGGTAAATTGAGTGAACTTATTTAAGGTAAGTTACTGGAAGGATGGTGCAAATTCCACACAATGCAAAGTTTTTCTCATTTTTTATTGATTTCTCGAACTTGATAAAGTTGCAGGTAGAGAATGAGCGTCAACGAAATCTGTCGCCCAAAGCATGTCGCGGAGGTTCACGGCTCGGGGGGACATCAAGCCTGCAAGGATTTGTTTTCAGGTGAAGCTTCTATTTGAACCGTGGCAGAATCCCCTCTAGGATTGAGCATCTTTTCCATGAAGGCGGCAGAAATCAGTAACCAGAAAAGTTCAGAAGCCACTCCTCCAGGCGCGCAAGATCTGCAAGATGCTGTGATTCGCTTTGCGGGGAATTCGCAGGATGGCATCCAGACGATAGGAGGGTTGCTGGCGCGTCTGGCGGGACGTAGCGCGCGTGAGGTGATGACGTACATGACCATCCCGTCGACGATTTCTGGCGGGCCATCGATCTTTCAGGTCCACCTTGGATCCGGTGAAGTGCTCTCGCCCGGAGACGAAGCGGATTTTCTCTTTGCTTTCTACCAGCACAGTTATGACGATCATATCGGTTCTTTGAAAGACGGTGGTGTCTGTTTGTATGATTCCGATCACGTCGAGCCGGACCTTTCTAATTCCCGCGTCCGCTTCGTTGGTGTGCCGATTACGACGACGACGATTGAAGCGCTCGGTGGGGGGGCGAAGGATCGTGGCAAAAACATGTTTGTGCTCGGACTGGTAACAGCGGTTTTCTGTCTAGACCGGGAAAAGCTCGCAGGAATCATCGACCGGCAGTTTGGCCGGAAGGGAGAGGATGTGGTTCGAAATGCCATGCTCGCCTTCGATGCCGGTTTCGCTTACCCGATCGGCGATACGCTGGGAGAGCTGTATAACCTCAGAGTCGGAGAAGACTCGGGAAAAGAGAGGATCACAACCGATGGCAACACCGCGCTCGTTTATGGTTTGTTGGCGGGAGGAGTCCGCTACGGGGCGGGGTATCCGATCACGCCCTGGTCGACGATCATGGAGACGCTGCGCTCTGAATTGCCCAAGTATGGAGGGCTTTTTGTCCAGGCCGAGGACGAGTTAGGTGCAGTTTCTACCGCTCTCGGGTTCGCCTATGCGGGTCATGTCGCGGTAACCGGAAGTTCCGGGCCGGGGATTTCCCTGAAAATGGAAGCATTGGGATACGCCTCGATGGCAGAACTCCCGCTGGTAGTGGTCAATGTCCAACGTGGGGGGCCCTCGACTGGTTTGCCGACCTCTGTCGAGCAGAGTGATCTCATGCAGGCGATCTATGGGAGCCATGGCGACAGCCCGCGGATTGTGCTCGCGCCGAAGAACGTTGAGGACTGCTTTTACATTGCCCGGGAGGCATGTCGCATTGCCATGGAGTTCAGCGTGCCGGTGATCATTCTGACGGATCAGGCACTGGCGACGCGGATCGAGGCGTTTGAGGAACCTGATGTCGCGGCGATGGTTGTCGATCCGGAGCTCGACCTGACTCCGCGGAGCGAAGACTTCCGGCCGTATCCCATGGATCGCCAGACGCGTCATGCGCCACCTGGGACGCCGATGAAGAGTGGCAAGTATCCGGTGGTGACGGGACTTGAACACGATGAGTGGGGGCACCCGTCGGGAAATCCTGAGCAGCACCAGAAGATGGTCGCGAAACGACGTGAGAAGGTGAAGGCCTTCGGTGCCACTATCCCGGCTCCCAATGTTTTCGGCGACGAGGAAGGTGGAGACGTTCTCCTCGTCGGTTGGGGCTCGACCTGGGGGCCAATTCGGGAAGCCACCATCCGCGGCCGCGATGCGGGGCAGAGTCTTTCCTGCCTCCACATCCGTCATCTCAACCCTCTCCCTGAGGCGCTTGGGGAAATCTTTTCGAAGTTCAAGCACGTGGTTGTTCCGGAGATGAATGATGCGGGGCTTTACGGCCAGGGCCAACTGGCCACGCTCCTCCGCTCCCGCTACTGCAATCCGGCCATTGCGAGCGTGTGCAAAACCGATGGACTTGGCTTTCAGGTCAGGGAGATCCTGGCTGGCATCGAGCGCCTTACTTCTGCAGGTGCGGAATGATGGCAGCTCCTGCAGCCCTCGAAAAAAGCAGTTCAGTTTCGAAACAACATATACCTCAACGAGTGATGTCTACCTCCGCAGCAGAACCAGAGCAACTAACCAAAAAAGCCCTCACCGCTGACCACCCGACCTGGTGTCCCGGTTGTGGCGATTTCGCTGTGCTGGCGAGTTTTTATAAGGTCCTTGAGAAACTGCAGTTCCCGCACGAGAAGATCTGCACGATCGCCGGAATCGGCTGCTCCTCGAGGTTTCCATATTTCGTGAACAGCCATGGGCTGCACTTCATCCACGGCCGGGCGCTGCCCCTGGCATCGGGGATCAGCCTCTCCCGTCCTGACCTGAATGTGTTCGCTTTCGGTGGTGACGGTGACGGGTATTCGATCGGCGGGAACCACCTCGAGCACACCGCACGTAAGAACGTCAATCTGACCTACGTGATCATGGACAATTTCGTCTACGGATTGACGAAAAAGCAGACGTCACCGACGTCACCGATCGGCTACAAGTCGAAGACCGACCCGACCGGAGCGATCGACCAGCCGATCAATCCGATGCGGAAGCTGGTGGCCAGTGGAGCGACTTTTGTCGCCCGCAGCCACGCCACCCAGGTCAAACATATGATGGCGGTCATGGAACGCGCCATCCTCCACCCAGGCTTCAGCGTGGTCGAGATCCTTTCGGAGTGTGTGATTTTTTATAAGGGAGCCTTCGACGGAGCGAACCCGAGGAAGGAAGGCGCCTTCGACCTGATCGAGGAACGGGCGTGGGATGATACTCCTGAAGACGAGGGGCGGCACGATGTCACCGACCTCAGTGCGGCCCTGGCGCTCTGTGAGGAGGAATGGCCGGGACGATTCGGCGTCTACTACCAGAATGACAGGCCGTCCAAGAACCAGCTCGAGCAAAAATGGATCGACGATTCACGTGCCAAGGTGAAGGACGCCTCGGCGCAAGATCTGATTGCAGCCAGATTCGCGCAGATGAAATAGAACGCCAGTCAGCGCGGGAGAGAAAAACGCCCTCGCTTGGCAGGTGAACGAGCAGTTTTTTTGCGCATTTTACACTTTTTCTCATGATCCGACTTGAACGATTCGGGCGCATGGTTAGTCTAATCCCATAATGAAAACTCAAACTTACGCAAATCCTCTCTCTGTAGCGGCCGCCGGGGAATCCGAACGCGCGCTTTTTATCCGCCGCACTTACATGCACGTCGCCATGGCGATTCTCGGGTTCGTGGTTCTTTCCGCGGTTCTCTGGCGGATGCCAGCCGCGGTGCAGTTCTCATCATCAATCGCTGGAAAGCCGTTGATTCTGCTCGGCGCTTGGCTCGGAATCTCGTGGTTGGCCAACTCGATGGCCTATTCCCGGACCTCCCGGGCAGTGCAGTATGGAGGACTGGCTCTCTACACGGTTCTCGTGTCGGTGATCTTTTTGCCGATGATGATGTATGCGCATTACATGCCTCAGTTCGCCGGGCAGCATCTTCTTGCCAAGGCTGCCTTCATGACCCTGAGCCTGTTTTTCGGGCTCTCGGTGGTCGCCATGGTAACGAGGAAAGACTTTTCCTTTCTGGCACCGTTCTTGATGATCGGCGGCTTTGTCGCTCTCGGTCTAATCGTCTGTGGCATGCTCTTCGGGTTTGATCTCGGTCTCTGGTTCTCAGTTGGCATGGTCGTTTTGATGGCGGGATCGATCCTCTACACCACGTCCAGCATGGTGCATCGCTACAGCCCAGACATGTATGTGGGAGCAGCGCTCTGCCTGTTTTCCAGCATCGCGATGATGTTCTGGTACATCCTGCGGATCTTCATGCACAGGGACTGACCGATTCTTTGCCGCGGGGCGGCAAGTACACTCACAGCCCGCGTCTCCAACCCAATAAGGTTGGGGCGCGGGTTTTTTATTGCCTGTGTATGGCGAGGGGGTTGCCCGCCCGGAAGGGGACGGGGTGAGCCCGCGAGGGTCCGGGTGGCCCTGTCGATTCAGGCCCGGTTCCCACCAACCCGATCGGTTTCCTGAGTCAGCGTGAGGAGGCGAGTCATTGTCTGCCTCGAAAGATCCTGCCACTGGAAGCGCCATTCCCAGTTGCCCTCTGCGATCCCCGGGATGTTCATTCTGGCGTCGCTGCCCAGCCCGAGGACATCCTGGAGTGGGTAGATGGCGTAGGCGGCTTGCGAACGGGAGATTGCCGCGATGTAATCCCAGTTCAGTTCGCTGGCGTCGGTGCCGGTGTAGGCTTTGATCGTTCTGAGCTCAGCCGCGATCTGTTCGCTGCTGCGGGTCGACCCTTCTCCGGCTTTGTTTTCTGCCAGTCCCATGGTGGTGTCGTTGTCGTGGGTGCCGGTGTAGGCAACGCTGTTGATCGGGTAGTTTTCTGGGATGTAGGCTTCTGCCAGGCTGTCTTCGCCGAAGGCGAACTGCAGAACCCGCATGCCTGGAAGTCCGAAATGGTCCCGCAATGCTTCCACGTCGGGGGTAATGATCCCGAGATCTTCGGCGATGATCGGAAGGTCGTGACCGAATTCTTCCTGCAGCGCCAGAAACAGGTCTTCGCGCGGGCCATCAACCCACCGGCCATTCATGGCGGTTTGCTCCCCGGCGGGGACTTCCCAGTAGGCGGCGAAGCCTCGGAAGTGGTCGATCCGTACCAGATCCACCCATTGCAGGATCTTCCGGAGCCGTCGGATCCACCAGGCATAACCAGTGGTCTTATGGTATGCCCAGTCGTAGAGGGGGTTGCCCCAGAGCTGGCCGGTGGCGCTGAAGTAGTCGGGTGGCACTCCGGCCACCGCCTTGGGCGATCCCTGCGCATCGAGGAAGAAGAGTTCGCGTCCGGCCCAGACATCGGCGCTGTCATGGGCGACGAAGATGGGGATGTCTCCGATAATCGTGATCCCAAGTTCGGTCGCCCGGGTGCGCAGTGCCTGCCATTGCTGGTCAAAGAGGAATTGGAGAACCTTGGTCTCGGCGATGCCTTTTGAGAATTTCTTTGTAGCCCTCGATAAGGCCCCCGGGTCGCGCTGCGCGAGCGGGGTGGGCCAGTCATGCCAAGGCTTCAGCTCCTGGGATTCCTTGATCGCTGTGAAGAGCGCAAAATTATCGAGCCAGGAGGCCTCGTCACAACAGAAGTTTTCGAAAGCGTTCCTGAGCTGCGCGTCGGCCTTGATCCTATTGAGAAACCGCCGGCAGGCCTTTTTCAGGATAGGCGGGCGGTACCAGGTCGCCGCGCCGAAGTCGACCCGCTCGGGGTCCAGCCAGGGAATCGCCTTGAGGTCTTTTTGCGTGAGCAAGCCATCCTCGATGAGGAGGTCGAAGCCGATGAGAAGGGGATTACCTGCGAAGGTGGAGGGCGATTGGTAGGGCGAATTCCCGTAGCCGGTGGGCCCGAGGGGGAGCACCTGCCAGAGCGTCTGCCCGGCGGCAGCCATCTCTTCAAGGAAGCGGTGGGCCTGCTTTCCAATTTCACCAATACAGGAGTCTCCAGGAAGCGAAGTCGGGTGCAGGAGAATGCCGGCGGAGCGGTGGAGTGTGGGCATGACGGGCCGAAGATAGCGAAGATTCGCCACCTGGAAAGCGTTGAAAATGCGGCCGGCCGGATCCCGGCCCGGGTGGTCGAGGTGGACGCCTCGTCGTTGATTTTAAAAGCGCAGTTTCAAGCCACCGAAGACGCCGAGTCCTCGCCCGGGAAACCCAGCGACTTCATCGTAGTCCTCGTCGAACGCGTTCTCGACCCGAAAGCTGAGGTCGACGTTCTCGTGGACCGTATAGTTTCCGTAGATGCGGCCGAGAAAGTAGTCATCACCCATGATGGTCTCGAATGAGACCGGGTCGATGTCCGTGCGGTCCGCCACCCAGTATCCTCCCATACCGAGGGTCAGGCGCTCGATGGGAGTCCAGTTCAGGTCGAAGCCGAGAGTATGTTTCGGCCGCCGGAGCAGGCGATCACCGGTCGAGTCGTTGACTGCCCGAAGGTAGGTGTAGGCAAGCTGATAGTTGAGCTGATCCGCAATGCGTCCGCTCCATTGCAGTTCCAGTCCTGAGGTCGAAGCATCTTCAAGGTTGACCACGGTGGACGGGAAGGATCCGAAGTCCGAGGTGATGAGGTCGTCGATGTCGTTCTCGAACCAGGTCAGCGCGAGGGTTCCCAGCGGCCCGAGGTCCTGTTCAATCCCCACATCCCATCCGAGCGATTCCTCGGGCTCGAGATCCGGGTTACCGATGAAGGAACTGCTCGTAGCATGGAGCTCGAAGAAAGACGGGGCTCGGAAGGCGGATCCTGCACTGCCGCGCAGGGTGGTGCCGGTGGCTTCGATGCCATAGGCGCCGGCGACCCTCCAGGTGAGGACGTCCCCGAACGAATCGTAGTCTTCCCACCTGGCTCCTCCTGTCAGGGTGAATGCTTCGGTAATTTTGAGGCTTTGCTGGAGATAAGCAGCCACCAGTGTTTCAGTGTCATCGATCGAGCCGAAGCCGGTGTTGAGGACGCTGTTATTTTCGAAGCCGACTCCGAACAGAGTGGTGTGCCCGGTTGTCCACTCGACGGTGTTGCGCCAGTCGAGGACGACCTTCTCGTTGTCGATCTGGCTCGAGCCGAGAGGTGGAAAATTGAAAGTGAGATTCTGGTTCAACCACCCGGCAACAAGGTGGGTATGCCAGAGGTCGTTCACGTAATGCCCGATCGAGGCGGTGAGCAGGAGAAACTCTTCTTCGTCGGAATTGTCGGGGTCGTTTTCGAAGACACTTCCCGGGGATTCAAAGTCGCGGAGGGCTCCGCGGAGAGTGAATCCGATCTCTGTGCGGTCGGACAGGGCGTGATCGATGCGGGTGGCATAGTAGAGGTTTTCGAAGTCGTTGTTGGACCGGTCGTTGTCGGTCGTCTCCCAGCCAGCAGAAAACGAGTAGGCGGATGCGGCGGCTTCTCCCATACTGCTTAATTGGGTATGGAAGGTCCCGAATGAACCCCCGCCGAGTTGGAGCTCTCCCGAGGGGTCGCCCTCGCCACGCGGGGACCAGAGACTGATCACTCCGCCGATCGCTTCACCGCCATAGAGGGCGCTTTGCGGTCCTCGCAGGATCTCGATGGCCTGGAGGTTGTGAGTGACGGCCCCGCCGATAAAGTTGTTGGAGAAGACGTTGGAGTCACTGATCCGGATCCCATCGACGAGGAACTGGGTCTGGTTGGAATTGACCCCTCTGAGGAAAACGGAGGAGACCGATCCAGGCTGGCCGGAGGAAGCAAGGGTCACCCCGGGGACGATCTGCAGTGCCTCCCTGAAAGTTCGGATCTGGCGGGCTTTCAGTTCCTTTGCCGGGAGGAGGGTGACAGCGCTGCCGACATCCTCAGGGGAGGCAGCAAACTTGGTGGGCGTGACCACGAGGGTCTCGTTGGACCAGTCCACGTCCGAGGGTGCAGGCTCCTCGTTGGCAGTTGCAGGGGTGGTGTCCGGGGTGGTGTTGGTCTGTGCCTGTGCGCTCACCGAAAAGGTGAAAGCAGTCAAGGCACCCAGTAGGTGTTTAATCGGTTGTGTTAGGGTCATGTTTTGTCTCCATAGCCAGTGCTTCGCTGGCGGTTGACGGTTGCTTGTCGGGCTGGCGATCCGGCTTGAAGCACGCTGGGTGGCAGAACTTCTCACGGTGGCGGCACCGCTCCAGAGTTTCACTGGATTTCCCTCTTTTGGTGCTCGTTGGTAGACGAGCTTCCCGACAAATCCCCGGACTCTCTCCGAGGAGCGGTAGACTGGGTGGGGAAGGCAGGTTTGTCAACGGCGATCGAATCGAGAATGGCCTCGAAAAAGATCCTCGAATCAGCTCGGCCGGAAGACGACGTTGACCCGGGTCGCGCTTGCAATGGCAAGCCCTTCGCGTCTGGCGGGACGGTATTTCCATCGCAGGACTCCGGAGCAGGCCGAGCGGTCGAGGGTCGGATTTCCAGAACTGCGGTGGACTTCCGCACAAGTCACCCGGCCAATTTCATCGACAGTAATCGCAAGGACGACCACCCCGCCGACGCCTCGGTTCCGGAGTGAGGTCGGGTAGGTTGGAGTGACTTTACGAATGCAGACCGGCGCCTCTACCCTGCCTTGCGGGCGACCTGGAGGGGGCGTGGGAGGAGGGCTGGTTTGAGCGACGCTGGCTGATGCTGCAGTTTTCTCGCGGGCGGGCACGGAAGGAACCGAAGAAACCGATGGGCCGGGAGGTGTGGCAGGGAGTGGAGGAGAGGGTGGGCTGACCTCGGCAACCCGTGCGCTGACAGCCTGGCGGGAGGCGTCGGCCTTTTGGGGGATTTCTTTTCCTTCCCTCCCGGGTGGGCTCGGATCCACGACACTGAGCAGGGGGGCGGCAGGGGAGGCGGAGGCAGAGAGTAGGGGCGGCCCGGTCAGGTTCGGGGGGATTGCAGGTCGCGTAGCGCGAGGCGGCGCGATCCGCGGTGCTGGTGGTATCTCTGCCCAGGCCTGGCCGGTTGGGCGTGCGGGTGTCGCTGCCGCCGCATTCTGGAGAGCAGGCGCGAAAGAAATTTCCAGACTCGGGTAAGTTTCCTGGTAGAGCCCTGGATTCGAGCGCGCCGGCGCGTGCGTCCCCCACCAGATCGCGGAGAGGTGGAGCACGATCGATCCTGTGATGGAAAACAGGAAGAGTTTTTTGCGAGTGGTCACGGGGTGAAAAAGTGTGCGCAGGGAGGAGAAAGAAGGTTTCGCTTACTTGGTAAAATTTGGGATTTCCTGGAATGTGCGGGTTCGGGTCAGGTCACAGTGATTTCGATTGTCATCGTTCTGAGTGCTTCAAGGATTTCGGGGTCGGCGTCTCGGGTGGTGACCAAGGTTTTAAGATCGCTGCATGCGGCGAAGAAAAAAGACGAACGGTGTCCGATTTTTGTTCCGTCGGCCATGAAACAGACGTCCTCGGATGCCCGGATGACGTGCTCTTTGAAGGCTGCCTGCCTTGGGTTGCTCTCGCTGATGCCACGTTCCAGATCAAGCCCGTTCCCCGAAAAAAACATGCGGTGAATGTTGTAGCTGAGCAGAGTTTTTTTGGCTGCCTCGCCGATGAATGAACGGGAGCGGGCCTCGTAGAAGCCCCCTGTGCAGATCAGGTCGATATGGTCGCTGCCGCCCAGAGCAGAAATCACATCGTGGGAGTTAGAGATTACGGTGATAGGGAAATCCGGAAGGTACTGGGTGATCGAGAGGGCGGTGGAGCTGGCGTCGATAAAAATCGTCTCGTTCGGCTCGATCCGCTGGGCCGCGGCTTTGGCGATCTCGCTCTTTGCCTCCCGGTTGATCAGCTGGCGTTCGTTTAAGGAGAGCTCGCGGATGGCGCGGTTGGGAGGAACCGCACCGCCGTGCGTCCGCACCAGAAAGCCCTGGGTCTCGAGCATCTCGAGATCTTTGCGAAGTGTTTCGTTGGTGACGTCGAGACTGCAAGCGATGTCCTTGGTGCGCACCGATCCCTGCTCGGCAAGGGCGTTTAGAATCTGGTGGTGTCTCTCAGCGGCAAGCATGCAATTCTTTGTTTAATTGGGTTTTTTTAGTATTTTCTTTGTTTTTTGTTGACTTGTCAACCGAGAGGTGGAAGCATGGTGTTCACGTTGAACTTTCCTATGTCAGTTTCTCAGCAAAATAAGACTCCTCGCGCAGTGATCGAACACATGGTGCGCGAACAGGTTTACCGGGATATGGGCTTGCCCCTCACCCCGCAAGCCAAGGCACCCAATGGATTGGTGGTCAATGTCAGTGCGCGGCACTGTCACCTGACCCCGGCTGCGGTAGAGGCGTTGTTTGGGCCTGGTCATGAACTTACTCCGAAGAAATGGCTTTATCAAGAGGGCGCCTATGCCGCTGAGGAAGCGGTGACTCTGATCGGGCCGCGCAGCCGGGTGATTTCCAATCTGCGGATTCTCGGTCCCTGCCGGGAACTCAATCAGGTCGAGCTTGCCTTCACCGATGCCATCGCGCTCGGTTTTGACATCCCGCTCAAAATGTCCGGCGATGTAGCGGGCACTCCAGGCTGTATGCTGATGGGACCCAATGGTTACTTTAAGATGGACGA
Organism: uncultured Verrucomicrobiales bacterium; assembly: GCA_943789025.1. Taxonomy (GTDB): domain Bacteria; phylum Verrucomicrobiota; class Verrucomicrobiia; order Verrucomicrobiales; family DEV007; genus CALSSN01. The sequence goes on from CALSSN010000027.1 coordinate 57,641, forward strand.
GGGCGTGATTCGCGCCCAACCGCACGTCCACATGCACCCGAGCGATGCTTCTTATTACGGCGTCAAGCATCTCGATAACATGCGGATGAAAGTGCATGGCGCCTGCTCGGTGACTTTTGATGATATCGTGGTGCGGGTGGATGAAAGCTTCAGTCTTGAGGCTCACATCGACACCGACGAAGGCAATGCCTGTGGGCTCAAGCCCGAGAGTTTCTGCGAGCTCATCAAATAGCTAACTAACCAACCAAACAACCAGCCAGAGAACAATCTCAATTAACAACAAAAAACTTAGACCATGAATAAGGCCCTAGGAATGATCGAAACGAAAGGCTACGCCGGCAATGTCGAGGCAGCAGATGCCATGGCGAAAGCTGCCAACGTAGAAATTGTCAAGCAGGTGCAGATCGGTGCGGGATACCTCACCATTCTCGTCACCGGTGACGTCGGGAGCGTGAAAGCTGCCGTTGACTCCGGAGCGGAAGCGGCAGGTCGCGTAGGCGATCTTGTCAGCGCCCATGTGATCGCGCGCCCGGCGCCCGAACTTCTCAAGCAGTTCGGACTCTAAGTAAGCGTCCCCTCACTCACATTTTATACTGATTAATAAAGAAAGAAATATTATGGCTAAACAAGCACTTGGAATTATCGAGACCGTGGGTCTCACGTCGTTGATCGAAGCCGCGGATGCGGCGATCAAAGCAGCGGATGTCACGATGACTGGATGGGACAAGATCGGATCTGGTCTCGTCTGTGCCTTCTTCACCGGTGATGTGGCAGCAGTGAAAGCTGGCGTCGATGCCGGGGCAGAAGCAGCAGCCCAAGTGGGCGAAGTCAGCTCCGTGCTCGTCATTCCCCGCCCACACGAGGACCTCGGGAAAATGGGCTCCTGGATGGCATAAGGTTCCTGCCAGGAACACACAGTTCCCGCTTACGTAGTTCATCGAAGCTCCGTCACTATGCTGATACTGATCGCCAACTTGGGTTCTACCTCGTTTAAGTACCGCCTCTACCGCATGGCGGCAGCTGGTGCTGACGAGACTGTGCTCGCGTCCGGTGGTTTCGAGCGGGTGACAGATTATGCGGGAACCATCGATCAGGCACTGGCCGATCTGGTGGCGCAGGGGCACCTGGAAAGCATTGATGACATCGACGCGGTCGGCTTCAAGACGGTGCTGGGAAGAAATCTCAGTGGCTGTGTTGAGGCGGATGAGCGGGTGATTGAGGCGTTGGAAGGGTTTCGCGAGGTCGCCCCGGCCCATAACCCGCCGTATGCTGAAGGGATTCGGCTGTTTGGCAAGACCCTTCCGAAGGCGCGCTTGGTGGCTCTCTTCGAGACCGCCTTTTACCAGTGGGTTCCCGAAGCCGCCTCCCGTTACGCGGTGCCCCGCGCATGGCATGAAGCCGGCATCCAGCGCTATGGCTTCCATGGCGCAAGCCACAAGTACGTGGCGGAGCGTTCTGCAGAGATGATGGGTCGTGACGCTGTTGCCGAAATGGTCCGTGGGCTCTACCAGAATGGCCCCAGACCGGTGGCTGGTGAACCGCTGCGAGTGGTGTCATTTCACCTCGGCGGAAGCAGCTCGGTAACCGGAATCAGGAATGGCGTCGCCATCGGAACCAGCATGGGATTTTCCCCTCAGAGTGGGCTCCCGCAGAATAACCGGGTGGGCGATCTCGACTCAGGGGCACTGCCCTTCGCGATCAAAACCCTGGGACTCACACTGGAAGAGGCCGAGAAGCAGCTCACCCGGGAAGCGGGTCTGCTCGGCGTATCCGGCGTCAGTAATGACGTGCGTGATATCGGCGATGCGGCTGCAGAAGGAAACAAGGATGCCCAGCTCGCCCTCGAGATGCTGGCCGACTCTGCCCGCCGGTGGGCATCGAGTTTTCTCTTCGACCTCGGCGGGATCGACGCGCTGGTCTTCACCGCGGGAATCGGGGAAAACCGCGATGACCTCAGGGCAGCGATCTGCCGGGATCTGGAAGGCTTCGGCGCAGAACTTGACCCCGAAAAAAATAGCGCCTGCCGCGGGAAGGAAGCAGTGATCAGCACCGACGCATCGCAGGTCAAGATCCTGGTCATCCCGGCCAACGAAGAACTCGTCCTGGCACGCGAAGTCGCCCGAAAAATTTCCTGAATCGCCCGCAATTCTACCGAATTCTCCCGTAACCCGCCCTCAGCAAGGCGGAAACTCAGTTTCCTATCAACCAATCAAACCAGAATCAACCAAACAAGTAAAACCATGACCAAACAAGCAATCGGAATTCTCGAAACCAAAGGTCTCGCCTGTCTCGTGAGTGGCACCGACGCCATGCTCAAGTCTGCGAACGTAACTCTCGCCGGCCCGATGCGGCAGATCGGCAGCGCCATGTGCAACGTCGTCGTCGAAGGCGATGTCGCTGCAGTGAAGGCGGCTATTGATGCCGGTGCAGAGGCTGCAAGCCAGCTTGGCAATGTCCTCAGCGCCCACGTCATCGCCCGTCCGAACGAATCCCTTGGAGGTGTCCTCCCCGCATCGGCTGCCGGTGGTGGCAAGAAGTAGATAGGCGCATCGGATAGATTCTGCGGGAGGGCAGGCAGGTAGCCTAACAGCACCTCCGCCCCTCTCTCCGCCGGATCGCTACGGGTTCAGCAACTCAATAACCAGACACCACCATGTTTCTCGCAGAGGTCATCGGTCACGTCGTTGCGACGAAGAAAGACAAAAACCTGAAGGGTAAGAAGCTTCTGCTTCTTCGCCCGAAGCTTGTCGACGAGAAAAACCCCGGTCAGTTTCGCAATGGGGTGAATACCATCGTCGCGGTCGACAACGTGGGAGCTGGTGAGGGTGAGCTTGTCATGTTCTGCCAGGGCAGCTCTGCCCGGCAGGCGGAAGGACTCAAGCCTCTCCCGGTTGACGCTGCGGTGGTCTCAATTGTCGACACCGTCAATGTGCTCGGCAAAAAAATCTACAACTGTAACTAACTGAATCATCCAGTCCGCCACCGTGAAGAACATGGATCAAGAAGCACTTCGCAACGTCGTAGAAAACGTCCTGGGTCGACTGCGTGAGGAAAACGGAGCAGCCGCGCCGGCGCCGCCCGCCCCGGCAGAGAGTTCTTCCCCGTCCGGGGATGTCGCGTCCTGCGAGTGTGGCAAGGAGTCCCCATCGGGAGCTGCCCATTACGGGGTTTTCAACTGTGTCTGCCAGGCAGCGGATGCCGCGCACGCTGCCTTCCTGCAACTTAAGGAACTGGGAGTTGCGGGGCGGTCCCGTGCCATCGACATCGTCAAGGACATCTGTGTCTCGAATGCCGAGGCCTGGGGGAAGTTTGAGCTTGAGGAAACCAAAATCGGTCGCCTCGATCATAAGATTGAAAAGCTGAAAATCGTCAAGCTCGTTCCCGGAGTCGAATGGCTGCGCCCTGACGCCATGAGCGGGGACAATGGCATCACGCTCGAAGAGTATGCTCCTTTCGGCGTGGTCGGTGCGATTTTGCCGGTGACCCACTCGGTCCCGACTCTGACCGGCAACGTCATCAACATGGTGGCCGCAGGAAATGCGGTGCTGTTCAATCCGCATCCGGGGGGCGCGAAAAGCGCAGCCATGGCAGTGAAGGCTTACAACCAAGCGATCGAAAAGGAATTGGGGATCGCCAACCTGATCTGCACGATCGAATCGCCGACCATCGAGTCTTTCGAAAAGATCTGCCAGAACGACAAGGTGGACCTGCTGGCGATCACCGGCGGTCCTGCGGTGGTGGCGGCTGCCATGCGTTCGGGCAAGCGCTCGATCTGCGCCGGCCCTGGAAATCCGGTCGTGGTGGTTGATGAGACGGCCAATCTCGACAAGGCAGCAACCTGCATCATTGCCGGCGGCGCCTTTGATAACAACCTCCTCTGTATCGGAGAGAAGGTTGTCTTTGTGGTGGATGCTGTTTTCGACGCCTTCATGGAGGCGATGACAAAAGCCGGCGCGGTGCAGCTCAATGCCTCGCAGCTGGAGAAACTGACCAAGGTGGCATTCAACATCGAGGATGGTGCCGGGGGGTGCAGTGAGGCAGTCTTGAATCGTGACCTGATCGGTGCGGATGCCTCGGTGCTTGCCGGGCATGGCGGTCTCGACGTCCCACGCGGCACAGAGTTGATCTTTGCCGAGACCGAAGCTGAGCACCCCTACGTGCAGAAGGAGCAGATGATGCCCATGATGCCGATTGTGCGGGTGCCGGATTTCAAAACCGGAGTGGCTCTGGCCAAAGAAGCTGAGCACGGCTACCGCCACTCTGCGATCATCCACTCGAGCAACGTCGACCATATGACCTACATGGCGCGGGCCATGGACACGACCATCTTCGTCAAAAACGGGTCGTGCGTGGCTGGGCTCGGGCTCGGCGGTGAGGGGTATCTCAGTTACTCGATCGCCACCACTACCGGCGAGGGAATTACCACACCGAAGACCTTCACGCGTATCCGTCGCTGTGTGATGGCGGAGAACCTCCGGATTATCTGATCTGACCTAATAAGCACCCACATTTTTTCACCCTGTTCACACTGGTATCCTCATGCTTCACGCCCAAGTCGTCGGAAATGCAGTTGCCTCTGCCAAGCACCCCTCGCTTGAGAGCTTCAAGATGCTGCTCTGCCAGCAGCTCGGGCCGGAAGGAGAGGCTGCAGGGTCGCCATTCGTCGCGATCGACCTTTTCGGAGCGGGCATGCACCAGAAAGTTTTTGTCAGCACCGACGGGATCGGTGCCCGCGATATCGTCCACGATGAGCATTCCCCAGTACGAATGTTCATTCAGGGCATCATCGACTGAATCGAGAAAAAACCATGAGAATCGGTCACGTCATCGGAAAAGTAACCATGCACACCCACGAGAAGGCCCTTAAGGGAGCGCGTTGGCTGCTGGTGAACCCGGTGGATACCGACCAACTCAATACCTGTATCCAAGACCAGCCGCAGGTGACAGCGCAGTCGACACTCGTTGTCTACGACCACGTGGGAGCAGGCGAGGGCGACATCATTGGCTTTGTCGAAGGCGCCGAGGCTACCGCGCCATTCAAAGACCCGACACCGATCGATGCTATCAGCCTGGCGATTTTTGATACACTCACCTACCTACCGCCGCCGCAGGCTGCTGCGGGGTAACCGGAAATTTTTGCTTATGAAACGAGTTTACACAGAGAAGGACATCAAGAGGATGCTGAAAGAGGGAACCGACCTGGCGACCATTCCGGCAGGAGTCGTGCTGACACCCTCGGCGAGAGATGCGATCCAGGATGCAGGCAAACGTGAAGCACGCTCCGGCGCAGGGCCCCGCTCGTCAGGAGCCGGAGCGACTGGTGCAAACCGCTTCCCACCGCTCCCCCCAGGCGTCCCGAGCGTGCCGCCCGAACCTGTCGTTCCGAGTGCCGAATACAGCTGGGAGGCTGGAGGCGATCCGGTCACGCCGGAGGAAATTCAGCGTTTTTTCCACTCCCCCGAGATCGAAGCGCTCAAGGCGGACATGGCGCATGTAGCCCACAAGATGTGGAAAAGAAGCATGGTCGATGGCAATGGCGGAAACATCACAGTCCGGGTAGGCGACAACCTCGTGCTCTGCACTCCGACGCTGCGCTCGAAGGGTGAACTGAAGTCGGACGAGATTGCGCTCGTCGATTTGGACGGTAACCAGAAGGCTGGATGGCGCAAGCGTACGAGTGAAGCAAATACTCATCTCGCCATCATGAAACGCCAGCCGAAGGCGAAAAGTGTCATCCACGGGCACCCACCATATTCGACGGCATTTGCGGTCGCCGGGATCGAGCCGCCGACCTGCCTCTGTTCTGAGGCGGAGATTTTCACCGGTCCGATCAAGCTGGTTGGATACCAGACACCTGGAACTCCGGAGAACGCCGAGGCAGTGGGTGAAATTGGTAAAGACAACCCCGCCATCCTTCTTGCCAACCACGGCGTCATGACCTGGGGGACCGATGCAGAAGACGCCTACTGGAAACTTGAAAACATGGAAACAGCCTGCCAGACCGTTTGGGTGGCAGGGCAACTCAACGGAGGAAAAGTGCAGACGATTCCGGCCGACAAGATGCAGGAACTCTTCGAGATCCGCCGGTCGATCGGTATGGAAGATCCCCGCGAGGGGATGAAAGAGTGCGAGCTCTGCCAGAATGACGAATTCCGTCCGGGTGTCGTCTGTGAAGTGCCACCTACAGATGATGGTGCGCAGCTTGACCCGGCAGCAGAAGAGATCGTCAAGCGGCTCACGGATGAGATTATGGAGAAAATGAGCTGAGGCCCAGAGCACCCGCAGATACCAGTTGTGTGAGGCGGGAATCCTCCTGAATCACACGCTCGTAAAACCAATTTTCAAGCAACCGAAAAAACAGACAAAATTTTATGAAAACAACCATCGTTGGCGGCGGAGGCCGCGTAGGATCAAACGCAGCAATCTGCCTCCAGTGCGCGGGCATCGTTTCCGAAATTCAGATTCTTGATGCCAATCAGGACCTCGCAGAAGGGGAAGCACTCGACCTCCTGCATGGCGCTTCCTCTCTGGCAGATCAGCGGATTTATGCGGGTGGCTATGACCGTGCCGCCGACTCCGACGTCTTCGTGATCACCGCGGGCCTGCGCCGCAAGCCGGACGAAAGCCGCCTTGACCTGATTAACCGCAACGTCGGTCTCTTTTCCCAGATCCTCGACAGCATCAAGTCAGCAGGTATGAAAGAGGATGCCATCGTATTCGTTGTCTCCAATCCGGTGGACGTTCTGACCCACCTCGCCGTGAGCTTCCTCGGTCTGCCGAGCAACCAGGTCATCGGACTCGGCACCATGCTCGATACGGCTCGGTTCCGGTCACTGATCGCGGACGAACTTGACCTCGCGCCCACTCAAGTCAAAGCGCTCATTCTAGGCGAGCACGGCGACACCATGCTGCCGATCTGGTCTTCCGCCAGTGTGGGCGGTCTTCCCCTGACTGGAGTGAAGGGGTGCGACCCGAACTTCCAGCGGCAGATCTTTGAACGGACGAAAAAAAGCGGAGCCGAGGTGATCTCGCGGAAAGGTGGAGCAGGATGGGCCGTCGGCGCCACGATCGCCGAAACCGTCCACGCCATCGCCTTGGATAAGAAACAGCTTCTCCCAGTTTCCAGTCTGCAGAATGGTTGTTACGGGCTGAAAGATGTATGCCTCAGCGTGCCTACCGTCGTCGGCCGTTCCGGTGCCGAAAAGCATATCGAGATCGATCTCTGGCCGAAGGAAAAGCAAGGCCTGCAGGCCTCTGCCCGGGCTCTCCAGGAGATGCTTAAAAACGTCGGATAGGCCTGACGGTCGGTGGACCGGGCAGAGTTTCCCTGATGAGCAGTGCTGGGCCTGCTGTGGAGAACACCCGTTCGGATTTCAGGAGAAAGAGTGCGGGGCTGTCGATGCTTGTGGTGGGACCGACCGATGCGATTCCTGCAACCGCAGGAATGATGCATGCCGCATACTGTGCGCGCACTGCAGCTCCGGAGGCGCCTCTTTCTCGGGCAACTACGAGCTGCCATGGTCAGGCCCCTGACGTGCCACTAGTGAGGAGATGAAAATCGCCAGGTAGAGAGTGCCGCAGATGGCCTCGAAGACTGCGAGCAGGCGGAGAGTTGGATGAGCGGGAGAAATGTCGCCGTAGCCGAGCGTCGTGAGGGTCACAAAGCTGAAGTAGAGGGTTTCACTGCTGTTGGAGAGGGATCGGAGTCCGTCCACGGTTTGGAAGCCGTTGGCGAAGGCAGGCATGGTGACCGCGTAGAAGTCCGACCAGAAGAATCCGAGGAGAAGATACCCGCAGATTCCGGCAACGATGCGGTCAGCTTTCCGGACTCCACGTTGATAGAGACTGAATCGGATGACGGCGACGAAAAGCATGGCTTTCAGTGCCGCGACCGAGAGGCTAGCGGCGAAGATTAGGAAACCCACCTCGGGCCACGCTTCCTTGAGCAGGCCAAGCGCAAGGGCAGGCAGAGCGATGGCGAGATAGGCGATAACCCAGCTGCGGGCAGTAAAGAGAAGGTAGCCTGCGAAGCAGAATGCCGCCAGATAGAAGACCCTGAGGGACAAGCCAATCTCACCGGACTGGGCCGATACCGACGCGGTAAAGAGAATGACGAGGAGCATTGCCAGGAGAACAAGCGACTTCATTGGGATCCTTTGGCGGATATGGTTGTGCTCAATCATGTCATTCTCTCAGAGTGCCGGCGCTGCCCCAGCTGGTCTTTAATTTTTTTTCCTTTGTCTTTGGGGGAATTCAATTTAAGCTCTCGTTTTTGAAGGGCGCGTGTTTGAGAGATCCAGCACCTTCGATTGTGCGCAAAACCCTGAGAAAAGTAAACAGTAGATGCAAACCAAGAAAGTCGCCAAGCATCTTCTTTTCCAAGTTTTACCGGGTCCTCTTCTGTTTCTCTGCCTGCAGGGATGTGCCATGGTAGGTTACGACTATGAGCGGCCAGAAGTAGCCTCGCCGGATGAATGGACGGTCAGTTTACGTGACCAGACGAAGGCTTCTGATTCCAGTCTGGCAGAGTGGTGGAAGGGGTTTCGCGACCCGGTTCTGGATCACCTGATCAGCCAGACGAGGAAGGCAAATCCCGATCTGCGGTTGGCTGCTGAGAGGATTGCCGAAGCACGGGCGAGCCGCGGCATCGCACGGAGCCTGACACTCCCGAATATCTCTGGTGATGCGAGTTTCTCGAGGAATCGAGCGAGCGAATCGTTGTTTGTCCCGCCGCCTGAGAACCCTTCTGATTTTTATGCAGCGGGATTCGATGCGGGTTGGGAGATTGACGTTTTCGGTGGCCTGCGGCGGAATGTCGAGGCCGCAAATGCAGGGGTCGAGGCCTCGATCGAAGACTACCGTGACCTTCTGGTCAGCCTTTTCGCTGAGACCGCATTGAATTTTCTCGAATATCGGACCCTCGAGGAAAGGATTCGGTTGGCGTCAGCCAATATCGAGGCACAAAGCGAGTCGACCAAACTCGCTCAGACCCGATTGGATGCTGGCTTAGTTCCGCGAATTGATGTCACCCAGGCGACGACGAATCTCGAGATAACCAAGTCGGTTCTCCCAGCCTTGCGCAACCAATTGGCGCAGGCACGAAACCGCCTGGCGACACTGACGGCGACGAGTCCGTCCGCATTGAGCAAGTCTCTGGGTGGAAGAAAGAAAATTCCGGTGCCTAAGCGTGGATTCTCGGCGGGTCTTCCTTGTGATCTGCTGCGCGCGCGCCCTGATATCCGCAGTGCCGAGCGGAATCTGGCAGCCCAGGTCGCGCGGGTCGGCGTCGCAGAGGCAGACTTGTATCCGCGCTTCACACTTTTCGGGAATTTTTCTCTGCAGTCGATCGACTCCTCCGACTTCCTCGACGCGGCCAGTAAGGTCTATTCCTTCGGTCCTGCCATCCAGTGGCAGATTTTCAGTGGTGGTCGTATCCGCAGCAAAATAGAGGTCGAGGAGTCGCGGTCCGAGCAGGCCTTAGCACGCTACGAGAAAGCAGTCCTCACAGGCGTCGAAGAGGTCGAAAACAGCATGTCCGCCGTCGCCCATGGCTGGGACCGTGTCGCCATTCTCCAGCGGGCCGTCGCCGCCGCCAGAGAGACAGTCGATCTGGTCAAGGACAACTACCGGAATGGCCTCGTCGATTTCCAACGGGTCCTCGACGCGGAGCGCTCGAAGTTCTCCACGGAGGACGAACTCGCCCTCGCGCGTGGTCAGATCACGAAGAACTATGTTGCTCTTTATAAGGCGCTCGGTGGTGGCAGCGAGGTGGAAGTGATCCCGTCAGCAAAACAGCGGATGGGATGGTTTGCTCGCGCCCGAGAGAAACCCGGAAAGGAAGAGGCCTCCCATGAAGTCAGTTCCTCACCAGCCGCAGGCTCTGAAACCAGTCCCTGAACACAAATGATGAAAAAGCAGCCTCCGATCCATGTATTCTGCCTCGTTCTAGGGGCGCTGATAAGTTCAGGATGCGGCAAGAAAAACGCGTTCATTGCGCCACCCCCGCCCGAGGTGAAGGTGGGTGCTGCACATTTCGAACCAACCACTGTCTACCAGGACTTTCCGGGCCGGGTGGCTGCTTCCGAGCATGTCGAGATCCGAGCGCGTGTCTCTGGGTTCCTCCAGTCGCGGGAGTTCTCGGCGGGGCAGTATGTTGAGGCGGGAAAGGCTCTTTTTAAGATCGAGCCAGAACGGTTTAAGTCCGCGGTCGACGCGGCACTGGCAAAGGTTGCCAAGGCCGAGGCGGACCTGGAGATTGCCGATACCAATTTTAAGAAGCGCAAGGCCGCCTTTGACAAGAGTCAGGCGGTTTCTGAGCTCGATGTGCTCGCGGCAGAGGCCGATCGCAAAGCGGCCGAAGCGGCAGCTAAAATTGCCCAGGCAGCAGTGGCCGATGCCAAGCGTGATCTTTCCTACACCACAGTCGTCACGCCGATTTCGGGAAGGGTTTCCAGCGCGCGGGTCGATCGAGGGAATCTGGTGGGGGCCGATGGCCCAACCTTGCTGACAACGGTGAGCAAAACGCAGCCGGTGTATTTTTATTTCGAGGCGGATGAGCGGTCTCTTTTGCCATTTCTCAAGAACCTCCCGGGGGCGGCCAACCCGGAGATCAAACCGAAGAACCGAGCTGTCGAACTGGTGCTTTCTGATGGTTCGAATTATGACGAGAAAGGTGAGCTCGACTTCGTGGATAACGCAGTCGACGTCGAATCGGGAACAATTCGGCTACGTGCGCGATTTGCGAATGAGAAAGGCGTGCTTATTGACGGGCTGTTCGGGCATTTGAGAATTCCCCGCACCATTGAGAATGCCGTGAAGATTCCGAAGGCTCTGGTTCAGCGCGATCTGGGCGGGTCATTTGTCCTTGTCGTGAGCGGGGAAGAAAACAAGGTGGAGCGGCGCAGCGTTGCTCCGACCGGGCAGTCCTCTGGGGGGGATGTCATTGTCGAGCCCTATGATGCGGCGACCCGCACAGGAGTGAACCCTGACGACCGGATTGTCCGGAGCAATCTCCAGCGTGCGCGTCCAGGAATTGTGGTGAATCCGGTGGACGCCAGTGCGCCACCGCCGCCACCGCCGCCACCACCGGCAAACGAGGACGGCGGAGAGCCGCAGGCAGAAAAAGCCGAGGAAGCTCCCGAGGAGACTTCGGCGGTCGAGGAAGCAGCTGCACCGTCCAACTGATCGCGAGCACCCCGCGGTTCCACCAGCCCCATGTTAAGTCTTTTCTTCATCCGACGCCCGATCTTCGCCGCGGTCATTTCGATCGTGGTTGTGGTGGTAGGGTTGGTGGCTTTGGTGGCTCTTCCCATCGCACGCTACCCGGAGCTCGCTCCGCCGACGATTCAGATCAATGCCATCTATCCGGGGGCGGATGCCAGGACCATCGCGGAGACAGTGGCCACGCCGATCGAGCAGGAGGTCAATGGGGTCGAAGGAATGATCTACATGTCCTCGGTCTCAGCAAACGATGGGACCATGAATCTGACGGTGACTTTCGAGCCGGGAACCGACCTCGATACCGCCAATGTGTTGACTCAGAACCGCGTGGCCATTGCCGAAGCGAAGCTCCCCGAGGAGGTCAAGCGCATGGGGGTGACAGTGAAGAAGCAGAGCACCGATGTGGTCATGTATGTGGCCCTGCATTCACCGAATGGAACCTACGATGACGCCTTCCTGAGTAACTTCGCGTGGCAGAGGATCCGGGACGAGCTGGCCCGCGTGAACGGGGTGGGGAATGTGCAGGTTTTTGGAGTCGGGCAGTTCAGCATGCGGATCTGGCTCGATCCTGACCGTCTTCGAGCCTACAGTCTGGCAGCCTCTGATGTGGTGGGAGCGATCCGGCAGCAGAACCTGCAGGTTGCGGGTGGTCGGGTTGGTGCCTCGCCCGCGCCGGATGGTACGCCCCACGAATTCACGGTGAACGTGCGGGGCAGGCTTTCGGAGGTTTCCGAGTTTGAGCAGATCGTAGTCAAAACCGGATCTGACGGCGGCTTTGTCAGGGTCAAGGACGTGGCACGGGTCGAACTCGGCTCCGATCTCTACAGCATCAAATCCCAGTTCAACGGGAAGTCCTCGGCGACATTGGCGCTCTACCAGATCCCGGGGTCAAACATCATCGCTGTAGCAGATGGCCTCAAAACGAAGCTCGACGCGCTGGCCGCAAATTTCCCCGAAGACGTTGGCTACGAGATCATTTATGACAACACCGATGTCATCAATGCCTCGATCCGCAATGTGGTCGTGACCCTGATTTCGGCTCTCATTCTGGTGGTTCTGACAGTCTTCGTATTCCTTCAGAATTTCCGGGCCACCATCATTCCTTCGATCACGATCCCGGTTTCGTTGATAGGCACCTTCTCGGTGCTCCTTGCCTTGGGCTACTCTCTCAACCAGCTGACCCTTTTTGGCTTAGTGCTCGTCATCGGCATTGTCGTCGATGATGCCATTGTGGTGGTGGAGAATACCTCCCGCTGGATTGCGGAGGGGCTTTCCGGAAGAAAAGCTGCGGAGAAGGCGATGTTGGAAGTTTCCGGTCCGGTGATCGCTACCACGCTCGTTCTGCTGGCCGTGTTCGTGCCAACCATGTTCATGACCGGGATCACCGGAACGCTTTTCAAGCAGTTCGCAGTTACCATCTCGATTGCCACGGTTTTCAGTTCGATCAATGCCCTGACTTTGAGTCCGGCTCTCTGCGCGCTGCTCCTTCGCCCGCAGAAAGAGCCGACGAAGGGTGCCTTTTTTCTCTTTAACCGTTCGCTGGAAAAATCGACGAACGCCTACCTGGGCATCACGAGGTTTGCGATCCGAAAGGCGTTTCTCTCGGTCCTTGTTTTCGTTGCTCTTGCTGTTGTGTCTATTTTCGGGCTGGGGAGTCTTCCCACCGGATTTGTTCCACAGGAGGATGAGGGTTACTGCGTCGTCAACGTGCAACTTCCGGACGGGGCGTCACTCCAGAGAACCAGCGAAGCGGTCGAGGAACTCAACGCCATGATTGCTGAGGTCCCGGGAGTGAAGAGCTTTCTGACCATCACCGGCTATTCAGTCATCAACTCCTCTGCCGCCTCGAACACGGCCTTCCTGGTCGTTGTGTTTGACCCGTGGTCGGAAAGAAAGACGCCGGATCTCCACCAGTCCGCGATCGTCAAGAGTCTCAACCGGCGACTCTCGAAGTTCGATAAGGGATTCGCGTTTGCCTTCCCCATGCCCTCGCTCCCCGGTGTCGGAACCTCGGGGGGGTTCACTTTCATGTTGCAGGATCGCGGTGGTGTCGGCCTGGCACAACTCGAGCAAGTCGCACAAGAGGTGATTGCTGACGGCAATTCCCAGGCAGGTCTTGCCAGACTGAGCACCACCTTCCGGGCGAACATCCCGCAACTTTTTGTCGACATCGATCGTGAGCAGGTCATGCGGATGGGAATTCCGATGCAATCAGTTTTCGACACACTCCAAGTCTATCTGGGGTCGGCGTATGTTAATAATTTCACCCTGTTCGGCAGGGGATTCAAGGTCACGGCACAGGCGGATGCCCCCTTTCGTGCCCGCCCGGAAGATATCGGGCGACTGGAGCTCAGAAATGCCAAGGGTGAGATGACTCCGGTGGCGGCTGTGGCCACGGTGGAGGAAGCTTACGGCCCGCAGACGGTGAATCGTTTCAACCTCTACCCATCCGCAAAAATTCTCGGTAATCCGGCCGCCGGCTACAGTTCCGGACAGGCTCTCGACATCATGGAAGACATGGCCAATGAGAAGCTCCCGGCAACCATGGGATACGATTGGTCGGAGCTGTCCTACCAGGAGAAGCAAGCTGGGCAAGGAACGACTGCCATCTTCCTTTTTGCCATTTTCATGGTCTATCTGGTGCTGGCAGCGCAGTATGAAAGCTGGAGTGTAGCGGTCTCGGTGGTGCTCTCGGTCTCGACTGCTTTACTTGGTGCCGTTCTCGCGGTGAGCGTCCGCGGGATGGAAAACAATGTCTACACCCAGATCGGGATTGTCCTGCTCATCGGGCTTTCAACCAAGAGTGCTATTCTCATTGTCGAGTTTGCCAAGGCGCTTCGTGAAGAAGGGAAGTCGATCTTTGAGGCCGCTGTCGAGGCAACGCGGCTGCGGTTTCGGGCGGTGCTGATGACCGCTTTTTCCTTCATCCTCGGGGTCATTCCGCTCCTGATGGCTTCGGGTGCAGGTGCAGAGTCTCAGAAGGTGATCGGAACCACCGTTTTTGGCGGAATGATCGTGGCGACTCTGGTGAGCCTCGCCGCGGTGCCGATGCTCTATTTCGTGGTGCAGACACTTGCGGAGAAAGTAGGCGGCAAAAAAGCTGACGATTCCTGATACCGCCCTGACGCCTTTTCAGGTCACGACTTGGCTGCGTCATTTTCGTTGAACCAGTCCGAGCCTCTCTAACTTCCGCCGCAGCCAGAAGCGGAGGCGCTTATTGAGTGGCCAGCTTTGCAGGGCTTCGGGGTTTCTCGCGAGGAAGTGGTCGAAGCCGGCACGGTAGTGTTCGCCGGCATTTTGCCGTTGATAGGTGGCATCCCAATCTGCAGCATCAATGCTCGGGTGGAGGTGCTTGAAGGTGAGGTCACGGGCTTCGACCACAATGCCGTCGCGGTAGGCGCGGTGGGTGAACTCATAGTCGGACATCATGCTGACGTATCCCGGGTGAAAGAGGTGGCCCTGGGCAAGGTAGCGACCACGGGTCAGGATCGCCATGGTGAGGATTTCATCACTGCGGCAAGCGTCATGGATGGCGAGGACGGCTTCGGAATGTGCATCGGGAAGCCGCTCGACGATCGCTACGTCCCACCCATCCGGTGCTTCCCAGTCGTCGGAGAGTTGGACGAGAATCTCCCCGGTGCATTGCTCGGCAGCGTGGTTCCATGCAGCGACGGAGCCGGCTGCCGGCTGCACGGTGAGGTGGGAGAATTTCTCGAGTGCGGCGAGGGATTCGGCGTCATCATGATCGATGGCAAAGAGGTGTTCGACGCGTTCCGGGTGGCTTGCTGCAACGAGAAACTGTTCGCGGCAAGCGATCGCCTGCTCCGGCCGCCCGCGTGTGGCATGGAGCAGCGAGATGGTCGAAAGGCTTGGGGTGGTCACCGGTTTGGGATGAGAATGGAGCAGTGAGGAAGTTTTTTGGTATCTTATCTTTGCTGCCAGACTAGCAGCACCCTCCCGCGGGAGATCAGGTCGGGGCTTGCGGTGGGCCGCTGGCTCCGGAAGTCATCGGGTCAAAGCCGCCGGTGATGACACGTCGAACGGGAGCTCCTGTTTCCGGATGACGCGTCATGGGAGGGTCCATCATGCGCTGGTGAAATTCAAAGCGTTCTGGCTTTTTATCCGGGAAGTCGGGGATGGTTTCGTAGATGTAAGTGGGCATTACTTGGGAGTTCTGGAGTGGCTGTGGGTTCAGGCGGGACTGCGTCGGTTGTGCATGGTGAGGAGGGAACCGATGACCTGAATCCTATACGTCTGTGGCAGTGAGGTGTTCAGAGAGTGGCCCACGAATTATTCCGAGCGCAATGCACTTACTTGAGCAGGCAGGAGCTGCGCCATCGCGTCTGCGACCGCAGCGGGACTGAGGGTTGTGGGAAGAGTTTCCGTGCGGATGTGTTCGTGTGCGATCGAAGTCATGGTGACATTGTCGATACCACAGGGGATGATCGCACCGAACGGGGAGAGGTCACCGCAGATGTTGATGGCAAACCCGTGCATGCTGATCCAGTGGCGGACACCGACCCCGATCGAGGCGAGCTTGCGTTCGCCGACCCAGACACCGGTCAGGCCCTCTCGGCGTTGAGCGTCTTTGACCCCCAGCGTGTGGGCGAAGTCGATGACGAGGCCCTCAAGCATTCGGAGCAGGGCGTGAAGGTCGCGCCCGTGCTGGTGGAGATCGAGGATGAAGTAACCGACAAGTTGTCCAGGTCCGTGGTAGGTGGCTTTGCCCCCGCGGTTGATCTCGACGAGTTCGTGCGGGAGTTGCTCAGGATCGAGCAGGCTGGAGCGGTCGCGGGTGCGCCCGATGGTATAGACTGGTTCGTGTTCGAGGAGCAGGACGGTGTCCGGAATTTCATTGTCCCTGCGTTGGAGAACCAGTGCGTTCTGGAGCGCAAGTCCTTCCTGGAATCCGATACGTCCGAGCCAGCGGACATCGAGAGTGTCTCGCGACGTCGATGTGTTTTCTTCCGAAGTCATGCAGGGAGGGTTTCAGAGATGGCCTGAGCGAGTGCAAGAAACGCATCGTCGATCTGGTGCCTGGTGATCGTGAGAGCAGGCATGAAGACGATGGTGTCGCGTACCGGGCGGGTGAGGAGCCCGTGGGCGCGGGCAGCCTGACAGACCTGTGCACCAGTCTTGCGGGAAGGGTCAAGAGGCGACCCGTCGGCATTCGTGAGGTCGATCCCGGCGATCAACCCGCATTGGCGAAAGCTCGCGATGGAGGGAGAGTTTTCTGTGAGCGTTTCGAGAGCGATTTCGAGGTCATGCACCTTTGCTTCGAGCTGGTCGAGCGTCTCCTCCTCCTCGAAAATCTGCAAATTAGCCAGTGCTGCGGCGCACCCGAGTGGGTTGGCGGTGTAGCTGTGGCCGTGGTAGAAGCTGCGATCGTGGCTTCCGAGGAAGGCTTCGAAAATCGCTTCTGACGTGAGGGTGGCGGCAAGCGGAAGGTAGCCACCAGTGAGCCCCTTGGCGAGGCAGAGGAAGTCGGGAATGACGTCCTCGTGCTGGCAGGCGAACATCTTTCCGGTGCGTCCGAACCCAGTCATGACCTCGTCGAGGATCAGGTGGATGCCGTGATCACTGCACCAGGTACGGAGAGTGGCAAGCATGCCCTCGGGCCAGGTGCGCATTCCGGCTGCACCCTGAATCATCGGTTCGATGATGACGGCAGCGAGTTGGTCGCGGGTGGAAGGTGCGATGTTGTCCAGCGCTTCGATCCCTGCGATGTGGTGGGTCTTGAGCCCGAGTTTCGAAAAGCGGTCGTGGAAGCTTGCGATCCCGCCGAGGGCGCCCGCGCCGAGAGTGTCCCCATGGTATGCCTGGTCGAACGCGAGCATCTCCTTCCGTTCAGGGTGGCCGAGGAGCTGCCAGTACTGGAGCGATATTTTGAGCGCGCATTCGATGGCGGTCGATCCGTCATCGGAGAAAAAGACTCGCGGTAAAGGGCGCCCTGCGAGAAGCCCGGTGAGGGCTGCGCCCAATGCGATTGCCGGTTTGTGGGTGAGCCCGAGAAATGAACTATGGGCAATTTTTTCCAGTTGGTTTTTGACTGCCCGATTGATGGTCGGGTGGTTGTGCCCGTGAATATTCGTCCAGATCGAAGAGTTCCCGTCGAGGTAGCGATTCCCCTCCGAATCGATGAGATAGACGCCTTCTCCTCGCTCGATGATGAGCGGTTGGTGTCCGGGTGCATTCCATTCCGCCATCTGGGTGAAGGGGTGCCACTGGTGCCGTCGTTCGGCTTCGAGCAGTTCGTCTGGGGCCATGGAAATCTGGGATCGGGATCGGGATCGGGATCGGAAAAGGGACGGGAGCAGGCGGCGTGGCCAGTCATGACCGCTGAGTTAATCGGCGGCGTCCTCGAGAAGAGCATCGACCTGTTCGATGTTTTTGAACGGGACGCGGTTGCGCTGGTATTTCTCCCAGAGCTTGTTTCGGAGTTTCTGAAGGTCGGAGTGAGGGATGGGATCGAGGTCGTGCCAGTCAGGGTCGGTTTTGAGAGTCGTCTGCATCCGCCATTCTCCACCATGCACCCAGGCACGGTAGATCCTTGACTCTCCGTCTGCGTTGCGCTCTCGCCATTCGTGTCGTTTGCCCTTGGCCATGGACGTATAGGTTCCCGTTCCGTAACGGGATACGCAAGGGCGGGTTGCTGCGGACCGCTGATCGTGGTAGGAGCGAAGCGATGTCCAAAGCGACTGCATGGAAGCTTCCCGACTGGGGAGTCCTCGTTGGCTATTTCACTGGGGTGCTTGTGCTCGGAGCCCTGCTGGCTCCGAGTATTGTGGCATCGGGTGAGTGGTTTGTGGTGACCTTTGAAAAATCCTCTTTGCAAGAGAACGCGATTTTTGCCGACGTTTTCCGCTCGGTAGCCCGCTCGCCCTTCACACGTTTTTTTGACCGAGCTGTGTTAGTGGCGGCGCTTCTCCTTCTGTGGCCGGCTTTCAAGCTTCTGCGGAGGCATGGCAAAGTCACCATGGGCTTGGAGCACAACCCAGCAAAGCTCCAGCACTATGCTTTTGGGTTCTGTCTTGCCGGGGGAGGACTGCTGGCGCTCGGATACGGACTGGTACTGCGAGAGATGTTTTATCTCGATCTCGATGCGCGTGGCCTGAGATCACTCTGGTTGTCGATCATGCTCACTGCTGTGGTGGTGGCGGTGCTGGAAGAGTTTCTTTTCCGTGGCGGTATGCTGGGATTGCTCCTCAGAAGTATGAGTGCAAAGCCAGCGGTGCTGGTGGTGAGCGGGCTCTTTGCCATCGTGCATTTCCTCGAGGCTCCGGAAGCATTCAGTATTGCCAGAGACGAGGTGGTTTGGTCGAGCGGATTTGTCTTGCTCGGGCAGATGCTGGGGCACCTGACTGACGTCAAGGTGGTGGTGGCAGAGCTGTTACTGCTTTTCCTCGTTGGAGTGGTGCTTGCCTCTGTGCGCCTGAGGTCGCGGTCGCTCTGGCTCCCGATGGGGCTGCATGCGGGCTGGGTCTTCGGGGTGCAGCTCTTTTCCGCCATGACAGATCCGTCACGAGGATTGCAGCGTGGGGAGTTTCTCCCGTGGATGGGTGAGGATCTCAAGATTGGCCTGCTCCCCCTCGGAGTGGTCGGCTTGACGTGGTGGGCGGCGCTCTGGTTCCTCCGAAAAAGAAGCTAGCGGGTCTGCTCTCCCGCGGGCTTTCGCTTGCTCAGGATGGACGTGGGAGCCAATCTTTCGCGCCCACTTCAGCCGAAGTCCTCAGGCGTCACGATGGCAGTTCCGAGCTTTCCAACCACCCGGGATGAGGCGTGATTGGCAATTTCCGCGGCGCGGAGAGGATTTTTCCCGGCAGCAAGAGCGAGCGTGAAGAGAGCGATGGCTGTGTCGCCGGCACCCGAGACATCAAAGACCTCCTTGGCACTGGTAGGAATATGACGAGGGTCTTCGTCTTGCGCGAGGAGCAGCATGCCCTGTTCCCCCAAAGTGATAAGAACGTTCGGAGTGTCCCAGATCCCTTGGAGCTTTCTGCCGGCCTGAAGGAGGGCTTTGTCTACCAGAGGGTGCGGGTGCGGGTGGAGCCCGTCCGTCATGCCGGCGATCTCGAAGGCTTCTTTTCGATTCGGTTTCACTGCGGTGACGCCGTGGTAAGGAAGCGGGTTGCGCGGGTTGGGATCAACAGTGATGACCAGTCCTGTCTGTTTGGCGATTCGGGTAATTCCTTCGACAAGTCGGGTGTCGAGGAAGCCTTTGGCGTAGTCTTCGAGAATGATTCCGTCGATCTGTCCGGCCATGGCTTGGATGTTCTGGAGAATCCCTTCGACCTGTTCTCTGCTGAGCGCGCGCCTTCGTTCACGGTCGATTCGGACAACCTGCTGCTGCCTGGCAATGACGCGGGTCTTACAGATGGTATCGAATTCTGGATCGCGGACCATGCGGGTGCAGATGACTCCGGCTTCATTGAGCGTCTGCTGCAGGGTGTCGCCATTGCCGTCCATCCCGATGAGACCGCAGACAAATACGTCTTTGGCGAAGGGAGCCAGGTTGCGGGCGACGTTGGCTGCACCGCCCGGGTAGAAATCTTCCTTCTCCACATGCACCACCGGGACCGGTGCCTCGGGAGAGATCCGATCGACATTTCCCCAGATGAAGCGGTCAAGCATGACGTCACCAAGAACGAGAATGCTGAGATCAGAAAAGCCGTCGAGGTGGTCGCGCATGGTCGGTCGTTGGATCGGTGAGGGTGTTTGTGTGTCTGGCTTTCGGGCAGTGCGGATGCCGAGTTGGATGAGAGACAGTCAGGTGAGGCGCCTTTGCTGGACTGCCTGGGCGAGCGTGGCGAGCATTCCCTTTGTTGTCTCCCAGTCGACACAGGAGTCGGTGATACTCTGTCCGTAGGTCAGGTCTGCGACTGGCGCCAGAGACTGGCTGCCGGCGACGAGGTGGCTCTCGATCATGACCCCTGCGATACCTCGCTGACCATCGGCG
The DNA here is from genome assembly GCA_943789025.1 of uncultured Verrucomicrobiales bacterium. Lineage (GTDB taxonomy): Bacteria > Verrucomicrobiota > Verrucomicrobiia > Verrucomicrobiales > DEV007 > CALSSN01. The sequence goes on from CALSSN010000027.1 coordinate 77,817, forward strand.
ATCTGTGAGGCCAGAGCATCGCAGACGAGCGGTTGGTTGGCGTGTTCTTTCCGGGAGTTGCCGTGGCTGCAGTCGACCATGACCAAGGGCGGGAGGCCAGCGGCAGTGAGGTCGGTGAGAGCGGAATGGATGTCTTCGGGACGGTAGTTCGGGTCACGCCCGCCTCGGAGGATAACGTGGCAGTCGTCGTTGCCGGAAGTCTGGACGATGGCGGCGACCCCCTGCTTGGTGACCGAGAGAAAGTGGTGCGAGCCGCGAGCGGCACCGATGGCGTCGAGAGCGATCTGGAGGTTGCCGTTGGTGCCATTTTTGAATCCTACCGGCATGGAAAGCCCGGAGGCGAGCTGGCGGTGAACCTGGCTCTCCGTGGTGCGTGCGCCAATCGCCCCCCAGGCCACAAGGTCAGCGATGTACTGCGGGGTGATGACGTCGAGAAACTCCGTGGCACATGCGACACCCGTGGCATTGAGCTTGAGGAGGAGTTCGCGAGCGAGGCGAATCCCGCGGTCGATTTCGCATGTTCCGTCGAGATCAGGATCGTTGATGTAGCCTTTCCACCCGACGGTGGTGCGCGGTTTCTCAAAGTAGACGCGCATGAGAATACTGAGATCCTCCTGGTGGATGGTGCTTTGTTCGCGAAGCCTGGTGGCATAGTCGATTGCCTGTGTCCTGTCGTGGATTGAGCAAGGTCCTGCGATGACGAGAAGCCGGTCATCCGCACCATGCAGGCAGCGGGCGGCAGCCTGCCGCTTCTCCGTGACGAAGGCGGCCATCTCCTCGCTGGCCGGAAGTTCACGCATGAGAATTTCCGGCGCGATGATCGATCGAATCTCCTTGATACGGAGGTCGTCTGTTGAGATTGCGGGCATGGGAGGGTGAAAACGGTGCTGCGACTGGAGAGGGTATGAGAGAATTGGGGATTTTCCGAGGAAGAAACGGACAGCTTGTGGGCAGTCGATAGAGTGAAGATTCCTCTCTTGCCGCCGTCTCTAGTCTGGAGTCTGAGCAGGTGAATTGCCAAATGTTTTCTCGCAGGCTTCGCGAGTCGCGTTGACTCATCATTGAGGACACCGTGGTGCGAGAACTCCAGGACTGGACACTCGGTAAGGGTCAGGCAGGATTGGTAGGCTGGGAATCAAAACAACTTCGCCGAACTCAAAGACCAATGGAGGTGGTCCGACTGCTAGGGAATTGCTTTGTCAAGCATCCTCAATGTCGCCGGCCATCGGCTGGGGATGGAGGGGGTTGAGGGAGAGGAAGGGCGTCAGCCCAGCGTTCCCGACGCCGAGCAGGCCTTGGTCTACAAGATCCTTGGCATCGACTGGAAGAAGGCCTGTCCACCGAAGAAGACGGAGCTGAAAAGTTCCCATGCGACGACGACTTTGTAGTGCCTTTGCTCCCCGAGATCAGGTTCCAGGCGGGATACAGGGCGTTGGCAAGAAACTTGGGTTAATCTTGCCGCTGGCGAGCGGCAACGTCTTCTGGGTCTGTTGCTTTTTCATTACTCTGAATCATGCCCAGAGTGATAGAACCGCTCGCCTCTTTTTTTTGCAGAACATTCGGGACCCTACCTTTTTAGGTTTATGTGAGCGACGACGGAGGTTGTCTGCTACCGCCCTCAGGATCAACTTTCAAGTCTGGTCCGTGGCGGCCTGAGGAGCGGAGGGATTTCCTTTCCGGGAGGTGGCCCAGAGAACCACGCCGAGCGCGAGGAAGACAGCTTCGACGATCCATGTGGCGAAAAGGTTGCGCCAGACGCCTGACGTGAAGCCATAGCTGTGCAGTCCGATACCAAGGTTATTGACTCCCCACCACGAGAACGAGACGATGACCCCGAGGATGATGGCCCCCATGTGGATGCCAAGATCGCGGATGTAGCCGCCGAGTCGGGCGTGGAGGATAATGCCAGCTCCAAGCACAATCATGAGGGCTCCATTCTCTTTCGGATCCCACCCCCAGAAGCGGCCCCAGCTGTAGTTTGCCCAGATCCCGCCAAGGACGGTTCCGATGAGAGAGGCGACAAGGCAGAAGCAGATAATGCCATAGACCATGCGAGTGATTGATTTGAGGAATTCACTCTGCGGGCCGGCCAGCCGGAATGCGCGCCCGACAAGATAGATGTGCGAGAGTGCAGCGGCGAGCAGGCCGCAGGCGTAGCCGAGGTTGATCACCGTGACGTGGGTCCAGAGCCAGAAGTTGCTCCGGAGAACAGCGATCAGCGTGGGCATGGTGTCGGTGGCTTCCGAGGCTTCGAAGCGGATCGCGAGGAACATTCCGGCGGCACCCAGGATCGCTGCGGTGGAGAGGGCAATTCGCTGGCGGTTGACCCACTCCATGAACAGGCAGATGAGAACCGCACAGGCGGTGATAAAGAGGATAGTCTCGTAAAGATTGGTGATCGGAGGGCGGTAGCGGATGAGACAGCGTTGGCCGATCCCGAGCGAGAGGTAGGCGACGGCGGCCACCACAGCGGCGACTCCAAGCCATCCAAAAATACGTGAGATGAGGGCGTGGGGTAGAGCCCAGGTCAGGGCGACGAGAACGAAACCGAGGACAAAGAAAGTGAGTGCCTTGTTAAAATAGCCGGTGGCGTAGAAGGCGACTTCGCGATCGATTTGAGAGGTTTCACCGCGCGCAGAGCCCTCTTCGCGAATCTGCTTGTCCAGAGCAGAAAGAGTTTCTTTGAGGGCTTCAGGATTGTTTTTGGCGGCTTCCAGAGTTTCCAGAAGCTGGAGACGATCGACAGCCCAAGCCCCCGCATTTTCGAAGAGAAGTCCGGCGAGGATGGCATTGCTGGGGGTGAACCACTCGAGATTCATCTGCGGGTCGAGTCCTTTGCCGGTGGCTGGCGGAGGAGGGAAAAGTTGCAGGGCGCTGGCCAGTCCTGCGACAGGGCGAATGCGTCCGAGGACGTCGTCCCATTTTCCAAGAGATGCGTCAGCGCGTGCGCGGGTTATGAAAGCAGGATCTGTCTGGCCGAGGTAGCGCTCGAGCGTGAAGGTAGCTTTTCGCAGGTATTCGGAAGAGGTGTCGGTTGGGTTCTCCCGGAGCTGTGGGAGAGTTGCAAGGAAAGCACTCACCGAAAGGTTGCCCTCGGCATCGGTTGGGAAAAACTCCGGGACCTCCGCAGTTCCCAGCGCGATGCCATTGCGCGCGAAGTCAAGAAATGCTGTAAGGCGCTGGAAGGCGAGGACATTCTGGCCGAGCGCGATGACCATATCGTCGATCCGGTCGCGTTCGCGGTCTTCGAGGCCCATTGACTTGCCCGTTTCTGTCACGAGGCTGTCCAGATGGCTGGCCAAATCGGCGTAGCTGTAGATGTCGCGTTTTCGTTTCGGCTCGCCTCCGAAACGAAGAAGGGTGTCCGAGTCGTTGACGATGAAAGTAGGGATGCGGCGGGCCTCTTCCGGGTGGAGGAGGCACAGGAGCAGCCATTCGCTCGCGGAATAGCGGTGAGTCTGACCCTCAAACCCCCGCTTTCCTTTGAGGAGGGTTTTGAGTTTGCCATCTGGGGTAACACCGACGGTGAGTGATGTCCTGCCGCTGAGGGGCATGAGGGCATACCGGGCGAAGGTACTCATCGGTTTAACGCGCCCGCCATCCTGAACCGGGATTTTAGAAAAGATCGCAAGGGTCTCTTCGTTGAAGGTGGGGAGGGGAAACGGGGGTTCCTGCACTCCGTCCGGAAGGGCAGCTGAAGTAGTCGAAGTGGTGGCAAGTGCGACCGCCGCCAAAAAGCGAAGAAGGATTGCGCGGAGGCAGCGCGGCCCCAGTTCCTTTGGTCGTTTGAAAGTGCCGGTCATGGTGAGGAAGGTAGTGTTGCTGCTGCCGTCGCTGGATTTTTCCCGCGTCGCCGGGCGCTACGGGCGAGGTGGCCGATGAGCTTCTGGAAGAAGTGGATGAGGAGGCCGACTCCGACCATGATGCACGAGTAAAGCGGCCACATGTCAGAGGGGTTGTCGACCACGGCGAAGACTGAATAGAGAGGGTCCCCGGGGCGAGCGTCCTGGGGTCCCCACGATGCCTGAAAAAACGTGAAACCGTCCTGCCGGAGTGGTTCATTCATGGTGATTGCGATCTGCTCTTGGTGACCGTTTTTGGTTTTCGTCACGTCGCTAAGGAAGACCTTTGCCTTCTTCGTTCCGGGATGAAGCTCTCGGGTGAACTTGTCGAGGGTAAGCGAGAAGGGTATCTTCCATGAGCGATGTTTGAGCTTGATGACGAAGCTGCGTCCGTCGGCTTCGACCGTCCATGGGTAGCTGGCTCCACCCCAGAGCAGCCCGCTTCCCAGAAACTTTCCGGAAGGGTCTTTGACGGTGGCGACGAGTCCGGGAAGGTTACGTTCGTTCTCGGGATTGAGACTGAGTTTCTGGAGGAAAAACCCCTCGGCGCTCAGGTTCTCACGCTCTCCGCGGGCGGGTTTGGCATTTTTCAAGAAACTTCCCAGTTCCAGCGAGAAAGGTAAAGTTGCGTGCTGGAAAGTCCGGATCGTGCCGGGGGCCAGAGTGTTGAAGAGGGACTGGTCAACAACCAGAGCAGAGGTCACTCCCGGCGCCGCTTCTCGGATCTCGACGACCCAGTCGTGGTAGCTCTGGAATTCGCCTGAAGTATCACCTTCGTAGAGTGCGATGTTGCCCTCCTTCTTCCAGTGGAAGGAGACGAATCCAGCGAGGATGAGGAAGACGATTGAGAAGTGCGCCACGAGCATTCCTGGCTGTTTCCAGCTTTTTCTCGCTTTGATGATGGCGCCGCAGAGCATGTTGGTACAGAGGAGCGCCATGAGGAGGTAGCCTCCGGGGAGGGGGAGTGGGATCCGAATGGAGTCGTTTTTGCCAAACTCGAACCAGTGGATGAGGAACAGCGGGTCGAAATACTTTTCGATGGCTCCGTGGAGGCCGAGTTCGACCTGTGCCAGCGTCCCGAGGAGGGTGATGAGCAGAAGGAAGATGAGCACCCAGACAACGAGGGCGAACGAGGAAAAGAAAGCGAAGATCCGGGGAGGGATGCTGTTGCTTCTTTGGCTTGGTTTATTTGCTGCTTGCGCCATGACTCGTTCTCCCCGCTTCCAAAAATTGCTTACTGCTGTCGGAAGCGGATGGATTCGCAGAAAGCGAAAAAGTCTTCCGTGGAAGCTTTCACCTCCTCGAGTGGGCCAACCATCTTGACGGAGATCATGATCCCGCTGAAATTCTGAATCAGCCCGAGCATGCGGTAACCCTCGCGCTGCTTCTGGGCTCCCATTCCTCCGAAACTTCCGTCGCAGGAGATGGCGTAGGCTTCGGAGCCGAGGAGCGGTTTTAACTCGAGTTCGCTGATGCCTCCCTCGCTCAGAGGCCCCAGTCCCATCTGCCCGCGCCAGCGGTTGATGTTGGGAGTGATTCCACCACCATCACCCGGCAGAACCGTGAGGTAGCATTCGGTGTTTTCGGCCACCTGATAGTTGATGAGCCGAAATTGGGAGGTTTTTTGGGCTATCCACGATTCAGGGGCAGTCCAGTGGAACGGGTGCTGCCGGATTCCAAACCGAGACTCCGGTGAGGCTCCTGTTTTCGGGAGCGGTGTGGACGGACCGAGATCTTTGACTTCGGTGATCTCCACGGTAGGGCCCGGGTCGCAGGCGCAACAGAGCAGGACGGAAGCAGCGAGAAGGATTCTGTGAGCTTGCATGGGGTGCGCGGACAGATCGTCGACGTAGGGAGCGTATCTCCCGCAAATGCCAGCGGGCGAGAATCTTTCGTTTGGAAGCTTAAAGAGGCAATCGGAGTTTTCGTGCCAGCCAGCAGCGCCTCAGTCGCCAAGGCTCGCTTGGATGCGGCCGAAGTACTTGGCGGGATCTTTCTGAAACGTTTTCAAGGCCTCCGCGTTGGCAAACCCAATGCGCTTTCCAGAATGGCTGGCAACAAAGTCAGGATTCACAGGCTCTCTGGTGATCGGGCATGCACGGTTGACTGTCGCTGCCGCCGCTTGGGCGGGCGCAGGTTTCGGAGCAGGTTTGGCTATAGGCTTCGGGGCGGGCGCAGGCTTTTCTGCAGGTGCAGGTTTCGCTTCAGGCTTCGGGGCGGGCGCAGGCTTTGCTGCAGGCGCAGGTTTGGCTGCAGGCTTCGGGGCGGGCGCAGGCTTTGCTGCAGGTGCAGGTTTCGGAGCAGGAACCGGCTTCGCTGCAGGCTTGGGAGCGGGCGCAGGTTTGGCTGCAGGCTTCGGGGCGGGCGCAGGTTTTGCTGCAGGTTTCGGAGCAGGAGCCGGCTTCGCCGCAGGCTTGGGAGCGGGCGCAGGCTTGGCTTCAGGCTTGGCTTCAGGCTTGGCTGCAGGTTTGGCGGCGGGAGCAGGCGCTGCAGGCTTCGCTTCAGGGCCCGCAGCAGGTGCCGCAGCAGGTTCGCTGACTCCCTTGCTGACCTTCAGCTCCGGTTTGAGCCAGGAGAGGGCATTGGCGGCTTCGCTACTCACCTCGGTTTGCCAGACGTAGAGTCGGGTGAGGGCTGGAAGGTTCATGATCTTCCGGATTCCTTCATCGGTGACCTTGGTGCCGTAGAGGTTGAGGTATTCGAGCTTCTCGAGGCTACCGAGGTGATCGAGTCCAGCATCGGTGATGGCGGTGTTCTCGAGGTGGAGCCTCTTGAGCTGTGCCATGTCGGCAAGCGCTTCCAGTCCCTGGTCAGTAATCTGGGTGCGCGCCAGATTGAGCTCCTCAAGGTTTCCTGAGAGAGGCTTGAGGGCGCTGGCCTGTTCGTCTCCGAAGGAGTCGATAACATTCAGCGCATTGAAACTCAGGGTTTTGCTTCCGCTGAACGTCGGAATGAGCAGTCCCCCTATCTTCTCAGAGAGGGTGCGTTTGGCCTCAGAGATTTCCTGATCTGAGTAAGAGCGGGCGACGGCTTCGATCGGCACCACCTCAGTTTCGGAGGCAGCGTCAGCGATGGCCTCCGGAGGCGCTATCAGGTTGTTCCAGGCAGTTTCCAATTCCGCTGGGACTTCGGCCTCAGCCAGCAGCATTTCGGAAGAAGCCCCGTTTGTGATCCACCATTTAAGGAGCTCTTTTTCCTCCTCGGTAAGAGGTTTTTCGTCCTCCGGTGGCATCGCTTCATCGTCCTCGAGAGGGAGGTCGATGCGCACTGCGAGGAGACTGGCTGCAAGGTCGCCGGGGACGATGGTGTCGCCTTCGCTTCCTCCTGCCATGAGGTGCTCGAATGTGTGCATTCGGAGCTTTCCTTTGGATTTTTTCTCATTGTGGCACTTGGTGCACTTCCCCTCAAGGATCGGAAGAATGACTCCCTCGAAGACCGTTTTGTCGACGTCTGCTGCTGCCAGTGCTTCTTCCTCTGGGCCCTCTGCTACACCCGTGGGTAGGCCGCCTTCCGCCGCCACTGCTGCTGCCTCCATCTGCTCGGGGTCACCCAGTCCGACGAGAGTGAAGGCGTTCTCGATCGCTTCTTCACCTTGCTCAGCCACCAGCTTTATATCCTCGGGGAGGTGTTCGGTGAGGTGATCCTTGCCATGCACCATCGATCCACCCTGGTGGGCGGCGAGGGACAGCAGTCCGATTGAGGCCACGAGGCTGATCCGGTATCCGAGGCGCGTTCCCTTTCCTTCTCCGATCTCGAAGATCACTTTGAAGTTGAGAGTGATGAGCACCAGGGCAGTGAGGATGACAGTCAGCCAGAGATGTCGGTCGAGGGTGATTTCAGCCGGTTTACCCACTGCCATGAGCCACCCGGTGCCGACGGAGAGGATGCACGAGATGGCCGAGAGCCAGAGAAGTGTGGTGATAGCTGGGGCCAGAACTTCGCGTCTTTTTTTCAGCGAGAAGATTTCAAGCAGTCCGGTGACGAGAATAAGCCCGATGGGAAGATGCAGGAGAAGCGGGTGAAGATTCCCCAGGAAAGGCAACCACCCTCCTACAGCCGATTCCATGGAAATTCCGTCTTCGACAGTTTTTCCGATGGGAAGGTAACGGAAAAGTCCCCAGACGCCGGCGCCGAAGCCAGCAGTGAGGAGAATAGCCATAAATGCGGAGAGGCCGGAGGGCCGCCGCTGGGTTACCTGGCGGTCACGGGATTTCACAGCGTGGGATTTGGGCAGGAGGAAGGTCTTGCTGCAGCTCGAACACTTGCCGTATTTGCCTTCAAGTTCCTTACCGATTTCAAATTCTGCTGAACAGGAGGGACACTTTGCGATCATGAATAAATGGAGGGGGGGTGGTATCTCGTCTTCAATGAGACGAGGGAGTTTGCTCTCTCAATTGAATACGGTCAACCTTCCATCAACTGTCATAAAATTTTCAAGAGCTTGGGGTTCGGCTTTTTTACTGTCGGTTGCTGCGATAACGCATTGACAGCGATTCTCACAGGTGTTTATGTCGCCGCGTGTTAAAGCAGATAATTGGCAATCGCAACGAAGACGAATCTTCATCTACTTCTGCCTCCACTGGTTTTTATGGGACCATGGCGGCAGCGAGTTCATCTATGGTCGAGGCAAGCCCTGCTCCAGTAGCTTCTGGGCAGAGCACACCGGCTACCCAACAAAGCGCAGCAAAACCAAAAATGAGTGGTAAGAATGTTCTCTCCAATGACGTCGAGATCAAAGGTGATCTCAAATTTTCGAATGATTTGATCATCGATGGAAAAATCCAAGGTAAAGTCATTTCAGATGGCGCGCTCACTGTCGGTGAGAATGCCAACATCAACGGCTCAATCGAGACCCGGACGGTGATTATTTTTGGCAAGGTGAAAGGCAACGTGACCGTCACCGAGCGTTGTGAATTGAAGGCCAATGCCATTTTGGAAGGGGACATTGCCGCCGGAACGCTCTCCATCGAAGAAGGTGCGACATTTATGGGCCAATCTGCTGTCGGCAAGGGGGCAGTTGCTGCTGCTGCTGCTGCCAAGGCATCATCAAGCCCGGCAAGCAAGGCTTCGGCAGCATCTTCTTCAGCAGCACCCAGCGCTGCGAGCAGCAGCAAGGTATCTTCAGCCTCAGCCTCAGCCTCAGCCTCTGCGTCCAAGCCCTCAGCCTCGCCGTCCAAGTCTTCGTCGCCCGCAGCTGGGACGACTTCAAGGGATGGCGAATTAAAAATTTCTTAGTCACCGAAGAAATTTTGATACGGTTTCGGTGGGTGGTCGGCTGAGTTCTTCCGGTCTCCAGCCCCGAAGTGCTTCCCTCTGATTGCACTGCTGGTTTGACTGCGGTCAAAGGGTGACGGCGCTCCTGATTCGAGGGATTCTATCGTAGCGGTTTCGGGAGGTGTCGCTTAGCGTGCAGGAATTCAGAGATCCGCCGATGCGATCTTTGGCTCGTTGCCTGTTATGCCCTTAGATTCCAAACGGGGAGATTTTAGAAAGCAGTTCCTTTTTGTGCGCGGGAAAGGCGAGGTGGATCCCGTAGGATTACCGCCTGGATGGAGTTGTGAAAAGTTGGGTGCCTGGAACCTCTACCATGGTGGGCAGCTTCCTTTCCAGCGTTCGGGAAACTTTGCCGTGCTTGGCTTAGCGCATGATTTCGATGTCGGGGAGGTTCTTGAGGACGCAAACTGTGGCGGAACCAGCGGAGAACAACGCGTGTTGCGGTTGGGAGGGAGGTTTCTGCTTTTTGAATGCAAAGAACACGATCGCATTGATATCTTCAGTGACCCCGGGGGGAGTCTCTCCTGTTTTCTGCATCCGGAGATGGGATGGCTTGCATCGACTCCAGCCTTGATCAGAGAGGTGTTCGGCGCGCGCTTTCCTGACCGTCCACCTTCAGAGCGTAAAGTGCTTGCGCGTCTCGTGGAGCATTCGGGAACCTGGTATCCAGCTGGGCTGACGGAACTCGCAGGGTGGGAACTTCTTCCGCCATCCCATAAGACCGAGATCGGCCCCGAGGGGCGGCTTGCGTCGCAGCGGATCTGGCCCGCTTCCGGGACGCATGAAACTGCTCCTCGCGAGGTCCTTTCGAAGTTTGTCGTTCGGTTGAAGGAAGTTCTTGGATCACTGGCATCGTATTGCCCGCTGGAAATCCCAGTGAGTGCGGGTCGGGATTCGCGAATGCTTCTCGCGTGTTCTCGCGAGATTCGAAGCACGACGCGGTATTCAGTGCACTCTCCGCACGCTCCGCATCATGCGCCGGAGGTCGAAGTTTCGATGGCTTTGGCCGAAGTGCTCGACCTTGACCACCATATCGACGAAGCGCGCGATCCGGAACGCGTGCTCTGCATGGGGTATGGGGGCGAGATTGCGCGGCAGCATTACGTATTCGAGGGGAAAGAAATTCCTGCCGGAAGGCGGGGGGGGAATGTCGGGGTCTGTTTGGCAGGGAAGTTGGGATTTCTTGATGCGGGCATCCCCCCGGAGGAAATGGCTTTCGTCACCCAGAAGTTGGAGGCCTGGGCGGAGAGCTTGAAGGATATTCCTGTGGCATTGCACGGGGACCTTCTTTACCTCGAACAACGCATGGCAACGACAATGTCCTCGGCACTTTATCGGGACGATCTGGAATGCCTGTTCGCTGTCGCTCCTCTCAACGCCTTCCTTTTGTATGACCTGCTTTTTGCGCTGCCCCAAGAGTTCAGGCGCTCGTGGAAAGTGGGCGATGAAGTTTTTAAACGAGCGTGGTTGGCTACGTCCCTCGTTCCCCTGCAGAAGACTTATTTGACCGGGAGGGAGCGACTCCGAGTCGTCGCAATTCTCCTTGCGGCACCCGTTCTCGGGGCAGACACCATGCGCGCGTGGCGTTCTCCTACCTTCCGCAGGATGTTGACTGCTTGATTCTCTGGAGCGTGCTACTTGAAGGATCGGGCAGCAGGATTTATGGAAACATATGGATCAATCCCTCAAGAACAGGCCGGGCAGACAGGAAACTTTGCGAGGCGGCGGCATGAGCACGGGCCGTCGTCGGGGAGCGGGGTGCCTCGTCTTTGCCTTCGGCTTGAGTCTCCCGGTTCTCCTCGGGTGCCTCGGGTTACTGCTGATGCCTGCGCCCGAGGAGGACACGGATCTGGGTGAGCGTCTCGGAGCACTTGCTGCCGCCTGGCGGGGAGTGAAGCCTGAGCCAGAGGTCGTCGTCGAGATCCGAGAGAAGATCGTTGAGGTCGAGGTCGAAAAATTGGTGCCCGGGCCACCACCACCACCACCGCCGCCACCGTCCAAGTGGGTGCCGCGGAAGGAGATCGATACCGCTACACTCTACAATGGACTGGTCACGAAAACCTCGCTGGTCGAAACCGAGGGTGGGACCGCTTCGATGGAGCGCGTCTCCGACGGCAGTTACGGTGTCGAGATCGCGGTGAAAGTCACCATTCCAAGGCCGGCTACCACGCTCGCCGAGTTCGCCAGGATCAATCCTGATCTCCCGCGCGTGCTCCCAGGATTTCCAGTGCTTCTGGAGACTGCAGCCACCTCCGGGTTCTATCACCAGCTTTATGATAACAAGCGAAAACGGATCCAGCGGGACTACAGCAGGCTCAATCGCGTTCTCGATCGGCATAATTTTTATGATTGCGAGAGTATCCTTGAGCTTAAGTCTCCGGCGACCGGGCGTCGGGCATTGCTCATTCAGTCGGAGATGGATGTTGTTTCCGACGGGACAGACGGTGATCGCATGCCCGATCTCGATGCCTACATTGCAAACTCGGCGAACTTTCAACCTTCGACCGGCTACATGTGGAAGAAAAAAACCGCCCAGCCGAATCCTCTTCTCAGCCGTTACACCGATGCCATTGCTCGGGACGAAGCGCTCTTAAAAAAGCCCGGGACCAGCGCAGTAGCGAAGCAAACGCTCGAAGCGAAACTCGACATTAACCGCAGAATTGCCAATGACCTGCGCGTCTGGAGTTATCTCATCGCTGAGGCGGATCCGTTTATCGTGATTCCCCTCTCCATCGTCCAGCAGCGTCGCAACTCTCCCTTTGCTCCGCAGGTTGGTGATTATGCGGTCGTCATTCATGGTGGTCGGCTTTTTCCCACCATCGTGGGCGATGTCGGGCCGACCTACAAAGCCGGAGAAGCTTCCTTGAGGCTCTGCAAAGAAATCAACCCTCAAGCAACCGTTTACAGCAGACCTGAGAGTGACCTGCACGTGACCTACCTGTATTTTCCGGGCACTGCCGACTCGCAACGGGACGCGCCCGACCTCGAGCGCTGGCACCAACGCTGTGGGGAACTTCTGGAAGAGATCGGAGGTGTCGGAGAGGGAGTTGAGCTGCATCGCTGGAAAGATTGGTTCGCTCCGGAGCCGATCGAAGAAGTGCAGGCAACGCCGCTGGAAAATGGAGCGGAGGGAAGTCCGCCTGCGAGCGGTGAGGAACCCCAGGAACCCGCGAAAGTTCCGTAAGGTGGCGCCGCCACAGAAGAAAGTCCTGGAAACACGACGGAATTGTAGCCGCCAGATTTCGCAGTAATCGCATGCAAAGACACCAGACTTCGAGGAGGAAATAAGAGCAAAGAAAAGAACTTGCAATTTGTCGGCATGAACATTATTCACTTGAACAGTAGTAACTGAGAGTCTCAAAGCACCCAGACACAAAACAGAAAAAACAAGATGGCCATAAAAGAAGCAGAAACCACCAAGGCTGCCCCCAAGCAGAGCACCCAGGAAGATCCCGGAATCAAACGCTTGAAAGAAGCCCGAGCGAAAAACCTCGACTTGGCGATTCAATCGATCCAGAAAGAATATGGTGAGGGTGCAATCCTCAGGATGGGAGACGAGCACAAAGTCGATATCGATGCCATCCCAACCGGGAACCTCCTCATTGATCGAGCGCTTGGCGTTGGCGGCTTTCCGCGTGGGCGGATCGTGGAGGCTTTCGGGCCAGAGTCTTCTGGAAAGACCACCCTCGCCTTGACTGTCATCGCTCAAGCACAGAAAAGAGGGGGCCTTGCCGGCTTCATCGATGTGGAGCATGCGCTCGACCCGCAGTATGCCCGCCGTCTTGGAGTCAATCTTGATGATCTCCTCGTTTCCCAGCCAAGTTCCGGCGAGGAGGCACTGCGGATCTGTGAGACTCTCGTGCGCTCGAATGCCATGGATATCATTGTTCTCGACTCGGTGGCTGCTCTGGTGACACGGCAGGAACTCGAGGGCGAGATCGGCGATGCCACGGTGGGAGCGCAGGCGCGTCTGATGAGTGCGGCTCTCCGAAAACTGACGTCGGTGATTGCCAAGGCACGGACGACCTGCATTTTCACCAATCAGATCCGGGAAAAAGTAGGAGTCATGTTTGGAAGTCCCGAGACCACCCCAGGTGGCCGGGCTCTCAAGTTCTACGCCTCTGTCCGGGTAGATATCCGCCGGATTGGTGCCATCAAGCAGACGGATGGGACGGTAACGGGTAACAGGACGAAAATAAAAATTGTGAAGAACAAAGTGGCTCCGCCCTACAGGGAAGCCGAGTTCGACATCATGTACAATGAAGGGATCTCAGCCGTGGGCTCACTCATCGATCTCGCCCTCGATTACGACATCATCCAGAAACGTGGTTCATGGTTCAGTTATAAGGGAACCCAGCTGGCACAGGGAAGAGACGGTGCAAAGGACGCTCTCAAGGCTGATCAGAAAATGTATGAAGAAATCGAGGATGCCGTCCGCCAACGCATGAATGAAGATACTGCCAGCAAAAAATGAACCTGGCTGGAATCTGAATGAACTTTGATGATAACCGGACTGACTGAACGACAGATTGGCAGGATGCGCTTCAGCATCCCAGGTGCTGCTGTTTGGTAAAGAGGTAAAGTCAGGTGTTGGTAGGATTCTGAGACGCCTGCGACGATCCGTCTTAGAAGCAGATCGCCGATCGGTGCAAGAAAAAGAGTGTCTCGATAGTTTTCCTGTCGTTTTTCGAGGGACGATGTGCGCTTTCCAGAAAAAAACCCTGAAGATTGTCTCGGGGGGGCAGACTGGAGTGGATCGGACGGCCCTTGATTGCGCCATCGCCTTCGGTTTGGATCATGGCGGGTGGTGCCCGAGAGGGAGGATCGCCGCGGACGGTGTGATAGCTGAAAAATACCGTTTAAGGGAGACAGATTCAGGCTCCTATCCTGAGCGAACCTACAGAAACATCCGCGACTCGGACGCGACTCTGATTTTTGCTGAGAGCCTCCCCTTGACAGGGGGAACCCTCTTGACTGCTTTTCTGACTGCAGAGAAAGAGAAGCCGTCGCTTACCATTCTGGCTGACCTTCCGGTGCGGGAAGCAGTCGAGAAAACGCGAGTGTTTCTTGCCCGTGAATCGGTCAAAACTCTGAACATTGCGGGTCCACGTGCCAGCGTCGAGACCAGCCGGCTCCTGTCGTTTGTCAGGGAGGTGCTAGGGATGCTGTTCGATGACCAGGATGCTTCCGAGTTGTAACAACAGGGGATATTTTTGAGAGCAGAGCAATGTGAGATGCCAAGCAAGCACCAAGCACCAAGTGCCGGGTGCCGGGTGCCGGGTGCCGGGCTGCGAGTGAAACGCAGAGGCTGGCCGAGACATCGAATGAAATTTTTTCGTCTTACTGCCACGGATCTTCCGCCTGCGGGTAGCTTTGCTCCTCAGGCAGGAATGCATCCGGTTCGGGGTAGGCGTAAGGCCCCACGTCATCGGTGGAATCCATCTCCCCGATAGGTTGTCTCCGTCCGTAGGTCTCCCGCGGGTGTTGCATTAAGAGTTGTCGTTTCTTGGTTATGCCCCTGGGTTGCCCCGATCGCTGCACCTGCCACGGCACCGATGAGCGGGTTTCCTACCAGAGTGCCCGCGCCTGCCCCGATGATAATTCCGATGCCGGCGCCTTTTTTTGTGACGGTGCGCGGGTGCGCCGAACAACTGCTGACGAGGCACGAGAGCACAAAATGCGAGACAGCGGTTTCGGGATTCGACAGTCACTTCTCGGGACAGAATGAATGAAAAGCAGAGAGAAATCAATCACCTCCTGGTCGCTGGTGGCTGGTTGCTGAGTGGTGTTTTTCCGCTCCCGCCCTCTCTCCGTCGGGCACCTCCGACAATCATCCCGATCCCTCCCAGGATGAAAAGACAGGGAAACCAGATGCTGTAAATGGGCGCCAGCGGCTCGTGCTCGAGAATGGCGAATTCGGGGTCCTTCGGGTCGACGAAACACAGGTGCGTGCTTCCGGAGGGGATAGGCCGCCAGACGTGTCGTTTTACCTTCGCCTTGTCGGAGGTGCTGCCATCGCTCCGGGTCAGACGCCTGGAAAGATAACTTTGCTCACCGACCCGGTAGCGGTAGCGGATCTTCGGGAAGTAGCGAAGTGGGGAGTTCGGGGAAATTTTGCTCCAGTCGACATCGGATTCCTCGATCAGGCAGTGGACTGCTGTCCAGCTGCGGGTCTCCTCGGCCCGCAGGTAGGCGAGATAGAGAAACTGACTGAACAGAATGCCGATACCAGGATGGTTGGAATGCCCATGGCCAGTCCGAAGATAAATCCTTTCCAGTGACGACGTGGGGATCCGGGCGTGCATTTCGGTTTCCGGGGAGGTGCTGGAGTTTTTCATTAAGGTCGAGAATCGGTTCGCAGAAAGTCGCTGCCAGTTCTATGCTCTACGAATGAGTGCGATCAATGGGCAGATTACGGAGGATTTGAAAACCGCCATGAGGGCGAAAGATGCCTTATCGTTGGCGGTTTTGCGAGGCCTCAAAGCGGCCATCAAGAATACTGCGATCGAAAAAGGCGGTGCTGATACCGAGCTAAGTGAAGTTGAGGTGCTGGCTGTCGTTCGGAAACAGGTGAAGCAGCGCAAAGATTCGGTGCAGGCTTTTGCCGAGGCAGGGCGGAAGGATCTCGAGGAGAAGGAAGCTGCTGAGATTGTTATTCTCGAAAGATTCCTCCCGGCAGAACTCTCGGAAGATGAACTTGCCGGTATCATCGAGGAGGTGATTGCAGCTACAGGTGCCAGTTCACGAAAGGATATGGGGAGAGTGATGGGATCACTGCAGGAGAAAGTAGCAGGCAGAACCGATAACAGCACCTTGTCTTCAGGCGGTGCTTGCGAAGCTGTGCTTGAGGCGGAAGGTGCTGCGGCGATGAATGGGATCAACCTGGACTTGTGAATGCGGCGATCATTGTGGCGGGAGGCAGCAGCCGACGCATGGGCTTCAACAAGCTGCTGGCGCCTTTGGCTGGTCGCGCGGTTCTGCTTCGGAGCATCGAGGTTTATCAGGCGGTTGATGCCATCGATGAAATGGTTGTCGTTGTGTCCGGTGGTGAGACTCTCGAAGCCTGCCAGGAATGGCAGAGCTCGGGGCTTTTTTCCAAGCCGGTCCGATATGTGGAAGGTGGTAGTAGAGCGGCATCTCTCGGTGAGAAATGGGCTCGACCTGCTTGCTCCCTCGGTCAAGCTGGTGGCGGTTCATGACGGTGCCCGGCCTCTGGTCGCAACGGGATTGATCGAGGATTGCCTGGCGCGTGCTGCAGAGACCGGTGCCGCGGCATCCGCTCACCGGATCACCGACACCGTGAAGCGGGCGGATGGCGGAACGGGTGGTGACGGCTTCAGTTGAGCGGGAGGGCCTTTGGGCGATGGAAACTCCTCAGGTGTTTTCAGTCGAGGTTCTAGTCTCGGCCTACGATGCGATTCTCGAGATGGGGGCAACAGTCACCGATGAGGTGTCGGCATGTGAGATGCTAGGCCATCCGGTGACCTTGGTCGAGAACACGGCAGCGAACCCGAAAATCACCTTTCCTGCAGATCTGGCGATGGCCGAACGGCTGCTTCTTTAGCCCGACTTTCACGATTCGACAGGCCGCCAATAAAATTTCTTCAAATTTTTGGCGGCATTTAATCCTCTGCCCATGAGTTGATAAAATTATCCTCTACGCTCCCCGGATTGGCCATCCAATACGCCCCCAAATTACAAATATTTGGCCGTTGGTTTCCCGGGAGGGCTTGTGGGGGAGACCTTGCCCCTTTATCAGCGACGGATCTCTGGGTAGATTGGGGGCACGGTCGATGTATCTCAAGTGCAACAAGCGGCGCAAAGACGGCAAAGTCCATCGCTACTGGAGCGTAATGGAAAGCTACCGGCTGGCTGATGGCAGGAGCGCCAAACGTCAGGTGCTCTATCTCGGTGAGATCAACGACAACCAGAAGATCGCCTGGCGCAAAACCATCTCTGTCATCGACAGCGGAGGTAAACCCGGTGATACGCTCCGCCAAGTGGCCCTGTTCCCCGCGGACCGTGAGCCACCCGGACAGACCGAAGACATCGACATCGACCACCTCAAGGTCGATCTCAGCGCCATGGAGCTGCATCGCCCTCGCCAGTGGGGAGCCTGCTGGTTGGCCTTGGAACTGTGGTCGCTGCTCGGACTCGACGAGTTTTTCAAACCGAGGTTGCCTACCAGTCGCAAAGGCACCGACTGGCACAAGACCCTGCAGATCCTCGTTGTCGCACGACTGATCAAACCCTCCTCCGAATGGTATGTGCACCGCGAATGGTACCGGCAAAGCGCCATGGCCGACCTGCTCTCGCTCGATCCCGAGATCACGCCAAAGAACGCCCTCTATCACTGTCATGACCGTCTCCTCGACCACAAACGTGATCTGTTCCGGCATCTGAGCCGGCGCTGGCAGGACCTGTTTGGAGCCAGGTTCGAAGTGCTGCTCTACGACCTGACCAGCACCTACTTCGAGAGCGACCCGCCACAAGACCCCGAGTCCAGTAAAAAGCGTTTCGGTTACAGCCGTGACAAACGCGGCGATTGCGTGCAGATGGTCATCGCCCTGGTGGTCACCCCCGAGGGTTACCCACTGGCCTACGAGGTGTTCGCAGGCAACACCCAGGACCGCGCTACCCTGCGTGGTTTCTTGCGCAAGATCGAAGAACTTTACGGCAAGGCCGAGCGCATCTGGGTAATGGACCGTGGCATTCCGACCGAGGAAGTCCTCGAAGAGATGCGCGCCAGCGACCCTCCCGTGCACTATATCGTGGGCACTCCGAAGGGCAGGCTGACGAAATACGAGAAAGCCTTCCTTGCGCAGGATTGGCAGCAGGCGCGCTCCGGTGTGGAGGTCAAACTCCACGGGGAAGATGGCGAACACTATGTGCTGGCCAGGAGCGCCAGGCGCATCGGCAAGGAGCGCTCGATGAGAAAACGCCGGCTCAAGAAGCTATGGGCCCGGCTCAAGAAGCTCAGCGGGATGAGGCAGGATCGCGACACGTTGCTGATGCGTCTGGGAGCGGCCAGAAAAGAGGCCGGGCGCGCCTGGCATCTGGTTGAAGTCAAGGTTCCGGAAGAAGGGCAGACCATCGGCCCAGAGAGTTTCAGCTATCGACTCAGGCGCGACAAGCTGCGTGCGGTCATGCGGCGCGAAGGCCGATATCTGCTACGCGCTTTTGTGCCAGAAACGATGCCTGCAGCCGAGATCTGGCGGCAATACATTGGACTGACCGAGGTCGAGGAAAGTTTCCGCAATCTGAAAGGCGATCTCGGTATTCGGCCGATCCATCATCAGAAAGAAGACCGCATCGAGGCGCACATCTTTATCAGCTTCCTGAGCTACTGCCTGCACGTGGCGTTGCGCGGCAAACTGCGGGTTCTGGCCGGGGGCCTGACGCCACGGGCAGCGTTGGATAAATTCGCCAGTATGCAAATGATCGACGTGCAT
>CALSSN010000028.1 GCA_943789025.1 uncultured Verrucomicrobiales bacterium
TGACCTTGGTGAAGTCATGAGCGCCCTCAAAACGCAGCCGTATCTGCTGGCCAGTGAAGTCTTCCGGGATGGATATCTTTTTCTTGTAGGCGAACGGGATATCCTCCTTGATGGCGTGGCCTTCCCGGAACACGTCCCCGGGAACAGGCATGGTTTTCCAGTCAGTGGGCTCGCTTTGCTCTTGCCAGAAACCCGCGGGAGCAGGGAGCTGAAAATGCCAGGTGCCATCGAGCGACACATCCGGATTCTCGACGCCCTCGAGTGTGTCCAGCGAGGAAGCAGAGCATTCCAAGCCGAGCCCCACAGAGGCAACAAAAATTGACAGTATCTTAGCGTATCCTTTCATTTTTTTTCTCTTTTAAACTCACTCTTCTCTGCCACTACCTCGGATTTCGACTTTCGCTGGTTGAGAGTCCGAGACCTTCGGCTGGCAGACCGGAAGATAGAAGTATCTACGTTTTTCAGGCCAGCATCAAGCGCCGCCTTTCACCTTTGGACCATCCCAGCAAGACAACGGCACCGGGGAAAGCCTCTCCCCCTCCAGGGGAGCCATTCCGCACGAGTTGTGTCCGGAGGCGTTCGCTCTGCCAAAGATGCCATTCGCTGGCTTCACGCTGCCACATCATGCAGGAAGAAATATCGTGAACACCGACCCCTCCCCTACCGTGCTCTCGGCCGCCACCGTACCACCATGCGCCTCCACCACGGCGCGCACCATGCTCAGCCCGAGACCGAGGCCGCGCTGCGACCGGCTCGGGTCCCCCCGATACAGCCGCTCCCAGATGCGGGGCAGATCGTCGGAGGAAATCCCTACCCCCTCATCCCGCACGGTGATCTCGACGCCACCGGCAGCGGAGCGCCCTGCAATCTTTATTTTTCCGCCCTCCGTGCTGTATTTGATGGCGTTATCAATCACATTCACGAAGACCTGACGAAGACGCGTCGCATCACCATTCACCGTCAACTCCTCCGGAACATCGATGCCAAGGTGCATCCGCTTCTCCTCGACAACGAACTCGAACATCTCCACCGCCTTCCTGACGATCTCGACGAGATGGATCTTCTCGATATGCAGCCGGAGAGTTCCTGCTTCTGCCTCGCTCAACTCCATCAAGACATTCAACATCACCGTGGCATCCTGCGATTCGACAAGGCAGTCCTCTAAGGCCTCGCGAAGCGCTGTGATGTCTGAGTCCTTCTCCAGCGCAGCCTCTGCTGCCGACCGCATCCGGGTCATCGGTGTGCGCAGGTCGTGACCGACATTATCCAGCGCCTCGCGCATATTCCGAAGCAGCCGGTCATTCGAGGCCAGCAACTCGTTAAAAAGGTCTACCAGGGCATTGAGTTCTTGGGTACCTCCTTTCTTCTCTGCCCGCCGACTCCAATCGCCGGTGCGAAGGATCTCCTTCATCGCCCCGACGAGTTGACGAATCGGCCGCATGGCTGAGACCGTGAGCAGCGTCCCACCCGCGATGCCAAGGAACAGCACCGGGATCGCCGCAGTGGCAAAAATAGTTCGGAAGCGCTGCAGCACCTCCTCCCCGGCGAGCGAGCTTCGTCCGGCCTGAAGTGTCACTCGTGAGGGCAATCGGCGACTCGCTACCGTCCAGACGTTCTTTTCCTCATTGCCGAAATGAATCCGGGTTCCTGACTCACCGGGAGCCATCCGGTCGAGTTCACTCTCGTCAATCATGGTCAATCCCATGGGAACGCTGAAAAAAAGTGCCTCGCCATTACTCCCTACGATGCGGATGAACCGCGCCTGCGTGCTCCCGCGCACTTCAGCATCGAACTTCTCTC
Source organism: uncultured Verrucomicrobiales bacterium (assembly GCA_943789025.1). Lineage (GTDB taxonomy): Bacteria > Verrucomicrobiota > Verrucomicrobiia > Verrucomicrobiales > DEV007 > CALSSN01. The sequence goes on from CALSSN010000028.1 coordinate 1,801, forward strand.
GCAATGCGTAGAGCCCCCCCTCGTCATACCATGCCGCGTATGACGCGAGCTGCTCGCTCACCGTTTCGACTTCATTTCTCCTCACTGAGGAAGCGATGACAGAATAGGCGACCGCGAAAAGGGTGAGCATGCCCCCGGCAAAAAGGAAGCCAAAGTATGCTGTCAGCCGCAGGCTCAGACCGAATCCGGCCGACCCGTGGGCAGCTTTCCTGCCCTCAGGATGCTTTGAGGACATAGCCCATCCCCCGCTTGGTGTGAATAAGCTTCGGCTCATGATCTTTGTCGATCTTGGCACGTAACCTGTGGATCAGCACATCGACCACATTCGTCTGCGGGTCGAAATTGTAATCGTAAATTTCCTCGAGGATCGCTGCCTTCGAGATGACACGGCCGGGGTGGCGCATGAACAGTTCCAGCAGGGCGAACTCACGGGCGTGGAGAGGTATCACCTCGTCACCACGCCGCGCCTCCCGCTTCCACGGGTCGAGCACGAGGTCCGCGACTTCAAGTTCTGCCACCGGCTTCAGATTCCCCTCTATCCGGCGAAGCAGAGCATGCACTCGCGCCAGGAGTTCCGAAAAGGAAAACGGTTTAGCGAGGTAATCATCACCACCCGCCCGCAACCCCTTGACCCGGTCGCTGACGCTACCCTTGGCACTCAGAATGATCACCGGTGTGGCCACCCCTTCGTGTCGCATTTTTTCAATGATCGAAAGTCCATCCAGAGTCGGAAGCATGAGATCCACCACAGCAACCGCATACTCATGAATCAAGGCAAGGTCGAGCCCCTTCATCCCATCGCTAGCCACGTCTGGAAGGAACCCCGCCTTCCGGAAACCATCCTCCAGAAAATCCGCGATTTTGGCATCATCCTCGATGATCAGGATCTTCATGACATGTTCTCAGTTCAGCGCTATTCGGAAAAATTTTTCGCGGCCGGGGGGGGGGGGGGGGACGCATCTGAGACCAAAGAAACCCTCTCGATACGTTTCCTGCAAGCTCAAGCCGCAGGTTTACCCCGAGCTTACGCCAGCCTTACCCCTTTGTAATTTTCAGGAAACCGAGGCGTAATGCGAGTGGCTGATTCTGGTGGCGTCTTCAAACACTCAATCAAAAAACTAAAAATCAGAAATCATGAAACGTAAAAACATCATCAGAACCTTGACCGGCCTTCTTCTTGGCGGCGCAGCCGCCCTGACCTTCGTTTTCGCCACGCACGCAGCGACGACCACCATCAATCCAGCCATCGCCATGGAGGACACTCCCCCACTCCGCGAAGGTTCGCTTGGCGGATATGCCGAGGTCGTCGAGAAAATCGCCCCTGGCGTGGTCAGTGTCTTCGCGAAAAAGAAAACCAGGAACCTGCAGGTCCGCAACCTCGACGACCAAGCGAAGCTCTTCGCCGACCCACGTCTGCGCCGGTTCTTTGGCGACCTGCTTCCCGACTTCCCGAAACTCCAGAACCCGCTCCCGTTCACGCCAGACCCGAGAGGGCTCGGGTCGGGGGTCATCCTTACCCCGGATGGCTACATCGTGACCAACAATCACGTCATCGAGGGCGCAGATGAAGTCGTCGTGACACTCACTGAAAAAGGCGATGAATTTCCAGCGGAAGTGGTCGGCGCTGACCCCCAAACTGATCTCGCGGTTCTCAAGATCGACGCCACCGACCTGCCTGCTGTCACGCTGGGAGACAGCTCGCAACTGGCAGCCGGTGACATTGTCCTCGCTATCGGCAACCCGTTCGGACTTAGTAAAACCGTGACCTCGGGCATCGTCAGTGCCATCGGGCGCTCGGATCTGAACATTACCGGGTATGAAAACTTCATTCAGACCGATGCCTCGATCAACCCGGGGAACTCGGGCGGCGCCCTCGTCGATAACCGCGGCCGAGTCGTCGGAATTAACACCGCCATCCTCTCGCGCACCGGAAACAACGTCGGGATCGGCTTCGCGATTCCCAGCAATATGACTATCCAGATCGTTGAAAAGCTCCTCGAGAACGGCACCATCGAGCGCGGTTTCCTCGGGGTTTTCCTCGGTGAGCTCACTCCTGAACTCGCCCGAGCCATGAACGTGAAACAGGAAGGGGTCTTGGTAAATGACGTCATGCCGGATACTCCTGCCGAAAAAGCCGGGATGGAACAAGGCGACATCATCCTTGCGATGGATGGCGAACCGGTTAACGAAATGTCCAAGCTCCGCCTCGACGTGGGCAGTCTCAATCCTGGGAAGAAAACAATCTTCAAAATATGCCGAGACGGATCCGAGAGAAAGCTCAAGGTCACGATCGGAACCATGCCATCAAAGGGAATCGCCTCGAACACGGTCCCAGAGGGAGGGCCTGCTGACGCACAGGATGCTGACATCATCGATGGGGTCACGCTTGCCGAAGTGGTCGGATTGTCCGCTGCAGAACGCCGGCGCCTCGGCCTCCCGCAGCAAGCACAAGGGCTCCTTGTCACGCGTGTGGCACCGGATTCAAGCGCTGCAGAGGCCGGACTTCGACCAGGCTCGATGATCACAGAAATCTCCGGAGAAATGGTGAAAAACCTTGAAGATGCTAAAGTCGCAGCGGGAAAGGCAAACAATGCCACGGTTCTTCTCCGACTGGCCACCCCGAAGGGCAACCGCTACTTGGCGATCCCCATCGGATAGAAAACGTCTTAAGGGGGAAGCCTCGAGCCTCCAGATTCCTGCCGTACCTTGCAAGGCTCTTCCTTGCGAGGTGCGGCGCTTTATCCCGCCTTCCTTCGGGTTCCTTGCGCGCGTGATCAAAGTGATGTAGCAACCTTAGTAGAACGATCTCCACGCGACCAGACTGTTGACCCAGGAAATCCTGATCGGTGCGCAAGCCACGGATGGCAAAGCCTGCAAGCAAGCCCAAACCAAGAAATCCGAAACTCCAGGAACAGCGTTGAAACAAGCAAGGAATGGCTGACGGCAGCTGCTCCCTGATGCGGTGGATATGAAAGTAATTGAGTTAGGCTATGTTTCTGCCTGCGACGAATCGGGGCATGATGTTGAGTTCCTCAATATTGCTCTCGCAGGCAAAGGTGGAAACAGCCTCAAGACTCTCGCTGGGACCTATCTCAGAATGGGGCGCCGCTTTTACCGCCAAGATTACGACCTGCTCGTGAGCCGGTCCCTTGATCGTTTTATCTATCGAAAAGATCACAGTTTTCTGGTCAACATGGCGCGATGGATCTTCCGGCGCCTGACCGCCCTGATGGTCATCTATGGAAGTCGCAATCAGCTTCCGCTCGCGGTGGTTGATATCACAGACGAACCGACCATCGATCCTGCAGATCTCGCCATGGTTCGGCACTGCAGCTGTTTCTTCAAACGCGAATTACCAGTGAACTCCATCAACGTGCTCCAACGCTGCCCTCCACACCACATGGAACCAGCGCTCAAAGCCGCCGCCAGGGATACGCAGGAACTCCTTTCGAAAATGAGGCCCATCTCTCTGGGGAGCCGCCAGAACATGAATGTCCCACGCCTTGACCTCGAGGAAGCATTCCAACGCACGATGTCGCATGACGAGAAGACCTATGACGTCTTTTTTTGCGGGTCATCCCGGACATTGCGGGCTTCGCTCTCATGGACTTTCTCTCCTCGAAGAACTCGCAGACGAGGGCTATCGCATCAAAATTCTCCGTGAGTCTATCGAGATCCACGAATTCTGGGCCGCGATGTCGAGATCCTATCTTGCTTTCTCGCCCGAGGGCCTTGGTTGGGACTGCATTCGTCACTACGAGGCCGCTCTGGTGCAAAGCGTCCCGATCATCAGTCAACCTACCATCCGTCGACACCAAGGCTTGCAAAATGGCAGGCACTGTTACTTTTACGAGCCTTTCTGCGACTCTTTGAAAATGGTAATTAAAAATGCGCTCGCTGACAAAGACCAACTGCTGACCATGGGAACCGCAGCCCGCCAGTGGGTGGTTAAAAACCACGTTCCAGGGGCACGCGGCCGTTATCTTATCGAAGAAACCCTGCGTAGTTCACGCCAAAACCGGATTCCACAGCAATGAAAATCATGGGCTACATCCGAAAACTCCTGAAATTTAAAAATTTTGGGGGAGCATCCCTGCCACATATTCAAGGCAGTTTCTCACAATTCGGTGAAGATCTGTTTTTACGTTGGCATTTTGCCGATCGTGAACCGGGCTTCTACGTCGATGTGGGAGCTTTTCATCCCCATTATTTCTCAAACACCCACTACCTTTCTTCCTTCGGCTGGAAGGGAATCAACATCGAAGCGAACCCTTTGTTCTCACACCGCCTTGCAAAACACCGCCCGAGGGATATCAACGTTAATTGCGCGGTGTCAGATACTGAAGGTGAAGTCACCTTCCGCAATGATGCCATGTGTTCAGGGATCGTTGATGATGCGTATACCGGCGACAACGAAGTCGGCGAGACCTTCTCTGTCTCGTGCAGAACCCTGGCGAACATTCTCGATGAACATCTTCCTCAGGGACAGAACATCGACGTGCTTTCGATCGACTGTGAAGGGCATGATCTGAGAGTAGTTGCTGGCAACCGGTGGGAAAAATACCGTCCCGAAGTCGTCCTCATTGAGGATCACGACACAACGATCCAATCCCCCACGCTGGAAGCGATGGAAGCCCTCGATTACTCAATGGTTTCCTGGTATTACCTCACCAAGGTTTTTCTGGATAACCGCAGCAACGCACCCCGACCTTGTATTCAGGCAGATTAGTCTCAGCCCGTTGACCCTGGGAAGCGTCTCGGTCAGACCACGCACCGCAGCCGGCGTTGTCCGTCCGTTTTTGCAAAAACCCAGGACTTGAGCGCCGCGCCAAGCAATTCTGAATGGAAGTAGGAAAACCATAGCGATCGTGCGCAAGCGGGCTCTATACTCCCCCGATGGCGCGACTCGCAGAACTGCTCAACACGCTCTACGGCTCTGAGCACTGGCCGGTGCTGGCAGGAATTCTCCGCCTGCTGCTGTTTGTAGTGCTGCTCGTCGGGTGTTGGATTCTCTGGCGGACTCCTGCGGGTGGAAGCCCTCGCAAGCGTGAAACCCGGCTGCCGTGGAATTTCCGGATCTTCCTGATCGCGATGCTGGTCGCCTTTCTACTCGTTCTCGGGCACCAGTCGGTGTGGCAGCTGGCTGGGCAGCACAAACCGGAATTTGTCGCTTTCATGCAACTCCATGATCGCCGCGCCTTCAATCCAGCGCATCGGATCCAGCGCGGGCGAATGCTCGACCGAAAGGGGATGATCCTGGCGGAGTCTGTCCCGGACCGTCAGGGCGGAGTCAGGCGAATCTACCCGTTCGGGCAGGCGGCGGCGCACGTGGTCGGCTACACCCATCCACTTTTCGGATCCTTCGGTATGGAGCGGGCGGGCAATGCCACCCTGCTGGGAGCCACGCTGACCAGCCTCGAGGAATGGAAGCAGTTGGGCAGGGGCGTATTCGACGCCGAGCGCGAAATCATCGGCCAGGATCTGACCCTGACTCTCGATGCCCGGATGCAGCACCTGGCCTTTCGTCTTCTGAAGGGCCGGGCTGGTGCGGTGGTTGTCATGGATCTTGATGACGGCGATCTGCTCACTCTCACCAGTTGCCCATCTTTTGATCCCAACCTGATCGACTCGGCGCTCTTTTCCGGAGCCCGCGGATCCTCCGTGCTCCTCAACCGGGCAACCCAAGGGCTCTATCCGCCGGGGTCGACATTCAAGATCGTCACCGCTGCCGCAGCATTGAAACAGGGATTTTCCGGAACCATCGACTGTCCTGCTGACGGCTGGACGACGTCACCATCAAACCCGAAGATCCGAGACCACGAATACTACTCCGCACGCTCCCGTGGGAAAGCCTGGCGCGGGCACGGCGCACTCGACCTGAGCACTGCACTGAGCAAGTCGTCCAACATCTTTTTCGCGCGTCTCGGAGTCGACTCCGGGCGCGATGCCCTGCAGGCCATGACGCACGCGTTGCACATGAATGATCGACTCGTGCTCCACCAGAAATTCGGCATGGCACTGAAGGGCAGCGCAGGCCGTTTCCCCGACCTTTCCCCGCGTGACCTCTACGGACTCGCGCAGGTGTCGATCGGTCAAGGCCGGATGCTGACAACACCCCTCCTCATGACCGTGGCTACCGCTGCTATAGCCAACGGTGGCCAGGCACCCAAACCACGACTGGCCTTAAGCACCACACCGGGCATGCTCGCTCGCAGCCTGTCGGCAAAGTCGGCCGGCCGTCTTGCTGCCATGATGCGCCGGGTGGTGACCGAGGGCACCGGTCGATCGATCGCTGCTTCTTCGATCACAGTGGCAGGAAAAACCGGAACGGCCGAGAATCCGCACGGGGCATCCCACGCGTGGTTTGTCGGCTTCGCTCCGTATGAGGCGCCCCGCCTCGCGGTAGGCGTGCTGGTTGAGAAAGGCGGCTACGGATCCGCCGCGGCGCTTCCCATTGCTCATGAATTGCTGGCAGCTGCCCAGGCTGCCGGTTACCTGGAGGGGAGTCGACCGTGAGCAAACTGCACAAATCACGCTTCGGTCTCGCGCCCACCCGGCGCCTGGCCGCTGCTTCTCTCGGGGTGACCTTCCTCGGGTTTCTTCTGTTCCTCGGCGCGGGAAGAAAACCGTGGGATCCGGTTCTGAGCGAGGACTTGCTGCCACCGGCCCTCTTTCTCGCCGTAACCGTCCTTATCCTTCTCATCCTCCACCTGTTTCGTTACCGTGGCGATGCGGCTTTGCCCGGGGGGGTTCTCCTGCTTTCCGGCTTCGGCGTCCTAGCGCAAGTCCGCATGGGTTCACTTAACCTCCAGGAAGGACTGAGCCCGGGTAACTTTGCCTTCCCTATCGGCGCAACTCTCATGCTGGCGGCAGTTTTCATCTTTCGAAGCCAGCGTTTCAAGCTACTGGAACGTTTCCACCTGATCTTCGGGGTGATGCCCTTGATTGGTATCGCCATCATGATCGTTCTGGGAACCCGGTATCGCGGGGGGGTCTACGGGCCGGGACTTTTCACGCCTACCGAATTCATCAAGATCCCGGTGGTCATCTTTCTCGCCGCCTACATGGCCCACCGTTTGAAGGCTCTTCAGGATGTCGGGTTGGCCGGACTCGGCTTGCCTCTCCGTTCCTTGGTTCCGCTCGGAATCTACTGGGCGATTCTCGCCGCACTCCTCGTCGTGCAGCGCGACCTCGGCATGTTTGTCATGCTCACCGCAGTCATGCTGACCATGCTCTACCTGGGAACCAATCGGATCTCTTATCTCCTCTACGCCGCGCTCGGATCCGCTGCCTTCGGGGTTCTGACCTTCCGCTTCCTGCTCCACGGACAGCGCCGTTTTGAAGCGTGGCGCAATCCTTTCGAAGACCCGACCGGAAGCGGCTGGCAGATCCTTCAGGGACTCTCAGGTCTCTTCGCAGGAGGCCTGTGGGGCGCCGGATTCGGAGAGGGACAGCCGGAACGCATCCCTATCGCCGCCTCCGACTTCATCTATGCCGCTCTCGGCGAGGAACTCGGCTATGTCGGGTGCCTGCTCCTGGTGGTCCTGTATATCGGACTTTTCCGCCGCGGCTACATGACAGCAGCGCAGACAAAAGATCCTTTCGGAAGGATGCTGACCGCTGGGTTGATCTCTATCCTTGCAGCACAGACCTTTCTGAACCTCGGTGGCGTGACTAAGCTCATTCCTCTGACCGGCGTACCGCTGCCATTCATCAGCCACGGAGGCAGCAGCCTGATCTCCGGGTTCCTGGCCATCGGATTGATCATGGCGGTCTCGGAATCGACATGCAGAGCGCCAACCAAACCGGGTAAGACTTCCAAAAGGAAATCTTCGGCAAAAAAACCCAACCGACGTCAGATGAAACCCTGACCCACCAAACTTTCATTCGAACACTGCACATGAAACGAAAAATCAGTCTCCTTTTTCTCTGCATCGGCCTCCTCGGAAGTCCAGCTCTGGCCATCACGCAACTCCCCGTGCCGGGAGAGATTTTTCAGGTCAACGGCCGCAATGCTTTCCTCATGTCTGCAGAAAATCCGGCGGATGGCAATCCCTGGGTCTGGTATGCGCCGACCCTGAACAACCTACCGAATGCCTTACTCAAGTTCTTTTGCCAGCGCCTGCTCGAGCAGGGGATCGCTGTCGCTGGATACGATCTGGGCGAAGTCCGTGGCTCTCCTGAAAGCTCACTGCGCTTCACCGACTTCTACCATGCCATGGTCGAAAAAGGCTACGCGAAGAAGCCGGTGCTCCTCGGCCAGAGCCGTGGCGGCTTGATGATGCTATGCTGGGGATTTCGCAACCCGGAGAAGGTGCAGGCCATCGCAGGGATTTATCCCGTGTGCAACCTGCTGGACTGGCCTCTGCTCCGCTCCAAAGCGGCGACGCTCAATGATTACGGGATCTCAGAAGACGAACTGGTGAAACGAGTCGATACCTTCAACCCACCCGCGAACCTCACCGCGCTGGCCCGCCACCAGGTGCCTGTTTTTTTAGTCCATGGTGATTCTGACCTACCGGTTCCCTGCAGCAATAACAGCGCAATGCTTGAGAAAGCTTACAAAGAAGTAGGCGGAAACATCACCCTCAAGATCATCTCGGGCCAGGGGCACAATGGCGTCCCAGAGTTCTTTCAAAACGAAGATCTGCTCACGTTTCTGATCGAAGAGGCACGCAATCAGCCTGAATAAAGACAGACACTACGCGCCATGAAGCACGGCAATCTCTTCTCACAGATACCCGGTGTGCTCACTGAGGAGCTGGCCGAGACACTGGCCACCGGCTCAGGTCCGCTTCGAATCGAGCGCATCGTGTCCCGCGGCGACCATGCATCTCCTGAAGGCCACTGGTATGATCAGAGCGAGGTCGAGTGGGTGGTTCTCCTCCGAGGTTCCGGCATTCTACGCTTCGAGGAGGACGGCCAGCTCCTCAAGATGGGTGTCGGCGACTGGGTCGAGATCCCTGCGCATTGTCGGCACCGGGTCGAGAGTACCGCAGCTGGAGAAGAAACCCTTTGGCTGGCTGTTTTCAGCGGATAATCCTGAAAACGGCAATACAAATCGCGCAGAATATCCCCGTCACCCATCGGAGGAATACCTCACCATGAGAAAAACCGAGTTTTGTCCTCTTGAACCGAGCTTCAAGCGAGAATCTCAGACTTCTCGATTGGCCTTTGGCGTATGAGATTCCACAGGCCGTCTCCGCAGGCCCGAGACCCGGCGTCGCAAGCTCCTCTGGATGACGTGTTGCGACACCCCATTGCCGTTTTCAGGTTACCTTTTTCTGCGCGGATACTTTCTGCAGCTTGCACCTTTGCCCGATAGGTTTTCCATTCCAGCTGATCTTTCGGCAACTCTCTCTCTCTTCCAGTCTCGTGACGAGGGGCTGCCGACTACCACTCGATTCAGATCTGGCACTGGCAGCAAAATCCTCTGCCATTCGAGTCACCACACGCCAACCACTCCACCCTATGATAACTCCCCCCAGGATCGCCGCCCTCGCCCTCTCCCTTGCTGTTCTCCACGCAAGCAGCCAACTTCTTCATTCCGCCAAGGAGAAAGAACCCGACTCCGCCGCTAAAACCAGCATGATGCTCATCGACCTCTCCAAGCCAGGAAAAAATCTCGAAATCAGAGTCGTCAACGACGGGGTCATGGGAGGACTCTCACAAGGATCTGCTCGAACTACCGATGACGGCACTCTTCTCTTCGACGGCAATCTCTCCTTAAAAAACAATGGCGGGTTTTCCTCGCTCCGCATGGACGCCGGACAAGTATGGGACCTGGAAGGCTGGAGCGGCGTAGAACTGCGGATCAAAGGTGACGGCCGAAGCTACGGATTCCGGGCCACCACAGACCAGAGGTACCGGTGGTCGAGCGTGTCATTCACCACCGATTTTCAGACGACGAAAGACACGTGGACGACAGTGCGGGTCCCATTTTCCAGTATGAAGGCGACCTGGCGTGGCAGGCAACTCGATCGCCCCTTCGACCCGGCAAAGATTCGCAGCCTCGGGATTATCCTGTCCGACAAAAAAGCAGGCCCGTTCCACCTCGAAATTGCCTCCCTCTCCACCTGGGGGCTAGCAACCGTTATCGACAACTCAGGCAACAAAACCCGCCCATGAGTTTTAAGGAGATCTCACTCTTCGAGCTCACGGATGCCCTGAATCCATGAAACACGCTCATTCACCCAGACTCTCTCACCGCGATAGTAGTCGCTGCCGCCGAGGCGCAACCCGTCCTGTCCTTTCTTGAGCAACTTGAACGGGAACGGAACAGCGTACCTTCTGGCTTTCACTGCCGGGATGATCTACGCCCTGGGTGCAATTCTTGGGAAGCGGGCGATGGAACTCGGGGCTGGCCAGATGCGGACAATCATCCTGTCCAACCTGATGCTGGCAGTTTTTTTTATCCCCCATTTCTTTTTCTCCGAGGGATTTCCCACCCTCAGAGAATGGTTCACCGGAGCGTGCCTTGCGATGATTTTTCTCCTTGGCCAGACCCTGCTTTTCCGAGCTCTTAGAGCCGGGGACGCCTCTCTTGTTTCGCCCTTGATGGGGGTAAAATCGATCCTGGTGGCCTTTCTTCTGGTGCTTTTCGGACTTTCGCCGAATCCCATCGATCTCCGGACCTGGCTCGCTGCGATTCTGGCCACCTTCGCCGTCGCTCTGATTGGATGGCCGGCGAGGAGGAGAATCGGTTCGCAGTCGCCGTGGCCGGGAATGGTTCTAGCTCTGAGCTCCGCCGCCGCCTTCAGCCTGCTCGACTCCCTCTTCCCCCACTTCAGCCACCAATCCGATCCCATGCGGATGCTCTTCTGTGTATTCGGATCTCTTGGTTTCCTTACCTTGATTCTGCTTCCCTGGAAGGAAGAACCGTTACTGCGACGGGGAGCTCCATGTGATCGTTGGGTCTGGGCCAGTGCGCTGCTGATCGCCGGACAGGCTGTACTCATGTCTTCAGCGATCGCTTTTTTCCGGGTGCCGACCGAAGTCAACATCGTCTATTCCTGCCGCGGCTTGTGGACGGTGCTTCTTGTCCTCTGGATCGGGCGCAGACTCAATTTAAACGAGGGTGCTCTTTCTGTCTGGGTCAAACTGCGCCGAATGCTCGGCTCGATCCTCCTGGCGATTGGCATTGTGTTGATCACCTGACCGTGCAGGCTGCAACAGGCAGAGGAAAGGACGCGGACTTTTTCCCAGACAGGCATTTCTCTTCGCCGTCCAGGCGCTCATTTCTGGCGAGGAAGCCACTGCCAATATTAGCTTTGGACTGCGCTACTGCTTGACAGCCAGTCGCGTCACCTTGGTCCCTTCGAGGCTGACGCCGGCCATGAGACCTTTCTGCCCAAAGACGACTGCATAGATGCCGTCTTCCAGTGTCGTCGACGAGATGTGTAGCGCAGCCCCCTGGTCGATCACGACGAGATTCGGAGTGCTGCCTATTTCCCATCCATCTGAGGAGTTCAGAGAGTTGATGGCTGCACTATCCATGAGGAAGAGCGCATAGCCATACTTCTGGAGCCCAATCTGGAGCCCGTAGGAGGCCGAAATGCTCCGGTAAAAACCAGCAGCTCGGTTGCGCTGGTAAAGTGTTCCATCACCGTAGGATCCTCCCAGAATGACACCACCTTTAAGAATGTCGGGGAATACAAGAATTGCACGCGACCGCGCCGCCAGCGAGCGGGCCCCGGGATGGGAACGGTAGAGGCTCTCGAGAGCGGAGCGGGATTTTTGATCGATCTTACGAGCATCTACGTTGGAGGCGATCCCGTAATCACCTCCCGGGCCTGAGGCACACGAAACGGTGAGCAAGGCCAGAGCCAGGCCTGACAAAAGCGGAAATAATCTGAACAGCGTTCTCATGGTAAGTTAACGAAACTGTCCTCCTTCAGCGATCTTCTGTCGAGCACTAGATCATTGTTTTTTAGAGCTGCCCTATGTTGCCGTTACCGTGACTACCAGATCGGTGGGGACAACGCGAAAGTGGAAGCCCTTTCTTTTGCTCCCCCCTCTCTCTCTCTCTCCCTCTACTTCTCCTTGCTCTGCAATTCCACACCACGGATTTTCTCGGAGATCGTCTGGGACTCACCATCTTCCGGACAAGCGCTGGAAGCCGTCGAAGAAAGAGCATCCGATTGATGGAGCATCGTTTACCAACATTATCCGTAAACCGGAAACCAAGCGAAAGCATGATCCCATTTATGATCTGTTCCCCGGCTATATGGCCATCCTTAGCTACTTCAGCCCCTAATTTTCAACACAAAAAAAGCATAGTTGCCAGGGCTTTGGCTGCTGCTGCGACCCCTTTCTTACCCTGCACTCTGCACTCTGCACGCTGACTACCCGCAATGCGCCACGCATTCGATTTCGACCAAGACCCCCAGCGGAAGTCCTGCCACCGCCACGGTGGCGCGCGCTGGCCGGAAGTCGCCAAAAACCTCGCCATAGATCGTATTCACCGCCTTAAAGTCGGCCATGTCGGTAAGAAAAATCGTCGTCTTGGCAACATCCCCGAGACCACATCCTGCGGCCTGAAGCACATGAGTCAGGTTTTCCAGCACCTGACGGGTCTGCTCTTCCACCCCTCCCTCAACCACTTGCATCGTCTTGGGATCGAGCGGGATCTGCCCTGAGCAGAAAACAAATCCCCCAACCTGGGTGGCTTGAGAATAAGGACCGATGGCAGCCGGAGCACCTTTTGAACGAATCACCTGAGGTTCCATAAGCCCCTATCATGAGCCGGAACAAACCCTCCCGCAAGTTGGGATCAACTGATCGGGAAGATCTGGCTGGCTGGCTGGCTGGCTGGCGGGCTGGGCTGGGCTGGGCTGGGCTGGGCTGGGATGGGCTGGGCTGGGATGGAACGCCTCACCTCGAAAATGAAACTACTCCTGATCGAGTTCCTTCAGTTCTTTCCTGAATCCGCCATTCAGGATCGGAAATCGGCACCAGGTCCGTGGGTCGAGGTTGCGGTCGTCGAGATGAAAACTCGGTGCGTAGCGCTCGCGTTTCCATTGGTTGCGCGACCAAAGCTCAAAGAAGCGGCGAATCCATAGCTTCAGTTGGTTCGCAGACCATGGAGCCTCCTCTGCCACCAGAGCCCGGTAGACCTCGACCGGCGCATACCGGTCGTGGATAGCAAGTTGCTCGATACGTTCGAGCAGCGTGTAGGGCATGAGATCCTCTTCATCAGTCTGGCCTTCTTCGCTTGGGCGAAGCTCCGCAGTTGGCTCTTGAGCATTGACTGCGGCAAGTGTTGGCAGCGCGGTGATTCCTGTCGGTCCGGTCTTTTCCATCCAAACGAGCCATTCACGGATAAACGCCTTGTCGATAGCTACGAGTGGGCTGAGACCTCCACTCGTATCGCCGTCCATCGTCGCATAGCCGACCGAAGCCTCAGAGCGGTTGCTGGTAGCGAGAAGGAGTGCCCCCTGAAGATTCGCCAGCATCCAGACACCGGGCGAGCGAACACGCGCCTGGATATTCTGGAGCGCCAGATCATCCATTTCCCAGCTCAACTTCCTGCCGATAGAGTTCTCCACGGTAGCTCGGTAATTTTCGACGATACCATCGACATCGAACTCATAGAACGTCGCCCCTACGCCTTCGGCCACCGCTTTGGCCGCCTCGCGGGTAACCGTGCTGCTATTACGCGTCGCCTGGTAGACACAGGTCAGCATTTCCGGCATGGCCAAAGACTTAAGACCGAGGCGATCCGCGGCCGCCTTCTCGCCAAGCTCAGCTTTGGCAAGGTGCACCATGGCCCATACAAGGGCCGCACAGGAAGCCGAGTCCGCACCACCGGAGAGCGACAACACGAACCCACGGCTGCGACTCTTTCTCGCGTAATCAAAAAGCCCGAGCGCCACCGCACGGGTGAACTCATCCTCTTTCCCCACCCAGTCCGCATCCCAGGTGCCTACCCCATCTTCGGCCAACTGGGGCGTGGATGGTTCACAAGACTGACGGATAGAAAACTCCACCTCAACCACACCACCCCCCTCTGGACCGAACGCAGGGTGATAGCTTGCCGCCCAGTTCTGGCTGCATCGGTTACGATCCAGGTCCACCGTGGCACAGGTGACTAAAACTTCCTCGAAGGACAGTCTCGCTCCACGGGCTACCATATCACCGCCTGTTGCGATCATGGCACCACCGTCGTAGATAGCTCGCCCGGCCTCGTTCCCGAGCAGGTTCGCGTAGACATATGCCACGCGAAAAGACCGTGACCCTTCCGACACGATGCGCTGTCGCGTCTCCTGCTTATGGAAGGAAAAGTGGCTGGCGCTCGGATTGAGAATAATGTCGGCACCGCGCCGGGCCAGCGACGCCCCCGGACGGTTCGCTACCCAGGCATCTTCGCAGATCTCGAAGCCCACCCGGACGCCATCGAATCCGAAAAGAAGGTCCCCTACCGGAACCCAGGCATCCTCGATCCAGATCTCTTCGACCACACCTGAGGGCCAAGCATGGAACCACCGTGGCTCGTAATGGATGCCATCCCCGGCAAGATGCTGTTTAGGCACGAAGCCAACGAGATTTCCATCGGCAAGCACCGCAACCACATCGTAGAGCGCATTCTGGAAGGTAAGTGGCAGGCCCACTGCCACCACCATCCCACCTGTCTCGCGCGCGATGTCCCCGAGCGCTTCCAGAGCGGACTTCTGCACCGCAGGAGAAAGAAAGGCATCGTCACACCCGTAGCCGGTGACCGCGAGCTCGGGAAGACAGAGAACCCCCACCCCTGCTTCACGGGCCTGACTGATCGCAGAGAGAATCCTCGCAAGGTTCCCCTCCCAGTCGAGGGGAGTCTGGTTCAGACAGGCGGCGGCTAGCTTGATCTGCTTCATCGGTGTTCAGGAAAGCCCCTTAAGATAACCCATCTTAGGAACCTGTCGTCGTTCAGTCGACGGCGTCGCAAGAGGCGGAATTTTCTGACTTTTCTCTGGATTTCGAGACCCGCCGGTAGGCGGGATCATTCTCGATCGCCTTGAGGGCAGTGCGCGTCCTGAAATACCGATCTTCGAGCACATCCCGATCACGCTTGATCCGATCGATTTCCTCGCGCGACGGCCGTATCTCTTCCTCCACCCGCGCGAGCTTGTAATCGACAACATCTTTGTCGCGCTCGAGATCAATGACCTTGCGTCGCAAACGCCCAACCTGCGCCCGCAAACGATCCACCTCCGCCGCAGCGGAATCCCCAGACAACGAATCCTCACCTGCACCCGCTTCATTCTGAAGAATCCTTCCAAGCCGCTTCCGCGACTGCTCAATCCATCGTTCGATCCCCTCGTTCGCGCCAGCTTCGCAATAACTAGCAGTGGCAGCCAACATCAGAAGGCGAAGCAAAGTTGATTCTGACAGAGCTGTTCCAGTCGAAGCAAGCAGCGCAGCGAGCGCATCACAGACCTGGTCACAGGCCACGGCATCCGGATGGTCTTCTTGCAGCAGCTCCAGAGGCAGGGCCGAGGCTGTCTGCATCTGGTCGAAGGCCTGCCCGGCCAAAGGAAAAGACGCCGAAAAGAGTTGGTGGAGTTTTCTGGTGATTGTGAGAGTTGATGGCGCTTCCTTCTCGCCACTCTGCTCGATCACGGTTTGAGACAGCCCTAGACCCAGGGTCTCATCGACGAGAGAATCCGTTGCTCCAAGGTCGGGTGAGGCGGAGCGCGCAGCGAGCACGAGGGCGTTCCTCCCTTCTTTTTCGGCGCGTTCAAGGGCGTGCTGTATCCCCCTCATGAAGATGACATAACTGTGGATCGGCCGTGCCTCATCAAAATCCCAAGCCATCTCCGGCGCATCTCCACTTCGAAGCAAGGAGTCGTAAACCTCCAGCGGGTGGCGATAGATCGCCAACAGCGAGGCAGCAGGCACAGCCTCAAGCCAGAGGTCGGAAAAGAAGCAGAGCCCCGGATCCTCCACCCCCCAACACCCTGCAGTCGCAAGCTGCCCCGCAAGTTCTCGGATGGCCTCACAATTTTTTTTCTCTGAAAAATCAATCTCCGGGCGTATTTCCACAAGACCAGCGGAGCCGCCCCGGCACCCGGTTCGTTCCGGAAAAGCCGCATGCAAAAGCCCATGATGACAGCTTACCACCTGGTCTGCGACGACAGTTTTTAACGGACTTTGCCCCTCGGTCACCTGCACTGCCGCCACCTCCGGAGATCCCCTCCCCAAAGCCAGCCCCCGCGTCTCAAGACGTGCAACCAATCCCCTCGACCCTCCTCCGGGCATCGCCATAATGAGGAGAGGTTTTCCGGGTAAGAGAGGATCCTGCGACTTTTGCCCGTCCATTATGAAATGAAAATCAGCTAACCGATTACCCCATTAAATCGAAGGACGCAACCGGCCCTCATCGGTTGCACCGACTTCGGTGTCGTATTCCGACTGCCATGCATGTGACGCCTCAGCCTGAATCAGACAAAACCCAATTGCCTGCTACCCGAGTTTCCTACCACCATCAGGAACCAAAAAGCCCAAAAGAAAAAGACAACAGTTCAGCACGGAAGGTAAAAAGTCAGGATCCTCAGCCTCCACCTCCTCGAAGGCGCCTCCCTGAAGCGATGTCTGCGCCTCCCTGGAAATCAGCCCAACCCTCTTCTGCCAGTGGCAGAAGAGGGTTTTCGAGGAAGGGAGCAGTCGCTTTCGAGCGATCCCGACATCAGCCCGACTCCAAAGACCGAAAAATCGGCCAACTGGAGGAAGAACTCACTCGCAAAGTTACTTTCAGCGGTGAGCTCGCATGAGGAACTCGCCGAGGCAAAAAGCCGCTTGAGGCACCGTGAAGGGACGTTGGGTCGAACCCTGATCTGCACGATGAGGTCGTCGACAGAATCGAGGCCTGGCTCACCCTCACCTCGATTCCCCAACCCCTTCTGCCTGAACGCTCACACTAGGTTCGGACGCTGGGCGACCACGATAAACTGTTTGCCGAAGAGGCGCCAAGCGAGTGGAATCTGAAGATAGAAGCGAACGAATTGAATGTGCGGCCGACTTCCACCGGCCATTGTGTAGGGAAGAAATCGATCTATGCACGAGGTTACTTCGAAACCTCGTAATTGTAGCGCTTCGGAGAGAGACAGGTGACTGAGCGGAAGATAGTGGTCGTAGAAGTCCCAGTAATCGGCGGCCAGGTATTTAATGTTCGGGCCAAGGCAGGCGATCCGGCCACCCGGTTTGAGGCAGCGATAGGCTTCCGAAAGAGTTTCGTCGAGCAGAGTTTTCTCGCGGAGATGCTCAAAGAAATTACTTGTAAAAATCAAGTCGAGAGATTCGTCTTCCAGGTTCCATGTATGAGAGCAGTCTTGTTCAAGGAAAGTAACGTCAGGCTCGAGCTTCGAACGCGTGTCAGGATTCAGATCCATGGCAAACTTCTTTTTCGCCGAGAACTGATTGACGAATTCACCCCAGCCCGCGCCGAGGTCAAGTGTCACCAAGTCTTCCCCGAATTTGGGTTGGAAGTAGCGATCGATAAGAACGCGCCAAACGGCCTTGCGGTAGTCGTGTAGTTCGCTGAAGCGAAGTGCGTACTCTTTTTGCAGTTCTGAGCCTAGATGTTTCATATGGAAATAACCGCAATGGCATGGATTCTTTGTAAATCAGAGGCGATTAAACCCGGCGTTTGTAATCCCCGCGACTGAAATATTTTTCCAGCCAGCAATACATCACGATAAAAAAGTAGCGACTCCCTTGTTCCTTCATCTTCAGTTTGGCCACGCCGGCACGGCGGTTGCGCCATGTGATTGGAGTAATCGTATAGCTGTAGCCACGGATCATGGCCTTGAGGGGGATCTCGACCGTCAGGTTGAAGTGAGGAGAGAGGAACGGACCGCAGCCATCGATGACATGACGACGGTAGGCTTTGAAGGCATTCGTGGTGTCATTGAGGGGAATTCCGAAAAGCCACTTAATAAAGAGGTTGGCGAGCCGGTTGACGCGAAGTTTGAGCCACGGGTAGTCGATGACGCCTCCGCCCTTGATGAAGCGACTCCCGAAAACGCAGTCATGCCCCTCACAGAGAAGATTCCAATAGGTGACAACGTCCCGGCAATCATCGGATTCATCGGCCATCATGACAACGATCGCGTCGCCCTGTGAGTGCTCAAAGCCCTTGAGAATGGCTCGGCCGAAGCCGTTGGAACCGGTGTTTCTGATGGGCTTGCACTCAGAAACACTCTCCTGAACCTCCATGAGGCGTTGCCAGGTTGCGTCGCTGCTACCGTCGTCTACCACTATGATCTCGTGAGGGATTGCATTGAGTCTCAGCTCAAGGTGAAGGTGTTCGACGGTCGTCGCGACACAATCTTCTTCGTCGCGCGCCGGAAGGACGACCGAGAGGAGCTTGGGAGCACTTGTTGTGCTGGGTTGTTTGGCGTCGGCAGGCATGGTTCAAAGAGAGCGTGCAAGCCAGCCGGGATTTTCCTCAGCGTGGCCAGCGATCTCATCGAGAATGTCCGAGGTGCTGGTCTGTGGCTGCCATTCCCATTGCTTGCTGGCACGAGCGTGATCAAGCACCACCCATGGCAGGTCGAAGGCGCGGTCACTGCCGTCTTCCGTGACACTGTGAGCGCCGAAGCGGTCTTCGCACCACGAGGAGAGTTCTCGAAGCGAGCGGGCAGAGGCAATCCCTCCAGCGAGGTTCTGTATCGGGTTTTTGTCTCCCCCACGGTAATCAGCCTGAGCATGCAGGAGTGGAATCAGATCCCTGGGGTGGAGACAGTCGCGCACCTGATGGCCGTGGCCACCGAAGCCGAGATACTTGAGCGGCTTTCGGGCCGCCCACGCGTGGATCCAGAAAGCGAAGATTCCCTGGTCTGGGCGAGGAAACTGCCCGCCGCCTGCCATGACGCCGCAACGGTTGATCCAGGCGGGAAAGCCGAAGCTGTGCGCGTATTCGAGGGCGATAGCCTCTGATGCCAGCTTGGTAGCGCCGTAGAGTGAGACCGGAGCCGTGGTCGAAAAGTTCTCGCTGATCCCGGCTGAGGAAACGTGCTCAGGAAGAACATCCCCAGGAACAAACCGCTCTTTTGCCACCTGAAGCGGAATTTCACGGAGGGCAGGGATAGAATAAACCCGACTGGTGCTCAGGAGGCTGAAGGCGGCATCGTGGCGCCTGCAGAATTCGAGCAGATTGACCGTACCGCCAAGGTTGTGCTCGACAAGTTGGCGCGCGCTGGTCTGACCATCGACTCCGGCAAGCACGCTCGGGTTGGCAGCGGCGTCAATGACAAGGTCGGCCGCGGCGAGCATTTCCACGTCAGAGGCCGCCCGGATATCCCCGTGGACGACTTGAATCCCCTTCCCTTTCAGGTCGGCGAGATTGCTCTCCGACCCGCGGCGCCCGAGCCAATCGATCCCCGAAATACGCACACCCTCGAAGTGATCGAGCCACGTTCGGGCGATGGTCGATCCGACGAATCCGCAGATGCCTGTGATGAGAATGCGCATGAAGATCGGGAGGGAGAGAAGTTACGGAATGGGTGGCTGGAGATGGCCGCTTCTGCGGTTATGGTCAGGAACGGATTGGGTAGTTAGTTACTGTCCGCGGAATCGCCAACCGTCGACGATCTGCTCGAAGGTATCCCGCAGCGGGTTCTGTATTTCCCAATTCGGGTAATGGCACTGCATTTTCCTGAGGTCACTGTAGTAGCAGATGTGGTCACCGATCCGATTTTTATCGACATAGGTGAAGACTTGCGAAATCCCGGTGATTTCCTCTGCAATCTGGAACGCCTCAAGGATCGAGCAGGTGTTTTCTTTCCCTCCACCGAGATTGTAGACTTCCGCCGAGCGCGGGGACTCGACGAAGGCATGCATGAACGTGGCCACGTCCTCGGAGTGGATATTATCCCGCACCTGCTTCCCCTTGTAGCCGAAAACCTTGTACTCACGCTGCTCCAAGTTACAGCGAATCAGATAGCTGAGAAAGCCGTGCAGCTCGACTCCCGAGTGATTCGGCCCGGTGAGGCAGCCTCCGCGCAGACAACAGGTGGGCATGCCGAAGTAGCGGCCGTATTCCTGCACCATGACGTCGGCCGCCACCTTGGAAGCCCCGAACAACGAGTGCTTGGACTGGTCAATATTGAAGTCTTCGGGAATTCCCTCTGCATAGGCCGGATCCGCGTAGTCCCAACGGGTTTCATTTTCCACCAGGTCAATCGTGTTCGGGCGGTCGCCATAGACCTTGTTCGTCGACATGTGGACGAAGGGACTCTCCGGGCAGGCCTGGCGGGCTGCCTCGAGAAGATTCAGAGTACCCACCGCATTGGTATCAAAGTCATCGAATGGGATCGCGGCCGCCCGGTCATGGGAGGGTTGAGCCGCACAGTGGACAATTGCGTCCGGCTTCAGAGTGGCGACAAGGTCTAGTATTCCGGCCCGGTCGCGGAGGTCGACCTCATGGTGCTGGAAACCCGCAAGTTCTCTGGCGAGGCGCTGCTGATTCCACCGGGTGCTCCCGGTGGCGCCAAAGAAGACCTCACGCTGGTTGTTGTCGAGTCCGTGAATCTTGAAGCCACGTTGAGCGAAGAAGGCACAAACCTCCGACCCGATGAGGCCGGAGGATCCAGTGACAAGGAGTGATTGCATGGTTCAGGCAGAAAAGAACACGTGGGCAAATTTAAACTGCTAGTACAAGAGTTTTGGTTCAAAGGCAACACTCGTCCACACTGCAATCTTTCATTTCAGTTCTGATGTTGATTTGCCGCCGAGTATTTTCCTTGGTCTCTCGTTGATCTCATCCTCCACCAGCTGGAGATCTCCGGTGGCAGCTCCCTCGAAGCTCGAGCCCTTCGGTGGAAGGTATCGAGCTGCTGGAGGCGCCTCAGGAGATCCGGGATCTGCCGGACTTCGAGATAACCCTAGCGAGGCTGGAGGCGGGTTACTTGCCTCTTCCCCAGTAAATCAGCAAGAGCTCGACTTCGACTACGCTGCCAATACCCCCCCAGAGCCAGGGCAGGCGGACAAAAAATTGAAGCTGACGGCGCCAGTCATTGCCCGGCGGATGAAAAATCCCCGGGACGCGAAGGCCGCAGAGGTATAGGTCCATGAGCTCAAAGACTAAGGGAGGGTCTCGACCATCATCCCAGAGAAGGTCAACAGCGGCATAGTCTGGGCCAATCTAATGGAATTCCCGACCCTCGAGTAGTTCCCCAACGGCTTTGGGATAGGCGCGGAACTCGGTTGGGTATTCATTCGAGCCGCCCGACTCGACCGACGCATCGGCATACTCGATCTCGACCCCCCATGACGTGCCATCCATGACTTAATGTAGCAGCTCTCCCACCTCCAAATATCTACGTCGTTGATCGCTTCCCGGAACTGGGTCCACTGCAAGATCGTGACAGGTACTTACTCCTCCTCAATCTGATCCTCCGACCTGCTCGAGTAGAGCAGGGTCCGGTCATCCTTCTTAGCAACGGAATACGACGAGCCGAAGAAGCCGCCGATCTGGATCTCGAAAGAGGTAAAGACCATGTTCTTGCTGGGTTCGCCCATGTGATTAACCGGTCGGAGCTCACCCCGCCTTTACGATGAGCCTCTCCGGCCCAAGGCGGATAGTAATAGTTGCCGACGATAGGTTCGGGGGAACTATATTGGCTCACTCTAAATCGGACGAGTGCCAAATGTTTTTTGGTTAGAGATATCAGATGTATTCCTAGACAAGAATTCCATTGAGATCCGTTCTACAACGCCACACCATCGAACCGCTGTCCAGATGGCTGGAGTTGGTTGATAGAACTTTTACATTATCCTCGCCTAAACGATTTCGTAAATCATTCCCCATCGTTCGCGCATTAGGCCCAAGCACCTGAGTATCACAAGTTACAATTACGGGCGTTTTTGTTTGAATCTCTCTAAGCTTTGAACGGGCATCCATTGAACCAGCGCCCCATGCGCCAATCGGCCCAGCAATCGGCCCAGCATCCAGCCTATGACACCACCCCCCATAGACGCGGTGGCGGCTTCTTTAACACTGGTCATGGGCCGGTCATAGACGACACCTTTTAATTGCATTCCCTGGTTTTCTGCAGATTCATGTAATTTGGCAGCAACCGAGCCACCAAGAGAAAATCCGTGGATAACAATTTGATTGGGCTCGAATCCCATGTCGAGCAGTTTGTTAAACATAGCATGCGCATCTTGGTAGACACTTTGTTTACTTGGAAGGCCTCCATCGCTTTCTCCAAAACCACGGTAATTGAGGCTCATTACATTAGCCTTGTGACCTGATCTTTTTGAATAGAATTCAGCAATTTCACGTCCATAGTTTTCTGCTGTTCCACCAGAACCAGAAAGCAACAAGACCACCGGCTTTCTAGTATCAGGAGTTCCAGGAGCAACTGTGCTGTCAGCGGGAGAAAAGAAATTGCCACGCAGTTTTTCGTTGTCAGCTGTTAAACATTCCATTGGCCTGGCATTGCCCATACTGTTGATAATATCTTGATGTCCTCCGATCTGATTTGGCTCTCGGCGATCTGCTTCAGAACCAAATACCTTCTCGCGCATCATACGTCCCAACAAATAGGAAACACCACAGGAAATACCATAGGAAATACCTACGGTTGCGACAGCAATAATCCCTTTCCCTGCCAACATTACGTTTTTGAATATTTTTTTAGGCAAACTGCTTTCTTTCGGAACTAAAGGCTCCCGTCTATCCGCGGAAGCAGCAGGATTGAGTCTTTCCAGGGGTGGTGCGTCAAATTGCTCAAGTGCGCCGCCTGTTATTTGTTGACCGACCGAAACAGCTGTAGACAATCGATTGTTAAAGATACTGGAACGATCGGATGTCGCAGACTGTTGACTGGCAACTTCTTCCTGTAAGTGTGTTTGGCCTAAATGTTGTGTCCCAATGGAATTTGCACTACTTTCAATACCACTCATAAATTATTCTCTATTATAATTTTCTAAATCTGTTTTCAAAACACTGCTATATTTATATAAAATCTTGAAATCCCTGATTTTTTTTATCGGCAGTGGATTCCCTCGGTGGTTCTACTCCTTTTCCTAAAATAAGTCCTTCAATATCTTCTGCTTCAGCTTCAGATATTGTGTTCATCAGTTCTACAATGTTTTCAGATTTTAAAAATTTATATTTCCAGGCTTCAGCTAGAACTAGAAACGTATTGAGGCGAGCTTCCAGAATATCTGCATCCAGTTGCTCCAGTGGAACTCTGTCACTCAAAACAATGAGTTCGTCACCAGGCAAATAAGCAAAAGTTGTCCCTAAGAGATCAGGACTTATGAGATTTAAGGCTAGCAAAGTTTTGTATAATTGCGCCTCATCAATATGGTCACTATCTAAAATTACGGATTCTGATAATAAAGGTGCATACAAGCTCAGGCACTGAGCCGGCACAACATATTCCAGGGTCAAGTTGGTATTGGAATATTTAAGCGTACAGACCCCATCGGCGTTTAATTCTAGTCCACTGATACCATTGCGCCCAGCAATTAATGTTAATAGTTTATTTACCTGTGACAGATGTTGCATATCTTTAGTTTCTTTAATTCATATTACCAAGATTATCACTGCTAGGAGCATGTCGGCGTTAGCGTCAGTTTTTAGGTGGGTCTGGCGAACAAGCGGTGTAACTGTACTGAGCTAGCCTGAATCGGACAAAGATGGCTGCGCTGCTATTAAGTCCTGAAGGTTCTTGTTGTCTGAGATTTATATCCTATTGAGGCGGGCCTTGGCAAGCTTTTTTTCCGTTGCTCATGAATGGCGTCCCGGCGCCTCTTCAGAACGGCAGTTGGCGGGACGTAGCCGATGGCCGAGTGCATCTGCGCACCCCCGTGGGTAAAAAGAAATCTCTTCGACTACCTGAGAAAACCTCGTGGGATCTAGAAAGGGTCAGACCCAAATGGCGCTCGTTTAAGCGGCATTTCGATATCTTGACCGGTGCGGTATCTCTTCACATTTAGCCCTGTGAGTTGTGAGCAGAGGGTAGGGTTTCAGCCTTCGCTTGACCGCTCTCGGCTCTGATCTCCCTGGCCTCTTGTGGAGTTTTCTTGCCCCGATCTCGCCGAGCAGCCACCGACGCCTGTGCGCGAGCAAACGGGGCTTCTCGGCAAGGGCTTGGAAGCCGCCGTGGTTGGCCGTGACGAGATCGACGACGGCCCGAAAGCCGGGTGCATGGGGATCCTCCGGGCTGGCCTCAAGCATGAGCGCCCGCATCAGATTGTAGGCGATCATCACCACCTGCAGCGTGCGGTGCGCCATCTCCGGCGTCCTGACATTGATCACCCAGCGGCGGGCGTAGAGCTCGGATAGTTCCACGCCGCAGTGCGTGGAGGGATCCAGCAGGGTGGCCAGGACCACGAGCTCGCTCTTGCGTCCGTATCGGTCCTCGAACTCCATCTTGACGAGGCGCAGGGTCAAGGTCTCCGGCAACGCCTTCCATGCCTCCGTGCCGATCCCGCTCAGCTTCGGCTGCGACGGCCTTCGCCAGGTGACGATCCGCTCGTTCCTGCCGATCTTTTTGCCCTGCCGCCAGTCGAGCGCGCGATGCCTGGCCTGATGCAGCCGCATCAGCACGTGCGCACCCCGGGCACGGGCGAGGGCGATCAGCTCATAGCTGCAGTAGGCCCGGTCGGCGAGAAGCAGATCCCCTTCTTCAACAAGATCGAGCAGGTCATGGGCGACCGAGGCGTCGTGGGCAGTCTGCTTGGCCACCACGAAGCCCTCCCAGCCGCCGTGGGAGAGGTTGACGAGCGCGCCAAGCCCATGACGGGGAACCCGCACCCGGGGGCCTGCCCCGATGGTGCGGGTAGGCCTCCTGGTTCTCGGGCGTGTCCATGAGCTGGACGGAAGTGCCGTCGATCGCCCTGAGAGCGAGGCCCTTCCAGAGAATCTCTGAGCCCGCCCTCCCGGCCAGTTCCACCCGCGTTCTCCCGGCCACCTGCGAGAGGAACCCCCCATCGATCCTGGCCCTCGCCTCACAGTAGGAACTGCTCGAACCGGAGGGCGCGTGCAGCCCGGAATCGCGTTGCCACGACTGCACCAGAGCCGCCGCCCTGGCGCAGGGAACGTTGCCCTCAAGCACCTGTGCCACCCATGCCCAGAGCACGGGGATGTGCCCGTAGCTCCTCTGACGCCTGGTCGGGTCGATCGACGCCAGCCACGAGGGAGGGAGGATGCCGCCCAAGAGCACGGAGTAGCCACAGAAAGCCCCGCGCAACAGGCGATCCCGCGCTGCGCGCACATCCGCTTGAACCCTCCTCTTGGCGTTGGCAAATATGGTGGTAGGGAAGCTGGTTAGGAGCGGTTGTTTGGTCACACGAACACATCGCAGAAAGGCCAGCTTCCCTCATCAAAAATTGACGAAATCGGCCTTAACCGAGTGCCATTCGGGTCAGCCCTTTTATTGTATTCTAGATTTTTTATTGTACTCCTAAAGGCTCAAACCCCATACAGCATTCCCAATCGGATGCGCTCTTGTCCGGGCCCTCCCCTGGAGCGGGCTGCTGAGGATGGCGAGTAGCGAGATATCCCACCAATTGGAGACAAGGCATCTTCAGCAAAGGCTCGTTCGTACGCCCTGAGTCATTGGACTTCTCTGACCCCTGTAGGAGACTGCGATGCACTGTGAGGGATTCTGAGATATTGTAGCTGGTGGCAGGATCGCCTTCATCGATATCTCACCACCGAGAGCCCTGCATGCACAAGATAGGGACGCTGACCTCATACCACTGGTATAAAAATAGGTATAAAAAAGCGGCCTCCATTACTGAAGGCCGCTTAAATAAAGGTGGTGGAGGCGAGGGGAGTCGAACCCCTGTCCTGGTAACCCGCATCTCGGACATCTACATGCTTATTCGATCATTTTATTTAAGAGAGTCAGCTCCGAACGACAGGATCAGCCTCTCCGATTGCCACTGTAACCTCTCGCCTTTCAGCCCGGACACCCGGCTTCGAGCCAGCCTGCTGATGTTTGCCCCCCACCTTAACAGGCATCGGGTGAAGGACACGCAACCCTTAGGCTGCTAGTGCTAGTGCAGGTTCTTCGTTAGCATTTGTGTTTTGAACCGACGATTTACGAGGCCAACGGTTCCTCCTCGACATGCAACCCGAGCGTAAGACTATCAGTCGAAGCCAAGACGCCCCCAAATTGAAACTCCTTTAAAATAGTCCGGTTCAGGCAATGAGCAACTTGAGATTGCGTAATAGCAAGCACCCCCCAAAGGGACACCCGCAGTTGCGGTTGCACCTGCAGGAGCTTGCCGTGGCACCAGAGTCTCTCTGACCAGCCAGCGGCCTGGATCAGCCCCCTGTTCTTGGCCCTCGCTTCTTTTTCTTCTTCGACTGATTGTCTCCCTCCGAACTTGCGGCCATTGGAAGCCCGCCGAGGCCTTTGCTCGGCTTCTTCCTGGCAGGTGCCGACCCACCACGTTTCGCCGCCGCTTTCTCCAGAACCGGGTCTGGCTGAGTCTGAGCATGCCAGGTCTGGAAAATCGAAAAGATGTTCTGCGTGGTCCAGTAGAGTGCCAGCGCCGATGCGAAGTTGTAGCAAAAGACGAGAAAAATAAGCGGCATGAACATGAAAATCCGCTGCTGCATCTTGTCCCCGGTCTTCGGTGCCACGCTCATCTGGATGAACATGGTAATCCCCATGAGGAGTGGTAGCGGGTTCAGCGGAAACCCGGCGATGGTAGCCACGGTGTCCGGCATGGAGAGATCGTCTGTCCAAAACCATCCCGCCCCTCGGAGTTCAGCCGCTGACTGGAGCATCCGGTAAAACCCGAAGAAGATCGGAATTTGAAAGAAGATCGGGAAACAACCACCCATCGGATTGACCCCGTAATCTTTGTAGAGCTTCATCACCTCGACATTCATTTTTTGAGGGTCGCTCTGGTGCTTCTCCCGAATTTCTGCCATCTTCGGCTGCAGCAGTGACATGCGCTTCATGGTCCTCTGGGACTTGGCATGCAACGGCCAGATGGCGATCCGGATGATGATGGTCATGATGACGATCGACCAGCCCCAGTTAGGGACATAGTCATGGATGAATGAACTCAACCACATGAGAAACTTACTGATCGGACTGAAGAAGCCGTAGAACATGGCATTTTCCCGTCCCTCGCCGAGCCTCGCGAGCCGCCTATACTCTTTCGGTCCGGCGTAAAGCTCATAACTGAGATCTTTACTCTCACCAGGATTGAGGCGGTATTCTCCGAGCGAAAGCCCCGCCTGGACCGCCTTCGGCGCCGAACTGGAATCTGCACTGCCCGCTTCCTCTTCTTGTTCCAGATTCGAGGGGAAATTCCGCCCCCAGATCTTTGCCGACTTCACTTCGAGGGGACGCATGAGAATCGAATAAAACTGGTTCATCGTTCCCGCCCAATCCGCCTCGGCGACGGACTCGACAATCTCCGTCCGCGCGCTGCTGAACTTCATGAAAAGAAATCCCGACCCATCAAACTTTCCGGCGTCCTTCTGTTCTGCCTCGCCACTGTCCTGCCAGAAAAAAGCGGGCTTGATCCATTCAGTTCGCTGGAGAGGTGAAGCCGCACCGAGGTAGGCAAAATAATCACCCAGTTCGATAGCGACGTTTCCGGTATTCCTGATCTGCAGACCGACATCAATGAGGTGCTCGTCAACCTCGTCACCTTCAGGAATCCGAAAGGTTTTTTCCAGCACAACTCCGGGCGTGATTTCACCCTTGTAGGTGATGCTGCGGCTGTCCTTTGCCGTCTCCTCAAAGCTGGTCAGAATCGGTTCCTTGGTTCCCCGCCCGATAGCAAGCACCGGAGCCTTCCCTTCCGCGTTCAATACAATACACTTTTCTCCATCTTCACTCGCCTTGTGCTCGAGCAGACGAACCTCTTTGATCCCCCCTCCCAGCGTACTGAAAATATAATCGATTTCACCTACCCTCAGAGTCGTCAATTGCTCGGGAAGAGCCGGTTCTGCGGTTGCTGATCCAGAAGGATCTTGCGCCGACACGGACGCCGCGCCTTGCGTGGGGAATTCGGCAGCGACGGGCCCTGAACCTTGCGTGGCCACAGTCTCAGTCTCAGCAGCCAACGTTGCCTCTGCAGCAACCCGACGCAGTTCCATTTCCTCACGATAAGCGGCATTTCTTCGGGACACCTCTGACTGGTGCCAGATGAGGCCGAGCACGCAGAGGGTGACAATGATCCAAGTTTTCTTATCCATGATTGATCGAAATTTTTATTCCTCAGGGGGAGATTCATGCTCCGCATCCTGATCCGTAATTTTCTCTGAAATGCGCTCTACTCGGGCACAGGATCATGACCGCATCCACCCCACGGGTGACACCGCAGCAACCTCCGCAAGGCTAGATATCCCCCCTTCCGGGATCCATATTTCCGGACAGCCTGGATGGCGTATTCCGAGCAGCTTGGTTCAAACCGACACCCGGAGCCAGGACCCCCGATAAAATGAATCACAGGCGAAACAACAACTTGATAAACCCGAATCAAAAAGCAAAGCACTTTTCTCATACCTGTTCCTCCATTTGCGGCCTGGGAAGAATGCCAAGTCGAAAGGCTGTTCTCCGCCAATCCTCGGTTAGCTCAGCGTAGCTTGCCACCGCCGCACTCTGACGCGCAATCGTCACCAGCTTTCCGCCTCCTTGAAGCTCCTCGCCGAGGCTGCGCACGATCGCCCTCAATCGACGACGAACAAGGTTCCGAGCTACAGCATTCCCCACGCGTTTCGAAGTGATAAAGCCGAAGCGAAAGCCAACGTCTCGAGAGTCTTTGAGCACACCCAGCACGACGTGCCGACCCGCCTTACTCTTGCCAGTTTGCCTGACAGCATGAAACTCATGCCCATCGGTGAGACGAGAACTCCGTGGCAGTCGCATCGTCATCGCCATTAAAAATCCTCTTCTCCCTCTCAAGCAGGGTCGATCTTTCTTCGCATCGATCGTCAGCAGTCCAACAAATTTCCGATCCGAAAGAAAAGGTGAAGATCACGCCTAACTCGGGTGATGCCGACGGTAGGAAATCTCTGCTCCTTTTGGCACAAGGCGCTTGCGCCCTTTCTGGCGGCGACGACGGATCAGGTCTCGCCCTTGTTTGGTCGCCATGCGGGCACGAAAGCCATGCTGGCGTTTGCGGGAGCGTTTGGAGGGCTGGTAAGTGCGCTTCATCGTTCTAGACGGGATAAAAAGATTTTTGGAAGACCGTCTCTATTGACGGAAAGGGCGCTCATCCTAACCGCAGCGACCTCCTTGTCAACGGCATCACCAGACTATTCTCACCACCCCCGGAGCGACGCGGATTTCTCCTCCCGCCAACCCGTGCTCTGTCTTCCTCTCCGACCTCCTGCGTTCTCACTTATTCCCCTCGGATGCAGCCTGCCGAACACGCATCGACGGACACTGCCCCGGCTTATCCCTTGCGGAGACTTTGCCCCCCCCTTTCCCACCCATCGCAAAAAAATTTCTGCTCCGCAGTTCCTCGCCACCGCGCTTTCACGAGCGGCTTCTTCTCCCACCCCTTCGCAATCTTCTTTGTTCGCCATCACCCCCCCAGTAAAAAGCTCCACCAAAAAACATCCTTCCCTGCTTGCCAGCCCTTTCTTATGTGCTATGAATCTTGCCCCCTGCTGGTTCTGGCTGGAATTGATCATTCATTTCTCAGCCGATCACGCCCGCAGGGCTCTACAACCAATCCATTCTGATGAAGGTCCGTCCGTCTGTTAAGAGACTCTGTGAATCCTGCCGCGTCATTCGCCGCGAGGGAATCGTGCGTATTATCTGCAAAAACCCACGCCACAAACAGCGTCAAGGTTGACCTAGACCTCTCCTCAACCGCAGCATCTTTCCCCCCCAAAAACACTCATGGCACGCCTACTCGGAGTCGAAATTCCCAACGACAAGCGCATCGAAGCATCCCTTCTCTACATTCATGGGATCGGACGCACCACCTCCCTCAAAGTCCTCAGCGAGGCCGGGATCGATCCAAATATCCGCACCGGAGCGCTCAGCGACGAGCAGATCGCGAACATCACCCATGTGGTTCAGAATGGCAAGATCCTCATTGAAGGCGACCTTCGTCGCGAACAGCAAGGCCACCTTAAACGCCTCGCGCAAATCCAGTGCTTCCGAGGCATCCGCCACCGTAAGGGACTCCCCTGCCGCGGCCAGAGAACCAAAACCAACGCCCGTACCCGCAAGGGCGGCAAGAAAACAGTGGGTGCCGTCAAGTAGAACACCTTGACTTAACCGCACCCGATCACTCATCTTAAATCCGCAAAAGATAGCAACGATGTCAGAAGACGCAGGCGACAAGCCAGAAAAAGAGGCAGCAGAGGAACCGGCAACCCCCGAGGCGAAACAAGCCAAGGAAAAAACCGTGACCCCGGAAGCAGCAGCTGACGCTGCACCCAAGGCGACAGAAAGCGAAAAAGAGCCCAAGAAAGAGGCTCAGGCGGCACCCGAGGCGGCCGCCACGACGCCCCCACCGAGCGATCCCAAAAAGCCCAAAGACATTTTCGCCGAGCTGGATCCCTCTGAGAAGGAACAGCCGAAGATTCTTAAGTCCAAAAGCTCTAAGAATGTTCACTCCGGAATTCTCCACGTCCGGGCTACCTTCAACAACACCATGGTCACGGTTACCGACATGTCAGGGAATGCCCTCGGCTGGTCGAGTTCCGGAAAAATGGGTTTTCGCGGGTCAAGAAAAAGCACCGCCTACGCTGGTCAGATCGTCTCTCAGGACGCCTGCAAGCAAGCGATGAGCCATGGTCTTAAAGAGATTGAAGTTCGCGTCACTGGCCCAGGTTCAGGACGGGAAGCCGCAGTGCGCGCAGCCCAAGGTCTCGGACTCCACGTCCACACCATCAAGGACGTCACTCCCATCCCTCACAACGGCTGCCGTCCACCCAAGGCCCGGCGCGTCTAACATCCTTCTTTTCGCAGTTCGAAACAACCACGCGATTCCCTCACCCACCTTCACTTCTTTATTCCATGGCACGTTACACCGGTCCCAAGGTCAAGATCAGTCGCCGTTTCGGCACACCTATCTTCGGCCCTCACAAGGTTCTTGAACGCCGCGCTACCCCTCCGGGACAGCACGGGGGAGGTCGCTTCCGCAAAAAATCCTCCGAGTACTCGACAGCACTCGCAGAAAAGCAGAAGCTTCGCTACCAGTACGGACTTCTCGAGAAACAGTTCCGCAGACTCTTCAAGGAAGCAGCCCAGACACGTGGAGTGACGGGCGAGATTTTCCTGCAGCTGCTTGAGTGCAGGCTCGACAACGTCTTGTTCCGACTTGGTTATGGCCATACGCGCCCTGCAGCACGTCAGTTCGCAGGACACGGCCACGTTCTCGTCAACGGAAAGCGTGTCGATATTCCAAGCTACCGGGTCGTGCCGGGAGACAAAATTTCGATCCGCGACAATGCACGCTCTCAGCAGCTCGGCATGCGTCTGCTCGACCAGAGCCAGACCCGGCCAATTCCTGACTGGGTGGTCATCGACCGGGACAAGCAGGAGGGAGCAGTTCAACGCATCCCCACCCGCGAAGAAATTGATCCCATCGTCAATGAGCAGCTTGTCGTCGAATTCTACTCGCGGTAAGTCGAGATCAAGTTCTCCTGTTGCCCAACATCGAGGTGTCTTGTGCCTCTTTGCTCTCTCCTTTTGCCTCGGGAATGGGACAGGAATCCGCAGTCGCTCAAATCTTGCCCACTGAAATCCTGAAACTTCAGTTGCCCGCAAAGTGGCGCAAAGTCTTTCCCTCAGATCACAGGAGAAGCAAATCTGTCTCGCTACTTGCTCTTGTATCTGCTCTGGAGGATTGTCGATTGCTCGAAAATGGATTATAAAATTGGCAACGAGACCCTGATCAAGGTTCTCCCATCAGCCTCAAGCCGGCTCAGGGGGCTGCTTGAAAAACAAGGTCGTGCCGAAAATGGCGCGCTCAGGATTGCGGTGGTTGGTGGCGGATGCTCAGGCCTGCAGTATAAAATGGACCTGGTTGACGGCCCCGCCGGCCGCGACATCATGGTTATTTCAAGCGACGTGAGGGTTGTCATCGACCCCAAGTCCGCTCTCTTCGTCACCGGATCTGAGCTCGATTTCAGCGACGACCTGCAACAGGGCGGATTCAAGGTCACCAACCCGAATGCCGTCGTCACCTGTTCCTGCGGAGAGAGTTTCTCCGCCTGAGAAGCCTCCGCACTTGTCTGTCTCTCCAGCGACCGACGTCAGACACTCCCGCACCGCTCTCCCATGCCCGACGACCCGTTTTCTCTCTTCGGCTTGGAACCGTCCCTTGCCCTAGATCCTGATATCCTCGAGTCGAGATTCCGGGAAACATCCAAAAAGTGGCACCCCGACAGCCAGACAGGAGATGCCGGAACGTTCAGGGAAATCGGTGCAGCCCGCATCATTTTAAGCGAAGCCTCAACCCGAATTCCTGCCGCTCTTCGGGCGCTTGGCCTCGCAGAAAGTGGTGCGACTGGCTCTGAGAATTCGATCTCTACCCTGTCGGAAGAGCTGATGGATCTTTTTGCTCAGCTCAGTCCAGCCATCCAGAAAGTCGAAGCAGTGGCGAGAAAAAAAACTGCCGCCCGCAGTGAACTCGCTCTTGCTCTGCTCGCACCCGAGGAAATTGCCGCGCGACGCCCGATCGAAGCTGCGGGCAAGCAGATCCAGTCGCTGATGGACCCTCCGCCTCGACCTCCTCAACGACCTCGATAGATTGATCAAGACAGACGATCCACACCCAGCGGCAAAAAAAGCGCATCAAATCGCTCGCGACTGCGCCTTTCTGGAAAGATGGCAGAAGCAAGTCAGAAACACCCTGCTCAAGCTCTTCAACTGAGAAAGAAAACAGAGGACGGAACACACCATGGACTGGAGAGAGAAGCCCTCATCTTCAAACCAGGTTTTCCAAGGAGTTCTGTCTTCCACCCTTGCGTCCACGCAGCCAGCTTTCGGTAGCGTATTTTCTTAAAGCCAGCTCAGCCGCCTCTTCCCGCACCTCAGAAGACAGACCTCCGCTCTTACTTGCTGACAAGCGCTCGCGCGAGGACTGCGGGAAACGCAGTTCCCACCTTCGCGCGGACGCTCCCCTGGTGCAGTAAGCCGTCCCGTCGGCGCCTTTGCCCCAGCACCCGCAAGCTTGCTTCCACCTGGCGCGAGAACGTCCCAGGCGACCGGTTTTTTGAAACAGTCATCGGCTTCCCTCACCGAAGCTCTCTTCGTGGCTGCTTCTGATGCCAGCATGCAGCTTACTCCCAGCTCCTGGAGGGCCAGAACTACGATCCCGTGAATCTCACGATAACGAGCGCTCGCCGGAAGAGAGCAAAGAGGGGTGACCCACTGGATAAATCAGAGAGTAGGTAAAATCGACTTCCTCTCCGTGATCGACCACGCCCCCTCCGGTAAGCCTCCTGACGAGTCTTTCACCTGTGGCCAGGTAGGATGTCTGGTCGATAATAGACGAAAAATATCCTATCGATCGGGTCGCTTCCTCCCACCTGTAGGTCCTCAGAATGGCCTCACCCCCCCTCTCTCTGCCCGCCAACAGGACTTCATCGATCGCCATATTCAGCGCACCTTGCGCGCGGCGCCGTATCATCGAGCCATCGCATACCCAGATTCTACACCCACCCGCTGTAAAAGACGT
>CALSSN010000029.1 GCA_943789025.1 uncultured Verrucomicrobiales bacterium
CAGAAATATAATAAGAAAAACCAACAATTCTTCAAGTAATTAATATAAGAAATTCTTATCAAATTCTTTGTTAACTCGATTAATGAACTGAATTGTTTAGTAGACGCAATCTTTTAGTATATAATAACACTATAAAAATCATAAGTGATAAGGTTAGAAAACAAAAAAAACACCCAAATAATTTATGAGTGCTTTTAATATTCTAGGATGGGTATGTTTTCTTGACTAGTAAAATTTAAATAAACAACTCTTAATTAAAGTCTACAAATAATAATAGGCAAACTATGAGAATACACCATAAAACACCTACTTTTTTAATAAATTATTTTTATCTATATTTAGGCATGCTTAACAAGAAATTATTATCACTATTTTTTTTATTTTTTGGAATATTTAATGGTTTATCAGACAATCCAAAAGTTATTGACACATTAGAAATTCATAACCAAATCAAATTATTTGGTATAAATGAAGAAGTTCTAAATTTTAAACTAACTTTTTTTAGCAGTATCGTATTTAAAAATGATTCTACTATTTTCTATAATCCAAATGGAACTCTTCATTTATTTAAAATTCATTTAGGTGACAAACCTAAGGTGTCTAAAATATCAACATCTGTTCATAGCGGGCATAATTTTAATAGACTATTATTTACAAACAACGACATCATTTACAGTTTTGGAGGAATAGGTTTATTTAATTCATTTCCTGGACTAATTTACTTTGATTTTGCTCTAGGTGAGTGGCTAAAAAAAGAAATAAAAAATTATCCCGATAATGCAAAAAAAATTATAAGTTCTTGGAAAATAGGAAACAAGATTAAGTTTCTTTTTAGTCGTTATTCCGAAGTTAAAGGAAATGAGTCCAATGAACTCACTGATTTTTCTTTTGGTGAGTTAGACCTTTCAAAATTTGAATTTATTGAACATTTTACTTTTAAAGATTCATATCCAGAATTTGGATATGATTCAGAAATGGATTTTAATAGAGGGGGTTACTTTTATGATTCAGACTTTTACTCTATTCACGGATATGACAAAGGTAATGATAGGGTTCAATACTTAATTTTTGACAAAATTAAGGGAACCTTAAACCGAACTTCAATATTAGATGCCATTGGAAGAGTAAATGGTGTGTCATATCTCTACATCAAGGATTCTTCTATTTATCACAGAGATCTAGATGGTAATATTGAATCCTTTGATATTAATTCAGGATCAATAATACATAGCAGGCCATTATATGAGCTATACAAATCAAAAGTCAATAATACTTTATTCTATTTTATTGTTACCACACCAATAATAATTGTATGCTCATTGTTTTTATTTTTCTATAGAAGAAAAAAGAAAAAATTATCAAATAGCTCAATACAAAACCTATTAGTTCTAGAAAAAAAGTTTTTAACTATAAAGCCAACTACTATTCCAAAAGAAAAATTAGATGAATTAATGGGGATATCACATTACTCTTATGAAACTATAAAAACAAGGAGAAGTTTGATTATTAATCAAATTAACCAAAATGGTAATTTAAAAATAGAGAGAGTCAGAAAAGAGAACGATAAAAGGTTTTTTGATTATAAGATAAGTTAATTACAAGAACAATATTGAATAGGGCCTATCATTAACTTAAATATGATTTAAATAGATCATAACAATACATAGTTTTGCTATTCAAATAAAATACAGTGGCAACAGATTTGGGAGCCATAACCTATATTATTTATCAATTGAATTTTGAATAACTGATTCAAAAGTTTCATCATAATCTTTTCTCAGCGTTCCCATTATTCTATCCCAAAAAAGTAAATATAATCCATAATTCCCATCAAACTTTTTATGATGTAGATTATGAGCTACGGAGGTATTAATCCATTTACCAAGCCAATGCTTATGAAATCCTTTCGGATAAATTTCAAACCCTAAGTGGCCATATACATTATACAAAATCTGAAAAAGAAAAAACATCCCTAGAGCTGGAGCATATAAAGGGATTGTAAATGCTAAAAAAGGATGAATTCCTACTTCAATAATTGCTTCAAAAGGATGAAAAGCGTAAGCTGTCCAGGGTGATGGGTTTGTAGATTTATGGTGTACTAAATGAACGTATTTAAATAAGGTTGGGTGATGCATAATTCTATGCCACCAATAAAACCAAGTATCGTGAACGATAAGCATCCAAAAAAATGAGAGGAATAAATAAGGATACCCATATTCCTCGATATTCTTTATACGTATTTGTGAAGGTGATTAAACTTAACAAACGTAAAAATAATAACAGTTGCAAAGATGGTAATGGTAATTAGAGACCAAAAGACATCTCTTTTATAATCTGTTAGTTTTGGAATCTTCTTCTGAATCTTTCTATACCAAAGTGGTTTTTTTAAGATCACATAAAACAGAAACAAAGCTTATACTCGCAAATGCAAAATATCTAAACAGTATGGTGGAAGTTATTTTGGTCCAAATTTCAAAAGTGATGTCCATTAAACCAATTGTAATTTATGAGAGTGCGTTATCAACTATCTCTTGAACAACTTCTTGATTTAATAAGGTACTAGTATCTCCCAAATTATCAGTTTCATTACAAGCAATTTTTCTCAAAATTCTCCTCATAATTTTACCCGAACGGGTTTTCGGCAACCCATTTGTAAATTGCATTTTGTCAAGTTTGGCTATTGGGCCTATTCTATCTGTGATTAATTGATTGATTTCAGTTCTTAAGTTGTCATGGTTTCTAGTTTCACCTGTGTCTTTTAATGTAATATATCCATACAAAGCACTTCCTTTAATATCGTGCGGAAAACCAACAATAGCAGATTCTGCAACTGCAGGATGTTCATTAATGGCATCTTCTATAGGTGCAGTTCCTAAGGTTATGACCAGAAACTATAATCACATCATCTACCCTACCTGTTATTCTATAATACCCTACTTCATCTCTTAGTGCCCCATCTCCAGTAAAATACTTGTCGTCAAATGCAGAAAAATAAGTTTCTTTATATCGTTGATGATTTCCCCATATGGTTCTAGCGATACTTGGCCAAGGGAATTTAATACATAAACGACCCTCAACTTGATTTCCTTTCAATTCATTTCCATTTTCATCCATCAATGCAGGTTGAATGCCTATAAATGGCAAGGTTGCATAGGTGGGCTTCGTTGGAGTTACATAGGGTATTGGAGAAATCATTATTCCTCCTGTTTCTGTTTGCCACCAAGAATCGATAATAGGGCTTTTCTTTTTACCAATATTTTCATTGTACCAATGCCAAGCTTCTTCGTTGATCGGTTCCCCAACAGACCCTAAAACTTTTAACGAGGATAAATCATAATTATCTATTACATCTGTACCTTGTTTTGCTAATGCTCTAATAGCAGTTGGCGCTGTATAAAATTGATTGACTTTATGCTTTTGAACAATGTCCCAAAAACGACCATAATCTGGGTAGCTTGGAACTCCTTCAAACATCACTGTGGTGGCACCATTTGCCAATGGACCATACACAATATAGCTATGTCCTGTAATCCAACCAATATCAGCGGTACACCAATACACATCATTTTCTTTATACTGAAATGCATTTTTAAAGGTATAAGCAGTGTAAACCATATATCCAGCAGTGGTATGCACCATTCCTTTAGGCATCCCTGTAGACCCTGAGGTATATAGAATAAATAATGGGTCTTCCGCATCCATTATTTCTGGAGCACAGATATCAGACGCTTTCTCTAACAATGGTGCTAACCATTGATCTCGACCAGCTTTCATGTAGATCTCAGTTTTTATTCTTTTGGCAACTAATACCGTTTCTACACACGAGCAACTTTCAAGGGCTTCATCTACAATCCCTTTTAAATCGATGGTTTTTGAACCTCTATAAGACCCATCTGAAGTAATCACCATTTTACAATCTGAATCGTTAATTCTAGTGGCTAAAGCTGTAGCTGAAAAACCAGCAAATACAACAGAATGAATGGCTCCAATTCTAGCACATGCTAGTACAGATATAGCCAATTCTGGAATCATAGGAACATAAATACAAACTCTATCTCCTTTTTTTATTCCTTGTTCTTTTAAAACATTTGCAAATTTGTTAACGCGTTTATAAAGTTCATTATAGCTTATATGTTCGGCAACTTCATCTGGATGATTAGGTTCAAATAAAATCGCTGTTTTATTTCCTCGAGTTGTTAGATGCCTATCAATACAATTCTCTGTAATATTTAATTTAGCTCCTTTAAACCATGAAATTTCTGGTTTTGAAAAGTCCCAATCTAATACAGTATCCCACTTTTTACGCCATAAGAAATGTTCTTCTGCTATTTCTTCCCAAAAACTTTCGGGTTCACGAACAGACTTTCTATACACTTGATAATATTCTTCGAGGTGTTTAATGTGATAGTTACTCATGGTAATGTATTTGTATTTGGGTCTATTATTGGCTCCTAACTAGGAGTTGTTTACGCAATGAAAAGTATTCATTTCCTTTTACTTGACCAAGTAAAAGTTAATTCCTATTTCTAATCTTTTAAATCAAGAATGTGTAGCTTCTCCTACACCACTAGGAATTCTAATATTTGTAACAATTTCTTGAACTTCTAATGGTGGATCTGGTGTAAATTTAGAAATGATTATAGACACTATAAAATTTATAATCATTGCTACAGTTCCAAAACCCTCAGGTGATATTCCTAACCACCAATCTTCCTTTGTACCTCCACCAAACCAATTAAACTTAAATTTTAGCATGTAAAAAAGCATTGCCAAAACACCTACAACCATACCTGAAATAGCCCCTTCTTTGTTCATTTTCTTTGTGAAAATTCCTAAAATAATTGCTGGAAAAAAAGAGGCTGCTGCTAATCCAAATGCTAATGCTACAGTTGCAGCAACAAAATCTGGCGGGTTGATACCAAAATATCCTGCAACACAAACTGCAACAACTGCAGACAACCGAGCTGCTACTAATTCTCCTTTCTCTGAAATATCTGGTTTTATCATTTTCTTAATCAGGTCATGGGATACAGATGCAGAAATTACCAACAATAGCCCAGCTGCTGTAGATAATGCTGCTGCTAATCCTCCGGCTGCAACTAATGCAATTACCCAGTTTGGTAAGCCCGCTATTTCTGGATTGGCCAATACCATAATATCTTTGTCTACTATTAATTCATTTTTTGAGGGATCTGCTAGATATTGAATTTTACCATCATTATTTATATCATTAAAAGATAACAATCCTGTCTCCTCCCATGTACTAAACCAACTTGGCATATTTTTATATTCTTTATTGTTTACAGTTTCTATCATATTTGTACGTGAAAAAACTGCTATAGCAGGAGCTGTTGTATATAAAATCATGATAAATAATAATGCCCAACCTGCAGATTTACGTGCATCAGACACTTTTTTTACAGTAAAGAATCTAACAATTACATGAGGTAATCCAGCAGTCCCTACCATAAGAGCAGCAGTAATAAAAAATACATCTAGCTTAGATTTACTTCCTGAAGTATATTCAGCAAAACCAAGATCCCTGTGTAGCCCATCTAATTTATCTAACAAATACACTCCATTTACATCTTGTCCACCAAACCCAATCTGTGGAATTGGATTTCCTGTCATTTGAATAGAAATAAAAATTGCGGGAACCATAAAAGCAAAAATTAATACACAATATTGCGCCACTTGCGTGTAGGTTATTCCTTTCATACCTCCTAAAACTGCATAAAATAAAACAATAACCATCCCTATGATAACTCCTGTATTTATATTTACTTCTAAAAATCTTGAAAAAACTAACCCTACCCCTCGCATTTGTCCTGCAACATAAGTAAACGAAACTATCAAGGCACAAAATACCGCAACAGATCTAGCAACATTTGAATAATAACGATCTCCAATAAAATCTGGAACTGTGAACTTGCCAAATTTTCTTAGATAAGGAGCTAATAATAGCGCTAACAACACATAGCCTCCAGTCCAACCCATTAAATAAACAGACCCGTCATATCCATTGAAAGAGATGATTCCTGCCATCGAAATAAAGGATGCTGCAGACATCCAATCTGCGGCTGTGGCTAAGCCATTAGCAAGAGGTGAAACTCCACCTCCAGCAACATAAAATTCCTTTGTTGATCCTGCTCTTGACCAAATAGCTATGCCTATATACAAAGAAAATGTAATCCCTACCAATACCCATGTCCAAATTTGTAAATCCATAATTAACTCTCTAAATTATATTTAGCATCCAACTTATTCATCAATCTTACATACACAAAGATTAAAATAGTAAATACATAAATTGAACCCTGTTGCGCAAACCAAAAACCAAGTTTAAACCCGCCAATTCTAATACTATTTAATTCATCTACGAATACAATTCCAAAGCCATAGGAAACAACAAACCAAATAGACAACAAGATTGCCACATACTTTAAGTTTGTTTTCCAGTATTTATTTTGATCACTTTTATTCATTGAAATAATTTTTATTTTTCAATTAAACATTAAAATAAAGATATAGAAAACATTTTTAAGAATCCCATCCTAATATAGTTATCTAAATATTGTATGGATTCAATTAAAATTTCAAAAAAATTAATTTGTAACTTGTCAAAATATTTAAAAAAATGGAAACTTACGCAAATGTTTTACTAATAGCGCTACCAAGTTTTATGGTATTGATCTTAATAGAAATCATCTATGGTGTTTGGAAGAAAGATCTCACTTATAATTTGATGGATACTATTTCTAGCTTGAGTGCTGGAACAACCAATATGATCAAAGATCTATTAGGAATAGGTTTTATAATTATTACCTATCCGTATATTTTAGAAAATATTGCTTTGATTAAACTAGAAGAAAGTATCACCCTTACATTGTAGCGCTTATCTGTATGGATTTTGCAAGTTATTGGAATCATCGCTTAAACCATTCCATTAATGTTTTTTGGAATAGACATGTTGTACATCATAGTAGTGAAGAGTTTAACCTAGCCTGTGCACTACGTCAAAGTATCTCAAAAAATATCATTGGTTTTGGAGCATTGTTTCTTATTCCAGCAGCACTGTTTGGAGTACCACAAAAAATTATAATTATTTTAGCTCCTTTACATTTGTTTGGTCAATTTTGGTATCATACGCGTCATATAGGTAAATTAGGATGGTCTAGAATATTTCCTAGTAACTCCATCTCAGCATAGGGTTCATCATGCTATAAATCCAGAGTATGTTGATAAAAATCTTTCTGCTATTTTCTGTATATGGGATCGAATGTTTGGTACATTTCAAGAGGAATTAGATGATAAGCCTTGTGTTTATGGAACATTGAAACCTGTTCAAACATGGAACCCTATTATTATAAATTTTCAACACAACTGGGGTCTAGCAAAAGATGCATGGAGAGCTAAAAACTGGTTAGATAAATTTAAATTATGGTTTATGCCAACAGGCTGGAGACCAAAAGATGTAGCCGAACGTTTTCCAATAGCTATAGTAGAAAATGTCTATTCACAAGAAAAATATGCACCAAAATACTCAACATTGCATAAGTTTTATGCTATTTTTCAGTTTGTTTGTATCAACATCTTTATTTATGTTTTGCTTACCAATTTTGGAGCCCTTAGCCTAAATACACAACTTAGCTTTGGACTCCTTATTTCTACAACTATTTTTGGCTTTACCTCATTGTTAGATGGTCATAAATGGGCTTTTTTCTTTGAAATTTCAAGGGGTATTTTAGGACTACTATTTTTAGTATATCCTACTGAATTTTTTATGTTAGAAATTAATTTTCCTTTTACCATTTTCCTTGGCATGTATTTCTCACTATCAATCTTAACAACATGTTGGATGTATCAGTCACCTCCGGAACGTTCATTAAAAGCTGTATAATTATATTGTAACCTCCTTATTCTATCTTAAACTCTTAAAAGAAAGCCAATTTTATATTTAAACGTTATTTATAAGTCTAAAAAAATTATTTTTGAGAGTTATTTTTTTACCATGAGATTTTTCATTTTCATTTTTTTGTTCCTTTCATTGCAAGTTATTATTGCGCAAGAAACTTATACACCATCTAAAATTGAAGAAAATGAAGTTGTCATGGATGGATTATTGTCTGAAAAAATCTGGAAAAATGCTACAAAAATCCCTATAGATATTGAATTCAGCCCAGCCAATAATTTACAGGCTAAGAAAAAAACTACTGCATACATCTCCTATTCTAATACATTTTTATTTATTGCGGTTCATGCAAAAGACGATCCAAAAAATATTCGTGCCTCTATTCGACCAAGAGATGATTTTAATATTTGGAATGATGATCTTATCCTAGTTCGTTTAGATCCTTTTGCCGATGCAAGAAATAACTTAGGATTGGCAGTAAATGCTTTGGGCAGTCAATTTGATGTGAAGCAAGTAAATGCATTGTCTGACTCAGATCGATATGACAGCACATTTAATATGAACTTTGAATCTAAAGCTGCTATAATAGATGATGGATATACTGTAGAAATGAAAATACCTTTTTCTGAAATTCCATTCCCAAATGGTACAGATCAAGAATGGCACATTAACTTTTACAGGCGATACTTTGAAAATGGAAATGAAATTGAGGTTAGTAGCCAACCTCGAGATAGAAACAATAATTGTGTAGTGTGTCAAACTACAGATAATCTAATTTTAAAAGATATTGTTATTGATAAAAGATTAGAAATACTGCCTTATGTTTCAAGTAATATCCAGGGATCTAGAAATAGCCCTGATGAAAAAATTGCTTATGGGTCTGTAAAAGGAAAAGTAGGTTTAGGGCTTAATTTAGATATCAATAAGAATACGAGTTTTGAATTAACATTAAACCCCGATTTTTCTCAAGTAGAGGCTGATGTGACTCAAATTGATGTAAATTCTTCTTTTTCTTTACAATATCCAGAAAGGCGACCCTTTTTTAATCGAGGAACAGATCTTGTAAATTTTACTGATGGTGCATTTTACTCAAGATCTATTGTTAATCCGTCTATTGCAACAAAATTATTAAGTCAAGGAAAGAAATCTAGGGTATTTTTATTAAACGCATTAGATCAAAACTCTGTTTATCTTGTTGGTGGTGAGGATAGATCTTACACAGGTCAAGGAGGCAAAAGTTTGGTAAATGTACTTCGCTATCAACATTTATTAAGTCCTAAATCTCGATTTGGTGGAGTCATGATGAATCGATTCTACAAAGGAGGTGGGTTTGGCCATCTTTTTGGATTTGACGGACTTTTTCTATTAAATCAAAACCTCCGTCTAAGTTTTGAAGTTTTCAAAAACTTTAATGAAGAACCTATAAATGATTGGATTGATACAGATGCTACAATTAATGGAAAAACAATTGCTTTAGATGGTGATAAGATTAATGGAGATGCTCTTTACATTCAACTGTATAGAAAAACCGAGCACTGGCAAAGTTATGTATACTACAGAAATATTTCTCCTCAGTATAGGTCTGACGTTGGTTTTGTAGTTAAAAATAACCGTAAATGGGGAACTCTTTTTCACGAATATATCAATATTATTAATAAACCTGCCGTACAATCTTTTGGCTTTGGAACTAAGATAGATGTGGTGTATACTTTTGAAGATTTATACAAAAACTTTAGTGTAGACTTATTTGCTTCCTTAAAAACTTACGGACAAACAGAACTATCCTACACCTTAGATTATGATGCCGTAAAAACCTTCTTGGGAATTCGTTTTAACAACTTACCTACGCATTCATTTTCTGTAAACGGATCTCCCAGTGAATCTTTTAATTTTAGAGTAAATCTAAACACTGGAAAAGACCTTTCA
The DNA here is from genome assembly GCA_943789025.1 of uncultured Verrucomicrobiales bacterium. Lineage (GTDB taxonomy): Bacteria > Verrucomicrobiota > Verrucomicrobiia > Verrucomicrobiales > DEV007 > CALSSN01. Next base: position 9,839 of record CALSSN010000029.1, read on the forward strand.
GTTAATGAAGACATTCCAGAAATTGGTGATCTAACCTCCTCTTTTATGGCCCTAAATTTTCAAGTGAATGACAACCTAACTATAAATCCATCAATACGATATTCAAGACTAGAAAAAACAAATGGTCTAGGAAATTATTTTGAAGGTAGTATTGCTCGTTTAAACTTAAGATATCAGTTTAGTAATGAATTTAATGTAAGGCTCGTTTCTCAAAAAAACACATTTACTGATCAATTCTTTATTCAACCTTTGGTGCAATGGAATCCAAACCCATCAACAATTTTCTATCTTGGTGGAAACCAAAATACCATTGAAGAAATTGAAGGTGCTCACTTTCAATTGCTGCAATTTAATCAAACCCAATTCTTCTTTAAGTTCCAATACCTGATTGGACTTTAAAAAAAATTTTTATTTGATTCACAATTAGTCATTCTTTATCATTATTTTTAGTGAAATGATAATCCATTCAGAATACTATATTTTTGTTTTTTGAATAAAATAACAGTCTTTTAAAGACCTCAAATTTTATCTACTCTAGATGATGAATAAGAATAACTTATCCAATATTGATGGTGCGGAAATTTCATGGTTTGCTCCATTATGTAATGGAGACGATGATTTTTTAGGAAATAGAAACCCTCTTTATAAAAGCTCTTGGGAGAATACTTCTTCTATTGTTAAAACAGCAGATAAATTAGGTTTTAAAAATGTACTTTGCCCCTCCTCTTATCAAGTAGGTCAAGACCCTTTATCATTTGTGTCAGGAATGGCAAGTCTAACAGATAACATTAATTTTTTAGTAGCCATACGTTGTGGAGAACTACACCCGCCCATGTTGGCCAGAACAATTGCTTCTTTGGATCATATGCTCAAAGGAAGATTAACCATCAATATTATTTCATCTAACTTGCCTGGAATGGATTTATCTTCAAAAGAACGTTATGCCCGTTCTAGAGAAGTCATTCAAATTTTAAAACAATCTTGGACACAAGACCAAATAAAATTTGAAGGAAAATATTACCAATTAGATTTACCCTCAAGACCTGTAAAGCCTTACCAACAAAATGGTGGTCCACTACTTTATTTCGGAGGCTATTCTCCAGATGGTGTAGATCTTTGTGCAGAATTTTGTGATGTTTATCTCATGTGGCCTGAAACAGTATCAAAATTAAAAGGCTTAATGGATACCATGAGTCTTAAAGCTGCGAACTATAATAGAACTGTTAAATTTGGGCTTAGAGTTCATGTAATTGTTAGAGAAACTGAACAAGAAGCTCGTGATTATGCAGATTTATTAATTTCAAAATTAGATATAGAAAGAGGAACTGATATCAGAAATAGAGCTCAAGATGCTGCCTCTTTAGGGGTGTCTAGACAGTCTAAACTAAGAGAAGAATCTGATGAAAAATATTATGTAGAACCTAACTTATGGACAGGAATTGGGTTAGCACGCTCTGGTTGTGGTGCAGCTATTGTTGGGAATCCCGATCAGGTTGTAGCAAAAATTGAACGTTATATTGAAATGGGGATTAATTCATTTATATTCTCTGGATACCCTCATGAAAAAGAGTGCAAAATCTTTGCTAGATTGGTACTCCCAAGATTAAAAACTGTTTCTCTTCCAGAAGTATTTGGGCGCATACCAATTTCAGAGCCTAATAGTCCTCTGGCAAATGGTTTAAGAAAATAACTATGATAGACTTTATAATTGTAATCGCTTATTTTACCATTATATTACTAGTCGCACTTCGAGGTAAAATTAGTGCAGACAGTTCTGCAGATGAGTACTTCTTAAGTTCGAGAAATTTACCATGGTACTCTATTGCACTATCTACCATAGCAACAAATATACAAGGGTATCAATTTTTGGGAATGATGGGCTCTGCTTATCTATTTG
>CALSSN010000030.1 GCA_943789025.1 uncultured Verrucomicrobiales bacterium
TCGGCGAGTTGCAGCATGATGCTGGCACTTTCAAACATGCGGCGGGGCGGCGTGACAGAGTGATCCATCAGCGCGGGGATCTTTGAGTTCGGATTGATTTCAACAAAGCCAGAGCCAAATTGATCGCCTTCGCCGATGTTGATTAGCCAGGCATCATATTCTGCTTCAGTGTGGCCGGCAGCAAGGAGCTCCTCCAGAAGGACCGTCACCTTGACGCCGTTGGGCGTGGCCAGAGAGTAAAGCTGCAAAGGGTGTTTGCCCACGGGAAGCTCTTTGTCATGAGTTGCGCCCGCGATCGGACGGTTGATCGATGCGAAGGTTCCTCCACTTTCTTTTTCCCATGTCCAGACCTTTGGGGGGATGTATGTGTCGCTCATTTCATCTGTCCTGTTTTGGATTTCCTGCTTTCAACGTAGTCCAAAATACTCCGGATAACAGGGCAAAAAGTGCAGGGAACTTGTGCGCTGACGCAGGTGTGATTTTTGGAAAAGCTGAAGCGAGGAAACGCGTTTTGGAAAAACAAAAGATGCCCCATTGCGCGCAGGGGGCGGATACGTGTTGTCTTGCGATGAGAGATATAGGAGACGACACATGAGTGAGCGGGCGAAAGTTGTTGTGATCGGGGGCGGGATTGCAGGCTGCTCGACACTATATCATCTCACGCAGGAGGGGATCACGGATGTGATCTTGCTTGAGCGTGACGAGCTTACTAGCGGGACCACGTGGCACTCGGCGGCACAGGTGACCAACTTTGGCATGAACCAGACGATGGTGGGCCTCAAGTCACACTCGATTGCGCTCTATAAGGCGCTGTCTGAGGATCCAGAGTATCCAATCAACTACCACCATGCTGACGGCGGCATCAGGCTTGCGGAGACTGAGGAGCAAATGGAGGCGTATCGCCACTTTGCCTCTATGGCGCGGGGAATGGGTGTTGAATTTGAGGTGATTGATGCTGCGGAATGTGCGCGGAGGCATCCACTTTTGGTGACGGATGGGCTTGTTGGTGGGCTTTGGGATCCGCTTGATGGGGATATCGACCCAGCCCAGCTCTGTCAGGCGCTGGCGCGACGGGCGCGTAACGCTGGAGCTCGGGTGATCCGTCACCGCCCCGTGACAGGGCTGACGCAGCGCTCGGATGACAGCTGGATTGTGCACACAGAGGCGGGCGATATAGAGGCTGAAATCATCGTCAATGCAGGTGGCTACCGCTGCAACGAGATCGGCGCGATGATGGGGGCGATCCTGCCTGTCGCCAGCATGGAGCATCAGTATTTCCTGACCGAGCCGATCAAGGCGATAGAGGAGGCGGGCCACCGTATGCCGCTTATTCGCTGCCCGATCAGCGACTATTACTCGCGTCAGGAAAAGAACGGTCTGCTGATCGGATTTTACGAGCAGGACTGCAAGACGTGGGGCATGGACGGGATTGACCCGAACTTTACCAACGCACTTTGCCCTGATGATCCTGAGCGGGTGATTGAGACATTTGAGGGTGCGATGGCGCGTATGCCTGCGATTGGAGAGGTGGGAATTCACACGATCGTCAACGGGCCGATCACCTATACGATTGATGGCGCGCCGCTTGTCGGACCAATCCCGAACAAGCGCAACGCGTTTTGTATTACGGGGTTGCGCGCGGGGCTTGGTGAAGGCGGCGGGCATGGCTGGCTCCTTGCGCAGATGATTGCGCATGGCGAGGCATGCTATGACACGTGGTGCATTGATCCGCGCCGCTTTACGGGGCACGCCAGCGTCGAGTTGACGGCGCTGAAGGCGATTGAAGATTATCAGAACGAATTCCGCTTTCATTATCCGCATGAGCACAGGCCAGCGGGACGGCCTATGAAAACCACGCCTTTGACGCCGGTGCTGGCGGCAGAGGGCGGGCACTTTGGCCTCGTCAACGGCTGGGAGCGGCTCGAATACATCAAGCCGACTCCTGAATTTGAGGAAGAGCACAGCTTTCGCTTTACCAATGCTGAAGAGGTGATCGGCGCTGAGGTGCGGGCGGTGCAGAGCGGCGTTGGGCTGACCGAAGTGAGCGGGTTCAACCGTTTTGAGATCACTGGCTCTGGTGCGCATGATTTCCTTGATCGTATGACATGTGGACGCTTGCAGCGCCGCGAGGGACGTGTGGGGCTGAGTTACTTGCTTAACCATCAAGGGATGGTGAAAGGCGAGGCCACGATTGCCAATCTGCCGAACGGGCGGGTCTGGTTTGGCTCGGCTGCGGCGGCTGAGTATCACGATATGGACTGGCTCATGCAGCATAGAGGGGCGGATGAGGATGTGCAGATCCGCTCGCTGACAAACCATATGACGATCCTTGTGATCGCAGGGCCGAAAGCGCGCGATGTGCTCTCGAGTGCAGCGCGCGGCGACTGGTCGGAGGAGGCCTTCAAGTGGCTGGCCGTGCGCGAGGCGCATGTGGGAATCGCGCCTGCTGTTGTGATGCGGGTGAGCTTCTCGGGCGAGCTGGCTTATGAAATCCATGTGCCCAACCAAAGCCTGATGGCAGCCTACACGGCGCTGCGCAACGCGGGCGAAGCGCATGGTATGCGCTTCTTTGGCAGCCGAGCTGTAGAGGCGATGCGCCTTGAGATGGGCTTTATGCACTGGAAATCAGAACTGATCACTGAATTTGGCCCTTATGAGACGGGGCTTGAGCGCTTTGTGACGATGGATAAGGCATTCATCGGTAAAGAGGCGCTGATCGCGCATGAGCCAAAGGTGCAACTTGTGAGCCTTACGCTTGAGACCAAAGAGGCGCCCGCACATGGCGGCGCGTCTGTTATGCTGGACGGGCGGGTTGTTGGAACCGTTACGACTGGTGCTTGGGGCCACCGTGTGGGCGCCAATATTGCGCTCGCTTTTGTGGAACGCGGCTTGGCCCAAGAGGGCCAAAGCCTGAGTGTCGATGTCTTGGGCAAGGTTGTGCAGGCCACAGTTGCGCCGATGCGCCGGCTTGAGGGCGCGCATTAACCGCGCGCTCAAAAAAGAGCCCCCGAAGCCGAAGCTACGGGGGCAATTGTCTTTTTCGTGTCAGAGTAGCTCTGAGATCGAGGGGACGGATTACATCCCGTTCTCGCGCTGGAGTTTCTTGCGCGCCAGCTTGCGCTGACGGCGGATAGCTTCAGCTTTCTCGCGTGCTTTTTTCTCGGACGGTTTCTCGAAATGCTGCTTGAGCTTCATTTCGCGAAAAACACCCTCACGCTGTAGCTTTTTCTTCAGGGCACGAAGCGCCTGATCGACGTTATTGTCGCGAACACTAACCTGCATGTGGTTTTCACCACCTTTCTAGTTTGAAGTTGCAAGGATTTGCAGGAAGGTGGCGTATAGCAAAGCCCTATGGTTTTGTCTAGTGTGGGGGGAGGAGGCGAATATGGCTGATTTGAAAGACAAATTGCTCGATGCAGCGCTTGCTCATGTGCCGTTTGACGGCTGGAGTGAGGCGAGTTTTGAGGCGGCTGTTGCCGAGTCGGAGCTTGAGCCTGCTTTGGCCTACGGGCTTTGCCCGAGAGGGGCCGTGGACCTTGCTGTGGCTTACCACAAGCGCGGTGATGAGCGGATGCTCGCGCGGCTGGCGCAGGCTGATCTGGAGGAGATGCGCTATTCCGCGCGCGTGGCGGCGGCTGTGCGCTACCGCCTTGAGGCGGTGGAAGACAAGGAGCTGGTGCGCCGTGGGGCGACGCTTTTTGCTTTGCCGAGTTTTGCACCCGAAGGCGCGCGGCTCATTTGGGAGACGTGTGACGCCATCTGGGAGGCGCTTGGCGACACTTCGGAGGATCTCAACTGGTACACCAAGCGCGCGACGCTTTCGGGAGTGTACTCTTCTGCCGTGCTGTACTGGCTTGGAGATACGAGCGAGGGGCACGAGGCGACATGGGCTTTTCTTGAGCGGCGCATTGATGATGTTATGAAGATCGAAAAAGCCAAGCACGCTTTGGGGCAGAACAAGCTTTTTGGCGACATTTTGGGCCGTGTCACAGCTGCGGTGCGCGCGCCCAGGTCCATGATGGATATGCCAGGTGCGGTAAAGAAATAAGGAACAGACGATGCGTGTGATAGAAATAACCGAGGCGGGTGCGCCTGAGGTGTTGAAGCTGGCCGAGCGCGAGCGTCCTGTGCCGCGCCATGGCGAGATCCTGATCAAAGTGGCTTATGCCGGGGTAAACCGTCCTGATGCGCTGCAACGTGCAGGGGCCTATGCGCCGCCCAAGGGCGCGAGCGATCTGCCAGGACTTGAGGCCAGCGGCGAAGTGGCCGCGATTGGCGCAGGCGTAAGTGAATGGGCCGTGGGCGACAAGGTCTGTGCGCTGCTTCCGGGCGGCGGCTATGCAGAATATGTTACGACACCTGCCGCCCATGCCCTGCCTGTGCCAAAAGGCATGAGCCTCAAGGAAGCAGCCTGTTTGCCAGAGACGTTTTTCACCGTCTGGACCAATGTGTTTCAGCGCGGTGGCCTCAAGGCAGGCGAGCGCTTTTTGGTGCATGGCGGCTCCTCAGGGATTGGCACAACCGCGATCCAGCTTGCCTCTGCCTTTGGTGCGCGGGTGTTCACAACGGTGGGAAATGAAGACAAGGCGAATGCCTGCCGTGCGTTAGGCGCTGAGCGGGTGATGAATTATCGGAACGAAGATTTTGTCGAGGTGCTCAAGGCCGAGGGCGGCGCAAACCTGATCCTTGATATGGTGGGGGGCGAATATATCCCGCGCAACATCCGCGCCTTGGCCGATGATGGCCGTTTGGTGCAGATTGCTTTTCTGACGGGGCCTAAAGTCGAGCTGAACTTCGCCCAGATCATGGCGCGGCGCCTGACACTCACAGGCAGCACATTGCGCCCGCAGTCCGAGCTTGCCAAAGCAAAGATCGCGGATGAGCTGCGTGAGCAAGTCTGGCCCCTGCTTGATATGGGGCGCATTGCTCCAGTGATGGATCAGGAATTTGCGCTTGAAGATGCCGCCAAGGCCCATGCCCGTATGGAAGGCAGCACGCATATCGGAAAGATTGTGCTGAAGGTGGCCTAGGGTTTCCTCTTTCTAACAATATTCTGGGGAGAGCATGAGAGGGGCAAAGCCCCTCTCGCCACCGCGATGCAGCGAAGCTGCGGCGCTATACCTTCTCAGTTCACGGGCTCAAACACCGCATCACTCAATGAACAATCCCGTGAAACATCGCGCCCGCAGGGGACGGGGGACAAGTCTTTGCTCAGACAAATCCGCGCTTCCTGAATATGGCCTGCGCGGCATGTGATGGTGATCATGTCGCGGCTCAGGGATGGGTTGGCCTTGAGAAATGCGTCTTCGACAACGGATGCGGGGAGCGTGATCGTTTTGTTGAGTTTGCGAAAGACAGGTGGGCGCACGACACTCTCGTAGGCTTTGCGTGAGAGGTCGTAATAGGCGCGCGCAGAGAGGCCGGAGCAGACGCCGTGTTTTTTCCACTGATACCAAGCGAGTCCAGATGTGCCCATGATATCGGCCATAGTGTTTGTCAGGCTGCGTTGGGGCTGAGGCTCAGATGTCGGGCAGAAAGAGGGCCAGCCGCGGTGATATTGTGGCCAAAGGCCGTGCAGCACCCAGCCGTGGTCTTCCTTGGTGTCGCATTGAGGGGATCCCTTGGCCGCGCCTTCAAGGGCGCACCAATTGGGCGACCATGAGAGCGCCATGACATAATAGTCAAATTCTCCTGTGCGCTCGCCTTTGGCGGCCGCGGCGCTCGCGAGAAGAAGAAAGCCAACAAAAGCACGCAACAACATTCACTCTTTCCTTATGTTTCATGGGCCAGTATATAGCGCTCAAGTTCCCCGACAACGGTAACCTGAGCCCTTCCAAAGGCTCGCCCCTTCAAGGGCACGGGAAAGTTGTATGGGACGCGTGTTTTTTTGATGGAGGCGAATATGTCTGACAAACCAATTATGGCGAAAGCCACGGCCGTTTGGCTGGTCGACAATACAACAATCAGCTTCAAGCAGATTGCTGACTTTGTTGGCATGCACGAGCTCGAAGTGCAGGGCATTGCCGACGGTGATGTGGCCACAGGCGTTAAGGGTTTTGACCCGATCACCAACAACCAGCTTACGCAGGAAGAGATCGATAAAGCGCAAGAGAGTGTTACGCACAAGCTCAAGCTGAAGTTCTACGCCTCGGCTGTGGGCGAGGAAAAGCGCCGTGGGCCGCGCTACACGCCGCTCTCCAAGCGTCAGGACCGTCCGGCTTCTATTCTCTGGTTGGTAAAGTTCCACCCAGAGCTGACAGACGGTCAGGTTTCCAAGCTTGTGGGCACAACCAAGCCAACTATTCAGGCGATCCGCGAGCGCACGCACTGGAATATCGCCAATATTGACCCGATTGACCCTGTTGCTCTTGGTCTGTGCAAGCAGTCCGAGCTCGATGCGGCTGTGCAGAAAGCAGCGGCGAAGAAAGCGGCAAGCGGCGAAGTCATGAACGACGATGAGCGCCGCAAGCTCGTCAGCACCGAGCAGAGCCTTGGTATGGATTCTGAGCCGAGAATGCCCACAGCGATTGAAGGTCTTGAGACATTTACGCTTGGCGGACATGACGACGAGGAAGAAGACAAGCACGACAGCTCGCGTGATGCGGACAGCTTCTTTAACCTTCCAGACGATGATGGCTACGACGACGAATAACGCCGCCAAGGCTGCCTAAATACCTGAGATGCGCCCGTAGCTATGCTGCGGGCGTTTTCTTTTGGGCCGGGAGACTGCCAGCCTTTGTTGACACTATCTGGCCTTAATCGACTGTCCGTCGTCAGGGTCTACCGTGACCGAGGTGCATGGTGGAACAGTGACCTATGTTCATATCATGTTTGACCAACACGAGATCATCTATGCCGAAGGGGCAGCAAGCGAGAGCTTCTACCCTGGTGGCACGGGCTTGAACGCTGTGGAGGAAGAAGCGCGTGAAGAACTCTTCTCGCTTTTCCCTGAGCTACGCAGTCATGAAGGCGCTTATGGCGATACCGCGCGCCTTTGCCTGAAAGCCCACGAGAGCCGCCTGCTCCGGCTCGGCTGATCTGACTGCCTTATCAGATCAGTGAGAAGGGCCGCCCTGTTGCCTCGGGGCGGCCCTTCCATTTGTGGCAGAGCATAGCGAACTTGAAGCGTTGTGACAGAGCTGGCTCTGTCAATCACATCTCTTTGCGCGCGTTGAGGGCGGCAGTGATTGTGCCGTCGTCCAAGTAGTCTAGCTCACCGCCGATCGGGACGCCTTGGGCGAGAGAGGTGAGTTTAACGCTGCCTTGAAGCTGATCAGCGATGTAATGGGCCGTGGTCTGGCCATCGATTGTTGCGCCGACGGCAAGGATCACCTCGGTGATGTTTTCGCTGTCTAGCCGTGTGACGAGCTGGGGGATGCGCAGATCTTCAGGGCCAACGCTGTCAAGCGCCGAGAGTGTTCCGCCAAGTACATGATAGCGGCCCTTGAAAACGCCAGAGCGCTCCATGGCCCATAGATCGGCTACATCTTCAACGACGCAAATCTCACCTGTCGCACGTTTGGGCGAGGTGCAGATATCGCAGATATCTGTCGTGCCGATATTGCCACAGCGCAAACACTCTCGGGCTGTGACGGCTACGGTGTGCATCATATCGGCCAATGGCATGAGCAAAAGCGCGCGCTTGCGGATGAGATGCAGTACGGCCCGGCGGGCAGAGCGCGGGCCAAGGCCAGGCAGTTTTGCCATCAGCTCAATGAGCGCGTCGATATCTCTGTTGGAGTTGCTCATGCGGGGCTTTCTTTAGCGGGAAGTCTGGGGGCGCCGCCCCCAGACCCCCGGGATATTTTTAGAAAGAGGAAGAGGGGGATTTAGAATGGCAGCTTCATGTCTTTGGGCAGCCCGAGGCTTTCTGTGATGCGGGCCATTTCTTCCTGAGCCTTTTCACTGGCCTTGGCTTGGGCGTCTTTGATTGCGGCGAGGATCAGATCTTCGACGACTTCTTTTTCGTCGGGGTTGAAGATTGACGGGTCGATATCAAGGCCTTTGAGCTCGCCTTTTGCGGAGCAGGTGGCTGTGACAAGGCCTGCTCCGCTCTGGCCTGTGACCATGAGATTGTGTAGGTCGTCTTGCAGCTCTTCCATCTGCTTTTGCATCGCTTGCGCTTTTTTCATCATGCCCGCCATATCGCCGAGCTGGCCAAGTCCTTTAAGCATCTCTGTCTCCTTGAGGGTCACTGTTGTCTTTAGATAGGCGGCATTGCGTGGCGGGGCAAGCTACCAGCCGAATTCTGAGTATTGGCGGCCTTCGGCTATGTTGTCGAGGGCGGCGCGAATATATGGAATTGTCGTGTCTGGTAGTGTGGCGCGCGGCTGCCATATAAGGGCTGCACATTTCTCAGGCTCCATATTTTGCGGCTCACCTGTTATGAAATCGGATGTGAAGAAGAGGGAGACGCGCTCGCTATCTGATTTGCGATGCATGATATGCGCAAGGCGAAGCTGATCGGGCACGAGCCTGAGCCCTGCCTCCTCGAAGGCCTCACGCACCATGGCCTCGCGGAAGGTTTCGTCCGCATCGACATGGCCCGCTACGAGCCCCCAGTGACCATCCATATAGCCCGTGTTCTGGCGCAAGAGCATGAGCAGCTGACCTGCGCGCTCAAACACGAGGTGGGCTTCGACGAAGAACTGATCGCGCGTTTCAGACAAGGCGGACGCTTGCGAGGCCGTCGGCCTCTGTTACGTCTCGCAGATCAATATCGTGAACTGTCAGGCCGAAGTCGGGATGAAGCGGAGATGTGTGCATGGATCATAGCCTTTTTTCGCGCCGCGCGGTGTATATGACGGCGGCGAGGCAGAGCGCAGCTGAGGCGACGAGAAAGAGTGTGGGCTGGGCTTCGCAGCCTTCGGAAATGCGCGCGCCCCGGAGGCCTGTGTGATCAGGCCAGACGATGAACGAGATGAAGAACGACCAGAGCAGCGCGACAATGGCGGTACCCATGGCGTGGCGGAAGAGCACGGCGACTGCGAGCGCACCTAGAAGGAACAGTCCTGCGGGGGACAGGAAGAGAGCGAGCGCTTCGCTTTCAAGGGTGACGGGAATGCCGTCCCAGTCGGGATGCTCTTTGTAGCAGACTTCGGCCAGCGCTGGGCTGGCCATGATACTGATGAGGAGCGTAAGGCTCAGTCTTCTTCGAAAGGGTCCCATTCGTCTTCCACTTCTGGCAGGGCTTCGCTTTGGGCTTCGGCGGCGATGTCGGCTTCGCTGCGGATGCTCAGGATTTTGGCGGTGGGAAAGGCTTCAAACACGGCGGAGACGAGCGGATGTGCGCGCGCCTCGGCTTCGCGGGCGCGCTCGCCTGCGGTGCGGCGCTCCTCGATGGTTTCGGCGCCGTCTTCATTGACGAGGGTAATGGCCCAGCGGTTGCCCGTCCAGCCTTGCAGCCGTTGGCCGAGGCGGTTGGCCAGATCGGCGGGGGCTTTGGGGCTCGGCTCAAACGTGATCCGGCCAGGCTGGTAGGCAACGAGGCGCACACCAGCTTCAACATCCATCAAGAGCTTGCCGTCGCGGTTGGCGCGGATCAACTCGACGACATGGTCAAACGTGGGGTAGCGCGAAAGCGCTTCCAGCGCATCTTGCGCCAGAGCTGATGCGCCGCCAGAGGCCCCTGATCCGCCTGCGCTTGAGCGTGCGACCGCTTGCGTGCTCTGGCTGAAGCCTGT
>CALSSN010000031.1 GCA_943789025.1 uncultured Verrucomicrobiales bacterium
TTTTGACGAGTTCAGCGACGATTTTGGGGCGCTCGGATGCGAGGTTTTTTGTTTCGCCGATGTCTTCCTGCAGGTCGTAGAGGGCGAGTCCGGTTGTCTGGTTGTCGTAGTGAACCGGGGTGCCTCCCTTCCCTCCCGGGTGTCCGTTGAGGGTGCGGAATGTGTGAGGGAGGATGAGTTTCCAACGCCCGCTGCGGGCAGCCTGCAGCTCGTTGGATTTGTAATAAAAAAAGAGCGCATCGTGCGGGGACTTCGCACCTTTCTCACCGGTGAGGAGTGGGGTGATGTCTTTGCCGTCGATTTTTTTCTCCGGGAGTTTCCCGCCGACTGCTCTGGCGATGGTGGGGAGGAGGTCGATGCTGGCGGCTGGCTCCGAGCAGGACGCTGCCAGCTGGGATCCTGCCCGGCCAGCGCGCGAGGCACGGGACACGGATCCCTCCCTCCCAGCAGGTACCCTTACCCTCGCGGAGCGGCCCAGCGCTCCCCCCGTGGTCGCCGTAGCTCAGCCACGGGCCGTTGTCAGTGGTGAAAAGGACGAGGGTGTGTTCGTCGATGCCGAAGGTCTTGAGCGCTTTGAGGATTTCTCCCATCGACCAGTCGATCTCCTGGATGACATCGCCGTAGAGGCCTCCTGCACTTTTCCCCTGGAACATGTCGGAGACGAAAAGGGGGACGTGGGGTTGCGAGTGAGCGAGGTAAAGAAAGAATGGCTTTGCTTTGTTCTGCCGGATGAACTGAACGGCCTTCTGGGTGTAGCGGGTGGTCAGCTGGCGTTGCTCTTCGGGAGTGACCTCCGGGTCGATGGTCCGGGTTCCTTCGATGAGGGGAAGATGCGGACAGCGTTTCAGGCGCTTCTCGATCGAGAGGTGGCTGAGGTTGGGGTGGTAGGGCCACATGTCATTCGAGTAGGGGAGACCGAAGTACGAGTCGAAGCCGTGATTCGCGGGGAGGAAGCGTGGGTGGTCTCCGAGGTGCCACTTCCCGACGGCTGCGGTGGCGTAGCCTCGTGCCCGGCAGATGTCAGCGATGGTTGTTTCGTCCGGGTTGAGGCCGGTTCTGCTGCCCGGGCCGAGGGCACCCGAGATGCCCACCCGCTCGTGGTAACAGCCGGTGAGCAGAGCGGCGCGCGAGGCTGAGCAGACCGGGCTGGAGACGTAGAAGTCGGTAAAGCGCATGCCCTCCGCGGCGAGGCGATCGAGGTGCGGAGTGCGATACCCCTGAGCTCCATAGCATCCGACGTCGCCGTAACCTTGATCATCGGTGAAGACGATGATGACATTGGGCGGGCGTGCATCTGCCCCTTTGACGGAGGCGGAAAAAAGCAGTGCGATCGGAATCAGGGCGCGCCCGAAAAATCCTGAGGACCGGGTCATGTCAACGCAACGAAACGAGCAGAAGATTTCTTTCAGAAAAAAAAGAATGAATGAATGGGGAGCTGCTTTCTTGTGAGGGTGCGTTCTGAACCAACGCGCGCGGATGCGGCTGCGGCTGCGGTTGCGGTTGCGGCTGCGGCTGCGGCTGCGGCTGCGGTTGTGGGATCGCCGCAGCTTCGAGAGAAAATTTCAGGCCGAGAAAAAACTTGTCATCGCACGGTCCCGTCTCAGGCCCCATAGTTTGATTTCATGGTAGTTGATAAAGTTTCTCAGAGTTTGATTTCGGGTCGGGTGTTGGCAGCTGTGCGCGGCTTCTCGGAACCCTCTGAGCATGCTTTTGGGGAAAGCTTTCCTGTTCAAAGCGGCTCGTGCGGGTGCAGCTGTTGAGCAAGCAAGGTGGAGTGGGCGAACTGCGCACACCGGGGAAGGAGAGCGCCTATGAAGGTGCTTGCCCTCGAGACCTCCTGCGACGAGACGGCGGTGGCGATCCTGCAGGATGGCGTGGTACTCGCCTCCGAAGTGGCCTCGCAGATCCTTCTTCACCGTCCGTTCGGGGGGGTGGTTCCCGAGCTTGCTTCCCGCAGTCACCTGACTGCGCTGCGCCCGACCCTGGATGCTGCTTTGGCCACCTCTGGTCTGGAAATTCATGCAATGGACGCCTTTGCAGCCACCTCGGGTCCAGGTTTGGCGAGTTCGCTGCTGGTCGGGAATACCGCAGCCAAGGCGATGGCCCTGGCTGCCGGCAAGCCGTTTGTGGCTGTCAACCACATGGAAGGCCACCTGCTTTCACCATTTCTGGGTAATCCCGAGGGGGTTCGGCCGTGTCTCTCGCTCATCGTGAGTGGCGGCCACACCATGCTCGTCGCGCTGCACGCACCGGGCCGCTACGCGATCCTCGGGCGAACCCGCGATGACGCCGCCGGCGAGGCCTTCGATAAGGTCGGCAAGATGCTCGGGCTTCCGTACCCGGGTGGGCCAGAGGTCGAAAAAGCGGCTGCCGCTGGTAGTAGTAGTAGTGGTAGTAGTGGTAGTGGTGGGGGTGGTGATCCGACGGCCTTCGCCTTCCCACGATCGATGCTCGGGACCGGGCACGAATTCAGTTTCAGCGGTTTGAAGACGGCGGTTCTCTATCAGGTGCAGAAACTCGACCCGGCGGAGCGAAGCTCGTGGCTATCCGACGTCTGTGCCTCGTTCCAACAGGCGGTGGTCGACGTGCTGGTGCAGAAAACTCTGGCTGCCGCTCGCGAGCAGGGATTTGCCGCAGTGGGGATGAGTGGCGGGGTCAGTTGTAACCGCTTTCTTCGTCAGTCTCTGGCTGATGCCTGCAAAGATGCGGGTCTTAAGCTGTTTGTGGCCGCACCTGAGCTGACCACCGACAATGCTGCCATGATCGGCTTCGCAGCCGAACACCTCCTCGCCCGCGGGCTCACCTCGCCGCTCGAGCAGGATGTCGACCCGAACCTTGCGCTGGCGTAACAAGGCACGACGTGGGTGCTCGGCGCCGCAAGGGGTGCAGGGGTGCGCATCCACAACTTTCCGCCACCGACCGACACCACCGCCACCCACCGCCACCACCGCCACCACCGCCACCACCGCCACCACCGCCACCACCGCCACCACCGCCACCGCCCGCCACCGCCACCACCGCCACCACCGCCATGGCCATGGCCATCGCTGAAAACTACCCAATCGCCCGAGGCCTTTTGCCGCCTACCCGGAGGGAGAATTTCCTACTAAAATCCCGGCTACCTTTCGGGTCGCGGCGACTGCAGCTGCGACGTTGTGCACTCGAAAAATCTCAGCGCCTGCGCGTTGGCCACGAACGATGCAGGCGAGGGTTCCCGCGTCCCGGTCGGTAGGATCGGGGAGGTCGAGGGTTTCGCCGATCACTGTCTTGCGTGACACTGGAAGCATAATGGGGAGCCCGAAGGCGCGCAGTTTTTCGCATTCCCGGAAGATTGTCAGGTTGTCCTCGGCATCTTTGGCAAAATCAATCCCCGGATCGAGGATGATCTGGTCGTCTTCAAGCCCTGCAGCTCGGGCCATTGCAATCTTGTCCGCAAAAAATTCAGAAAGTGTCGCCATGATATCCGGGTAGTGCTGCCCTCGGTGCGGAACTTTCGGCTCGCCGATGCTGTGCATGATGAGCAGGGTGGCCCCTGCCGCGGCGCAGATCCGGGCGTTTTCGTCGTCGGGGAGTGCGCTCATATCATTGAGGATATCTCCGGCTACCGCCAGGGCCTGACGTGCCACTCCGGGTCGCCACGTGTTGATGGAGAGGGCGGGGGGCCAGAGCTGGTCGGCGATGGCGGGGCCGGAGCATCCGGCGACAAGTCCCTCGAAGCCCTCGAGAAATGGCCGCAGCCTGGCAGTTTCCTCGTCCTCGGTGATCGGCCCGCGGTTTGTCCGGGCGCTCTCTGCGCCCACATCGATGATATCGGCACCGGCCTCGATGGCCGCACCAGCCTGCCCGAGCGCCACCGCGACATCCAGGGTGCCATCGCCCGAGAACGAATCCGTCATTCAGGTTGATGATCGCCATGACCAAATGGCCTGCGCCGCTCGTCGAGTGGAACTCTTCGTGTTTCGGGTTTGCGCAGCCGGAGTTGTATGCCCATATGATCAAGAGGAGGAGGTGGCTTCTTCCGCCCTTTATCTTACAACCGATACCTTCAAAGGCAGAAGGCAAACTTTCTGAAAATTTTCTTGCTCTATGAGCTGATTATGACGACAACTGTCAGCTCATGAAGAAGATTCTTCCCTTTCCTTGCTCTCATCGGGCTTGCTATTCCGCCCGCAGGCCTTTGCCCTCGTGGGCGGGCCCGTTCGATCAGGAACTACCCCGTCCGGCCTTCATGCGGAGGCACGTACGAGGCCGATCTACAAGTTCAAGAACGGCAACGGCATCGTGCAGTTTTTCCGACGGCGATGCCGCGGCGACTGGCTCGAATGCTCTACAGCTTTCTCGCTGATCTTCTACAAGGGGCATCATCTACCAGGGCAACGCGGCGGGTTCAGTCAACCCTCAAGGAGGGCTACGCCACCGGCATGAGCAGCAGCGTGACCACCGGTGCCGGCGGGGAAGGATGAGTTCTGCCCAGAGTTTCATCAGCGGCGCCGCGCGCAACATCGGCATCTGCAACGCCAACTGGTTTGGCAAGGGTCGATGAGAACGGCTACCATCGTGCGCTTTTCCGGGAAGGGTGTGGCGCATTTCTTTCGGCCAGCTGGATCAGGAGTTTGATTCAAGAGTGGACGAATCGAGTTCCCAGAGTTTGGCATCCCAATCAGCTGGCGAGGCGAATGAGCGGGGTAGATCCGGTGAAAACAACACTGTGGATTTTGATGATGATGTGACGAACACCACAGTAGTTACCTTCGATGATGATCTTACGACAGACGTTACCACAGAGCTCTTCGCTGACATTTTGAATCTGGGTGAAGATGAAACGGAAGTTACAACAGATAAAAGACTCAGAATTATCGGTGACGATCCAGATTTTCCGTATGAACCTGAATCGTTTCGGTTTGCTTTAAATCCAGGTCCGGATGGGTTGTTCTGGGATGAAAATGCAACTTATCCTGCTGGGTGGTTAGATGGTCAATTTGGTGTGGGGACAGTCGAGCGAGGAAAGTATCCAAGTGACGGTGACCCGCTGATTGATGATGATGCTGTCGTCCTTGTGACTAATCCAGGGATAGAGGTGGGGGATTCGATTTCTATTGATGTGATTACCGGTGTGAATCCTGAAGGTGAAAACGTTGTTACTACGTTCACATTCACCCAACGTGGGCGGCAGGAAGGGGTTCTGGACACCGAGACGGACACTCGACTCTTCGCGGACAATGAGGATATACAGCAGGAAATTCTTAAGGAAATAAGAACGGGTAAGACCTCGGAAGCGACTCAGACTACGCAGGCCGGCGGAACGGACCAGACGAGTGCAAGCGCAAATTTTTTAGAGGCTGTAAATAGTGCCACACAAACTGAGCAGGGTGTTGAAACAAGCTCAACGGAGTTAGCCGGCTCCCTTTCCACTGGAGGTGAAGATGAAGATTTTGAGAACGTCGGTCATCGTGTGAAAATCAAGGTCTATGGCAGCCGTATATCTTACGTTTCACTGCCAGGTGGTTTTACTCCTCTAGTTCCATTGGCGGGAGGAACGGACGCTATTGGTGCACCACTTCAAATTACAGAGATGGAGTTGCAGATCGACGGAACTGGGTTAGGAGTCGAGGACCCGCAGTCAACGACAAACCCAAATGGAGGAGCCGGCACAGGTGGTGGTGGCGGCGGAGGTGAATGATTTGCCTTCGATATTTCGGGGCTGAACGCCGGTCTTTTAATTAGCAAATGCGAGTGGCATCCGAGCTTTGGTGGGCTCCTTGTAGTAGCGGATAAAGCTATGTTTTAGTTTGGAAGTAGTTTTTTATTGCTGCGTAGTATGGATTCAAAGCCTTTAGGCGCTGGGGTTTGTCCATGAAAAGTTTCGGTCGTTTTCAAGCTTTTGTGCCATGCGTTTCACTCTGAAAAATTCTTTTCCTCTCTGTGATAATTGCCGCCGTGCCGTTTCGCTTCCCGAGATTGTTATTGTCCTGGCGATTCTAGGCTCCCTGCTCGTCCTATCTGTGCCGACTTATGAGAAGGTTCAGGAGAAGATGAAGAAAGTAGTCTGCATTTCGCGCATGAAGCGGATCTATCATGCGCTCAACGATTACGTGCAGGAAAATGGATACTGGCCGCAGCCGCCGGAAGGAGAGGGTTTCATGGATGAAGAAGAGGAGTGGCGCTGGTGGATTTCTGACCATGAAGGATTACGGGGTATCTGAGAAGCACTGGCTTTGTCCAGTTGAAGAAAAGGACCTCACTGGGGGAGAAAACCCTCCGAAGTATGCGGTTTCTTACATTCCTACCGAGTTCGATCGGCGCCAGATGACCCCCCTACCGCTGGAACCAACCGTGGTTGACCGAGAGGGGAAATTTTCACCGTGCGGGCAATCATATGCTGATGCCCGACGGGTCGGTGCGAACCTCGCCGATGCGGGCGAGTTTCCAGAATCAGTAGGCCTGTCTGCCAGAGATTCTTCTACGTCCCATGCTCGGACGGTGCCCTTAACCCGACTTTCGCTGTTCGGGGTATTTAGGGAGTGTCTGATTCATGGCGGTGCCCGTCATTGTTGTCCGCATTCTGTGTGGCACGGCGCGAGGCGGAAGTGGATGAACATCCACGACCAACGAGCAACAAAGCCACGCTGGATGCGGGCAGCAACCCGAAGGGCTTCTTCAGCGAGCCCAGAGCGTAGCGATGCTCACTGCAATCCAATTCCATTCCATGTGGCGGGTGGAGCAATTGATCAGCGCTTCCTCAAGCCTGAAATCGGCAATGGGGTGGCGCAACTTATTGTCATCCAGAGAAGTTTGCGACGATGGATCCCGGGTCTGCGGACGGCTTGTGGAACCGCGCACCCCACAGGACAATCCAGAGATTTGGCTTCGCCTATGTCGCTCATCTTTGCTTGTCTACGCTGCCATTTTCACTCTCGCTTGAAGCCCGGTTCAAAAGGTCAAGACTCGACTGTCCTCACCGAGAGGCATTCATCCTATGAGTGAAGGGACCATTCTTTGGAACTCGCTGAGAACGCATGTGCATTTGAGGAAAACTGGTTTCTATCACTGATTTTAGTTTTCAGGTTGAAAGGAAGATCGGTTTGCTCGTGGCCGGTTCTCTGGGTTAGACTTAGGCATTCCATGTTCTGGTTTCGATTCGCCCTCATCGCCTTGCCCTCGCTGGTCGCCGGGTTCGGGTATCTCGCTTTGGGAGTGGTTTCTAAGCCGCGTCCGGGATCTCTCGATGGTGGGTTGGTGGCTGTCTACCACGGAGATTCCCGCGCGGTGGATCTGCTGCGTGGATTAGATCCAGTTTCCCACGGGATCCGCGATCTGGTTCTCAAGCCACTGGTAAAGCAAGACACCGACGGGCAGCTCGTTCCGGGAATCGCCAGCTTATGGGACGAGGGGATGTCCTTGAGTTTCGCTTTCGCGGACCAAGCGACCGCCCTCGAGGCGCAGGAACGCATCAACGGCATCGCTGCGGAGGTGGTCGAGAGGCTGGGGATAAGCGAAGTTGTTCATTTCGGGCAGGGCGACCTTTCAGTCGAGCTGCTTCGCCCGTCGAATTTCGCTGCTGCGGAAATCCTGGTAGCGCTGGGTGACATCGACGTGCTTCCCATCCACCGGATCCGGGTCGAGCTCAAGGTCGGTGGTGCCTTCGAATACCATCGCCATTTTCTCAACAAGGCAGTGGAGGAGAGTCAGGTGAAGCGTGTCTGGTTCGACTCGGATTCATCCTATGAACTCTCTGTGGCCGGAGAGATCCCGAAGTTTCTCGAGGAATTACGGCTTTATTACGGAGATGACGAAGAGATGGCAGCGAGCATTGAGGAGCTGGGCGAAGCGGACGTGCTGGAAGAGCCGTGGGTGCGTTTTTCCGTCGCCGATGACCAGCGCTGGGAGGACGGAAC
Organism: uncultured Verrucomicrobiales bacterium; assembly: GCA_943789025.1. GTDB lineage: Bacteria > Verrucomicrobiota > Verrucomicrobiia > Verrucomicrobiales > DEV007 > CALSSN01. The sequence continues at coordinate 7,896 of CALSSN010000031.1, forward strand.
CCCGATTTCCGCTGCTGACCTCCTCTTCACCATCAACGCGCTGGCAGGAGCATCCGACAGCGCGCATCCCTTTGGTGCAATCGGCAGGGAGATGCTGCGGGCGGATGCCGAGGATGAGCGGACGGTGCGGGTCATCTATCGCCGTCCGTATTCGCCCGGACTGGTCGCCTGGGCCGGGGTGCGGGTGCTGCCCTCTCACTACCTGCAAGGTGGGGCGCCCGGGCTCTGGCCGATGAAGGCCGGTCAGGAAATCCCCTCCAGTGGCAAAGTCGTCTTCCGCGATGCTGGGGACGGCCGGTTTTCGCTCACTCTGCGGGCCGACGCGGTGGGTTCGTTTCCACGCGGCGGGCGCATGATCCGCTTCCTGCCGGAACCTTCGAGAATGGAGTTTGTGGCCAGTCGCAAGATGGGTGCGATCGACGTCGTGTTTCCTGAATGCGGAGCGCTTGAGGAGATTATGAAGGAGCCTGGAGCAGGCCTTGTGCAAGGCCCATCAGGCGAGTGGGATCTGATTGCTTTTAATCTCGATCGTTCCCTCTTTGGTGATCCGGCAGTGCGGAAGGCACTCGGAATCGCCCTCGATCGCCAGGCTCTCATCGACCGGGTACTGGCCGGAAATGGGCGTATGATCAGTTCAATTTTTGCTCCTGAAAGCGGTATAGAGGCGGGCAAAATCGCCTACCTGCACGATCCCAAAGCTGCTGCTGAGTTGCTTGCCCAGGCGGGCTGGGAGGCCGGTGCGGAAGGGTGGTTGGAGCGGTCGAGCCGGACTTTTTCCTTCGAATTGGTCACTAACCGCGAGGATCAGGTAAGACGCCGGCTGGTGGAAGAGATCTCAGCTGCCTGGCAGGAGATCGGGGTCGACGCGCGGCCGGTCTTCCTGCCGTGGGGGGAACTGCTTGAGCGGAAGCTTCGAGGCAGGGATTTCGACGTGGTTTTGTTCGGGTGGACTCCCGATCCCGGCTGGGATGTCGAAGAACTCTGGTCGTCGGCCGCGGTGCCGCCGGTCGGATCAAATTTTTTCGGATTCTCTGATCCACGGGTGGATGTTCTTGTCGAGGAGCTGCGGCGCACGTATGCCCCAGATCAGAGAAAAGCCTTTGCTGCCGAGTTGCAGAAGAAAATCACCGCGACGGCTCCGGTGCATTTTCTCTTCGAGCGGTTCCGCACGATGGTCATCTTTGATAGCAGCGAAGTGGATGGCAAGCAGTCGGGGCAGTGGCAGGACTATCTCGAGCCAGGAATGAAGGGGGGAAGCTGAAATATGGCGCATGTCTTTCGATGGTTTCTGGGGGTTCTTTTGCTTGTCTTCGTGTTTGCTCTGGCCAGTGACTTGCTGGGAGGAGAATCGGTTTGGAGCTTCTTCCAGGATTTCTTCTTCGGGCGGATCGCTGGTCTCCCGGGATGGATTTCTGTGTTGCAGCCTCTCGTGGCGACGGTGGGGCTCGTGGTGGTCGGTCTTCTCGCTGGTGTCGCCATCGGTGTACCTCTCGGGCTCGTCTGGGGGCGCCATCACTGGTGGGCATTTCCGCTTGGGATCGTGGTGGCAGGTTTGCTCGGAGCGTTTCCTCTCGGCCTGTGTGTGTTTTTTCTTCACCTGGTCATTGTCGATTTTGGTTGGACCGTGCCTGGTTACTTATGCATCGACTCGGGGGGAGGACTCGGCGTGGCCGGACGCTATCTTCTCGGTGTTGCGTGTCTGGCACCTCTGGCTGCGGGAGAGATTGCAGTTGTCGTTCGTGGTGAGGTCCGTCGTGCGGTGGGGGATCGGAGGCAGGAGTTCGCACGGTCTCTGGGAATGTCTCGGCGCGCGGTGTTCCCGCGGTGGGCCATCCCTCCGGCACTGGTGGCGACCCTGGCTTCTCTGCCCATGCTGGTGGCGGTGCTTTTCTCGTGGGCCGCCGCGATCGAGTGGGTTTTTCGCATCGGTGGGCTCGGGCGGGTGGTGGTGGAGAGTGCCCTCACCGGTGACCTTTCTGGCTCTCTGCTCGGGATTCTGGTCCTCGCTATGATGGTGTCGGTGTTGCGCTCAATCGCTCATGCCAGTTCTCGCGGCGAGCACTGGCGGACTGTCCCGATCTACAGTCAGCGAAATGACTTCCCCCCCGGTGGCTGGCTCAAAGAGAGCTTGAGCAGGCGGCTCTGGTGGTGGCGGATCGGTCTGGGAACTGGCCTGCTTGTCTTTCTACCCCTTGCGCTCTTCTTTCTTTCTTCGCTGCTTCCTACCGCGCGCTGGGACGAGGCTTTTCTGAGCATGGAAGCAATCCTCGGGCGCGCATCTCTTGCGGGAGGCGAAGCAGGGGCTGAAGCGGCAGCTGGCTACGGGGCGCTGCTTGTGGGAAGAGCTGTCTGTGCCGGATACGGGGCACTTTGCGGGGGCTTGTTGAGCGCCTTTCTCGGTGTATTCTGGGGAATTGCCGCAGCGGTTGTGAAGGGGCGGCTGATGCAGAGGGTGCTGGGGGGGAGCGCAGATTTTGTCTCGAGTGTTCCGATGGCCCTTCTGCTTCTGGTTCTGGTCATTCCTGAGGATGCTGGGGTGTGGGGACCGCGGTGCGTCCTGGTAGTGCTCCTGGCAGCACGCGTGGCGCGAGGCGTGGCACGCACGGTTCCGGAAATGCTTTCACCCGGGTATCTGGAAGCTGCCAGCAGTCTCCCCCAGCACAGGCTGGTGACCCTGAGGGAAGTGCTGCGCAGGCCTGTGCTCTCGGCACTCCCCGGGTGGGTGGTCTCAACGCTGCATTGGTGGCTCTATGTTCCTGCCATGGTTGCGTTTCTGAACCCCTCAGTGGGGCTCTCTTTTCTTGGGGCTGCCGCAGGGCGCGGTATGGAGACCCTGTGGGAGACTCCGCTTGTGGTTTTCGCCCCGTGTCTGCTCCTTGGTATTCTGGGAGCGGGCTTTCATCTCTCCCGAATCCTGCTCCCTGACCGGAGTATCGACGGGCGCATAAGTCTGCGCTAAGATACGAACATATTCGACCATTCCATAGCTGAACGACCATGAGCGAATCAACCGACCCTTTGCTGGAAATTCGTAACCTTTCGATCGGGTTTCGCGATGGCGGTGGACTTGTGAAGGCGGTTCGGGATGTCAGTATGAAGATCGGTCGTGGTGAAGGAGTGGCGCTCGTCGGAGAGAGTGGCAGCGGCAAAAGTGTGACTGCGCTCGCTCTGGCAGGCCTGCTTCCATCTCCTCCAGCAATGATTCTTGGTGGGGAGGTGCTGGTGGCTGGCAGAGACACCCTCAGGATGTCGGAGAGGCAGCTCCGCCGTATCCGCGGGAAGGAGATCGCCTATGTCTTCCAGGAACCTTCGACTTCGCTCAATCCGGTCTTCTCGATCAGGACGCAGCTCGCTGAGGTGATCAAACTCCACTGTCCTGAGATCCCTTCCCGCGAGAGGGACGCGGAGATAATCAAGTGGCTCTACCGGGTTGGAATTGTCGACCCCGAAAAGCGTCTGCGCGATTACCCCCACCAGCTCAGCGGTGGCATGCAACAGCGGGTGATGATTGCGATGGCGCTCTGTTGTCGTCCTTCGCTGCTTGTTGCCGATGAACCGACGACGGCTCTGGATGTGACCATCCAGGCACAGATCATGGATTTACTGGCGGAACTCAAGGAGGAGCTGGGCATGTCCCTCCTCTTGATCACGCATAACTTCGGGATCATCCGGAAAGTTGCGCAGCGAGTCGCGGTCATGTACCGAGGCGAGATCGTGGAAGACGGGCCGGTCGACGAGGTGATCAAAAATCCGAAGCACCCATACACGAAAGCTTTGATCGGGTGCGTGCCGAGGATGGGCGTGAAGCTGGATCGCCTCCCGACGATTGACGATATTTCGCTCGAAGCCTCTGTCTGAGAGGGCCAGTGATTCCTCTGAGAGATCCCTCTTCGGGCTTGATTCCAGCAGGTGATCGGTCACTGTCCTCCCGTTATGGCGAAGCCTGTAGTTTTGATTATTCGTGACGGTTGGGGAATCAATCCCAGTGGAGAAGAAGGCGCTGTCGCGGACGGCAATGTCACGCTGCTGGGTAAAACACCGTTCCACGACCACCTTTACGAGACCTTTCCTATGGCGACGGCGAGCGCCTCGGGAGAAGACGTCGGGCTTCCGGCTGGCCAGATGGGGAACTCGGAAGTTGGGCATCTCAACCTCGGCGCCGGCAGGATCGTCTACCAGGACCTGAGCAGAATCAATCTGGCGATCGCCTCGGGCGAGATCGCTGAGAATGAAGTTCTCAACACAGCCTTTAGCCGAGCGAAAGGTGCCCGTCTGCATTTTCTCGGTCTGGTTTCAGATGGAGGTGTCCACAGCCATCAGGATCATCTGGTTGCCCTGTGCGACCTCGCCAAAGGCGCGGGGGTGGAGGATCTGGTTGTCCATGCCATCACCGATGGGCGGGACACTTCCCCTACGGGCGGAGCGGATTTTCTTGCCGAATGCGAAGAAAAACTTGCGGGTTCCGGGGCAAAGATTGCCACGGTGGTCGGTCGCTACTATGCAATGGATCGCGACCGCCGGTGGGAGCGAACAAAGATCGCCTGGGATGCAATTGTCGATGGCAAGGGCGAGGTGAAGGAATGCCTGCCTTCGGAGGCGGTGCGAGCCTGCTACGACGCAGGCCAGACTGACGAGTTTTTGCTGCCCATGATTTTCATGGAGCCGGATTCCCGGCGGGTGCGCGACGGAGATGTCGTCATCTGGTTTAATTTCAGGGCTGACCGTGCCCGTCAGATTTCCGAGGCTTTTCTCATCGATGGCTTCGATGGCTTCGAGACCCATGAGGTTCCCGCAGTGGAGTATGTCACCTTGACTGAATACGACGCGCGTTATCATTGCCCGATTGTCTTCCCATCCGTGGCGATCATGGACGGCCTCGGGGAGACTGTGAGCAAAGCTGGTCTCCGTCAGCTCAGGATCGCCGAGTCAGAAAAGTACCCGCACGTGACCTATTTCTTCAATGGTGGTATCGAGCAACCCTACCCGAGGCAGGAGATCAAAGAGATCCCGTCTCCGAAGGTTGCCACCTACGACCTCCAGCCTGAAATGAGCGCCCCCAGGGTGACAGAGGAGTTGGTTTCGCGGCTGGGAGATTTTGATCTCGTTATTCTCAATTTCGCCAATCCCGACATGGTGGGTCATACCGGTGTTGTCGAAGCAGGAATCAAGGCGGTTGAGATGATCGATCACTGTGTTCAGGCGGTGGTGGAAAAGACCCTCGAGTTGGGTGGGTCCCTTCTGATTACCGCTGACCATGGTAACTGTGATCAGATGCGCAATCCTGATGGCTCGCCGCACACCGCGCACACGACGAACCTCGTCCACGTCATCTACGTCGGCGCAGACCACGCTGGAGTGACTATGCGCGATGGGATTCTCGCTGACATTGCTCCGACTCTGCTTGTTATGCTGGGGGTAGAGAAACCGGAGGCGATGACCGGGTCAAGCCTGATTGAGCGGAAGTGAGAGAGCAGGCGACTGGTTGTTTTACTACGCGATCCGGACGTCGACCATGAGGTCTTCTCCGATCGCTTCGAGGGCGGATTGAAGTTCACCCTGGTCGCATGCGACTGGAATTCGGAGGCGCGCCTGCGCTCGGAAAAGGGGTTCTCCGGACATGGCTGCACTTTCCATGGCGGTATGAAGTTCTTCGACGTTGATCCCTCGCTCTGCCAGGGCGGAGGAGATTTGGCGGACGATTCCCGGGCGGTCCTGGCCGACCACATCGAGATGGCAGGTGGTCGCTTCCTCGGGGTTTCCCGGGCCGGGATCGCCTGCATGGAGCGGCGAGGTCGCAATCTGGAGGGAGACGTCGTCCAACGCCTTGAGAGCCGAGAGCAGCGGAGCCTCTGCATCGGCGGGGACCGTCAGTTTGAGAATCCCGGCGAAAGATCCCGCGAGATGGGCCATCCGGCTCTCCAGCCAGTTGCCATGATGCTCGGCTACGAGGTCGGAGATTTGTTGGACCAGCCCGGGGCGGTCAGGTGCAATGATAGTGAGAACGATTTCGGAGGACATGATCTGATCGCTGCTTCTGGCAGACAGAGATACGGTGCTTGGGGCCCAGGTATTTGTCACCTCGATTCCTGAAAGCGCTGCCAGTCCTCTGGGAGGTTGAGACTTTCGATGCGAGTGGTGTCCTGTGCGGGAAGGGTGACTTCCCGGACAATCCCTTGTTTGCTGCAGGCTCGGCAAAAGGCTCGGAGGGAGCGTTCTCCGCGTGCTACAAGTTTCTTCGCCGGGGCGATGCACGCAGGGGTCAAGAGGCAGGGCAGAGGTTGGATCTCCCCAGCGTCATCCCGAAGGATGATGCCATTTTCGCAGGGGGTATCGCGGAAGATCCTGCGCAGAAACGAGGCGTCTACTCCAGGCATGTCCACGGCGGTGACGAGTCTGGGCAGGTCAGGAAAAGGACTCTGAAGGAGGCGGATGAGAGCCGGCAAGGCACCTGCGTCCGCGGTCTGATCAGGCACGATCCTGACGTCGGAGGGTATGGCATCAAAAAAGCATTGGTCAGGCCGGGAACTGATCAAGCTGGCCCTTGGAGAAAGCGTGCGGAGAACCTCAAGTTGATGGCGCCAGAGGGGAATGCCGTCGAGCTCGAGCAAGGCTTTGTCTTTTTCCATCCTGCGGGAGCGACCTCCGGTGAGCAGAACGGCGACAAAGTCATGAGAATGCGTGGGTGGTTTCGTCGTGCTTGTGCCCATCGCTCAACTGCCGGTGTCGGATTCGAGGAGTTCAAGTTCGGCGGCACCGGTTCGCAGGGTCCCTCCCTCGAGGATGCGAGCGCGCAGACCGCCTTGCCCAGAGAGTGCTTGTTCTGCGCCTTCCCCGAAGGCCTGGTTCATCCAGTAACAGGGCTTTGCCTCCTCGCTGCCTTCGAAGACAACATCCTGGATGCGAAAGCGACGACCGATCAGAGAAGGAAGATCGATGCCCTGCGTGATGATGTTCCGCCGCAAGACATCCGGTTGCCTGTCATCGATTTTGAGGCGCTTGCAGAGTGCCTGGTAGCTTTCCTGGGCAAAGAAAGTGATCTGCCCTTTGTAGTCGTCTTTCCACGAAAAGAAGCGGTCTCCTTCAATCCCTGCTCCGGCAATGCATTGCGCTTCATCAAGCAAGACCATGGGCGCCCTTCCGGCCTCTTTGCCGTGGTGGCCGAAGAAATTGTGGTTTGGGGAAATGTAGATGGCCAGCAGCTTTGCCATGGTCGCAGAGGAGCGTCAGGGTTGGAGGATCTTTACTTTATGTCCATCGAGGGTGGGTGTTTCCGGGGTCGGGGAAGTGATGTCTCTGCCCAGTTCGTCGCGGGCAATCCCATTTCTGCTGAGCGTGATCAGTCGTGCAGATCCTGCCGCGAAACCTACCACAATTTTGTTCTTAAGTCCGCCGCCGACGCGGCCACGTTCACCAGGCCAGCGGAGGCCGACCCCGCTTTTCTTATTCCGTGTCATGACAACAGGTATCAGAGGAGCGCCCTCGGTCGTAGTTTGCAGTCCACGGACGTAGGCCCAGGCGATGTTTTCCGGCAGGATTGGAGTGGCGGTATCGCGGTCGGGTGGAGGACAAGGGCGGGCGGTTGCGTAACACTCGTCACTGAGGTGGTAGAACCTTTCCTCGTTGTAATAGCCACCACCAATCAAGGCAGAAAAGTTGTCGGTGGCAGTATCATTGCCAAGAATGACAGGACGGGAATTTCTGTCGACTCCCTGGCGCAGAATGGCGTGGCTTTCATCATGCGCTACATCAGGGAAATGCTGGTCATGGTCGTTAGCAAAGGCTCGCAACGCTGACAGAATTCCACGTGCCTGAGCAATCGCACGCGCTTCTTGAGTGGCGACCTCAGCTCGCCTCGCCACGAGCACGCCAAGAACAAAAAGAAAAGAGACAATGGTGAGCGAAAGAAGCAGCTCGATGCGGGTGAATCCGATCCCCCCGGGTCGCGGGCCGTCTCGTTGAGGATGCTTCATCTGCTTTGCGCTTTCATCCAGATCCTGGAAGAATTGCATCGAGTTTTTTCGAGAGATCAGGAAGTTTGCTAGGAAGGTTAGGGAGCTTTTCGGGAAGGACCTCGGCTCTCGGTGTCGGACCACTGCCAATGTTAGGGTAGAGGATTTCCGTGTCTTGAATGTGGAGCCAGATGGAAAGCAGGCCGACGCCAATACTGCCAACCAGAGTCAGGCCGAGAATGATCTGGCCAACTTTTGCCTTCCGGGTCGCGATTGTAACGAGGCAAGCAAAAGCCAGACTGAGGTAAGCCCATTGCTTGGAATCGCGTAATTCGGTCTGTGCTTTGATCCGGCTTCCGTCCGCGGCACTTTTTGCTTCGAGAACCGGTTGCTCGGCAAGTTTTCTGTTCGCCAGTTGCGGGTAGGAAGTGAGTGATGCAATGCAAATGAGTCCCAGGGCGAGAGCTTGGAACCGGAAATTTTTCATCCCGAGCGCGACGGTGAGGAGCAGGAGTCCTGCGAAGATTCCATACACCGGGGCGGTCTCGAGAAGAACATGCAGGTATTCTGCATCCTGGAGCCTGTCTATGGTTTTCTGCAACTGGTCTGTCATGGTTCAAGGAGAGGGGGCGGATGGCATGGATGAGTCGATCGTTGGCAGGGTGAGTGTCAGAGAAGTTCCTGCTGAGTGTCCCTTCCGGTGGGAGCTGAAAGCCCGAATTTGGCGTAAGCGGAAGGCATGGCGACCCGACCTCGCGGAGTGCGCTTGAGAAACCCCTGCATGATTAGGTAAGGTTCGTAGACATCCTCAAGGGTGCCCTCTTCCTCGCCCACTGAAACGGCGATGGTTCCGATGCCTACCGGCCCGCCGTCGAATTTGTAGATGACCGATTCGAGGATGCGTTTGTCCATCTCGTCGAGTCCGTCCTCGTCGATCTCGATCATCGTCAGGGCGGCGATGGCGACCTCGGAGGTGATACGTCCATCGGCCTTGACCTCAGCATAGTCTCTGACCCAGCGCAGCAGGGTGTTGGCGACCCGAGGGGTGCCACGCGAGCGTGAGGCGATTTCCATAGATCCGGCATCGTCGATGTCGACCCTGAGGATTTGGGAAGAGCGAAGAATAATACGGGAGAGCTCAGGGGTGGCGTAGTAATCGAGGCGGTTGGTGACACCGAAGCGGGATCGCAGTGGTGCGGTGAGCATGCCCGCGCGGGTGGTTGCGCCGACTAGAGTGAAGGGAGGGAGGTCGATGCGGACGGTCTTAGCAGCGGGGCCCTGGTCGATCATGATGTCGAGCGAGAAGTCCTCCATGGCCGGATAGAGATACTCCTCGATTTTGGCGTGGAGGCGATGGATCTCGTCGATGAAGAGCACGTCTTTTTCTTCGAGGCTGGTGAGGATTCCGGCAAGATCACCAGCCTTCTCGATCTGTGGACCGGAGATGGTATGGATATGTGAGCCCATGGCGGTTGCCAAAAGGTTCGAGAGGGTGGTCTTGCCAAGTCCCGGTGGACCGCAGAGGAGAACGTGTCCGAGGGCTTCTCCACGTCTCAACGCCGCCTCAACCATGAGAAGAAGTCGGTCTTTGACTTTTTTCTGTCCGAGGAAGTCAACGAAGCTTGCCGGGCGGAGGCTGATCTCAAGCTCGCTGGGTGGGTCGGTGGTGATCTCCTTGTAGTAATTTTCGCTCACGGGATGTGTGTGGCAGGAGCCCTGTCTGATGAGTTAGTAGTGTCAGCAAGGCAAATGCGCAAGCTTCATACCGCGAGGGAACGCTGGTTGAAGGAAAGCAAGGCTAAGCAAAAAGAGGTCACATTTTTCTTCCTTGCGGTGAAAATTGTTGGTACGGAAACTCAAAATTGATGATTTTTCTTTTTTCTGCTTTTCCTCGGGGGATGCATGCCTTATGCCAAGGAAAGAAAGAATTTGGCTTTACCTCGACGGGAGGACGTATCACTGTTCTTCCCATCGACCCACCAGCACCCATCATGAGCAACCAGAACCGTAGTTTTAAATCACCTCTTCTCAGTAAAGCCCCCTGGGTAGTCATCTCCGTTGCTGCCTTAGTGCTTGCCTTGCCGCATGTCGATGCCCAGCAGGCTGACGGGGCCACTGCTCCCGCGGCCCCGATCGTGAAGGAGATTGTTGTCCAGTATGACGGTCAGGAGAGTGTTCCTCGGGAAAGAATTCTCGCTAACATGGCGACGAAGGTTGGTGACCGACTGGATAATACTGGGAGCGAAGATATTCGTTCGCTCTATGCCTCGGGTGTCGTCGAGAATGTTCAGACATCGTATGAGAAAGTCGCCGGTGGCGTGCGGCTGATTGTCAGGGTCAAGACTCTTGGCGCTCTGGGGAAGCTGGAGTTTATGGGAAACAGTCAAGTGGATGACGATCGACTTGCGCGTGCGGTTGGAATGAGTATTGGCGATTCTGTAGAGGATACCCAATTTCAGGAAGGTAGAACGGCAATACTTGAGGTTTACAGAGACAGTGGATTTCCAGACGTCAAAGTCAGCTACCGTACAGGTGAGATGCCTGGCAACAGAACGGCGGTGACTTTCTCGATCGACGAAGGCCAGCAGAGCTACCTACGGAAAGTCATTTTCGAAGGCAACACTGTGTTTAAAGAACGTGAGCTGCGTAAGCAGATGAGCACACGGCGCCGAGGCATTTTCAGTTTTCTGACCAGCTCTGGGAAGATTGATAATGATCAACTGGAAAAGGATATTGATGCAGTCGCCGCTCATTACCGTAACGCGGGATACCTGAACGCAGATGTCGTCTCGGTGGAGCGTCAGCGGGTAAATGACGACACTGTCGATCTCGTGATTAAGATCGTAGAGGGCGATCTTTACACCGTGGGTTCGGTCGGGGTGCAGGGAATGACGATTTTTTCTGAGTCTGAAGTGGTCCCGAGCTTTGAGGTTGTGACCGGAGAATATTACTCCGCGGCCAAAATCAAGGAGGATGTGCAGATGCTTCGTGATTTTTATGGCTCGCAGGGATACGGGGACATCCGAGTAAGGCCCCGGGTCGATCCGGACGCAAGCCGCTCATTGAATATTGTTTATGCCATCGATGAAGGAGAAAAATCCTTCATCAGCAAGATTGAAATCGGTGGGAATACCAAGACCAAGGACAAAGTGATTCGAAGAGAATTGGCGGTAGCTCCAGGAGACAGTTACAACACGGTTCTGATCGATGTTTCACGTAACCGGCTCGAAGGTCTGCTCTATTTTTCTGAGGTTTCCATACTTCCAGTCGAATCAGGGCAGGATGGGTACAAAGACCTCAATATCCAAGTCACTGAAACTTCTACGGGATCAGTGAATGTCGGCGCTGGCTTCAGTTCGATCGACAACCTGGTCGGCTTTCTCGATCTGGAGCAGACCAATTTTGATATCATGGCGCCCCCCAACTTCACCGGAGGTGGCCAGAAATTTAGAATGTCTTTGAAGGTAGGTAGTGAGCGTCGTGATTTTCAGGTCTCTCTGGTTGAGCCATGGTTTCTGGACAGGCGCTTGTCTCTGGGAGGTGATTTGTTCTACGAGGATCGGTTCTTCCTCTCGGACGAGTATGACCAGAGGAACATTGGAGGGAATCTTTTCCTCAGAAAGCCAATCGGCGAGCATGCCTTTTTGAAAGGAGAGTATAAACTTCAAGAAGTGCAGATCAGCGACATCGATGATGAGGCTTCGCCAGAAATTCAGGCGGAGGAGGGCGATTTCCTCCAGAGTCAGCTTGGGTTCAGTTTCGTTCATGATACGCGTGATAGCTTTACGCTTCCCCGTGAAGGGCATAAAATTGAAGCTGGGGCTTCTTTCTCAGGAGGATTTCTGGGTGGAGATGTCGACGTCTACGGAGTGAATCTAGGCGCTGCTCAGCATTTCCTCCTTCCCGGTGATACCATCCTGACGATTGCCGGTCGTTTGAATGTGACCGATGGCTGGGACAGTGGGGATCAGGTTCCCATCTTTGAGCGTAACTTTCTTGGCGGTGCCAATAATCTCCGCGGTTTCGACTACCGGGACGTGGGCCCAAAAGATGCTACAGGAGAGCCTCTGGGTGGGGGAACATCAGGTTATGTAACCTTGGAATACACCGCGCCTGTCATGGATTGGATTCGTGCTGCTGTTTTCTACGATGCAGGTTTCGTGAATGAGGATGCCTTCGATTACAGCACATCCGATTACAATTCGAACTACGGAATTGGAGTGCGGCTTTTTGTTCCGAAAATCGGAATGATTCGCCTTGATTACGGAATTCCTATGGAGTCCGATGCTTTCAATGACAGTAGCGGTAGGTTCAACTTCAATCTCGGATATCGCTTTTAGTCAAAGGTGTGATAGGTTCCGAAAAATTGGGATTCCGCATTTTTTTCAACGTATTCTTTGCGGAGTTTTGCCTCCCGCCCTGACTTTCTTTTTATAAATTCTCTTTAAGATAATCAATAATCACACAATGAAACGCCTTCTTTTAGCCGCCATCACCGCCTCTCTCATGGTTTCTCCCACTGTCCAGGTCCATGCCCAAGAACTTAAAGTGGGCGTTGTTGATCTGACCCGCGTTATCACAGAATACTATAAATTCAAAGAAGCTCGGAATACGCTTCAAGACGAGGCGTCGAAGGCACAGAAAGAGATCAATGAGGCCCTCGCTTATGGTCAGAAGCTCAGAGAATCCTTCAATAAAATTCAGCAGGAAGCGCAAGATCCAATTCTCAACGAACAGCTCAAGCAAAAGAAATTGACGGAACTTCGTGAGAAGCAGCAGGAGGCTTTGCAGTGGGATCGGGATTTCCAGGACCTTCGGCAAAAACGCCAGAAAGCCTTGGCAGATCGCCAAGGTCGCATGTTCACTGGCATTCGGGAAGAAATTCTGGTCTTGGTCAAAGCGAAGGCAGAACGCGATGGTTACAGCTTTGTGTTGGAGAAGTCCGTTATGGGTGCTTCGCCGAAGATTCCAGGGCTGGGGATTCCTCTCATGTTGCATGCCGAGGGTGGCATTGATTTCAGTGACGAACTGATTGTCGATTTAAACAAAAACGCTCCTGCAGAGGATGCCTCTGGCGGTGAAGCCGCAGAGTAAGGAAGGTTTTATCAAACAAAAAAACGAAGCCTGAGCGGGAATCCGTGGGCTTGGTTGTGGTCGAGAGAGAGCCCCCCCTCAGGTTGCCGCTCACATCGAGCGTGGGGCCTTGTAATCTGTTGGTCGTTTGTCCACCAACTTTTGTGCCTCACCACAGCGCGCAACCCGAAATCCTGGCAGCAGGAGCAAGCACTGCCATGGGTCACACATTCTGGCGTGAAGGAGGAGCCAGTTCGCCATTCTTTTGCAGGCAGTCATTTTTGGGAGGAGACATTTGGCAATGGGGCTATGATGTGAGGGTTTTCAGCACCAGCAGGGCACGAGATGGCAGAGAAAATTTATTCCGTGAGCGGACTCACACGCAAGATTCGCGGGGTGCTTGAGTATGAAGTCGGCAGGGTTTCGGTTGAGGGTGAAATCAGTAACCATCGAGCACAGGCTTCGGGGCATCATTATTTTACTCTCAAGGATTCCTCCTCCCAGCTCTCTTGCGTTCTCTTTCGCGGTCAGGCGAAAAATTCGAAGATTGCTCCCCAGAACGGGATTCAAGTGCAGGCTTTCGGAGAAATATCGGTTTACGAGGCACGAGGAAGCTATCAACTCATCGTAAAAGATCTTCAACTGCAGGGTGAGGGTATTCTTCAAGCACGGTACGAAGCGCTGAAGAGGGCGCTCTTCGAAGAAGGGCTTTTTGACGAGACGAGAAAAAAACAAATTCCATCCTTTCCCCGAACTCTCGTGCTAGTCACGTCACCTTCAGGGGCCGCCCTGCAGGACATGCTCCATGTTCTTGCTCGGCGAGCGCCCTGGCTCCGTGTTCTTGTCTTTCCGGTGGCGGTTCAGGGAGATGGAGCCTCTCGCCAGATCGTGAGAGCGATCGAGCAGACGAACCGCCTGTCGGGGAACGAGCTTCCCCAGATCGACGTTTTGATCGTTACGCGTGGGGGAGGGAGTCTGGAAGATCTGTGGAGTTTCAACGAGGAAGCAGTAGCGCGGGCGATCGCTGCTTCCACTATTCCGGTGATTTCCGGGGTAGGGCATGAAATCGATTTTACCATTGCAGATTTTTCCGCTGACTTGCGTGCTCCTACGCCGAGTGCCGCTGCGGAGTTAGTGGCGCCGGATGGGAATGAGCTGCGCATGCGTCTCGGAGGACTGAAAAGGCAGATTGAGCTCAGAGTCGATTCACATCTCGATCAGCTCGAGGAGAAAATCGTCCGTCTCGGTCAAAGCCCGATTCTTCGCGATCCGGAAAGGATCGTCCATGATCTGGAGCAGGATTTGGATCGTGCCGAGGAAAGGATTGTCACGCGGATGGGAGCCGCTCTTTCTGCTCGAAAGGAGGTGCTTGTCTCTCTGGCAGGTCGCCTGGCAGGGCAGAGTCCTTGTCTTGCAATGGAAGGCAAGGAAGAAAGGCTGAAGCTTCTAGCCAGTCAGTTTCGTAGCGTGGTAGAGGGACAGTTACAACGCCTTGACGACCGGGTCGAGGCCCGAGCAAGCCACCTGCACTCTTTGGGACCATTCTCTGTCTTTGAGCGCGGTTTCAGCATGACCACCGATAATGAGGGCAGTCCTGTCACATCCATAGCTGAAGTGGAGAAGGGTGAGAAACTGGTGACGCGTCTTGGTGACGGAAGTATCCAGAGCACCGTTGATTCGACTGCGGGGGAAAAAGCCGACTCTTCAGGCGTCGGGAAGCAGCAGCAGCAGCAGCAGTAGCGATAGCGATAGAAGGAGTGGCTTACTTGAACTCTTTGATGACGGCATTTCTGCGCAGTCGATCAAGCCACTTTTTCTCGATTTCTATTCCTTTTGCCGCTTTGACTCGGTTTTCAATGGTGTCTCGCACCTCCTCCAGAGAGCTTACTGTTCCGCCTTTGCGTGCTTCAACCCAAAGAATGGTGAAGGTTCCCGAGGTTTCAATGATCTCACTGATGCCTCCGCTCTTTACTTTGAAGGCGACATTGGCCATTTCCTTGCTGATGTCTGAACGGGTCACCCATCCCCGATCCCCTCCTTTGGTGGCAGCGCTGTCTGAGGAGTGGGCTACGGCAAGTTTTGCGAAGTTGGCTCCTCTCAAGAGTTGGCCATGCAGATCTTGAGCAAGGTTCTTCTGGTCTTCGATGCTGGTGCTTGCACCACCGGAAAACTTGGAAATACTCAGGGTTCGAAGTTTGATGAGGTCGTCATCCTTGAAGTCCTCGAGGTGCTTTTGATAGTATGCCATGATTTCCTGGTAAGTCGGGAGGTCAACTTTTTGTCCTTGCTGCCCCCTCATATACTGAGCGATCAGTTTTTTCATCTGGAGCGCTCGGAATTCTTTTAGAGAGAGGCCTGCCCGACTCAGGTCAGCAATGAATTTCTCTCGGTTGTTGTCGTAACTTTTCCGAATGATCTCATTGATCTGATTCTCAACGAACTCCGGCTTGATTTCACCGCCCAGACCCTCGAAGGCTCCGAGGATGAGTTCCCGGTTGATGAGGGCATCGAGCGCTTCTCTCCTGAGTTGCTCGACCTTTTCTTTGAGGAGAGTCGGATTGTTTCCGAAATTCCTGATGAGAGACTGTCGCTGCGCAATGACTTCGTTATTCACATCTGCTTTGGTAATGACGCTCCCGTTTACGACAGCTGCGATACCATTCAAGGGCGCGGCTGCTAAGGCTTCTTGAGAGAGGGACAAGAAAGCGAAAGAGCAGCTAAGAATAAAAGTAAGAAAGCGCTTCATAATTGGTGTTCCAGCAGCGGGAGATAATCCCAAGACAGGCTAGGATTGGGGAAATTCGAAGTCAACGAGGGAAAAGCTCAATGCCAGGTTGTTTTGATCAGGTCTAGCGCCTCCTTCAGGCAGTCTCGATCTTTATGAGCCGTGAGCCGGGGAAACTTTCCTTCGATCTGAACAGGCTTCCCGTTGCGAGTGAGTCGAAGTTGCCGTTTCCGAATCTCGACGTTTTGAATGCGAGCCGCAGCGGCAACGAGCTTTAATTCGGTTGCGGTCAGGAGGTTTTCCACTGCTTCAGGCGGTCGTCCGAAGCGGTCACGCCAGCCTTCTGCCAAAAGGGAAAGTTCGGCGATGTTGCGAAGTTCGGCGAGGCTCCGGTAGGCTGCGATTCGAAGCCGTGCCTCTGCCATGTAGCTTGCGGGAATGAAGGCAGGAACGAGGCCGCAGTCTCCCCGGGTGAAGGTGGTTTCGGAAAGTGAGAGAAAATCAGCATAGAGAGCGGTCGCAGCGAGAGGCGGAGTGGCGCGCCTCCCCGCGAGATGGTCGACGGATTCCCGGAGGAGTTTGCAGTACATGTCAAAGCCGACGGCTGCGATGTGGCCACTTTGTTTGATGCCGAGAAGATTGCCCGCGCCGCGGATCTCAAGATCGCGCATGGCGATACGAAATCCTGCTCCAAGATCACTGTATTGGCGGATGGCATTGAGTCGTTTGCGTGCATCCCCGGTGCCCATGAGATTCTGAGGGAGGAGGAGAAAGGCGTGGGCTCGGATTCCTCCGCGCCCGACTCGACCACGAAGCTGGTAGAGGTCCGCGAGACCGAAACGGTCGGCTCGATCGATGATGATGGTATTTGCATTGGGGATGTCGATACCGCTTTCAATGATGGTTGTGGAGACAAGTACATCAACCTCGCCTCCGACAAAGCGGCGCATGACTTCTTCAAGAACCCCTTCCTCCATCTGTCCATGGCCCACGATGGTGGTTGCATCAGGGCAGAGATCCTCAAGACGCTGTGCTACTGCGTTGATTGTTTTGACTCGGTTGTGGAGAAAGAAGACCTGGCCGCCCCGCTGAATTTCCTGCTGGATTGCTGTCTTGATCGTGCGTTCGTCATAGGGAGTAATGTTTGTTTTGACCGGATATCGATTCGGTGGTGGCGTGTCGATGGTGGACATCGACCTAGCACCCATCAGAGAAAGATACAGTGTCCTCGGAATAGGAGTGGCAGAAAGAGTGAGAACATCAATCTGACGGAACATCTCTTTGAAGCGTTCCTTGTGCTTTACCCCGAAGCGCTGCTCTTCATCGATGATAATCAGCCCGAGGTTTTTGAAGGAAACATCTTTTCCTATCAGGCGATGCGTGCCGATGACGATATCTACTGAACCGTCGGCGACGCTGTGGATCGTATTGCGTTGCTCTGCGGGTGAGCGGTAGCGACTGAGGAGATCCACGGTGATCGGATAGTCGGACATGCGTTCCCGGAATGTCTGGTAGTGTTGCTGAGCAAGCACGGTGGTGGGGACGAGAATGGCCACCTGCCTGCCACCGACGACGCTTTTGAAAGCAGCGCGAATCGCGACTTCGGTTTTTCCAAATCCAACGTCACCGCAGATGAGACGGTCCATTGATTCGTGACGCTCCATGTCCTGTTTTGTCTCCGCGATGGCACGGAGTTGGTCAGGGGTTTCCCGGTAGGGGAAGGAGTTCTCGAACTCAAACTGCCAGTGGCCGTCAGGTGGGTGAGCATACCCCTTCCTTGTCTCACGCTCGGCCTGGATCGCGAGCAGTCTGGCCGCGTAGTCCTCGATGGCCTTCTCGGTATCGGCCTTGAGTTTCGACCACCGAATACTTCCGAGGGTGGAAAGTTTTGGGCTTGCCCTCCCTGATCCGACATATCGGGAAACGAGGTGAGCCTGGTCGAGAGGGACATAGAGCTTTGCTTCGTTGGCGAAGGCAATCCAGATCACTTCCCGGCCATCCTCGTCTTGCGCATCATTGTTTTCGCCGGGTTCGGGGTGCAGGCCCAGGAATTGGCCGATCCCGTATTCTGCATGGACGACGAGGTCACCCTCAGTGAGCTCTCTGATTTCCGTGCTGGCGCGGGTCTGTCGGAGCTGATTCTCGCGTCGGAAGGAGCTCCGCACTCGGGAGGTCTGGTAGCGACCGAAGACTTCAGCGTCGCTCAGGATGGCAAGTTTGGCATCGGGCATGGTGAACCCGCGTGGGAGTGGAGCAAGCGCGACCTGAAGGTGGCCGGTATCGATTATTTCTGATCCAATGAGCTCACGAAAGCGTTCGACCTCTCCTTCGCTGTGGAAACACATGGTCACCGTCCATCCGGAGTGGTACCATTCGGCCACCTGGGACGTGAAAGCTTGGCGACGGGCGTCCTGCTGCACAAAGTCTCCAGGATCAAAGACACCGAGCGGGCAGTCGTAGATGCCTGCGTCGATTGCTGCTTCGGGTGCGTTGTTGGAGATACGGATGTGTGCTTGGACTTCGTCAGGGCAATCAATGGCAAGGACAACGTCGTCCTCACCCATATAGTCGCGTAGTTTACAGAGATCGGCTTGTTTCTCAGGAATGGAGAGGAGGATGCCCGTTTCTGAGAGCTGTTCCTCAGTGAGTTGGGTGTGGATATTGAAACTGCGGATGGATTCTACCTCGTCATCGAAAAACTCAATGCGTATTGGAAGCTCGGCACCGCGCGAGAAAACATCAACAATTCCGCCACGGACTGCGAACTGGGCGCGTTCGTTCACCTGAAAGCTTTTTTCGAAGCTGGCCTCTTCGAGCCGAGTGATGAAATCAGCATGGTTGAGTCTGGCCCCTTGACTGATACGCAACTCCTCACGCTGGAGCGTCCCCGGGGCAGGGACAGATTCATCGAGATCAGTTTCAGAAAGAATGATGACCTGGGATTCGGGTGACAGGTTCGCGGTTTGAAGGCGCTGAATGACTGCGAGTCGTTCAGCGACCACGTCGGGGTCAGGGAGAATATTGATATCGTAAGATATTTCTGCTTCTGGAATGTGAGTGGCAGGGGTCTCCCAGACTGTGAGTTCGGCCTCGATGGCGTCGAGTAGACGTGGGTTGCCACAGACTGTCCAGAGGCGGGCCTGTGGGTTCCGAGACTGGATGAATTTCGCGATCACCGCAATCGCGAAGGGAGTGCCCGGAGAATCAATCCCAGAGATGGAAACAGGGTGGGCAAGGTCCTTTTCCCCTGCATTTGAGAAGAAGCTCTGGAACGGTGGGCTTTGGAGAGCCTGATGAAGCAACTGCTGCATGGGTCTGCGAGGGAATTGCGCGGGAGGAAACTCGAGGATATGACCGGGAAGGGAGGAAGTCATCGCATTGTTGAATGCCAGGGGGAGATCGATGGCAGATTTCTTGTGTTCATCGTGGCTTGATCAGAGCAAATTTTGGGGTGGCCTGCCTGATGACAAGAAGCAAGTAGCAATCCAACCCTCGCAGATCATCACATATTATTGGGTAGGGGCAGTTCCTGCCGGGCTGTAAGCTCCTTGATCAGGTGACACTCAAGTCAAAAGAAAAGCTCAGGGCGCAGTCACGAAGAATCGTCGCTTGGGCGCCAGCGAAGGATTCTTGATATAGATTTCTGCGTTTGTTGGGCCCTCTTTTCCAGCCCGTTGCGGCACACGTATCGCAGGCTCTTCAAGGTGATTGCTAAGCTCAGGGCGATTTCAGGGAGATAAGCTCGAGCGCTGGTTCAAACTGAATCTGCCGTAGTGGCCATTCCTGTCTAGCTCCTGCCCATTCTCGGTCCTCAGCCACCCTGATTGGAATGATTGCTCGCCTTGGCAGTCCGGTCGTGAGCCGAGAGGTCGATGAGATCCTGAAGGATATTCAGTGCCTCCAACTTCTGAGGTTCCATACCGTATGGGAATCCTGTGTCTTCATCTTCTTCATCCTCTTCGTTTTTCCCCATGCGCATTCCGGTCGAGTCCTCCTCTGAGAACTCACTCGCCGAAACGAGTCCCGGGAGGTCGACGATGTCCTGTGTGAGTTTGTAAATCTGATAAAGATCGGCTTTTCCCTCAGCCTCAAGAGCACGGTTGCGTTCTTGACGTTCTTTTTTTCTCGCTTCACGGCGCTCCTTGTTCTTGTTCCTCTCGTTGAGTCGGTTTGCAAGGTTGAGGGACGTGGAGTTTTCGTCGATACGCTTTTTCAGGCGATCTCTGTCGGCGATGATGTGCTGGAATTCTCGGTTCCCGGCAATACGGCTTTCGAAGCGAGCGTGGATTTCACTGATGGGGAGGGGAGCAGAGGCTGAAGGTGCGAAGTCGAGAGGCTTGATTTCGTCGTATGCAAGCGGGTGATCGAGAGCGTCTTCACCGATGTCGAGAGCGTCTCTGATCGAGGGGAAAATAATATCAGGGACGACCCCCCGGAGTTGGGTCGATCCCCCGGCGATTCGGTAGAATTTCTGGATGGTGACTTTGAGAGCTCCAGCTCGCTCCCGGTCGCTGAAGAAGGGCATGTAGCGATTGACGGGCATGACCGTTTGCACGGTACCCTTCCCAAACGAAGAGGACTCACCGACAATGACGGCGCGCTGATAGTCTTGGAGAGCCGCCGCCAGGATCTCACTCGCCGAAGCACTGGAGCGGTCGATCAGGACGACGAGTGGGCCATCGTAGACCGGCTTGTTTGCGCGTGAACTTCGAAAAGAGGTGTCGCCGATCCAGTCTTTCTGCTGGACGACCGGTCCACGTTCAATGAAGAGACCAGTGAGATTGATTGCTTCTTCAAGTGAGCCCCCCGGATTGTTTCGAAGGTCGAGAACCATTCCCTCGACCCCTTCCTTTTTGAGGCGTTCGACAATTTTGCGGATGTCCGTCGTGGTGCTGGTGGTGCCGCCTTCCATATCGGCGTAAAAGGAAGAGAGATTGATCCAGCCTATGCGGCGTTTGTTATCCGGGGTCTCAATGGATCGGGGGAACTCAATGAGTTCTCCATTAGCGAGTTTGTCTTTGAGTTTGACCGTTTCTCTCGTGATGAGGATTTCAGTAGAAAAGCTCGGATCGTCAGCATCAGCAGGGTTGATCTTGAGCCGGACGGTAGTGCCCTCTTTTCCGCGGATCATCTCGACCACTTTCTGGAGCTTCATGAAGGTGATGTCGACCATCTCGCCTTCCAGTCCTTGCCCGACAGCGATAATGCGATCGAACGGCTTGAGTTCATTCGCTTTGTCCGCAGGTCCTCCCACAACGAGCCCTTGAATCTCAGCAGCACCTTCATCGTCCTTTGAAAGCAACGCACCGATGCCGATAAGTTCGTTTTTCATGCCGATCTCGAAGTTTTCCAGTTCAGACTGGCTGAAGTAGTCCGAGTGGGGATCATAGGCTTCGGCGAGCGAAGAGAGAAAAAAGTTCGCGATTTCTTCTTCGTCGGTATCGTCCAGGTCTTTGAGGACTTGTTCGTAGCGTTTGAGAATCTGCGCTCCGGGAGATAATTCCTTGTCGTCTTTATCTGGCTTGTTTTCTTTTTCTGCGCCTTTGCTACTTTCGTCGTCAGTGGTATTTTCCGCGTCTACGATGGCTTCGGTTTCGGGAGCATTCGGTGCCTGTGCACCAGCTGTGTCTGCGTTCAATTCTGTCTCTTTCGCTTTCTTGAGGCGTTTTGTTTCGGCTTCTTTTTTCGCGAGCGAGGAAAGGTGCTCTTCGAGGAGGTTGTTTTCGATGATGTCTTTCCAGACTTTGTCGGCCTCCTCTTTGTTGGCAGGCCACGGTTCGTCTTTCCGGGATCGGTGAATGACGCTATTTCCAGTGAAATCGAAAGATTCTTCGGAGATGGTCTTTTCGAGCATGGTGTAGCGCTCTTTCACTCGTTCAGCATAAGCACGGTAGATCTCGATGGCCGGGGTGATGTCTCGTAAAAGCACCCGGTCGTCGAGGGTGGATGCGTACAGCTGTCGGAATTTATCGACATCCTTCTGGGTGAAGTAGAGATGGGTAAAGTCGAGGAAATTCAGGTAGTTTTCGAGGAGGCGCTCGGAGACAGTGTCATCGAACGCCTTCTGTTCGTAATGGTGCTGTTGAAGCATCTGCGCGACATACATCGATACCTGACCGAAATCGGTCTCAGCACGGAGGCTCGATGTCGGAACCACTCCACAGAGAGCACCCAGGCAGAGCGCCTTGAGAAGAAATTGTTTGATGACTCGACACATATGAGGGAGAGGTTTTAGTGAAGACTAAATCTTGGCTAAGATACGTCTCAACCTTGAAAATGTCTACCGTTCCCTCATTTTTTTTCGACAAATGATTGGTGTGAACAGCAGGATTCATTGCTTTACGGGGGGCTTTGCGCAAACAAATGGATATTTGTTCGACACCGGCTTGTGTAAGGTGCTGGTCGATGCGCCAGAAGGGGCAGTGACGTGGCTTCGCGAAGAAAGGCTCAACCCGGATGTCCTGTTTTTAACTCACCAGCACTTTGATCATACGATGGATGCGGCAGCGGTGGTTGAAGAGTGGGAGGTTCAGGTGTTTGCGCACAGTGATTTTTCCCAGTCTTTGAGCCTTGCGAAGCTCTTTGCTGCTTTTTCGGGGGTGACGATCGAGGTTCCGGAGTTCAGGGTCGATGTGGTTCTGGGAGAGGAACTGCGTGTCTGGGACGTGCTGGGCGAGAGTTTCGGGCTGCTTTATGTCCCGGGCCATTCTGATGACAGCCTTTGTCTGTATTCCTCGAAGGCAGGGGTGCTTTTCGCTGGTGACACGTTGATGGAGAGTTCGATCGGGCGTTCCGATCTTCCCGGGGGTGACCAGCGGGTGTTGCTGGCGGCTATCAGAGAGAAAATACTGCCCCTGCCGGCTGAAACGGTGATTTACCCGGGCCATGGGGGCGCAACCACGGTGGGAGCTGAGCAGGGAAATCCTTTTTTGCTTTGAGGGGTGCGCCGATCGACTGGTGGCGCAGCGCAGATTGCGGAACTGAGGTGCTGCTTTTTCCCCAGGAAGAAGTCAGCATGAAGGCGGCCTTTTTCCGCTGCGTAAAAAGCAGTGCTATCAAATTCATCAGCAATGAGATGCGAGCAGAAGCGTGTTTTATCGCACGGGTTTCATATCATTAGCGTTTGCCATTTCTCTCACAAAGGAGTCAGGTAAAAATACGGTCTTCGCTACTTCCCGCCGGCTCTGCCCCCCCTTTTTTTTGTTTGCTGATGCGTTATCTTTACCTCCACGGATTTGGCTCAAGTGGTAAGACGTCTCGCAAGGCGCTCTGGCTGAGACAATGTTTCTTGGAGAAAGGTTTGGACTTGGAATGTCCAGATCTGGTTGTGGGGGATTTTTCTACTCTCACGCTCAGTGGCCAGCTGCAGGTGGTAGAAGATACCTTGAGGGGGGAGCGTTGCTGTCTGGTGGGTTCAAGCTTCGGTGGACTGGTAGCAGCGAATTATGCAGGTCAGCATCCTGAGGTAGAGGCTCTTGTGCTTTTAGCTCCCGCGTTCGGGTTTCCGGGGCGCTGGGTTGACAGTTTGGGGGCGTCTGGGCTTGAGAACTGGAGGAGGAGTGGCTGGCTCCGGGTCTACCATCACGCAGAGAGTTGTGAACGGGAAATTCACTATGGTTTTTATGAAGACGCCGCACAGCATCCGGAGGAGCCGGAGTTCCAGCAGAGGGCAGTCATCGTGCACGGTTTGGACGATGAAACGGTGCCTTTGCATACGTCACGGACTTATGTGACCAAAGCACCCCAGATTGAACTGGTAGAAGTTTCCGGAGGACATGAACTAGATACCCAGGATGCGTTGGCGGCCATTTGGACGGCAGTCGAACAGGTGATCATCTCCGCGCGCATGAAGCCCGAGGGAATTAGCTGACAAACGACACATGCAGGCCAAGTCCTGCTGCAGGTTGTTTGGTTGTTTCTTCTGAATGGCTGGTGCTGTCCGGTCAAAAGGGCCAGCGAGGCCAGCGAGGCCAGCGAGGCCAGCGAAATAGCTCGGCGCTGAAAGAAGGAGTTCCGGTTTAGGGCTCGATCATCCCATAGTCGCCGTCTTCACGACGATAGAGAATGCTGAGATTGTTGGTTTTTGCATTGTTGAAGACAATGAAAGGGCGCTCGCTGAGTTCCATGTCCATGATCGCTTCTTCCGGAAAGAGTGGACGAATCCGATAGTTGTCTTCATGAATGACCAGTGGTTCGACCTCCGGTGATTCCTCTTCTTGCGGGTGGCCTTCATCGAGTTCAGCGAGATCACCTTGAAACACATGCTCGTGGATGTGGCGGATGTCGTGTTCACGAGGCCGATGCTTTTTAAGGAGTCTCGTCTTATGCTTACGCATGCGACGTGCCACTTTGGAGATGGTTTCGTCGATGGCGCTGTAGATGTCAGGGGTTTCAGTCTTTGCCTCGATCTGGATATGGTTGGCACAGAAAAGAATAACTTCCGCGATCTGGCCGTGCTTCTGGACATCAAGGATCACTTTCGCTTCGATGATTTTTGGATAATCAAGATGAAGTCCTTCCACTTTTTTGGTGGCGTAGTCACGCATGGCTTCGGTGACGCTTACGTGGCGTCCTGTGACAGTGATGGGCAGGTTGACGTTTGATATCTGCATCTGTTCCGGTTTGGTTTTTTGTATTTCTGTTGATTGGATCCGGCTGCGTCTCTGCATGTTCTATCCGGATTTTTACGGTTTCTATGAATGATTACTATACTACATGGAGAAGCGCTCGCCTAGATATAGTTCTCTGGAGACGGGGTCATTGACGAGAAAATCCTGGGTTCCCTCACGTTCCACGCTTCCTTCGAAGATGAGGTAGGCGCGATCGACAATGGCGAGGGTCTCTCGGACGTTGTGGTCGGTGATCAGAATGGCGAGCCCCACGTCTTTGAGTTTGGTGATGATGTCCTGGATCTCTCCCACTGCAATGGGATCGACTCCGGAAAAAGGCTCGTCGAGCATCAGGAGTTGTGGCTCGGTGACAAGCGAGCGAGCGATGGTAAGTCTGCGTTTTTCTCCACCGGAAAGAGTGAGGGCAATGTTGTTTGCGACATGGGCGATTCCGAAGTGCTCGAGGAGATTGTCGCAGCGCTCTTTTCTTTCTCGCCGGCTCAGGTTCATGGTCTCCATGACCGCCATGATGTTTTCTCGGACAGTGAGCTTTCTGAAAATTGACTCTTCCTGGGGAAGATAGCCCATGCCGAGTCGGGCACGCTGGTACATGGGGAGGGTGGTTACGTCTTGCTGGTTGAAGTAAACTTTTCCACCGTTGGGGGGCACCAACCCGACGATCATGTAGAAAGAAGTTGTCTTGCCTGCGCCGTTCGGGCCAAGAAGACCCACTATCTCTCCGGGTCGGACAGTGATGGCGACGTCTTTTACGACGGCGCGGCCGTCATAGACCTTTCGTAGATCCTCAGTGCGAAGAAGAAAATTCTCCGGCCTGAGATCTGGTTCCTCCGCCGGGACAGATTGCTGGTGCGTCGAATATTGCGGAGCGCCCTGCTGTATGGGAGCACCTTGCTCCACGATACTCTGCTCGAAAAGAACCTGTTCCGAGAGGTTTTCCTCTGGGATACTCTCCTCGAAAAAAACCTGCTCAGAAACGTTTTCCTCCGGGATGCTCTGCTCGGGAACACTCTGCTCGGGAACACTCTGCTCGGGAATGCTCTGCTCGGGAATGCTCTGCTCGGGAATGCTCTGCTCGGGAACATCTTGCTCGGGAATGCTCTGCTCGGGAATGCTCTGCTCGGGAATGCTCTGCTCGGGAATGCTCTGCTCAGGAATGCTTTCTTTTGTAAGTGTTTTCTTTGCAGCAGAACGTTTTGCAGCGCGCTTCTTAGGTGTTTTCCGCTGCGTTCTGGAGCGCGGAACTTTCTTTTTGGTGGGCTTCTTCATCGTCAGGTGGCCTGGAGTCTGTAGCGCTAGGGAGTTATTCGTTGCTGACTCTGGTTTCTGTCGGGCCGACAAACTTCAGGCGGCCGTCAGGAAGGATGATGATCCTGGTGCTGGCTGCGGTGGCGATAATAAGGTGTTCGTTTTCTTGGATCTGTGGCCAGATTTTGAGGATTAAATCTCCGGTCTTACCGTCGTAGACTGCCTCCCGGCACTGGCCGATCTGTATCTTGCCGTCGGCGTGTTTTTTCTGAAGAATAACGCGTTTTCCGCGGGCGTAAGCGACCTCGATGTTATTGCCTCCAGCGATCGTTTTCGCGGCCCCTCCTGTGTTTTCAGTTTCCGAGGGAGGCGTGGAGTCTTCTTTGAAGTGAACCTCAAGTTCTTCGCAGGTGATATTGATGCGTGCATTGTCGAGCACAACCCCGTCGCTTTCATCGGCGAAAATAGCGAGATTCTTTGTACCATCAAAGATTCCTGTCCCCTCCGGGCCGGTCTTGATAATTGTCTTGTCTTTCTCTTTCAGGGCGACCCGAGGGGCTCGTTTTGCCTTGAGGGTGGGTGCTGATACCTGGGCAGTGATGGGCGCCTTTCTTTGCAGGCGGCGCAGCCCTTCTTCGGAAAGGTTAGCTTCGGCTTTTTTCAGCATGGCTTCGGCCTTTTCGTTTCGAGCCTTCATTTCTGGAGAGGGCTCAGGGTCCCGGGGCCGTGTAGCAGCTCGCTGTAACTTCTTGCTGAGGTCAGTATCCCCAGAAAATTTTCGGGCCTCCGCAATGCTGCTGTCGTTCTCGTAACGCTTCTGAGCTTTGTTGAGGGCGCTCAGGGCTTTGCTCAGTCTGCCAGCTTGGCCTCCTTTGCTCTGGGCTATTGCGAGGCACGGGGTAAGCAGGAAGATGAGAAGCGCAAGATGGATAGTTCGGGGCAAGGACCGATGCTGGGCCTTGCTTTTGCGGTTTTGGTGATTTTTTCTCGGGTCGCTCATGGTTGTGTTTCTTCAGACGTATTCGGGCTTTCCCGGTCGCTTCCGAACTGCAGGGAAGAGCTGTCGTTGATAATCATCTTTACGTTCCCTTCCATACGGCCGGCCCCTTGGGTGCTGTCGTAGAGCATCTTGTCGCCCTCAAGGTCAAAGTCGGACCGGGATACGAGGCTGCGGGAGGAACTTTCTAGAATACTCGACTC
The DNA here is from genome assembly GCA_943789025.1 of uncultured Verrucomicrobiales bacterium. GTDB lineage: Bacteria > Verrucomicrobiota > Verrucomicrobiia > Verrucomicrobiales > DEV007 > CALSSN01. The sequence goes on from CALSSN010000031.1 coordinate 34,718, forward strand.
GAGGTCATAAACAGCGGTAGGCATGGTAACTACCATCGCTTCGTTTCCCTGTACATCGTAGGTGGTGATAACCATCTCCGTGAGGGCGAGGTGCTTATCGTCGATTCGCTTCATGCTGGCTGCACGGATGAGCGCACTGAGCCTGGATTCGTTGTAGCTTGGGATGACGACGGATTTTTGCTCTTGTCCGAGGGGAATGAATTTGGCGAGAGCGATGAGTCCTGAGGCAGCGTTTTGTGTCTCGTCGGTCGATTCAGCTGCTGGTTCTTCTGTTTTTTTCTCTTCATCTGCTTGTATGTGTGCGACCGCAAAGAGCAGGAGCAAGCCGGTAGTTGCGACACGGATGATCCTCGACGCTGTGTGGAGCAGGATGCTGACGCTAGCGGGTGACAAGAGCATGGATTTCCTTGAGGGTTTGCAGGTGATCGGAGAGCTCAGCCAGCGGGATCTGATTCGGACCGTCGGAAAAAGCATGGTCAGGATCCTCGTGGGTTTCGAGAAAAACTCCGTCGCAGCCTGCGGCGACAGCAGAGCGAGCAAGAAGGGGTGCAAGGTAGCCGTCGCCACCGGTTGAATTTCCCATGCCGCCCGGCCTCTGGACGGAATGGGTGGCGTCAAAGATGACCCGGCAGCCAGCCTCTCGTATCCAAGCGAGCGAGCGCATGTCTGCGACAAGGTTGTTGTAGCCGAAGGTAGCCCCGCGTTCGGTGATCAGAATTCTTGAATTGCCAGAGTCGCGAAGCTTTTGGGCAATATTGGTCACATCCCAGGGGGCGAGGAACTGGCCTTTCTTGACGTTGACGACTTTGTTGGTTTTGGCTGCGGCAAGAAGCAGGTCGGTCTGGCGGCAGAGAAAGGCCGGAATCTGGAGAATATCGAGGTAGCGACCCGCCATCGTGGCCTCCTCTGCGGTGTGAACATCCGAGGTAGCCGGCATCCCAAATTCTGCTGCAACTTGTGCGAGAAGCGCGCAGCCTTCCTCGCATCCCGGCCCCCGGAATGACTCGATGGAGGTACGGTTGGCCTTGTCGTAGCTTGCTTTAAAGACAACCTGGATCTTCAGGTCGTCACGAATTTTCGCGATTCCTTCTCCCATTCTGCGGAGAAAGTCGGCAGACTCGATGACACATGGCCCGAGGATGAAAAGCGGCTGTTTGCCATCCACGACCAGATCACCCGTGATCGGGATTTCGGGGAGTTGCCCGGTGCTTTTCGAAGGAGTCGGGCTCATTGGATCAGATTATTCACTGCAGGGAGGCCGGCTTTCAGTTTTTTCTTTCTGGAGGAGGTAATACATTCGAAGTCAGATCAGCAAGGGGCAGGGATGATAACCCATCTCTGAAGCTTGGCAAAAAAAAGCGCGGGGAAGAGGGCCTTCTTTCAAGTTATCACGGAATGACTCTGATGATTGTGGGAGCCTGGTCTCCGAAAGTTGCGGTGCAGACTTCTCGGATTTCGTTCTTCTCCACTGCTCGAATGAGGTCGGGGAGTTCCCGATAGTGGTCATGGCTGAGGCCGTAGAGACTGTCGAGAGCCATGGTCTGACAGATAGCCGCCGGGCTCTGCAGCCCGATTGCGCGTCTTCCGAGCAGTCCGTTGCGGGCTCTTTCAAGTTCTTCCTCAACCAACCCAGTCGAGGCAAGTGCCGCAATCTGGTCGAGAAGCTCAGCTTGGACGAGGTCGATTTTTTCTGGGGAAGTGCCGACGTAGAAATAGAACATTCCGTGACTGAAGCCATGCATCTGACCACTGCCGATAAAGTAGCAGAGGCCCAGCTCTTCGCGGATTCTCGTGAAGAGGCGGGAGGACATGTCGCTGCATGCAGAGTCGATCAGGTTCAGGGCATGACGCAGGGGAGAGAGCAGGTGGGGAGCAGGGTAAGCGATGAGAAGAACGGCTTGTTCTTTGTCGAGGGTGAGGTTGTGAACTCCGGTATCCGGCTCGCTCTTGGCGAGGTTCAGGTTTCGGAGCAGTGGGCTGCCGGCAGGAAGAGGAGAGAGATGGTCTCGGATACCCTTCAGAGTCGCCTCGAGGTCGACATCACCGACAATCGAGAGGACCCCGTTCTCGCCTCTGATGACTTCCTGTCGCAGAGAGTGCAGGTCTTGCGGAGAGAATTTCTTCACCGTGGAGGGGGAGCCGAGCAGGGGACGGCCAAAGGGAAGTTTTCCGAAAATTCTCTTCCGTGCTTCCCAGAGGGCGAGAGTTACCGGCTGTTTCCTGTTCCGAGGCGATGTGGGCAAGCTGGGAATTGCGCTCGCCTGCTACGGCAGCTTCGGGAAATGAGGCGTTTCGCGCCACGTCAGCGAGTATTTCCAGCCCCATCGGAAGATCAACAGCGAGGAGGTCAATCCCTAGTCCGAAGCTGTTGTTTCCGCCCGAGGGCATCGATGGACCCGCCGACGTTCTCGATGCTGTCAGCGATTTCCTCTGCTGAGCGATTTTGGGGTGCCCTTGAGAATTGTCCTGGGAAAGAAGCTGGGTGAGTCCTGCCCGCTTGTATCCGTCGGCAATGAGGCCGCCTCCGAAGGTGAGAAAAGCGGTTGCCAGCGGGACACGCTGGTCGCTCCTGATGATGACGGTGAGGCCGTTGTCGAGCGTCAGGATTTCTTCGGCCTGGTCATTTCCTGTGCTCGTGCCAGTGCCTGCAGCCGCCTTCGAAGCGGTCCCCCGCCTCTTCTGGCGGGCGGGAAGAGATCCTTTCGGGCTCAAAGAGGTGGCGCTCAGGTTGGACTCGAGGAGGTAGGTCTGCGCCACTCTTTGCACGTCTGTAGGGGAGACTTTTGTCAGAGCTTCGAGGTAGTCATAGCCGAAGGCCG